>JADGRO010000027.1 GCA_017880905.1 Methylotenera sp.
TATGGGTGCTCCCACACCGGAAACTGCAGCGCACCGCCACCGACATGGCGCCAGGCGCCTATCAACGCAGGCAGGCAAGTGACAGCGCGAATGGCTTGGCTACCACCATAGCTTCTTTCCAGTGCGACACCTAAGCGAATTGCCGCGGGTGGCGTGGTAGCGTATTCACGCGCAAATTTGCGAATATCCGCTGCGGGAATACCCGTGATTTTCTCCGCCCATTCCGGTGTGCGGGTTTTGGCGCGGGCAGCGAGTTCCTTATAACCAACGGTGTAATTATCGACATAATCTTGGTCTACCAAGCCTTCTTCGATAATCACGTTCATCATTGCCATGGCCAGCGCGCCATCAGTACCGGGCTTGGGCGCAATGTGCCAATCGGCCTCTTTGGCGGTTTTAGAGGCATAAGAATCCACCACCACCACTTTGGCGCCTTTTTTCTGCGCCTCATGCACGATGTGCCAGTGATGCAAGTTAGTAGATACAGAGTTACACGCCCAGATGATGATGTATTTAGAGTGGATGAAGCTTTCCGGATCAACACCTGCAGTTGGGCCAACAGTCAATAACCATGCGGTGCATGAGCCTTCTCCGCAGAAAGTACGCTCTGTGACCGTTGCCCCCAGACGGTTAAAAAAAGCATCGCCGCCATTTAAACCATGCACCAACCCCTGATTGCCCAGATAACTGGCGGGCATGATGGCGCGCGGTCCGTGCTCGGCGATAATCGCTTTCCATTTACTGGTAATTTCATCTAACGCTTCGTCCCAAGTGATGCGCTTAAATTGCTTGCTGCCTTTGGGGCCGGTACGTTTCATGGGGTAAAGCAAGCGGTCAGGATGATAATGGCGTTTTTCGTAATCTTTGAGTTTCACGCACAGGCCGCCGCGCGTCATAGGGTGATCCGGGTTGCCTGTTACGGAAATAAGCTTGTCGTCCTTAACATGAAACACCATGCTGCAAGTATCTGGGCAATCGTGCGGGCAGCCGCCGTGGAAGGTTTTAATGCTAGGGTCACTTGTTTTTAATTCTGTAGGTGAATTCATGACAAACTCCTCAATCAAACGTTAGATATAATTATTATTCTAGGCTAAGAGTAATATATACCTATCTGTATAGCACTGCAATATTTTTGCGACGCGGTTAGAATACGCTTTATGGATAAACCTTTAGAACTATTGGGCGGTTTGACGCCCAGCCAGTTTTTACGTGATTATTGGCAGAAAAAACCACTGTTAATTAAAGGTGCAATACCCAATTTTAAGGGCTTGCTCAACCCCAATGAATTAGCTGGCTTGGCATGTGAAGATGATGAGCAGGCGCGCATTATTAAGCATAGCAAGGGCAAATGGCATGTGCAAAACGGACCGTTTGATGAGGCTGACTTTGCAAAGCTGCCCGCCAAAAATTGGACGCTGTTAGTACAAGGTGTGAACCATTATCTGCCAGTAGCCGCAGATTTATTGGCTTTGTTCAATTTTATTCCGCACGCACGGCTGGATGACCTGATGGTGAGCTATGCGCCCAAAGGCGGCGGTGTGGGGCCGCATGTGGATTCATACGATGTATTTTTGCTGCAAGGCAGTGGAAAACGGCGCTGGAAAATCAGTGCGCAAAAAGATTTAAGTTTGGTGGAAGATGCACCGCTCAAAATACTCAAACATTTTGAAGCCGAGCAGGAATGGCTGTTAGAAGCGGGTGATATGCTCTACTTGCCGTCACAGGTGGCACATTGGGGAATCTCGGAAGGTGATGATTGCATGACCTATTCGATTGGTTTTCGCGCACCAAAAACACAAGAATTACTGCACGAATTTTTAAATTACCTGCAAGACAATACTCAAGCGGAAGGTTTATATACTGACCCAGATTTGAAGCTTCAAAACCATCCTGCAGAAATTAGCAATAAAATGATTGCAAAAGTGAGCATGATGCTGCAAAAAATCACTTGGGACAAAAATAATATCGCAGACTTTTTAGGAAAATATCTCACAGAACCTAAGCTAGATGTCGTGTTTGAGCCGTCTCGAAAGATTTCAAAAACTGAATTTAGCAAACAATTGCTTAAAAAAACTTTACATTTAGACTTAAAATCTCAGTTACTATTTACAGGCGACAATTTTTATCTGAATGGCGAAAAGCTGGCTGTTACGCCTGAAACATATACATGGATGCGTGATTTTGCAGATAAAAGATGTTGTACAGCACCTGCTCTGCAAACCAATATTCATGCGGCTCTTGTCGAAGTGCTTTATGAGGCTTATTTGGCTGGATTTATATGTTTAAAGTGAGTTTGAATAATGAATGAAACTGAACTGAAACCTAACAGCATTATTGTGGGTGAACGTAATTATGAGGCAGCGCTTGATTTGGTGATTGAGCAGGCCGAAAACGAGTTGCTGATTTTTGATCAAGATTTTGTGCACGGCGACTACGCTAGCCAGAAACGTCTTGAAATTTTATATCACTTTTTGAGTAGTAATCCGCTCAGCAAACTCACCATTATTTTGCAATCCGCCGAGCATTTTGTGAATAATTGCCCGCGATTATTTGAATTGCTGAAACTGTACAGTCACAAAATGATGGTTTATGAGACCAATGATATGGCAAAAATCGCCAAAGATTGCTTTATGATTGCCGATAAACGCCACTATCTGCGACGCTTTCATATCGATCAGGCACGCTTTAAGTATGCATTTGATGATGAAATTGAGAGTGCGAACCTTTTGATGCGTTTTGGCGAACTGCTAGAGGAAACGACGGAAGCTGTTTCAGCAACAAAACTAGGCTTATAAATAATAGATTACATTATGAAAAATTTATTTATTTTTTGTTTATTAAGCATCGTTGCATTTGCACAACCAATATTTGCAGAGACAGAATTTAAAATTATTACGCTTCAGCACAGTTTTGCGAGTGATTTGCTGCCGATTATACAACCCATGGTGGGCGTAGATGGCGCTGCAAATGGCATGAATAATCAATTGATTGTTCACGCTAGCCCAGAGCGCATGCGCGAAATTGAGGCAACTGTGGCCAAATTGGATGTTGCCAAAGTGAATCGCAAAATCACTGTAAAAAGTGCCAACAACGTGCAAACCCAGCAAGATCGCACTGAAGCTAGTGGCAACGTAAAAGTGGGCAAGGTGACCGTTACAAATAATGAACACACACCGCCTAACAGTGCTCGCGTGGATATTGAGCGCAACAGCAGCAATTCCACCCAAAATAATAGCAGCCAATATGTCAACGTGCTGGATGGCGAGCGAGCTTTTATCCGCGTGGGGCAAATTGTACCTTTTACGCAAGAATGGGTGACGATTACACGGCGCTATGTGCAAATTGATCGCACCACCGACTGGCAAGAAATTTCGACTGGCTTTGCGGTACGGCTGAGAACTGTAGGAAACCAAGTTGAATTAGAAATTACACCGAGAATTTCAAAATTAAACGGCAATGGCAGCATAGATTTCGAAGATTTTAAAACGACTATGCGTGTGCCTTTGGGAGATTGGGTGGATATTGGTAGCACAATGCAACAAAATGATGATATTAGCCGTAAAATTTTAGGTGTTCAGGGCGTTTCAAGCCAGCAGAAATCCAGTCTGGTAATTAAAGTTGATTAAGAAATTGCGGAATTTTATAGGTTAAATATGAGGTTTCACCCATAAATTGTTGCGAATCAACGACTTTTTTGACTAAAATCCTCAAAAATCCAAAAAATACTGGAATTTTTTAGAATTGCTGGTAAAATTCAAGGCACTCGGTTGGGCTAAAGGTGGTCCGCCGTAACTGGTTTAACTTTAGTTCAATACGTTAAGGATACAAAAAATGACACGTTCCGCTCTATTAGCTGCATTATTAGCACTCGCTCTAACCGCTTGCAACAAACCTGCCGAAGCTCCTGCTCCTGCTGCCGAAGCACCTGCTGCCGAAGCTCCTGCTGCTGCACCTGCTGCTGACGCTGCTGCACCTGCAGCACCTGCTGAAGCTGCTGCACCTGCTGCACCTGCTGCTGAAGCAAAACCTGCCGAAGCTGCTGCACCAGTGAAAGAAGAGAAAAAATAAGCTAATTAACTAATTTTAGTTTTTAGCTTATAAAAAAGCCGACATGACGTCGGCTTTTTTGCTTTTAAGTTTAGCTAATTAAAACTTCTCCAAGCAAAACCTTCAACTTGATCTGCAATCCCCACCCAATCTGCCTCGCAATTTAGCACTCGACTCAATGCTTGTTTTGCTAACACCGGTTTATTATTTTTTGCGCTTAAATGCGCAGCGATAATATGTTTGAGTTTTCTGTTATCAAGTTTTGCTAATAACGATGCCGCGCTTTTATTATCCAAATGCCCAAGACGACCGCCCACGCGCTTTTTCAGAGGCCACGCATAGGGGCCATTTTCCAGCATGTGCAAATCGTGGTTGCACTCCAACACCAACGCGTCACAATGGCTTAAAACTTGTTCTATATGCGGAGTAGTTGATCCTGCATCGGTCAGTACGCCTAACTTGTGGTTACCATCTGTAAAGGCAAATTGCGTGGGCTCACGCGCATCATGCGGCACGGGGTAGGGCGTAATCTCAATTTGTTCGATGTGAAACTTGCTGTGACTATCAATTATATTTACCATAGCTTGGGCATTTACAGGCAGAAAATGCTCAATCATCTTAAATGTACCATGCGATAACCAAACAGGAACGCCGTACTTTTCCGCAAATTTAAAGGCACCTTTGACATGATCATCGTGCTCGTGCGTGACCAAAATACCTGTAATTTTCTCAGGCTCCAAACGCAGCTTTTGCAAGCGCTTAACAACCTCGTTAAGACCAAAACCACAATCCAGCAAAAGTCTCGTAGATGCCTGCTCAATCACCATGCAGTTGCCAGCACTGCCGCTACCTAGTGACGCAAAGCGCATTATTTTAACTGATCATACAACAAGGAAATAATGCGATTGGCCGTAGTAGTGGTGTTACGTTTGTCATCTTTATCAACCACATTCACGTGGGTACCACCATTTTCGGCCTCCGTCACTTTAATGCGATATTGTTTTGCCGGGTCAGATTTGCCATCATCGCCTTTCCAAAACTGCAGTTTATCAATAATGGTTTTTTCATCTTTTGGCTTAGATTTATTTTCAGTTTCATCGTCGCTTTTCCAAAATGCAAGTTTATCTAGCAAACCTTTTTTCTTAGTTGGACCATCGTCAATGTCGACGTCTGCATAACGCACGTAGAACAAGCCATTTGAGCGATCTTTATCTTCAATCACAAAACCAACCCTGTCCAGCGCCAGCCCAACACGACGCCAGCCGCGATCAAACGGATCATTCAAATTAAGCGTCACGCTGTGATCAGCTTCTTTCACCACTTCTGCACGCTTTTCCATCACTGGATTGGCTACAATCTCCTGTGCATGTTTTTCTGCCACACCTAACTTCACCATCAAACGACGTAATAATTCCGCATCTAAATCGGCGTCATTTTCTTCAACAACTTTGTTTGACTTTGTATCTTCTGGACGATAACCAGTATCTATATTACCGTATTGTGTTTGTACTACTCTTTTACCATCATCAGGCGCGCTATTTACTGTGAGATGTGTCATATAAATTTCAGTTGAGCCTTCTTTTTCGCCGCGCTCTAAACGTGTGCGAAATTTACGTTTGTCTGCAAGGCCAGAAAGCTTATCTAGCCACTTATCAAATTTTTCGCCCATGTTTTTCTTATCTTCTTTGGCTTTAATCTTATCAGAATCAGTCCATTCAGTTTCCATCACGCCAGTATCAGCGTTCTCCACTCTCACCGCGAAACCTTGGTCTATCCAAAACTCGCGCACGACAGGCCAAATTTTCTCTGCTGGCGCATTAACTACCAACCAACGCTGTGCACCAGCTTTTTCCATACGTACACCCTCCGAAGTAGGCAATACCTTTTCTACGCCCGCTTCTTGACCTTCCTGTCCTTGGCTATAAGCGTTATAAGTCGCAGTTCCTCCCGGCACGCTATATGCATCACTCGATTGCACTGAAGTTAGATCAGGTGGTACTTCAAGTGGGCGCGAGCGACCAGCACCTTTGTAATCAGACGTATTGTCGATAAAAGGAATAGAATCGCAAGCACTAACAAACAGTGTAAGTAGCGCAACTGAGATTAACTTTGATGTAGCTTTCTGTTTCATGTATCTACCACCATTTACTATAATAATTTCAAAAAATTAATGTATGCCCGCTTGGCGCATGGCCTCTCGCAAATCATTGTGATACTGCGCAGATAAATTCACCATCGGCAAGCGTATGCCCGTATTAATTAAACCCATTTGTTGCAAGACCCATTTCACGGGGATTGGGTTCGCTTCAATAAATAATTTTTGATGTAGCGCAAATAATTTTGCGTTAATTCCGCAGGCTTTTTTAACGTCTCCAGCCATCGCTGCCACACACATCTCACGCATTAATTTAGGCGCAACATTAGCGGTGACCGAAATCACTCCTTGCCCACCAAGCAGCATTAATGGCATACCCGTAGCATCGTCACCACTATAAACCGCAAAATCTTTAGGTGCACGCAAAATCAAATCGGTGCCGCGTTCTATACCACCGGTCGCATCTTTAATGCCGACAATATTTTTTACACTCGCCAATCGCAGCACCGTGTCATTTGTCATATCACAACTGGTTCTGCCAGGCACATTGTACAAAATCTGCGGAATATCCACCGTCGTCGCAATTGCTACAAAGTGTTGATACAAGCCCTCTTGCGAGGGTTTATTATAATAAGGTGTCACCAACAAGCAGGCATCTACCCCTAAGGCTTTGGCTTTGGCAGTAAGTTCAATCGCCTCGCTGGTAGAGTTTGCGCCAGTGCCAGCGACAACAGTAATGCGGCCATTTGCATGCTCTACAGTCGTTTGAATCAATAAACAATGCTCGTCAACATCTACGGTAGGCGATTCGCCGGTTGTACCGACGATGACAATGCCATCAGTGCCCGCATTGACATGAAAATCAATCAGCGTGCGCAATGCATCCAAATCTAAACTGCCATCGTCAAACATCGGGGTGACAATGGCAACCATACTCCCTTGCAACATATCCAAAACCTGCTAAAAATAAAGTGTTCTATTTTAACCGAAACTGCCGCCTTAATGCATAAACGCTGTTGATTCAGTCTTTAAAATAAATTTTATATAATAAATAATGCTTAAAATATAATTATATATTCTTTGTAACTATAATGAATATTGCTTACAGTACTATTTTGCGCCGTCTTGCAGATTAACGCGTGGACGTTATTTTTGGTTGAATTTACTTATTTAATCGCGTTTAAAGCAAATATAAAACACGGTATAATCGCACTTAAATTAACAGGTCCGTCTATGTCACAAAGTTACATTTTAATTTTAATTAGTGCCGTGTTAGTCAACAACATCGTGCTGGTCAAAATTTTAGGGTTATGTCCATTTATGGGAGTTTCTAAAAAGTTAGAAGCTTCAATTGGCATGGCTGCCGCGACCGCATTCGTGCTTACTATTGGCTCGATGACCAGCTGGGCGATTAATCACTACCTGCTCGAACCTAACCACTTAGAATATCTACGTACGCTGTCGTTTATTGTGGTGATAGCCGGCGTGGTACAGTTTACTGAAATCGTGATGGAAAAGAGTTTTCCTCTGCTGTATCAAATGCTCGGCATATTTTTGCCGCTCATCACCACCAATTGTGCGGTGTTGGGCATTCCGCTACTCAATGCACAATCAAGCCATGGGCCAATAGAATCAGGCTTGTACGGCTTTGGTGGCGCGGTCGGTTTTTCGATGGTGCTGATTTTATTTGCCTCCATGCGCGAACGTTTAGAAGCCGCCGACGTACCCAAAGTATTTCAGGGCTCCGCCATCGCCATGGTCACTGCCGCGCTGATGAGTCTTGCTTTTATGGGCTTTGCAGGTCTCGATAAATACTAACCAAATGTTAACCGCTTTGTACATCATGATTGGCCTAGCACTGGCTTTGGGCGCTTTGTTGGGTTTTGCTGCGCTTAAATTCAAGGTAGAAGGCGATCCTTTAATTGCGCGTATTGACGCCATCTTGCCGCAAACTCAATGCGGGCAATGTGGCTACCCTGGCTGCAAGCCATACGCCATAGCTATTGCCAATGGCGAGGCTGATATTAACCAATGCCCGCCCGGTGGCGATGCAGGGGTGCGTGCCCTAGCGGAATTGATGGGCATGGAATATAAACCACTCAATGCCGAAAATGGCGTAGAAAAACCAAAAGCAGTGGCATTTATTGATGAGGCAGTTTGTATCGGTTGCACCTTGTGTATTCAAGCTTGTCCGGTAGATGCGATTTTAGGTGCGGCCAAACAGATGCACACTGTTATTGCGAGCGAGTGTACCGGCTGCGAGCTGTGTGTGGCGCCGTGCCCAGTCGATTGCATCACTATGGAACCGATTGCCGAAACGCCCGATAATTGGAAATGGAAGTATCCTGTCATCCCAATTAAACCAGCTTTTACCGTGTAAACAATGATTTAAAAATATGAACGCACTGGTTAACTTTAGCAAAGTATTTAGATTTCACGGCGGCGTTCACCCGCTTGAAAACAAGGCTCAATCTACTCAATTGCCAATTGGACAATTGCCGATGCCAGAAAAACTGGTGTTACCTTTACGCCAACATGTGGGTAACATTCCAAAAATTAAAGTGCAGGTTGGTGACAAGATATTAAAAGGCCAATTACTCGCAGAGGCAGAAGGAACGGTATCTGCAGCCATACACGCACCCACTTCTGGCATAGTGACAGCAATTGAAGATACAATAATTCCGCACCCTTCTGGCTTGCCCGATAAGTGCATCACCATCATGCCAGACGGTAAAGATGAATGGATTAATCGCCAGCCACAAGATTGGAAAAATACAGACCGTAAGGCTTTAATTGCCAGTTTGCGGCTATCAGGCATTGTCGGTTTGGGTGGTGCGACATTTCCTACACACATTAAACTACGCGCCGACGGTAAATCGGGCGTGCACACCTTAGTGATTAACGCTGCAGAGTGCGAACCCTATATTACTTGCGACGACATGCTGATGCGTGAGCGTGCCGATGAGATCGTCAAAGGCATGGAAATCGCCCAATATTTGCTTGGCGCAGAAAAAGTATTGATCGGCATTGAAGATAATAAGCCCGAAGCCATCGCTAGCATGCAGGCCGCTACTGCCAATACGGCTATGCAAGTCGTTATTGTACCAACGCTCTACCCTAGCGGCGATGCGCGCCGCTTGGTGCATTTAGTGTTGGGCACCGAAATCCCTTATGACAAACGCTCTACTGAAGTGGGTTTGCAAGTGTTTAACGTGGCGACTGTGCTAGCGCTATATCACTATTTCGAACTCGGAGAACCATCGCTTAGCCGTATCGTTTCGATGACGGGCAACGTGAATAAACCGCAAAATTTTGAAGTGTTATTTGGCACACCTTTACCGCATCTGATAAAAGCTGCTGGTGGGGCCAAATCTGAAACCACGCACTACATCATGGGCGGGCCGATGATGGGCTTTGATCTGCCTGATGAGAATGTGCCAATTACCAAAGCCGCTAACTGTATTATTGCAGCTTCGCCCAATTTATTTGCGCCGCCTCTGCCTGCCATGCCGTGCATACGCTGCGCGCGGTGCGCCGATGCTTGCCCGGTGAATTTGCAACCGCAAGAATTATACTGGTTTGCCAAGTCGGATAATTTTGAAAAAGCAAACGACTACAAACTGTTTGATTGCATCGAATGCGGCGCTTGCAGTTATGTGTGCCCAAGCAATATTCCGTTAGTGCAATATTACCGTTACGCCAAGAGCGAGATTATCGCCATTGATAAAGCACACGAAGCGGCTGATTTAGCGCGTGAACGCAATGATTTTAGATTAGCGCGCATAGAGCGCGAAAAACTTGAGCGTGCGCAAAAACACGCTGAACGTGCACAAGCGGCAAAAGTAGATTCTGCCAAAACAGTGTCAGGAAATCACGCAGACACTGCTCCAGAAGCCACCAATAATAAAACAGGCCTTGCGGATACTGGTGATGCCAAAAAAGCTGCGATTGCAGCGGCAATAGAACGCGCCAAAGTGCAAAAACTGGCTGCGCAACAAGCCGGAGAAGCACCTAAAAATATGGCTGATGCTGATGAAAACGTTAAAAAAGAAATCGCCGAAATCGATGCGCGACGGCATAATGTAGGACTTGAAAATTCATCCACCCCAACCGATGTAAATGCTGAGAAGCAAGCTTTAATTGCCGCCGCGATTGCCCGTGCAAAAGCACAGAAAGCCACAACTGAAGCGGACAAGCAAGCGAAAAACACAATCAACGAAAAGAACTGATTTGAATCGCTCACCTTATATATCTGAAGCACCCTCAGTCAGCAACATGATGCTGAAAGTGTTGCTGGCGCTAGTGCCTGGCATTGTTGCCTACGTGTGGATGTTTGGCGGCGGCATTTTGGTGACGCTTACATTGGCAAGCGCAACTGCATTGGCCGCTGAAGCTGTAATGCTAAAACTACGCAAACGCCCCGTCACACCATTTTTGATGGATTTTAGCGCCGTGATTACCGCGTGGCTATTGGCGCTTGCAATACCGCCACTCGCGCCTTGGTGGCTCATTGTGGTGGGCACTTTATTTGCCATCGTAGTCGCTAAGCAATTATATGGCGGCTTGGGCTATAACCCGTTTAACCCCGCCATGATTGGTTATGCGGTGCTGCTCATCTCGTTTCCAATGCTGATGACCAAATGGCCAGCGGCCTTGCAGTTGGCGCAAACCAAGCTTAGTTTTCCTGATCAATTACAGTTTATTTTTGGCGGATTTTTGCCGCAAGATGTGAAAATAGATGCGGTCACTTCGGCCACGCCTTTAGATTATCTTAAAACGCAACTCACGCTGAAACACGAGATTTCGAGTATTAGAGAAGCGCCCATATTCGGCGCGCTTGGTGGCAAAGGCAGCGAATACGTGACAATTGCTTATTTGCTTGGCGGGCTTTATTTATGGCAACAAAAAATCATTTCTTGGCATTTACCTACGGCCTTCCTGGGCGTACTAGCGCTTATTTCTGGCACGTTTTGGTTGGTGAATCCTGCACACTTTGCATCACCTTTGTTTCATTTATTTAGTGGCGCCAGCATGCTGTGTGCGTTTTTTATTATTACGGACCCAGTAAGCGGGCCGACCACGCCAAAAGGCAA
>JADGRO010000028.1 GCA_017880905.1 Methylotenera sp.
CCGTAACCTGGCACCCGGTTCTGACGACATGGCACTGTGCGAAGCCATTATCGTGATGGCGCACAAGCTTGACATGAAGGTGATTGCAGAGGGAGTGGAGACCGAGGAACAGAAAAGCCTGCTGATTGCTGCCGGGTGCGATTATGGGCAGGGATATTTATTCTCTAAACCTGTTCCAGCCAATGAGTTTACGAATTCTTACCAAGGGTTTAACCGCTAAAACAAAACTGGATGAGCAAAAATTAGTTACCCACTATGTACCGATTTTTTTACGACAGGATGTATATGAAGAAAATCATCAAAACCGATGCTGAGTGGCAACAACAGCTTACGCCGATGCAGTATCAAGTGACGCGTCATGCGGCGACTGAGCGAGCCGGCACGGGGGAATATGCCGACCATAACCAAGCGGGCATTTATACTTGTGTGTGCTGCAACACGCCACTTTTTGAATCGGATACCAAATTTGATGCGGGCTGCGGCTGGCCAAGTTACTTTAAGGCGCTAGACTCAGCCAATGTGCGCGAGCTGATAGACACCTCGCATGGCATGATGCGTACCGAAGTTATCTGCAACGTATGTGACGCGCATCTCGGTCATGTATTTAATGATGGCCCACCACCCACTGGCCTGCGCTATTGCATTAATTCTGCTTCGCTGAGTTTTGAAGCAAAATAAATTTTCTTAAATTTGACCAAAAGCATTCATTTGTTCGAGCCTTAAGAAGCTCCCCAACCAAGGCTCGAATTTACTAATTTTTACCTATGCTCAACATCACGGGTTGCACGAGATAATGGTTAGGGAATACCCGCTTTAAATTTTCAATTTTTGGCAAATCATTGAACACAATATACGGATAGTTAAGATTGTGAATCAAGAAATCCTGATGATAATCCTCTGCTGCATAAAACGTCTTGTATGCATCAACACGAGTAACAATATCGCGATGAAATGCCCCAGATTTATTCAGTTGCGCAATGTAAGCTTGTGCAATATTTCTTTGAGTTTCATCAGCATAGAAAACGGCGGAACGATACTGGGTGCCGCTATCGGGTCCTTGTCGGTTAAGCTGTGTAGGATCATGCGCCACCGAAAAAAAGATATGCAATAACTCACCATAGGAAACTTGCGAAGGGTCAAAAGTAATTTGCACCGATTCTGCATGGCCGGTTGTGCCTGTGCTGACTGTCTTATAATTAGCACTCGCCTTATCACCACCTGCATAGCCTGCTACCACCTTGCGCACACCTTTAACATGCTCAAAAACGCCTTGAATGCCCCAAAAACAGCCTCCCGCCAGCACGGTGGTTTGCAGTGGGCTCGCCGCTTTCGGGTTATCCAGTGTGGGTGCTGCAATAATTGTCGGTGCTTCAGCCGCATTTAAAAGCGGTTGCCATGCGGCAAAAATCAAACCTAGTAACGTTGCAAAAAATAGTTTTTTCATCAAATTCTCCTAATAATCTGTCAATAAATGCGCTTAAGCTTGCGGCACAAAATTTAGCGCGGCCGAATTCATGCAATAGCGCAAACCGGTAGGTTTGGGGCCATCATCGAATACATGCCCCAAGTGAGCATCGCAGCGATGGCACGAAATTGCATCGCGTTGCATGCCTAAACTATTATCTGCGCTCTTTACCACATTCATCGAAGATATTGGCTGCCAAAAACTAGGCCAGCCGGTGCCAGATTCAAACTTGGTTTTTGCATCAAACAGCGCAGTGTCACAGCAAATGCATCGATAAATTCCCTTAGCGTGGTTGTTCCAATATTTGCCAGTAAAAGGCGCTTCTGTTCCGGCATGACGTGTCACTTGATAGGCTAGCGCAGACAATTGATTGCGCCATTCCGTGTCACTCTTAACTACTTGGGCGACGTGTACGACCCCTCCACTTTTCCCTGCGACTGAAAAACTCTCAATCGATAAATCATGGCTTGGTTTAGACGTGGATGGCATCTCAGCCCTCGCTTTTCCTATTATTGAATTGGCCACTGCAGCAGTTAATACATACTTAAGCAAAGTACGACGAGAGAGTGAGACTTCGTCAAGCGGGTATTGCGTAGTTTTATCTATGAATATCATCATAATCCTTTCATCCAAAAGCCAACAGGAACACACATATTGTCACACTATAACTTTGTCGGTGGCCTGGCGGAATCCTTACAGGCGCTACAAAATTGTTTTCGAGCTATCTATGCTCCGCTTCACTACCTTTTCGGCGCGCTCTTCATCGCTTACGTAATTCACCACCACGCTAGCGCCCGCCTCGGCTAAACCTTTGGCCACACCTTCACCTATGCCTGACAAAGCGCGCTGCCCTGTAAAAACATTGGCTTCAATAGCCTTGATTTTACAGGGCAGCGCGCTTGATAAAACCTCTAAACAGCCAGAGCTGAAACACACTGCCGTTAAAATCGAGAAACTTGAGCTGCCATGGCGCATGGCGGTAATGCGCAACTGCCAAGATTTGGCTTTGTTAGAAAAAGTGCGCGCTTTAATGCAGCAATTTACTTATGCAAGCTGCGGTTTATTTGGACGTGAAACCGAATCTAACAAAGCGGGCTTATTGATTTTACGTGCTGCGCACGAAACTGCGCCAGATCCAGCACTAATAGAAAAAATTGACGCCATTTTGAGCATGACAGAAGAATCGCCCTGCCTAAATTACAACGATGCAAAACGCGGCATTAGCAAACGAATCTTAGTAGAAAATAACGCCATCAACGGCAAGCCAGAAGTCACCGGTGTACGCCTGATGGGTGAAACGCTGGCCACAGAATGGTTAAAAGAAGTGATGACAACAGGTCAATTCACAAATGAGCTGCGCCGCTGGGCGCTTGCACCTTTATCTGCGCAGCCCATAGGCCAATTTGGGCGTGGCAAAATTGTGTGTAATTGCCTGGATATTTCGCAAAACGAAATTGTTGAAAATATCAAGCTAGGGGCAGATTTAATTACCCTGCAAAACAAACTTAAATGCGGCACTGAGTGTGGATCGTGTGTGCCAGAATTAAAAAAACTGGTACAGACTTATACGTTACTACATGCCTAGAATAAGACCAAATTAAATTTGGTGGCCGGGGGCAGAATCGAACTGCCGACACGCGGATTTTCAATCCGCTGCTCTACCGACTGAGCTACCCGGCCAGCGTGAAAAGTGCTTAACTATTTGCAAGTCGCGCATTATA
>JADGRO010000029.1 GCA_017880905.1 Methylotenera sp.
CCAAAATTGCTCTAGCGCTCCATGTACCAATAAGCCACGTTCCATCGCATCCAAGCCATTACTTGGCGTTTTAAGTGCCTTTGCGCCTAGCCGAAATTGATAAAATGCCCATGCTGGACAGATGGCTTGTGCTCTGAGCAAGCCTGTACCGCCCGAAACATGCTCGCCATCTTGTACGGTGGGTGCCAGATGGTCATCTATATGTTCCACATCAAAATTACCTTGATGGCCCAATCGCTCCGCAAGCGTTTCTGCAAGGGGAATTTCAATTTCTTGGTTTGCAATATCTTTCATAAGTGGCGAAGTGCGCAATTGACTTTCACCATCGGTTTTGCTGCTAGAAAAAATAATGTTTTGCGCAGAGTGCAGTAAACGTTGATGAATAGTTGTAGCGAATGAGGCTTGAATACTGTTATCTGCGCCAGGCACACCTGCCGCGCGCTGAATAAATGCAGGCAGCAGTGGGTTAGGGCGCGCAGGTGGCGGCCAAATATGGTCGTTCATTTGCATCACCCACATGGCGTCCACTGGCGCGCTAAGCGCTTCCATAATGCCTAATATTTGTATTGAAGACTCTGTTTCTGTTTCTGTCTGAAATACCTGTTGAGTACAGATTTGCTGCATGAGGTGCGTGGCTTCATTTGCGGATAGGTTTTTACCTAAAACATCCAAATTTTTAAGTTGTTGCAAGGCCTTTTGCCAGGCACTAATGGCTTGATATTCAAGGCTGGTGAGATTGCGCTCACCAGGCCAATTTAGCTTGGTAAGTAGTGATTCTAGCGTTTGTGCCCACAGTGAAGGCATTGCTCTTTTGATTGAGATGCCATTAGTCGCGCTCATATCAGCCAGTAAACGCGGTATATTTAAACCCATTTCATGCTGCTTTTTGATGAATTCAATTAAGCGTGAAAGCGTAAACTGCATGGGCAATTTTTCGCGCATTTTGGCATCCAGCAAAGCGCGTGCATTGCATTCTTGCTGGCTGGCAGACCAAAAGGGAGAAAGCAATATATTTGAAATATCAGCTTGTTGTAGCTGATAACTACTAAACAAACGTAGCAAATTTAAAGCCGCCTGAATAATAGGCTGCTGCGCTAGTGGAGTACCTAGTGAGAAGTTATAGCTCCGTGTGGTTTCTGCCAGAATGGGGCGCACACTGGCCGGGTAAAGCACGTCGTCCAGTAAATCTGCCAATAGGTTTCTAATTTCACTTAATTGCGGCGCAACAATCGCCAGCTTAGCGTTAGGATTTTTGTCTAACAATTGCTTTGCCCAAGCAACAGCAGCGCGACATTCAGCTTCTTGACTCCCTAGGCTCACGTGCCGGGTTTGCGCTGGCTCCGGGTTTGTTGTCACAAACTCAGCCACTTGCACGCCACGCGTTATTAATACCTCGCGCAATCGTTGTTCTTGTGGCGCAGTTTGATCAAACCCTGCAAATTCAATGCGTTCTGGCAGCTTGCTTGTACCTTGCGCCAAGCAATCCAACTGCCAGTCCATATAACGCACACTTTCAAGCGCATTCAGTTGATCACAACGTTGCTGAAACGCGCGTTGCCATTGCATAAATTGGCGTGATTCTTCTGCTTGGTGTTCGCCTGGCACATGCAAATTCCATGCAATCAGGTAGCGATTCGCTTCCATCGCTGCGCTTGCTAAACCTGAAACATCAAACAATTCGCCGAAGGCATTTTTTTTCAGCGATTGCGTGATGACTTCTTCCCATAACAATTGCTCGTTGAAAGGGCTTAATATGCTGCGTGGTTGAGATATTTCGCCGCTCAATAAACTTTCTTCGATCAACTTATCCAACCATTGCGATAGCGTAAGCACTGGCGCGCTTTGCCATTGATTTCCCCCGGCCTGTAATTGCTGGCGGGCGATGTCGTTTTGGATGCTTCGGGCGAGCCGCGCAGAGGGGCAAAGAATCAAGGTGTTTAACATTGCGTCATTCTATTGGATAATGATTACTTAGCAAATAAAACACTTAAATATGGAAACATTATGCTCGTGCAGATTGGAAAAATTTTGAAATATTTTATTTGGTTTTTGTTAATTCCAATTGCGCTGTTTGCGCTTTACACTTGGGCGGCTTTAACTTGGGTGTATTCATCGGGTGAGCGGGCGGGATATGTGCAAAAGCTCTCACAAAAAGGTTGGGTGTGTAAAACCTATGAGGGTGAACTGATTTTGGTTTCCATGCCTGGCACACAGGCCGAAAAGTTCTTCTTCACAGTACGGGATAAAAACGTAGCTAAAAAAATTGATGAAACTGTAGGCAAGCGGGTGCGTTTGGTTTATGAGGAGCACAAAGGCATTCCAGCCAGTTGCTTTGGCGAGACAAGCTATTTTGTGCACGACGTGCAGTTGCTAGATAAACAACAGTTTGGTAATTAAAGTTTAATTATGGCCGGCGCCTTAGCAATCAATGATGAAAAAAACTATATCACGCCTGAAGGTTTTGCCGCATTGCAGGCCGAGTTTCATCAACTTTATAAGGTCGAACGTCCGGAAGTTGTGCGGACGGTTGCGTGGGCAGCCAGCAATGGCGATAGAAGTGAGAATGGCGATTATATCTACGGAAAAAGGCGCTTACGCCAAATTGATAGTCGCTGCAAACATTTGATGAAAAGAATGGATCTTGCCGAAATTGTCGATTCGACCAAACAGCAGCATCTAGAAAAAATCTATTTTGGCGCGTGGGTGACGTTGTTTAATTTGGCGGATGATAGTGAAACCACCTATCGTATTGTTGGCAAGGACGAATTAGCGCCTTCACAAGGTTGCATAAGCTGGGTTTCGCCGTTAGCAAAATCCATGCTGGGTAAAGCTGTTGGTGATACTGTGCGCGTACAAACGCCGAAAGGGGACGAAGCGTTTGAGGTGATTGATATTCGTTATCAACCAGCATAATAAGCTACCTGCTTGAACTTTAACTATTATTCAGTTATCTTAGTGCCATGTTAAAGCGTTTATCACAGTTTTTTGCTTGTTTGCTATTGGTGCTAATACCACTGCAAAACATTGCTGCGGCGGATATGTCGATATGTAACAGCATGATGCAATCACAAGCGAGCGAGCAGAAATTAGCGAATATGCCCTGCCATCAACACATGGCAGGTATGTCTAAAATCATGCAGAACAAAGATAACTGTCCGCATGAAAACACATGCAAAGCCATTTGTAACACACTTTGCGCTAGCATAAGTGCAATGTCAGCGTTGCCAAGCGACATTCAGCCTGCAACTTTTTTGGCTGCATCTGCATTGCTGAGCATGCCGCATCAACCTTACGCTTCAATCACCCAACCCAACCTACAACGCCCACCTATATTCCTTTCTTAAAGTTAGCCTAATTGCGCCCAATTTTTGGTCGTGATTGCAATTTTTAAGAAAGGAATTCTATGTTGTTCAATCAATTAATAACCCCAGCAATGTGTCTATTGCTGCTTGCAAGCCAATACGCAACTGCAGGGCCGATGGGTTTTAAAGACTCATTCATGGTCATGGGGGATTTCAACAATAATTGGCGCGAATCGTTTATCAACTATGCCATCACCCCACGTGATGCGTTTGGTGTGAGCGTGACATATATGCGCTCTGACGATAAAACTAAAACGCGTACTTTAGAAGAAGTGACTTATACGCGGCTATTGCATCGATGGAATTTACCTAACTCGCAAGCTAATTTATGGTTTGTGGGTGGCATAGGCGCCTTGCAAGGAGAAGACGAGCATGTTGGCAAGGATGATAACTTTAGCAAAACCATGTTCACGCCAGGGGTACAGTTTGATTATGAAACCACGCGTATTTACTTTGCTGCAACGCATCGGTTTTACAGGGCGTCAGACATTAATCACGATTTTACCAGCGTTCGGGCAGGCTTCTCGTTTTACGAAACTGAGTACGATAAAACCCAGCCTTGGTTTGTGTTAGAAGCGCGCAATATGAATAGTTTGTCAGACAAAATTGAAATTACCCCAATGCTACGTTTAATTAACAAAAGCTTTTTTGTTGAAGCAGGCGTGAATAACTCGCGCCAACCACGCTTTAACTTTATGTACATTTTTTAAGGACTTAGATCATGAAAAAATTATTATTGGCTTCAATTATCACTGTATTATTAAGCAATATTGCAATGGCGGCTACGCAAACCATCAAGGCCAATGTTAACGGTATGGTGTGTGCATTTTGCGCGCAAGGCATCGAGAAAAAAATGCGTGCACTCTCACAAACCAAAGATGTTTATGTTAATTTAAAACAGCGCATTGTGGCGGTAGAGCTTAAAGAAGGCCAAACATTGTCAAACGACACTGTAAAAGATTTGATTAAAGATGCGGGCTATGAAGTGACCTCAATTGAAATGAGTGAACACCCAGTATTACAAATTAAAGCTGAGATGGAGGCAAAGTGATGACAGCTAATGTACAAACGGATGTTGATTTATCTGCCGTAAAAACTGCCAAACGCGCTAACATTTTATCACTATTTACCAGCGGCTCTACGCTTATTTGCTGTGCCTTGCCAGCCACTTTGGTGGCGATAGGCTCGGCCGCGACGCTTACCAGCTTGGTATCCAACTTTCCGCAACTGATATGGATTAGCGAGCATAAACCACTGGTGTTTGGTTTGGCGGGGGCAATGTTAGTTATTGCAGGCTATTTGCAGTGGCAAGCGCGTAATGCGCCATGCCCAGCAGACCCGCAATTGGCAGCAATGTGCACAAAAGCACGTAAAAACGCGCTAAAAATTTATTGGCTATCGGTTGCAATTTTTGGTGTGGGTGCATTCTTTGCCTTTATCGCGCCTTTCTTTGTTTAAAGATGATTTAATAGACATTAATTATGCAGACACTTCACAATAAGCAAATGTTATATTTGAAAATAAAGCCAATAGCATTACTTCTGCTTTTGTTGTTGGCTGGTTGCGCTACTTTTAGTCCAGATGCAGGTTTTGGCACTATAGAAAAGACCACGCAAAGCTACATCAAGCAGAAACCTGTTTGGGCGAGTTCAGAAACGCAAAAAACAGCGAATGAGCAACAAGTAACAGCGCTATTAGAGAACCCACTTAGCATGGATGATGCGGTGCAAGTGGCATTGCTTAACAACCCACAACTACAAGCTGATTTTTATCAGCTGCAAATTGCAGAAGCCGATTTAGTGCAAGCAGGGCGCCTACCTAACCCTGGTTTTAGCATGCTGTATGCTAGAAATAATGGGGATTATAAAATTGAGCAGGTGATCACTATGAATATTTTGGCATTATTTACCATGCCAAAAGCTACAGAGATTGAGAAAAAAAGTTATGCTGCAACACAAAATTCAGTCATTTTACGAGTGCTAGACTTAGCTCATCAAACCAGAAACGCTTACATCAATGCGCTGGCAGCGGCCGAAAGTGTGCATTACCTTGAGCAAGTAAAACAAACGGCAGAAGCCACTGCTGAGCTAGCTAATCGTATGAGTCAAGCGGGCAATTGGAGCAAACTAGACCAAGCACGTGAACAAAGCTTTTCGGCGGATGCAGCTCTAGAGTTTGCCCGTGCAGAGAATCAATGTGTGCAAATGGATGAAAATCTTACGCAGTTGCTAGGTTTAAAAAATCGTACAGACTTTGAGTTACCAGAACGTTTAGCCGATTTGCCAAAATCTAGTGAATCACTTAAACAAGTGAGTTCAGAAGATTTTACAAAACGGCTAGATTTACAGCAAATGAAATTAAACACCCAAGCGTTGGCGCAGCAGTTAGGTTTAACTAAGGCTACGAGATTTATTAACGTGCTTGAGTTAGGACCTGCTCGAGTGCTCGAAGGGCGACGCGGGGACCCCTACAAAAAAGGTTTCTCAATTGGTTTTAAATTGCCAATTTTTGATTGGGGAACTGCTAGCGTAAAACGTGCTGAGGCTAGCTATATGCAAGCGGTAAACGAGGTTTCAGGCAAAGCGATAACAGCCGCCTCAGAGGTACGCGGCAGCTACAACCAATATCGAACCAGTTTTGAGCTTGCCAAGCAATATCGCGATGAAATTGTGCCATTACGTAAACGCATTCTGCAAGAAAATCAGTTGCGATACAACGGTATGCTGATTAGCCCATTTGATTTGTTGGCAGATGCGCGTGCGCAAGTATTGAGCGTCAATAGCTATATAGAAGCTTTACGGGATTTTTTGTTGGCTGAAAGTAATTTAGAGATGTCGCTAGTGGGTAAGCCCATGAATCCAGGAGAATTTTAATATGTTTAGCCGCAGAAATTTTTTGCAACTGTCAACGGCAGCCATTGCCATGGGTGCCGTCAGCAAGGCCTCACTAGCCGCTATACCAGAAATTGTAAGCACCGACAAACCTGATACTCAGCCATTGCTATTGCCCGAAACAGGAAGGCCATATCAGCCTGTAACAACGCTTAACGGCTGGAGTTTGCCGTGGCGGATGAATGCAGATGTTAAAGAGTTTCACCTAGTGGCCGAACCAGTTAAACGTGAAATGGCACCTGGTATGGTTGCGCATTTGTGGGGCTATAACGGCCAGAGTCCCGGGCCCACTATCGAGGTGGTAGAGGGTGATCGCGTGCGTATTTTTGTCACCAATCGTTTGCCAGAAGTCACCAGCGTGCATTGGCATGGGCAACGCTTGCCCAATGGCATGGATGGTGTAAGCGGACTTACACAATCACCTATTCAACCTGGCAAAACATATGTGTATGAGTTTGAGGCTAAACGTGCAGGCACTTTTATGTATCATCCGCATGCCGATGAAATGACGCAAATGGCGATGGGGATGATGGGGTTTTGGGTCACGCATCCTAAAAATCCAAACACAATGAAGGTCGACCGAGACTTTGTGTTTTTGCTGAACTCCTACGATATTGACCCTGGCAGCTATGTGCCGCGCACTAATACCATGCTCGATTTTAATTTATGGACGTTTAATAGCCGTGTTTTCCCAGGCATTGCGCCGTTTGTCGCTAAAAAAGGCGATAGAGTGCGTATCCGCATAGGTAATTTGACCATGACTAATCACCCCATACATCTGCATGGACATGAGTTTCAAGTGGCAGGCACCGATGGTGGCTGGATACCAAAATCGGCGCGCTGGCCAGAGGTTACCACCGACATTGCAGTAGGGCAGATGCGAGCTATTGAGTTTATCGCGGATGCGCCAGGAGATTGGGCATTTCATTGCCATAAATCTCACCACACCATGAATGCGATGGGTCATGATGTACCAAACATGATTGGAGTAAGTCAAGATGGTATCGCGGAGCAATTTTCAAAATTAGTGCCGGATTATATGAGCATGGGCGAAACGGGCATGGCCGAGATGAGCGATATGGCGGAGATGATGCCTATGCCATTACCTGAAAACACTTTGCCAATGATGACTGGTAAAGGTCAGTTTGGTGCCATTAATATGGGCGGCATGTTTACTTTGCTAAAAGTACGCGACAATATTGCAAAAAACAGTAATGCTGACCCGGGCCATTATCAGCAACCTAAAGGCAGTCAAGCGTATGAATTGGCTGGCGGAGATAATGAAAAATTGCCAGAAGTCGTAAAAGAACCTCAGATAAAAAGCGTGCAACCAACTGTTGAATTTAATGTTAGAAAGCCAAACATGACGCCGAATAAGAGTCATGAGCATATGGAGCATTAATAAAATGATGATAAAGTTTGTAATTATTAAATATATCGTTACCGCCGCAGTAGTGGTTTTGGTATCCGAATTCGCCAAAGCCAATGATAAACTTGGCGGCTTGGTTGCCGCTTTGCCTTTGGTGACGGTACTTACGCTGATTTGGCTCTATGTAGAACAGCAACCTATGAGCAAAATCGCCAATCATGCCTATTACACGTTTTGGTATGTCATCCCTACGCTACCGATGTTTTTACTATTTCCATATTTGTTGCCTAAGTTTGGTTTTTGGCCGACATTACTGACTTGTATCGCAATGACCTTGGTGATTTTTTATGTCTATGCACTTGTTCTAAAGGGTTTCGGTATTGACTTGTTATGAGCGAGTTAAAACGCTGGGATATTTTCTGCAAAATCGTCGATAACTTTGGCGATATCGGCGTCTGCTGG
>JADGRO010000030.1 GCA_017880905.1 Methylotenera sp.
CTCCATGCTGCGCTGGAATTCGTTATAGATGCCATACATGGTATCGAAGTCGCGCATCGTGGCGTACAGCGCGGGGTCGTTTTTGGGATAGGCTGGTTCTTCGTCGCGCAGCATTGCGATGATCTGGCGTTGATTCACCATATCTACATAGCGGCGTAGCGGTGAGCTGGACCACATGTATTGCGCCACGCCCAAGCCCTGATGCGGCTCAGCGCTTGACGTCATAAACACTTTCCCACCAGTTTGCGCACGATAAATGCTAGCCAAGCCAGCTTCTTTAAGCAAACCACCCCAATAGCTGTTGCTATAAATCATCAGTTCCGCCACCAGCTTATCCATGGGCGACCCGCGCTCACGCGGCACAATTTTTACAGTGCCATCGGCCACATAAAAATTATAATCAATCTGTGGCGCACGGTTTGGATCAAATTTACCACGCGCTTTTTCTAGCACTTCTGCAAAATCAAACAAAAACTTGAGCGATGCCCAATAAGGATGGCCGCTATCTTTAGCTAATGTAGCTTCATTAAAAAACGGCTCCAATTCATCATGGCGCAGATTATCAGCAATTTTGATTTTTTCCAGTTTTGTTTCATTGGACACAATCTCAAATTCAGGCGTCACCTCAATATATAAACTCAACGCTGGTTTTACTTCACCCGCATCTAAGCTAAAGGTCTTCACCACACCATCTGGCAACATGGTAATTTTATTGCCCGGCATATACACGGTAGATAGCCTAGATAACACAATGCCGTCTAAAGGCGTTTCTGGCTGTACACATAGGCCAGGAGCTGCGATGTGAATGCCGACACGCATATTTCCACTCGCTAGATTTTCTAAACTAAACGCATCGTCAATCTCTGTCGTCGTCGCATCATCTATGCTAAAACAATGGGCGCTTGCTAATGGCAAATCGCCTGGAATATCTGGCAAATCGCAGGGCGGGAAATCTGTACCTTCACTAAACATTTCTCGTAAAAAAGCACCTAAGTGATAATCGTGGGCATTTTTGATCAAGCAACACTCATACATTACAGTAAGCGCTAGCCTGCCAGAGGTTTGTGCCGCCTCATCAACCGCCTTCCACTCAAGGCTGTTTTTATCTGGGTGATAAATGAGACTGTCAGCCTTTTCAATAAAGCTTTCTGGCAATTCTTTGTTGTTAAGTTGAACTACCCAAGCCGCCATTTGCTCAGCTTGTAATTTTTTTCGCTCAACCGCGGCAAGCGCGAGTTTAAGGGTTTCCGCTGGTGCCGCTTTGTAGCGGCCTTTACCCTTGCGATAAAAATAAACTGGCGCGCTGTGCAGTTTAATCGCCGTAGAGGCCATCTCAATTGCGCTGGGATTTTTGCCAAAATAGTCTTTTGCTAGATCCTCAAAGCTAAATTCTGTCTCGCCGCAACACTCCCACAAAAAATCAATTTCTAATTTATCTGCTTCATCCTGAGCCGTTTCCATAAAGCCATTAAGCACCATCTCAAAACTCAACAACACATTGGCCGATTTAATTTTAGAGCGCTTACCTGTGAGTGATTCCACTTGCATAGAACCCGGATTTTCGGCCATGACCGTAGCGACTTTAAAGTGGCCTTCTTCTTCGTACAAAATATTCATAGTCGCTATTTTACATGGCTTTGACGTAGCCTCTGTTAAAATACTGTGATGGATAAGCGTATTCCTGTCACATTACTCACTGGCTTTTTGGGCAGCGGCAAAACCACGCTACTCAACCAATTGCTGAGTCGCGCGGAAATGAAAGATAGTGTTGTCATCATCAACGAACTGGGTGAAGCAGGGTTAGACCACATTCTTGCCACACAGGTGGATAGTGAGCAAATTGCGGATAATACCGTATTGCTCAGTTCTGGCTGTGTCTGTTGCACGCTGAAAAATGAACTGGCAGATACCATGCGTGATTTATTTTTTAAGCGCACGCTGCAAGCAATTCCACAATTCAATCGCCTCATCATCGAAACCACAGGCATGGCCGACCCGGGCCCGATTTTAGGCAACTTAATGAATGAACCGGTGATTGAGTCAGTATATCGATTAGATGCGGTTGTCGTCACTATCGACAGCGAATATGGTTTGCAGCAGTTACAAGAACACGCAGAAGCGCGCAAGCAGGCGGCCGCGGCGGATGTGTTGTTGCTCACCAAAATCGATTTAGCGACACCAAAACAATTATCAGCGCTTAAAGAAAAACTCATCGCAATCAATGCCGGTGCCACACAACACAAAGTTCAATATGGCCAAATAGAGCCTGATTTTATTATTGATGTCGGACTGTTCGACCCAACTGGCAAGCGCGCAGAGCCGCAACGCTGGCTGCGTGCGCCCCTTAGGCTTGCAAACAGCAAACCACGTGAAATGTTGCCAGCACACGATGACGAAATTACCAGCTTCACTGTTACCCTGCCCAGCCCACTAAATTGGCGGGATTTAAAGCCTGTGATTTTAAAGCTTTGCCAAGCTTATGGGAAAGATTTGCTACGCCTGAAAGGCATACTCCATGCGGCTGATCAGCCTGCGCCGCTAGCAATTCATGCTGTGCATTACACCCCCTACCCACCTACTTTGCTTGAAGATTGGAGCGAAGAAAACCCTAGCAATCGTATTGTGATTATTGGCAAAGGTTTGGATGAAACAGAAATTAAAAAAATGTTGATGCAGGTATAAAGCATCATATTGCTGTTTTATAATTCGGCCCAAAAAACTCTGTCATCATAAAATCTTCTAAAAATGCGGTATCTTCCGGCCGAGCCGACATGACAACGACGCGCCCTAAGCGCTGCGATTCCCAATTAAAATCACCCTGATAGTGCTCACGTATTAGGCTAATCATGCGCTGAATCATCACGAGGCGCACGTCTTGACCGGTGCTCGTATCCACCTCAAAATATTGGCGTTTAGAAGTACTGTAATCGTTTAGCCAACCAAGAAATGTAAAGCTACCACTACGACTGCCCAAACTGGTGATTTCAAAAATACCATTGGTGCCATTTTGAAAATTACTTTTAATTTTTGCGTCGCGTTTTTGCTCTTCACTTGGACCAACTTCGCGTGCAGCCGCTTCGGCGTTTATTTTCGCGGCATCTGCTTCTGTTAGCCCCCGCTTGGCGCGCTGCGCATTCACATAAGCCAACATGTCAGTTTCTTTGGGTTTACTTTCTTTTTGTGGCGCAGATTCAGGTGCGGGCTTGTTGGTGGCAAGCACATCAGGGACTTTAAACACGGACGGTTTCGCATCTTTACTCGGTTTCCGTGTCATTACTTTTTGTTTTTTAATAGGCTCTGGGAGCGGCTCTGGTATTGGCTGTTGTGGCGGCGCTACAATTTCCTCTTTTTGTTCGGGTTGCGCTAGAACTACTTCAAAAGGCGGCGGCTCTTTTTTCTGCTCCCTCTGAAATTTTGGTATTACAAAAAATAAAATAAGTGCATGAATTAAAAGTGAAATTACAAACGCGATGAATGTATTGCGGCTAACGTTGAAGCGAATCAGTTTGTCACCACGTGGCGCTAGTAAAAAATCCTCAAAAGCATTATTTATCGGGAGCTTTGTTGCCATTAGTTATTTGTGAGGTCTTGCCATATTTTATCGAGTCGTTTAATCGAGACAGGAAACGGCGTTTTGAGTTCCTGCGCAAATAACGAAACGCGCAGCTCTTCAACCAACCAACGATAACCTTGAAAGTTAGGTGAAATAAGGCTTCCAGCTTGCTGTAATTGATACATTTTATCCTGCCAACGCTGCCAAATTAGACCCACACTCGCCGCATGTTTGCCATCACGTTCAGAGTTAGTGGGCTGTTTTTCGATTCTTAGTTTTAATGCTTTTAAATAACGTGGAATGTGTTGCAATTGCTTCCAAGGTGTTTGACTAAAGCAATTTTTATACACCAATTGACTCACTTGCTGATCCATGTCCCGCCTTAAGCGATTCACCGTTGCAGGCATTTTATTTTGCTGCGTGATGAGCAACTGGTACTCCGTCGCAATCGCCTGTGCTTGTCGTGCAATAGCCTCAGTCACTGCTGGCAGCCTCGTTCTTGCACGCTGTTTCAGCTTCATAAAATCCATATTGGTACGCGGCAATTCATCCTCGCCAATAAAGGCGCGATCTGCAATAGTCGCTATCATGTCTTCACGCAAATCGTCTGGCGGCATGATGTTTCGCAATGCAAGCGCGTATTGATTAAAATTTGGCAGGCCTTTTTCAAGTTGCTTCATTTGATCTTTCAGCTCAAAACGCATCAAGCGGCATACACCTTTGCGATGGCTTTGTTCTGCCTCATGCTCGGTATCAAATAACTTCACCGAAACGCTGTCCACATTATCTTCCAACGCGGGATAGCCTGTGGCCTTCAAGCCATCACGCTCAAAGCTCAAGGTTTGCGGCAAATCACCAAAATCCCATTGTTTTAAGCCAATTTTTTCGATATCTGGCGAAGCGTTTCTAAAAGTAAGTTGGGCTGCCGAGCCAAGTTGTTTTATGAGTAAATTCCAATCACGCCCCATCGCCAGCTCACGACCTGCATCATCTACCACACTAAAATTCATCAATAAATGTGCTGGTGTTTCTTCCACCCAATCATCCCCGCCAATTTTTAAGCCCGACACTGCTTGAATATGGCTTGCTAACGTCTGTTTAATTGGCGCTTCACATATTATATTTTGGTCTAAAACCCCCGTCACAAGTTCTGGTACCGGCACGCATACGCGGCGGAAAGTTTTGGGCAAGGCTTTGATGAGATACGTCAGCTTTTCTCGCAGCATGCCTGGTACCAGCCATTCTGTTGGCATTGGGTCGAGTTGATTCAATAACGCTAATGGCACAGTCGCAGTTACGCCATCCAACACGTGCCCAGGTTCAAAGCGATATTTAAGTAACACTTCAACGCCGCCAAATACCATTTTTTCTGGGAACTGCACCGCCGTAATCGCATCGGCGCCGTGACGCATCAAATCATCACGTGTGAGATATAACAGTTTGGAATTGAGTTTTTCTGCGTCTTCGCGCCATTTTTCAAAACTCGTCGCTTGAAAAATGTCGGCCGGAATTTTGGCATCATAAAACGCAAATAATTGATGCTCATCTACCAAAACATCCTGTCGACGCGCCTTATGTTCCAACTCTTCCACTTCTTTAATCAAGCGCTCATTCGCCACAAAAAACGCTGCACGCGTTTCAAATTCGCCATTCGCCAATGCCTCACGAATAAATATTTCGCGCGATTCAGCAGGATTAATCGACCCGTAATGCACGCGCCGCTTAGGGATAATGGTTAATCCGTACAGAGAAACGCGCTCCCAGGCATTCACCATCCCCATTTTCCTATCCCAGCGCGGGTCAGAATATTGGCTCTCGGTCAAACCTCGCGCTAATGGTTCTATCCAATCAGGCTCTATCTTGGCCACGCAGCGCGCATAAAGCTTAGTTGTATCGACCAATTCAGCCGCAATCACCCATTTAGGACGCACTTTTTTCAGAGTAGAACCTGGCGCGATATGAAAGCGTATACCGCGCGCGCCAGTGTAAGACTCACTATCACCATCCTTAAAACCGATATTGCCGAGAAGACCAGCCAACAAAGCTTTATGAATCTGCTCATAATTCGCTTCTTTCTGTACACCATGCTTCACAATGGCTTTGTCACCCACCTCGCTCACGCCTCGTCGTACTATCTGTACTGCCTGCGTTGTTCGCTCGTTGGCTTCGCGCCCTTGTTTTGCCTGACGCACAGATACACTTTCTGGCCAAATCTCTTCTACAATCTCGAGCAACTGATCATGCAGTTCGCGCCATTCTTTTAAGCGCAAAAATGAGAGGAAATTAGCATGACATTGATTCAGCAAATCTTTATTGGATTTTTTAGTCTTTAAAGAATGATCGTAAAAATCCCAAATCTTGAGATAACCCATAAAATCTGAACCTTCACCTGCAAACTTAGCATGTGCTTGGTCAGCCGCTTCACGCTTATCCATCGGCCGTTCACGCGGATCTTGAATACTGAGCACACTGGCGATAATGAGAATTTCTTTTAAGCAACTTTCACGTTTCGCCGCCAAAATCATACGTCCAACGCGCGGGTCGAGTGGCAACTTGGCAAGCTGCAAGCCGATTTCGGTAATCTGGCGCTTTTCATTTACTGCGCCTAGCTCTTGTAATAATTGGTAACCATCGGTAATGAGCCTTGATGAAGGCGCTTCAATAAACGGAAAATCAGCTACATCACCCAGTCGCAATGCGGCCATGCGCAAAATCACTGCGGCTAAGGAGCTGCGTAAAATTTCAGGCTCGCTAAATTCCGGCCGATTATTAAAATCTTCTTCAGAATAAAGTCGCACGCAAACTCCGTTGGAAACCCGTCCACAACGCCCTGCACGCTGTTTTGCGGCGGCTTGACTAATTTTTTCTATCTGCAACTGCTCCACTTTGGCACGCGGGCTGTAGCGGTTCACCCGCGCCAAACCTGCGTCTATCACGTACTTGATGCCTGGCACGGTAAGCGAGGTTTCTGCCACGTTAGTCGCCAGTACGATACGCCGCGAACTGTGAGATTTAAAGATTTTTTGCTGGTCTTCAATTGAAAGCCGAGCAAATAGCGGCAACACTTCGATATGCCTAAGTTTGGTAGAACGCCCTTGGTATTTTCGCAGGTGGTCGGCAACATCACGAATCTCACGCTCCCCCGGCAGAAACACCAAAATATCCCCATCACCTAGCCGCAATAAATCATCAGCAGCATCTAAAATGGCTTCTTCAATCGCTTCTTCTTGGTCGTCCTCTTCTACTTCCATTAGCGGTCGATAACGAATTTCAACGGGATAGGTTCGTCCTGAAACCTCAATCACAGGTGCGCCGTTAAAATGCGCCGAGAAGCGCTCTGCGTCTATGGTTGCGGAAGTCACGATGATTTTTAAATCGGGGCGTTTCGGTAATAATTGCTTTAAATATCCCAAAAGAAAATCGATATTCAGGCTGCGTTCGTGCGCCTCATCGATAATAATCGTGTCATACGCGTTTAGAAATTTATCGCCCTGCGTTTCCGCCAGCAAAATGCCGTCCGTCATCAGTTTAACGTAACTACTTTCCGAGAGTTTGTCGTTAAAACGCACTTTGTAACCCACCACCTCGCCCAGCGTTGAGTTTAGCTCCTGCGCGATGCGGCTTGCCACCGAACGCGCAGCAATGCGGCGTGGCTGCGTGTGGCCGATTAAGCCCGAAACACCGCGACCAAGTTCTAAGCAAATTTTGGGCAACTGCGTGGTTTTACCGCTGCCTGTTTCGCCGCACACAATGACAACTTGGTTGTTTTGTATCGCTTTAGCTATTTCATCGCGACGACTTGATACTGGTAGCTCTAAGGGATATTCTGGCTTAGGTAAATTGGTGAGTCTTTGTCGATATTTTTGCTGTGATGCACGTACCTTTTGCGCAATTTCACCTAATAAACGCTGTGCCTTTAATCGAGCGCTTTCATCGGACAACCTTTGCAAATCCACGGCATTGCGCAACTTGTGGCGTAGCGCATGGCGATCTACCAACATACAGTTTTGCAAGGCGGTTTCTAGGTTGGCAAACGTGAAGTTCAAATTTACAAGCTTATTGGCATTCATAAAGCAGAATTTTATCATGCTAGGCACAAGTGCTTTTAGTGCTTATGCCCTACGTGCTAACATAACAAAGCTTATCTACTCAAACAAAGCACATTGAACGTGTTGAATCTATGATTGCATTCCTAGAAGCCAAACATGCAGGTTTGTTCAAAAAGCCACATTGGCTTAACAACCTGTTGGCGGGTGTTATTGTCGGCATTGTGGCGCTACCGTTAGCAATGGCATTTGCCATTGCCTCAGGCGCTAAGCCAGAGCAAGGCATCTATACGGCCATTGTTGCGGGTGGTCTCAGCTCGTTGTTTGGTGGTAGTCGATTGCAAATATCAGGCCCTACAGGTGCGTTTATCGTGATACTTGCCAGCATCACCGCGAAATACGGTATTGCGGGTTTGCAAATGGCTACCTTAATGGCAGGGATTATGCTGCTTGTCATGGGTTTGGTGCGTTTTGGCGGTGTCATTAAATTTATTCCAGACCCTGTGATTGTCGGATTTACCAGCGGCATTGCGGTAATTATCTGGGTAGGTCAATGGAAAGATTTTTTTGGCCTGAGCCCTAAGTTGGGTGCAGAGCATTTCCATGAAAAACTATGGGATTTGCTACAGGCGTTTCCTAGCTTGCAAATTGAAACAACTTTGTTCGGTTTGTTTACCTTGCTCGTGTTGATTTTTTCACCTCGCGTGTTTAAGCGAATACCTTCACCTTTAGTTGCCATGGTTTCAGCAACTCTGATACAAGCACTATTTGATTTTAAAGGCGTTGCCACAATTGGCTCGGCCTTTGGTGGTATCCCTCAAAGTTTGCCTAAGTTTGAGTTTTTGCCCATCAGATTTTCTCAAGTATTACAACTCATTGGCCCTGCATTTACCATTGCGCTATTAGGCGCGATTGAATCTCTACTCTCTGCGGTAGTGGCGGACAGCATGACGGGCACCAAGCATGACTCTAACCAGGAACTTGTTGGTCAAGGAGTTGCTAACATTTTCTCACCATTATTCGGCGGCTTTGCCTCTACAGGAGCGATTGCTCGTACCGCTACCAATATCCGCAATGGTGCCACCAGCCCATTGGCTGGCATTGTGCATGTGCTTACATTGATTGTCATCGTGTTGGCATTAGCACCACTGGCGGTGCATATCCCGTTAAGTGCATTATCTGCGATATTGTTTGTGGTGGCGTATAACATGAGTGAGATGCATCGTTTTTCGCACATGGTGCGCACCGCGCCTAAAGCGGATATAGCAGTGCTGCTAATTACTTTCTTATTAACGATATTCACCGATCTAGTCGTGGCAGTGAATATTGGCGTCATGTTGGCCGCCCTGTTATTTATGAAGCGTATGAGCGAAGCAGTGAGCATTCAACAACAAACCCATGCAGAGTTGGTACAAGAAACTAAGAATGACAGTTTTACATTGCCCAGTAATGTGGCGGTGTATGCAATGGAAGGCCCGTTCTTTTTTGGTGCCGCAGAAAGCCTGATGAGCGCGTTGCAGCATGTGCATAGCCATGCCGATGTATTGGTATTGCGTATGGGGCAGGTGCCGATTATTGATGCCACTGGCTTACAAACATTGTGGGATCTCGTTGATACTTGTGAGAGAAACAATACTCGCCTGATGCTGTGTGAAGTGCGCCCAAATCTATTAGAAAAAATGAAGCGCGCAGGTATCGCTGGGAAAATCGGCCAAGAAAATATAATTGAGAATATACAAGCACTAAAAATCTAGCAAAATCAACATCAGCAAATATCTTGATTAGCTGGCAAACCTGCCTTGCAAGGTTTCTAAATTAAGTTCTTGCAAAATAGCCTCTAATCTACCGCGTGCATTTTTACGCGGCTGACCTGTATATTTGGCGATAATCAGCTCATTCTTCATCGAATGCTCCCATCCTACTAGCTCAGTTACCGTCACTTGATAGCCTACCGCTTCTAATTGCAAGCAGCGCAGTACATTGGTGATTTGGCTACCAAATTCGCGTGTGTGGATGGGGTGGCGCCAAATTTCGCTTAATGGCGTTTTGCCAAAACTTTCATTTTTATGTTTGCGTAACACCTCCGCAATTTCAGCCTGACAACATGGTACCAAGACTATAAATTTAGCATGTTTTTTTAAGCCAAATTGAATGGCATCATCCGTCGCAGTATCACAAGCATGCAGTGCAGTGACAATATCCACCTTATCAGGAATTGAGTTTGAGCTAATTGATTGCTCAACCGTTAAATGCAGAAAACGCATGCGTTCAAAGCCGCAATCTAACGCTAATTGGCGTGATTTTTCGACTAATTCTGCGCATGTTTCTATGCCAACAACTTGTCCGCCTTCAAGTTGTTTCATCAACAAATCGTACAAAATAAAGCCTAAATACGATTTACCTGCGCCGTGATCTACCAGCACTGGGTTTGGGTTATGCGCCAAAACCTCGCTAAATAGTGGCTCAATAAAATTCACCAAGTGGTACACCTGCTTGAGTTTACGGCGGCTATCCTGATTCAGTTTGCCATCGCGCGTTAGAATATGCAGCGATTTAAGCAACTCTATCGATTGATTCGGTCTGATTTCAGGAATGTTTTGCATACGATATTTTAATTGAAAAAATTTTTTATCCATCGGTTCGTAAATAATTTAATAAGTACTTACTCTGGGCTGTCCCCGTGTCACTTGTGATGATATCCAGACACTAAGTACCCTTTGTTATTCTCAAGGCTAATTCAATCGAATTTTATTGCCCTGGAACGCTTAAGTTATTTAGTATTTTTGCCGTAAATGTACTTAGGTACTTCCCCACCAAAACTGGCATATTTATTGCGTATTACAGAGTATATTTTAAACAAATTCAACGATGAAAAAGCAAAAATACAACACTAATTTGTCCACTCGCGGCCTGACATTAATCGAGCTTATCATGGCAATCGCCATTGTAGGGATACTCGCGGCAATCGGAGTCCCAGTCTATCAGGATTATAAAGAACAGATTAGAGTTGATCAGGCAATTAGCGATATTGCTGTGATTTCTACGAAAATTGGAGCTTACTACCAGGATGATGGTACTTATCCAGATGCCCTTGCAGACATTGGTCTGGGCGGTCAGCTTGACCCTTGGGGTAACCCGTATCGATATCTTAATTTGGACAAAAATGGGAATGGTGGCGCGCGGCGCGATAAAAACCTGAATCCACTTAATTCAGACTTTGACCTTTATAGTACGGGCAAGGATAATAAAACAAAACTCCCAATCACGCAGAAGGATAGTTTAGACGATGTACTACGCGCTAATGATGGAAAGTTTGTAGATCTCGCTGCAAAATATTAAGGTTTCATGAAGATTTCAGGGACATTTCTAAAAAGCAAAGTCGCCCAGCGAATTGCGCTCTTGCTTTTGCTTGCTGCAACCATCCCAGCATCACTCATGACGGGATTGTCTCGTCACGCAGCTTTTCAGCTTGTTAGCGATTATGAGCACAAATCGCTTGTAGATAAAAGCCAGAGCTATGCATTAGCTAGTTTTTCTAATTTGAGCCTAGTAAGTGAGAAGTTAAAGCAGTTTTCAGAATTAATCAATAGCGACACCCTACAAAATTCTGAACTTGAGTCACTAAGTCAGCCCATGTTTCGCTCACTAGCTCAAATGAAGCTTGATGGCAAAATTCTGAACAAATATGGCGAAATGGAACGTCTTTCGGCTTCATCCGAGGCCATTGTTCGCAACGCCATAGTAAACATTCATGGTGATCGTGCTGAGCTCATTATATTGCCGTCAGATAACGCCAAAGACAAGCCAACGATATATCTGGCTTTGCCCCATCAAAAAACCAAGTATCTAAAAACACTCCTTGTGGCTGAAATTAATCCGGATTTTCTTTTCGGTAAAAAAGAGAACTATCCTGAGGATATCAATGTTTGCGTTTATCAACTGGCTGCAGAAACGAAAATCAGAATTTTTTGCTCTAAAGATGAACCCTCTGCGCTAAATGCCGAGAAGGCGGACGTGGCTAATACTGGTGCATGGGAGCTTTTCCTTCGTGGAAATTTTGACACTAACTCATGGGTGTACGAAACAAGTCGGCGCTATCCAGCCACTGCAGACAAATTTGCAACCACTATCGGAAGTGACAGTTATATCGGAATCGCTATCCTGAGCTTGCTGCTGGTTGGCTTGTTAAGTCTGATACAGATTAGAAGAACCATGGTGCCTCTAGAACGCTTGATTGAAGGTACAAAAAAAGTCTCCCTGGGTGATTTCTCATCGGTAAAAGTGGATGGCTCGTCTGAGTTTTCCGAGCTGGCAAGTGCTTTCAACACTATGTCATCTCGTATCAAGAAGCAATTCGATACTTTACGGTCACTTTCCTCGATTGACCAAGAAATTGTTACAAAGCTGGATGTTGAGCAACTCATATATCAAGTGATGCTTAGAATGCAACAACTCAAACCTGATGCCTCTTTCTATATTTTCCGATTGGATGAAAAAACAGGCTCCGAAGTCCAGTGCAGTGTCAATATTGCCGGCAACCCGGCATTATCATCAGCACGGATACCCGTCTCCATCAGAGAAATCAATGCAATCAAAGTCTATGGGCAAGGACATGTGAGTCACTGCACGATGAGCAATAACTTTGCGCATGAAAGGTTAGCTGCGGAGCTGGGAGATCATTATCTTTGGGCAGTACCTATCTTTTGGCAACGCGAGATATGTGCATTTCTTGCAGTAAGCAGTAAAGCCCGACTAGATGAGCAGGATGCTGACTGGAATGAGTTTAGAGAGCTCGCAAGTCGCATTGGTCTGGTGATCTCGGCACAGGAACGTGAAGAAAAACTTCTGTTACAGGCACAATATGACACGCTGACTAGTTTACCAAATCGTATTCTGCTCCAAGACCGTCTCCAACAGGCGATGGAACACAGCGATAGAACGGGCAATCCAATTTGGGTGCTTTTTCTCGATCTGGACCGTTTTAAATATGTGAATGACAGCATGGGTCATCATGCAGGTGACGATCTGCTTGTGCAAATTTCTAAGCGGTTACAAGCTGGCATACGTGAAGCCGACACTGTGGCGCGCTTTGGAGGCGATGAATTTATCATCATCTTGCAAGGCGACATGGATGAAAACTCCAGGCTAAACGTTTTGAATCGCTTGATTGATTCGGTAGCAACACCAATGAAAGTGAATATGCAGGAACTCGTCACCACTTGCAGTGTAGGCATCTCGGTTTATCCAAATGACGGCTTCTCAGCAGATGTATTGATTAAACATGCCGATATCGCCATGTACCGTGCCAAGGAACTTGGTAGAAACAACTTCCAATTCTTCACGCAATCCATGAACGAAAAAGCGGCAGAACGCATGCATCTGGAAACCCTCCTTCGCAAAGCGCTTGAACAAAGTGAATTTTACCTGCACTATCAACCAAAAGTCGACCTGGCCTCAAAGCAGATTGTCGGTGTTGAAGCACTTCTCCGTTGGAACAATGCAGAACTTGGAATCGTTCCACCCAACAACTTTATTCACATGACTGAAGAGACCGGCCTCATATTATCGATTGGTGAGTGGGTTTTGCGAACGGCTTGTAAGCAGGCTGTCGCTTGGCAGAAAGCGGGACTAGGTAATCACTTGATGGCCGTCAATCTATCTGCACGTCAGTTCAAACAAGATAATCTTGTTGAATCCATTAAAACTATACTTGTTGAAACAGGGCTCAAAGCGGAATGTCTGGAGCTTGAGCTGACTGAGAGCTTGTTCATGGACAATACTGAAACCTCACTTAAAATCTTGCACGAAATAAAAGCACTAGGTATTAAACTCTCGGTCGACGATTTTGGTACGGGATATTCCAGCCTGTCCTATCTAAATAGCTTGCCACTGGACGCGATAAAAATAGATAAAGTATTTATTGACGATATCGTCCTTAATAACGACAAAGTACCCATTGTCGACGCCATTATCTCACTTGGGAAAAACCTGAACCTGAAAGTGGTGGCAGAAGGGGTAGAGTCATCCGCACAAGTGACTTACTTGGCAGCACGCGGCTGTGATCAAATCCAAGGTTATTATTTTAGCCGCCCAGAACCTGCTAACAAAATTGAGGTTTTATTAGCTTCCAACAAAAAACTGGCCTTTCCAAACTTGAAACCTGTTGAAGTACCAAAAAAACGTAACGCACGTTAAGTTTGAATAACACTTAGTTTTGCAGGAACCCAAGTCCGAGCTTCTCTTCATTAAATTACTCTATGGAGCATCAACAGCACAGCTATAGGCCGATTCTGGTAGCATATGTATCGCTTTTATTATTGCTAGACAAAAAATATTTTTAAGGTTGTTTGTCGTCAAACCGTTGATGACTGCGTTTTAATAGTAAGGATGCTAATGGGCATGGCTGAGACATTGTTTAAGACTTATGAGTAATGCAGAATTTTCTTAGCAGTATCGAAGGCCGTGCCTTTCGCATCGCACAGATTGCTACTGGCAATCGTGACGATGCGTTAGATATTGTGCAAGATGCCATGATGAAGCTGGTGCAAAAATATAGCGAGCATGCCAAAGAAGAATGGAAGCCGCTGTTTTATAGCATTTTACAAACTCGCATTCTCGATTGGCATCGGCGGCAAACAGTGCGCAATCGCTTTAGAAGCTGGGTTCATTGGAATAGCGATGATGACGAAGCGGAAGATTTTCTTGAACAACAGCCTGCAACGGATACAAGTGCGCCCGATGTGAAATTGCAAGATAATCAATTTGGCGCGGATTTAAACCAAGCATTAAGCGCATTGCCCTTGCGGCAGCAGCAAGTGTTTTTGTTGCGCGTGTGGGAAGGCATGGATATTGCCGAAACAGCAGCCGCAATGCAATGCTCGCAGAGCAGCGTCAAAACCCATCATGCACGGGCGCTAGAAAAACTACGCGAGAAACTAGAGAACCATAAGTGAGAATAGCTAATGACGGATACATTTGAAAGTAAAGTTAAAACCAGCTTAGATGAAAGCGCGCAAGCGATAGATACCGATACACGCAAGCGGCTGGCAGATATTCGCAGGCAAGCCTTATCAACCACTGAGACTCGTCAAACTACCCATTCACAATGGGTAACACTTGAGCACTGGCTACCTGCGACCTCATTGGCGTTTTGTGCCTTGCTGGTCATGTTTTTTGTGGCTCATCCCAAAAATCATAATCCAGAAAATGCAGGCCAAGATCAACAGGTGGCGATGCTTGAACTGCTCAATAATACAGATGATTTAGAGGTAATAAGTGACCCTGATTTTTATTTATGGGCAGATGAAGTACTGACAGAAGAGGCAAAGGGTAATGCTGTTTAAATTACTGCTAGCAACTACGATATTACTATTTTTGCCTTCGGCGCACGCACAAGATATACATGTAAAAAAAGCTGCGACGCCAATTGATTTAATCGAATTATTGGACGAGCTTGGCGATGAAGAGGCAGATGGATTGGACGCTGCAATGTCTGACGTAGAAAGCAAAAGGAATCCTGTGAATCAGACCCAAACAAAACAAGATAACCCAAAAAACACAACTGTTGAACACTCCAATACAGGTGCCGAAAGATGAACTTTAAAAAAACAATTATACAAAAAATTATTCCCCAAATTGATGTAAATCTTGGGAAACGACGCACTCTATTCATGTTATGTATGTTATTAAGTATCGCCCTATTGCCCACAGCAAGTCATGCAGAAACTGGCAACAGCGTGCCAGCAACTAGCAGCGGCGTACCTTGGGAAAGTCTGAGCGCGCAACAACAAGAAACGTTAAGCCCTATTAAGGACAAATGGAATAGTTTGCCAGCAGAGCGACAACAGCGCTTAAGCAAGGGCGCTGAAAAATGGGCTGCCATGAACCCAGAGCAACGAGAACAGGTGAAAGAACGACTTAACCGCTTTAAAAATCTTTCGCCTGAGGAAAAAGCTGAAGTCAAAGAACACATGCGCAAATTTAGAGAGCTGCCACCAGATGAACGGCGCGCGCTGCGTGAACGTTGGAGAAACATGGCCCCAGATCAAAAGCAAAGGTTTCGTGACCGCGTCAAAAATATGAACCCCGAACAGCGTAAAGAAATGCGCGAAAAGATGATGCAGAGAAGACAAGAGCGGCGCGAACTTAGAGAAAACAATCAAAATTAACCGCCGATAAACACAGATGGCATAGATAAAATCAGATTAATTCTTTTATTGTCTATCCGAATGTTAAAATACTTCGCATAGTGAAGTTTAATGCCTCGAAAAATTAAAAAAGGTTTAAGTAAAACGAGGCGCTTAATTATTTTGGATGCGCGGCATATGGGTATATGCAAGTATTCAAAATAATTGAGCAACAAAGTATTACGACAAACTTTTAATTTTAAAGGCATTAAATGGGGATTCAATGGTATCCGGGCCACATGACCCAAGCCCGTAAGAAGGCTGAAGAAACCATGGAGTTCACCGATATTGTTATCGAAGTGCTAGATGCGCGCGTGCCCGCTGCCGGTCATAACCCGATGATTGATGAAATGCGACTATTTAGGCAACGCCCTCAACTCAAAATACTCAATAAAGCCGATTTGGCCGACCCTAAAGTCACGCAAGATTGGCTGAATTATTTTAACGCACAACCCAACACCAAAGCGGTTGCTCTCTCGTGCAAAAAAGCAGGTGACGCCAACAAAATTCCAAAACTGTGTCTTGCTCTCACACCGCACCGTGGCACACATTTAAAGCCACTACGCATGCTAATTCTGGGCATCCCTAACGTGGGTAAATCCACGCTGATGAACGCCCTACTGAACCGCCGTGTGGCAAAAGTGGGCGATGAACCTGCGGTCACTAAAAGCCAGCAGCGTTTTGATTTAAGCGAAACCATGAGCATTACCGATACGCCAGGCATGATGTGGCCGAAAATTGAGTACGAAAGCGATGGTTACATGCTGGCGGCCAGCCACGCCATTGGCCGCAATGCAGTGATTGATGAAGATGTGGCGCTGTTTTTAGCGGATAATTTACTCAAAACTTACCCTGAGCTGCTGAACAAGCGCTACAAACTGGATACGATGAAGTTAGACGCGACTAAGATGGATAGTATAGATTTACTCGAAGCCATCGCAAAGCGCCGCAGCTACAAACGCCATGACGGCTTGTGGGATACAGAAAAAACTGCGGTGGCTTTTTTAACCGATTATCGCAGCGGCGCAATCGGTCGAGTAAGTTTAGAAACGCCACAAAGCCGTAAGACTATGATTGAACAAAATATGCCTCACGAAATGACCCCTTTGCCCCAGTAAATTAGACGCATACCATATTTAAATGATTGAATATCAATACCATTAATTCACAACTAATGACACTGCCCCATTGCAATTTCCGCTTGAGTACATTGATGTTGGGTGGTACCTTGTTTGACACTGTCTTTAAAATTAGACCAACCTGACTTATCTTTAGCCTTCTCTTTTTTAGCAGTTGAATCCACAATCTGAACGTTTGGCTCTGCTGGCTTAGATGCTGTTTTTGGCTTCTCAGCAATAGCTGTTTTTGGCTTCTCAGCAATATGGGTGTCAAAAGATACAAATTCTGGTGGCATTTCTTTTTCTACTTTATGTTTGGCCTTCTTCTTGGTCAGCGCAGCTTTTACCAAATCCTTTTGCGCCAATTTTTTTTCAGATATTTTTTCTTGCATCAATGAGTTTTCATTTACAGTAGATTTACTAGCTTCTAAAGGCAGGTCCTCAATTTTTTCATTTGGTATTAAGCTACTATTTGAAGGCTTAGCTAGTACGGCCATATTTATCGAAGGTGCAATAGTTTTAACTGTTAGAGGTGGTTGCGTAAATGTAATTACTGGCTCAGTGGGTACGGATGCAGATTTAGCCAAAACAAAAAGCGCCACAAGTACTAGCAAGCTGGGAGGGGCATATTTCCAATTCAATTTATTGGCTTTAACTAACCGATGAGTTAATCGCCGATCATCTTTCGGAGCTGGAGGCGGGCTTCCATTTACTACATTCTCTTTGTGACGCACAGAATAAACTTCATGCTCACGCACATGCTTATCATGCTTAAGGCCTGAATAAGCAAACATTTCTGAAAACTCTAAAGTTAACCGTGAGGTGACCTCGTAGTAAGAACGTGATACCAAAATTTGATTAGCTTCTGCGAAACTCATAATGCGCTGCGCCACATTAATGCCATCGCCAATAATATTGGGTTGACCATTGATATCACTAACGATACGCACTGGCCCTAAATTAATACCAAATCGTACATATAAAGGCATCGGGCTATGCATATTACTTTTTAAAATTCCATCACGAATGGTAAGCGCCACAAACATGGCATCCTCTGGCGAGCCCATATGCGCAATCGCTACACCATCGCCCGTATCTAAAATGATACGATCATTTTGTGCAACGTTTTTTAGTGATCGGCTGATTAAGGCATTAAATTGAGTTTTAATCTCTATTTGATCAGCGTCAGCTATTTTCGAGTAATCGATAATGTCTAAGAAAACAATACTGCATATTGAAGTTTTATTGATTCTGTCGTTCATAGTTATGTTTTAAACAATCCCGTCAATTTAATGACATGAGCGGTATATTTTAAACAAAAATTTTGCTAAAAATATAACCATCAAAGCCATCTGTAAATTTCCTAAAACCACCAGCTGTAGGGGCATTCTAGTCAATTACGTTTTGTGCGATAGTTATTGATATCGCTTGCCTAATATAGATATAAGCAATTTTAATGCCAATGAATTTTAGCTAGTGTTATGTAGATATTACAGAGGGGTACTTATAAGTTTTTTTAGTTAGTTGCTTTTGAAATGCAATATCAAGCTTGCCAACGCAAGCGCTGGTGACCTCATCGATAACGTAAAACATGCAAGTTAACTATCACCTTATCGAAATTGATGTCACGCAACGCAGGCAGCGTGGTTGGTAACTTTAATATTCCGAGTGCTAGCGTGTTGAGTTAGGTTCAAGGGTACATATTTGAATGATTAATATCAATGCCATTAATTCACAACTAACGGCACTGCCCCATTGCAATTTCCGCTTGAGTACATTGATGTTGGGTGGTACCTTGTTTAACGGTATCTTTAAATTTATCCCAAATAGATTTATCTTTGGATTCATCAGGTTTGCTTGCGGTTTGCTTAGTCTCATCCGGTTTAGGTTTAGTTTCGGTCTGGTTAGTTGTACCAGATTTAGGTACACTTTTTTTGGCTTTAGATGCAGCATTCTTTACATGAGTCATTTCTTTGGGTTCGGCTTGAGTTGCGACAGGTGGCTGAGGCTGCTCAAGTGTAATCATCGGCTCGGATGGGGTAGACACCAACTTAACCAGAACATAAAGCGCCACAATCACTAGCAAACTGATGACGGTATATTTCCAATTAACTTTGCCTGCGATTAGTTGCCATTTACTCGGTTGTAAATTATCCGTTGAAATTGATGGAAATTCCTCTATTGCAGCGTGGTCTTTAAGCAAGCGCACAGCGTAAATTTCATGCTCGTGGGCATGCATATCATGGTACTCAAACATTTGTGCAATTTCTTGCGATAATTTAGATGTCACCTCGTAGTACGAACGCGAAACCAAAATTTGATTCGGCTTAGCAAAGCTCATAATTTGACGCGCTACATCAATACCATCACCAACAATGTTTTGTTGTCCATTAATATCGTTCACCACACGCACAGAGCCTAAATTAATGCCAATGCGCACGTACAAAGGCATTGAACTGTGAGTATTTTCTTTTAAGATTTCATCGCGAATAGTAAGCGAGATAAATAACGCATCCTCTAACGCATCCTCTAGCTGGCCATTACAAGCAATAGCTGCGCCGTCACTAGTATCCCTAATAGTGCGTTCATCTTGCACAATATCCATAACTGCATGATTAATTAGGCTATTTAACTTATTTTTAATTTCTACTTGTTCGGAATCTGTTTTTTTTGAATAATCAATAATATCCAATGAAACAATACTGCAAATAGCGGGTTTATTGATTCTGTCATTCATAATATTTATATATTCCTGACTTTATAAAGTGTCTATATTAATGACAAAGACCGAGCACTTCAAACAAAATATTATTCGAAATTTTACAATCGATGCCACTTATAAATAACCACAGCTTGCCCATGGTTAGAGGCTTTTGCATCAATTACGTTCCATACGATAGCTTTATCTATCATAAATTTAGTGTTATCAGCGGCGATTCTTATACCAGCATAATCATCCACAAAGCCAAATTTGGCAACTCTAGCCAATAAATCAGCGCGCGCTTCTCGCAACATTGGCTCTACAGAAAACCGTGACGGCGTGCCAATAAATTGACCGTGTGTCGTTTTGAATAACTGTAAAGCAGCTAGGTTAGCATAATTAAAGTGTGGGTCAGCTTGTGTATCGTGCAAAGCCACAGCAAACGACGCATACATTAGCGCTTGTTCTGGGTCGATTTCTGGGCTGATTGCTAATAAGGACGCTCCTGTCCAATGATAAAAACTGCTACAAAGTAGCTCCACCTGTTTAATTAAACTAGGCATGCAACAACTTAGGCTCTAAGCTTGGTGTCGCGTGTAATCTGTGTGTAGCTCATCACGCGGTTTCGTCCTCCATTTTTAGCACCATACATAGCGCTATCGGCGGTGGCAACCAAGCCTTTAAAATCGTAGCCCGCCCGCACCGAATCCGCCACACCAATGCTCACTGTAGTTTTAATGTTGGTGCTATTCATTTTTAATGGGCTAGTCTCAATAGCCTCACGAATACGCTCTGCCAAGCCTATTGCGTCGCTCTCGGTAGTGTTGGGCAAAAACACACAAAACTCTTCGCCACCATAACGGCCAAGCACGTCGCTAGAGCGCAATACACTCGCAATTACTTTGGCTAGATGCCTCAACACATCATCCCCGCTTAAATGTCCATATTGATCATTCACTTTTTTAAAATGATCAATGTCGATCAACAGCACCGCCATACTCAAGTTAATACGCTTGCAGATATCCTGCATTTTTAAAGCTGCATCTTCCAAACCACGACGATTTAACACACTGGTGAGCTCATCCACTGTAGCAATTGATTCTAAGTTTTGATTCAATTTGTAACTTAACATCAATACAAATAAGCTGGAGATAAAAAACTGCGAAACTGCGCCAAACATAAAGGTATAAGCGTTAAATGGCCAAGCCGCAAAAGAATCGAACACCTCAACACTCACCTGAGAAGCGTAAGCTGCGCGTCCTAGCATCAATATTGCCATCAGCAGATATAAGCTTGAAGTAATCCAGTACAAATTGCCCACTACACCTTCATCGCGCGAAAAAGTGAGCCTGGCGCAATACAAATAAATCGCAACAAAAATGATAGCACCTAGTATCACCGTTGTTCTGATGTCATGCCTCATCAACATAAAATAAGCATCAATAACGATGAGCAGGAAAAATACGGTAACGGGAATGCGATGATTGGGTGCCTTGCCGACAAATGACTGGATGCCATTGATATACAAGCTTAAACCCGCGCCTATTAAGGCCATTCCGGGTAAAAAAAGCATCTTAGGTGCATCTAGCTGGATCAGCACCAGCACCATACCCAAGCCAATTACCAAATTACCCACTGCCCAATAGCCAGGGCCATGCACCTCTTTGTGATGCGAACGCGTAATCGCCAGCAGCATGGAGAGCATGAAGGTGAGCAACATTGACATAAAAATAATGGTTTTTAGATCAAATTTAGGCATAAAAAATCAGCATATGCATTATGGAAAATAATATCTTTTATCTGAATAGTGAAACTTGAACGTTAATTTTGGTTAAGCAGTTACAATCATACTATAAACACCCCATTCATAAATATACAGTTCTTAAAAAGTCAGCATGGTTAGCTCGGCAATAAAGTATAAGCTGTAATTTTTTAAAACTATGCCATACATTACCTTAGATAACGCCTGCCTCGCCTTTGGACACCATGCCCTGCTCGACCACGCTGCTTTTCAATTAGATGCGGGCGAGCGTGTTGGCTTGATTGGGCGCAATGGTGCTGGTAAATCCAGCTTGCTAAAAGCCATTGCAGGCAGCATTAAACTAGACGAAGGCACGGTCTGGCGCGCTTCGAATGCGCGCGTGGTGTATGTGCCGCAAGAGCCGGAGCTCGACACCACACATACCGTATTTGAAGCCGTGGCAGAAGGTTTAGGCGCACTACAACAAACGATTATTGATTACCACCAAGTCACCCATGACATGGGCATGCCGGACGCGGATATTGACGCGCTAATGATCAAAATGCAGCACTTGCAGCACGATTTGGATGTGCAAAATGGCTGGGCAGCGCAATCGCGAGTAGAAACTGTGTTAAGCCGCTTAAAACTAGATGCGGATGCATTGGTTTCTACGCTCTCCGGTGGTTGGCGCAAACGCGTGGCGCTAGGTCGCGCGCTGGTAGCAGAGCCCGAAGTGTTGTTATTAGATGAACCTACCAATCATTTAGACTTGGAAGCCATTGAATGGCTAGAGGATTTGCTATTAGGCTTTAATGGCAGCGTGCTATTTATTACGCATGATAGACGCTTTTTGGACAAACTCGCCACCCGCGTCACCGAGCTAGACCGCGGTATTTTGACTGATTTCGTAGGTAACTTTACGCAATATCAAGGCAAAAAAGAAGAGCTTTTAGCGGTGGAAGAAACGCACGCCGCCAAGTTTGATAAAGTTTTAGCGCAAGAAGAAATGTGGATACGCCAAGGCATAAAGGCACGCCGCACCCGCAACGAAGGCCGCGTGCGACGGCTAGAGTCTCTACGCTTGGAGCGCGCCGCACGCCGCGAGCGCCAAGGCAACGTGAAGTTGAATTTAGACGCAGGCAAACGTAGCGGCAAACTGGTGGCTGAGCTAGAAAACGTTTCTAAATCATACAGCGACAAAGTGTTGATTAAAAACTTTAGCACACGTATTTTGCGCGGCGATAAAATCGGCTTGCTCGGCCCCAACGGCATCGGCAAAACCACCCTGCTCAAGCTTATTTTGGGTGACATTGAAGCTGATATCGGCAAAATTACGCGCGGCACAAAAATCAACGTAGCCTATTTTGATCAAATGCGCGAGCAATTAGACGAAGAAGCCACGCTGGCCGATACCATTAGTCCAGGTTCTGACTATGTTGAAATTGGCAACGAACGTAAACACGTGATTAGCTATTTAGAAGAATTTTTGTTTCCACCACAGCGTTCGCGCTCGCCAGTAAAGTCACTCTCTGGTGGCGAACGCAATCGTTTATTACTGGCTCGCCTATTCGCCCGCCCAGCCAATGTTTTAGTGCTTGATGAGCCAACGAATGACTTGGATATTGACACGTTAGAGCTGCTAGAAAGCTTGCTGCAAGAGTTTTCTGGCACGCTGTTTTTGGTAAGCCACGATAGGGCATTTTTAGAGAACACCGTGACGCAAGTGATTGCATTTGAAGGCAATGGCGTTCTCACAGAATTTGGCGGCGGCTACGATGATTGGCAGCGCTACTTTACACAACAAAACCAGCAACGCCTAGAAGGTAAAAAGGTTGAATCTACGCAAGCTACAAAACCTAAACAAAGCTCGGCTAGGAGCCAAGTAAAGCCTGTTTCAAAATTAAGTTTTAAAGAACAAAAGGAACTTGAAGAAATTCCAGCTAAAATTGAGCATCTAGAAACAGAACAAGCTGAAATCAATAACCAACTTGCTAGCGGCGAGCTTTATAAAACGCAACCTGAGCACGTTAAAACGCTACAATCAAGGCTGATTGAAATTGATAACTTGCTAGAAAATCTACTCGCGCGCTGGGAAGCACTAGATACTAAAAGCTAATTGGCGCCCTCGACAGGCATCTAAAAATGCCTTGGAAGTAAATGCAGGTAAAGATAAATAGAATATTTACTTATTTTTATACTTATTTTTATACATATTATCAATATTTTGTAGCTAAAATTGAGTATAAATATTTACATTTAAA
>JADGRO010000031.1 GCA_017880905.1 Methylotenera sp.
ACATCGGTGTCGTTAGCAAGTACGTTGCCAGCAGCAGCTGGCGTACCGGCAAAGACCGTGTTGCCAGGGTTAACCCCTGATTCAACAACGTTCGCCGTGTCAGCCACCGCAATCGGGGCATCGTTGACTGGAGTTACGTTAATAGTTAGAGTATTAGGTACCGTATCAAAGGCACCTGCACTATCTTGCACGCTAAAGGTGAAGTTAGCATAGTTGAGACCATTGGCATTCGCTGCCGGCGTAAATATCAGGTCCCCAGCCGCAATAAGACCTGCTGATATTACTTGACCTGCAACTACAGGATTGCCATTGAGTGTCAAAGTACCATTGGTCGGTAGGCTATCTATGCGCACTGCATTGAGCGTTTGTGCTACATCCGGATCAAAAAAAGCAAAGTCACCTGTACCTAGTGTGAGTGATGTGTCTTCCAATGTAGTTTTTGTGATGTCTGCACTATCTGGCGGATTGTTGTTACCGACATTGACCGTGAGCGTACCTACGCTGCTTAAACCACCAGGATCAGTTACGGTATAGGTAATGATAACAGGACCAGTTACGCCAATAGTAGGTGTAAAATTAATTGTGCCGTCAGGATTAAGTGTAACGGCACCTTGTGCAGGGTTAGCAAGCACGGGCGCACTCACGGTGAGTTGCGCATTCGTATTGTCAACATCAGTGTCGTTGGCTTTAACATCAATATTGTTAATTGGTGTGTTAATCGGGGTGCTAGCCAAATCAGGGTTAGCCACCGGTGCGTCATTCACTGGATTTACTGTAATTGGCGTAGTGGCCACAGGTGAAGTCAAGCCGCCATTATCTGTAACGGTAAATGGGATATTTACCGACCCATTAAAATCAGGTGCAGGATGAAAAATTAAACCTGCTGCCTGAGCTGGCGTGAGTGGCGCACCAGCAACTACAGGCGTAACGCCATCTGCTAAAGTGAGTATACCCTGACCAACTGGCGGTAAACCTGTAACTGTAACGCTAGCAATGGTGCCGTCTATATCTGTACCTGTAAGGCTCACTGGGATTGGGGTGTCTTCGTTGCCAGTGGCAGGGGTTACAACCGCTACCGGTGCATCGTTGACTGGAGTGACAGTAATATCAGCATTAGCTGGATTAGAAATAGCACCACTGTTGTCTGTTACAGTGAACGGGATATTCACTGTGCCATTAAAGTTAAGGGCTGGGATAAAAACCAAACCAGCCGCTTGTGCCGGTGTAAGTACCGTGCTTGTTAAGACAGGAGTAACACCATCGGCCAAGTAAAGTACACCTTGGCTTGCGGGCGGCAAGCTGGTAACGCTTACTGAAGAAATAGTTCCGTCTGCATCAGTACCAGCAAGGCTTACAGCAATGTTGCCGCCATCTTCATTGCCTGAGGTTGTTGTTGGGGTTGCAATAGGGCGAATGTTAGATGGGGTAGTACCACCTCCGCCAACAGTGCCTATGCCGTTATCACCTAAATTACCATCATTTAAGAGACGATCGGTAATTGGATGATCTTGAATATTGGCGTTAAAATTAAAGTTGTAGTTAAAGCCAAATTGATTAAGAACATCGCTAATTCTTAGCAAAGCTACAAAATCAAAGCCATGTACATTTACCAAACCGTTGTTGCCGGCTGCAGTTTCATCTAAAACTTCATTAATATCTTTGCCACCTTCGATGGCTTTAATCACTGTTTCAATCGTAGCAAGGTTTACCGCACCATCAAGGCTATCGAAACCCAGCACATTGGTAAGATCTTCGGTAAAGGAAACCAGCTGCTCTGGACCAATATCCATGGGGCGCCCATTGGCCAATTTAAGCTCAACCTCTGCGCCTGGCATGGTTTGTATGGTATCACTCGTCTGTACGGTGTCGCCAAGCTGAAGCTCACGCTTCGCGCCATTATCTGTAATGAGGTATGCAGTACCTTTTAGTGCTACTACTTTGCCAATTAATGCCATGATCAGATCCTAAATAAATTATTTGCAGGCTTGATGCCTTTTTCCACAATCGCATTAAATACCTTTTTTAGGTAGAAAACTATTGTACCAATGGCCAATACGGCTCACTCAGCCAGTTTTTTTGGAAATGCCATACAAAAACCATCTTTATTCATCAATATGATTGCCCCATAATGACCGATAATTATTGGGTACTTAAATTACGGATTTCAGTCCGAAAAACTAAAAACCCCGCCTGCCTATTAGGGGTTAAAACTACCGATTGCGGACTGAAATTAAGCTTGAAAGCTATGCCAAATCTAGAGAAAACCCCTAGCCTGTTAATACTTTTTATTATAATAAAATCAATTAGTTATGCCACGAACGTGACAATGTCAACTTACGACCCATTCCAGTCAGATGTTCGGGCCTAGAATGCTTAGCCATTCAGAATAAATCTGGGAACTGGACTGAGCATATTTTGATGCCTTGATAGCGTATATCCTTTACGAACTCTTCAATCTTGCCTCGAACTCTTCAACTGGCACCGGCCTGCCGAACAGGTAACCCTGATAAAGAGCACATCCATGTAGTTCCAGGAATGCGCGCTGATCTACCGTTTCCACCCCTTCGGCAATAACCTCTATTCCCAAGTTGCCGGCCAAGCCTATAATGGCCTGCACGACGGTCGTATCACTATGTTTCATGCCGATGTTGCGTACGAAGGACTGGTCGATCTTCAACTGGTCGAGTGGCAACTGCGTTAGATAAGCCAGCGATGAATAGCCAGTGCCGAAGTCATCCATGGAGAAATGTACGCCAATCTTTTTGAGTGCCTGCATCTTGACGATGGTTTCATCAATGTTGTCCAGCACTACGCTCTCCGTGAGTTCGAGCTTGAGCTTGAACTTGAGCCGGTCATATTTGAGCGCATGCCGGCGCAGCGTCTGACGCACTTGCTTGACGAAATCGGGCTGATGGAACTGGCGTGCACTGACGTTGACGGCAAGACTCAAGCCACATGTGAGTGGGTTAGTTTCCCATGCCTTGATCTGGGCGCAGGCTGTTTCCAGCACCCACTGTCCGATAGGCAGTATCAGGCCCGTTTCCTCAGCCAGCGGGATGAATTCTAGGGGTGAGATCAGGCCGCGTTGCGGATGTAGCCAGCGTACCAACACCTCAGCCCCAAGAATATGGCTGGTGTGGTCCACCTGCATTTGGTAATAGAGCTTAATCTGGTTTTCTGCCAGGGCAACACGCAGGTCGTTTTCCAATGCCGTGCGGGCTTCCAGTGCCAACTGCACGGCGGGGTCATAGAAACGCAGAGTGTTGTGCCCGGCGTTTTTCGCCTGGTACATGGCAGCATCGGCGCGTTTGAGCAGTTCGTCCGCAGTGGTCTCATGGTTGCGAAACAGGCTGATACCGATGCTGGCGGAATTGTGGTATTCGTAGCCTTCTAGCAAATAAGGCTGGCTGATGGCAGCGAGGATTTTTTCGCCCACGGCTTCCGTCTGGGCAGCGGCTTTTTGGGTGTCTTCACTCAGCTCTTCCAGTATGATAATGAACTCATCGCCGCCTAGCCTAGCCGCAGTGTCCTCCTTACGCACACAGGCTTGCAGCCGTTTAGCTACCTCGATCAGCAACAGGTCGCCAATGTTATGGCCCTTGGTATCGTTGAGAGTCTTGAAGTTGTCAAGGTCGATAAACAGAAGAGCGCCCTGCTTGTGATGACGGGCGCTGGTAGCAAAGCTATGCTGCAGGCGGTCGTGTAGCAGACGGCGGTTGGGCAGGCCAGTGAGCGGATCGTAAAAGGCAAGCTGTTCGATCTTGTTTTCTGCTGCCTTGCGCCGGGTAATGTCGGAGAAGGAGCCGATATAGTTGGTGATCTGCCCCTCTGCATTTATCACCGAGGTGATGCTGAGCCATTCCGGATATACCTCGCCATTTTTGCGGCGGTTCCAGATTTCGCCCTGCCAGTAATGGTCGCGGGTCAGGGTTTCCCACATCTGTCGATAGAACTTGGGGTCCTGCCTCCCAGAATGAAGCATGGCAGGCGTCTGGCCGATGGCTTCTTCGGCACTATACCCGGTCAGGCGGGTGAATGACTGGTTGACGCGTAGGATGACATTGTTAGCATCGGTGACCATGATGCCTTCCTGCGCTTCGATAGCGGTGGCGGCGATGCGCAGCTCCTGCTCAGTTCGCTTATGCTCGGTGATATCGCGGAAATACCAGACGCGTCCATAATACTTGTCGTCCGCTCCAACAACCGGAGCGGAATATCGATCAATGACCCTTCCATCTTTTAGCTGTAATTCCTCGCGATTCTTTTCGTTGCGATGCTCATATAGATAATTCACCCGGGCGACAAATGCTTCTGAATTCTCGACTTGGTCAACAACTAATTGGAGCACGGGTGCATCCAGACGTGCGCTCACAAGCTGCGGAGGGAGCCGCCATAAGTCAATGAATTGTTGATTGTAGGAGATGATTTGTTCGTTCTCGTCGACCACCAGGATGGCATCGAGTGAAGTCTCCTGCTGAGTCTTGAGTATCGTGTTTTTGAATTCTATTTCCTGCTCCGTCCGCTTGCGCTGGGTGATATTGCGGCAGGAAGCAAAAATATAGCTGTATCCGGCCAACTCCACACCGGAGGAGCTGATCTCGACATTGATTAATACGCCATCTTTGCGGCGGTGCACGGTCTCAATCATGTTGCTTTTGCCGATTAATTCACTGAGAATCAGCCGCAACTCTTCGGACGAATATTGCACATCCCAGTCAGCCACGTTAAGGCGTACCACCTCTTCTTGCGTGTAGCCCAACATGCGGCAGAAGGCATCATTGGCCTCCACGATATTACCCTCCAGGTCCATCATGCAGATACCGTCAAAGGAAGTCCGCATTAGTAGTTGGTGGCGTAGTACCAATGCCAAGGTTATTTGCTCGTCCTGCTTGTGCTCGGATTTACGAGCAAAGTTGTCGAGCGCAAAGCTAATATCCCTAGCCATTTCAACCAGCAAGTCGCTTTCAGCTTCGTCAAAAGCATTGACCTCATCAGAATATAGGGTAAATGCGCCGATGGCGGCACCGTTTCTTTGCAAGGGTATTGAAGCTGAAGAGCGCCAGTTGAAGTGTGCAGCGCGTTCATGCCAAGGTGTGGTTATTGGGTCATTAAGGAAATCTTGACACCAGAACGGACGGTTCTCGCGGATTGCAGTGCCGGTTGGGCCTTGCCCTAATGGGCTGTCGGCATCAACCGAGATTTCTATGTCTTGTAAGTACTCTATGCCTTCGCCGAAAGTAGCGGCTGGTCTAACCATGTGGGTGTCGGGGTCAGTGAGGCTGACACATGCCATCTTCATGCCGCCGAACCGTACCGCGGCGCGGCAGACTTGCATGAAGAGCTTTTCCTCGCTGTTGCATTGCGCGACGGCCTTGTTGCACTGACTCAGTGCGGTAAAGAGCTGTGACATCCGCAGGATTTTCGCGCTGGCAGCATTGGTAGGGCTTAGCATAATAGAATTTCTCCTATAGGAGAAATTCTATACTAGACGCTTTATAAATGGAATGCAACGGCAGGAAATTAGGAGTAGAGATCTGACGGCGGTTTAAATCCCCCAAAGAAAGTCGCCTGCCGATACTAATGCGGTGTGGCTGGTGTATCATCGATGGAAACTTGGAGCAAACATCATTTCAGGCTTTAAAAAACTATTCACACACTCAAAGCAAATCAACGGTATCGTTTCATTGATGATGCTGTTGATTTGCTTTACAGGTATTTATGCAGCAGGTTACGATTTTAGCAAGTTTAGCAGCCTAGCAAGACAAAGATATGGTGAAGAAGCGTATAAAACCACCTTAGAACTGCAGGAGTTAATTACAGCTTTAAAATCGGCCCCTGAAACAGAAAAACTCAAACAAATTAATGATTTTTTTAACCGAAAAATTAATTTTGCAGAAGACATTGATGTTTGGGGACAATCCGATTATTGGGCAACTCCATTAGAATCTTTAGGTCGTCAAGCTGGGGATTGCGAAGATTATAGTATTGCCAAATATACGTTTTTGAAAATTCTCAATGTGCCTGATGACAAATTAAGGTTGACTTATGTTAGAGCAGAAATAATGAATCAAGACAGAAGAGTTGTGCTGGCACATATGGTGCTCAGCTACTATGCAACACCACAATCCGAACCGCTGATTTTAGATAGTTTAGTACCCGAAATTATGCCATCATCAGCAAGAAAAGATTTGACGCCAATTTTTAGTTTTAACGATAAAGGCCTATGGGTGGGTGCCAGCAATAAATCTAAAGGCGATTCAACCTCTCACCTATCGAGATGGCGAGATGTATTAACACGTATTCAAGCAGATGGAATAACTAATTGAAAGTAAGGAATTGATATGTCACTCATCAAACAACTTTGGCTAGCGATATTGTTTACAGTCACTGTAGCTTCTACCGGTAGCTTTATTTTAAGCACGCTATCGAGTAAAAACTATTTAGAAGAACAATTACAAATGAAAAATATTGATAATGTTACTTCGCTTGCACTCTCTATGTCGCAAATGAAAAAGGACTCTGTCACGCTAGATTTACTGTTATCAGCACAGTTTGATTCTGGCCACTATCGCTACATTGGCCTATTTGACCCAAACGGAAAATTGATTAGCGAGCGCGTTAATGCTAGCAGCCAAACCAAAGCACCCAAATGGTTTATTAAACTCGTTCCCATTAAAGTGCATGCCGGTATGGCAGATGTACAAAATGGCTGGCAACAATATGGCTCATTAACATTAGAAAGTGATGTTAGTTTTGCCTACGATAAGCTTTGGGATGCGACTTTACTGATTGCCCTGTGGACATTTCTGATTGGCCTGCTTGCTTGTTATGTCGGCGGAGAAATCTTGCGGAAAATACTTAGTCCGCTTGACGAAGTCGTCAACCAGGCCAAAGCGATCGGTGAAGACCGATTCATTACTATTGAAGAACCTAAAACGCTGGAATTTAAAGCGGTAGTGCATGAAATGAACAATCTTTCAAACCGCATCAAAGAGACCGTAACCAAGGAATCGGCACGCTTAGAAGAGCTGCGTCTCAAAAATAATTATGACGACGTCACTGGCCTGATGAACCGTGATTATTTTGTGAATACCATGGAAGCTAACATAAGTCATGACGAATACAATGAAGGTGCTTTAGTAATATTTAGGCTTTCTAACTTGGCACAACTAGATGGAGCCATGGGTTACCCGCAGGCCAATGCCTTACTCAGGAGCATCAGTGGCGCGCTAGAAGCGCAATGTAGCGAGGATTCATCGCTCACTGCAGGCAGGTTAAGTGGAACCGAATTTGCCGTATTCTGTAAACGAAACACTGACGAATTTGCGCTTGCCAATAAGCTTAAACAAGCTGTTAGCAGAGCGGCTAAAATTGACAATGCGGAGCTAACGGCGCGTTTCTTGGTAGTGACCACAAAAGCAAGAAAAATGGATGAGACAGCTTCATTATTTAAAGCGCTTGAGTTCGTCTTGAACCTTTCCAGCTTAAGTGAAGAAAATTATCTTCGCGTTATTAACGCAAGCAGTATCGTGGTAACAGAAAATAACAATCTGGTGGAATGGAAAACACAACTCAGTGACGCACTTACCAATAAAAGAATCAAGCTCGAACACTATCCTGTAATTACCACGGAAGGTACGCTAATACATAATGAGAGCCCGGTAAGGCTACAATTAGAAGAAAATGGAAAATGGCTGTGTGCGGGGGAATTTATTAATTGGGCGACGCAACTCAACCTGATTAAAACCATAGACGAATTGGTGCTAGAAACGGCTATTGTATTATTGGCCGAAGGCGCTAGTCCCATGTGTTTAAACGTATCTGCAAGCGCGATGTGTGATCGCAAATATACTCAAAAAGCAGTAAAACTTATCAAACAACATCTACAACACCCAAATCTTTTAAGCTTTGAAGTTTCTGAAATCGCTGCATTTGATCATCTAAACGAATTCAAACAATTCTGCAACAAACTAAAAGCTGTGGGTTGTCATGTTGGCGTTGAGCATGTTGGCTTACGTATTTCTCGCTTAGGCGAACTGCACGATATTGGCTTAGACTATATTAAATTTGATGCCTCAATTGTGCGCGGAATCAATACTAACGAGACCAATAAAACGCTTCTAAGAGGCTTGTGTATGGTCGCTCACTCTATTGGTGTACAAGCAATTGCAGAAGGTGTTAACAACGATGATGAAATTGAATCACTCAAGGAAGTCGGCATTGATGGCTTGACAGGCCCTGGCGTTAAATTCCAACAAACGCACTAACTGTTCTAGTGCTAAGGCGTTCTACTAAGATTTAGCGGCGGTAATTGCTATTGAGCATCAACGCGAGTTGCAGCCTATCTTTAGCTTTTAAGCACTCAAAAGTAGCGGCTAGATGCGCTTTTACTGTGCGTTCTGTTATTTTTAGAATGCGCGCTATTTCTTTGTTGCTCAATCCTTTAGCGGCCTCTATTGCAACATCTTTTTGGCGCTTGGTTAATTGAGCCAGTAAACTTTCTACATGCTTTGGCTGATTGCCCACCAGCCTTGCAGAAACTTCAATAAGACGTTTTAGAAGCTCGTTCCCTAGCCATAACCCACCATGGCTAATCACCGTTTTAATTTCTTTTAGCACCTCTGGGGCAGAGTACGCATGGCAATAGCCAACCGCACCCAAACTTAAAGCATGCAGAGCTTCAGCCTGTATTGGTGCATTCGCCAACACAACGATTTTTGCATTTTTATAATCTTTTTGAATAAGCACAATGGTATTAGTCAGCCACTGCTGTCTATCTTCATTCATGTGCAACCAGAATAGAATCGCTTCATCTTTTTGTGACTTAGTCGGTTTTACATTCGCTGTCAATTTTGCTTTAGGAAAAGCTTCTACCCAACTGATTAAGGCCGTACTTAGCGGTGATATAAAAATATCTTGCATCAATTTTTTCTTACAATTTATCGTTCGCTAAAGGCGTAAGATTTAGCTTTAAGCACTGGTTTCAGCAAATAGGAAAGTATGGTTTTTTTGCCTGTCAAAATATCCACTTGCGCAACCATGCCCGGAATGATCGGCAAACCCTTGCCCAAGCTATTTTGCAAAGTGCGCACACGTACTAAATAATAGGCGTTGCCTTTTTCGTCTACCGTTGAATTGGCTGCGATACTTTCCACTACCGCATCTAAAGTGCCATAAATGGTGTAATCGTATGCGGTTAATTTAACGATCGCGGGCTGATTTGGGCGTAAAAATGCAATGTCTTTAATTTGCACTTTAGTTTCTAACACCAAGACTTCATCAGTCGGAACCAGCTCCAACACCTCTTTACCTGGCTGTATCACTCCGCCGATCGTATTAAAAAACAAGCGGCTCACCTTACCATTGACAGGTGATTTTAGTGTGGCTTGCTTAACTTTATCACTTAGCCCGATACTAGATTCACCAAGGCTATCTAGTTTAGCCGTTGTCTCATTAAGTTCACCGCGCACTTTACTGCGAAAACCTTGTTCCGATTCGGCAATTTTGCGCTTTGCCTCGCTGATTGAAGATTGAATGCGGCTGATTTGTGCTTTAGATTGATCAATCTCACCTTTTGCCCTAGTGGCTTCGCGCTCTAATTTTAAAATATCAATCTCAGATACCGCGCCACTGGCTAATAATGGCTTATTAGCGGCGAGCTCTTTGTTGGCTGAATCATAAGTTTTTTCAGCAGTATCTTTTTTTGATTGCACTTCAAGCAGTTCTTTTTCACGCTGCTCCATTTGATCGCGTGCAATATTCACAATTGAGTCTAACTCCTCGCGGCTAGTAGTATATAAAGCGTTTTCCTGCTCATACAGCTGTGGGTTATCTTTCTTAACTTCGGCCGGAGGTGAAAAAGCAGTTCCTTCCGCCAGCGCTTTTAAACGGGCTTGCTTAGCCAATAACGCTAAATACTGTCCCTGATTCTCTCGTAATGACGATTCTGCACGTGTTTCATCAATTTTAATAAGCGGCATGCCCACTTTAACCACGTCGCCTTCTCTTACCAAAATTTCAGACACAATACCCCCATCGAGCGATTGAATCACTTGCACTTGACGTGATGGAATAACCCTACCCTCGCCGCGCGTCACTTCATCCACCTTGGCAAACCAAGCCCATATCAGCACTGCAATTAAAATAGCCAAAATACAGTACAACAGCTTTTTTGCCCTAAGTGGCGCTTGTTCTAAAATGGCCAAATCAGCCTCTTCATGCCAAGCCAAGTTATCTCGCGTTTCAGTAGGAACAGCGCGATCCACCATGTAATAAATCGGCTTGGTCAACCACGATTGGCTTTTAATAAACTTGTTAAAAGCACCTAACTTTTGAAATAAACTTTCACTCATATTATTTTTCCGTACATTGCAGTTTGGTCATAGTGCTTTGGCAATCTTGCCCGTGCGCAACGCTTCAATCACTTGGTCTTTAGGGCCATCCGCCACTACTCTGCCAGAATCGACTACAATAATACGATTGGCTAAATCAAATAGCGTTGAACGATGCGTAATGAGTACCACTGTTTTACCAATTGACGCATCCTTCAAGCGATTTTTTACCGCCTCTTCAGTAGAATGGTCCATCGCGCTTGTCGGTTCATCCAGCAAAATGATGCTTGGTTTGGTAATCAAAGCTCGGGCAATACCAACGCCTTGTTTTTGGCCTCCCGAGAGCGTTTCTCCACGTTCGCCCACCAATAAATCAAAACCTTTAGGGTGACCATTGATAAAATCATCGATGCCGCCTGCATGTGCTGCGGCCAGTACCGTAGCGTCATCCGCATGCGGTGAGGCAATTGTTAAATTCTCACGCATCGTGCCGTAAAACAATTGTGTATCTTGCTGTACATAGCCCACACAGCGGCGTAATTCGGCAGAGTCAATTTGGCGGGTGTCAACGCCGTCGATCAAAATCGAACCCTCTGTAGGTTGATAAAGCCCAAGTATAAGCTTGTGTATGGTCGTTTTGCCTGAGCCCATACGCCCCAACAAAGCCACACGCTCGCCCGCTTTAATCTTAAACGAAACTTTGGTTAAGGCACTTTCTTCAGCGCCAGGATAATTAAAACTTACTTCTCTGAACTCTATGTCGCCGTTAAAAGAGGGGCGCGATAAAAAGTTAGAATCAAGTGGCCGCTCCACTGGCTTTTCCATAATGGCATTTAAAGATTCTAGTGATGTAGAGGCGGTATGGTATTGCGTGAGCAAGCCAGCTGTTTGCGAAATAGGCACCAGCGCGCGTGAAGCAAGCATGGTGCTTGCTATCAAGCCGCCCATAGTAAGCTCGCCATTGGTCACCAAATACACGCCCAGCAGCACCAGTGAAACCGTGGTAATTTGTTGAATAGCATTAGAGCCATTATTGATAGATTGTGACAATAACTTTAATTTACTGCCTACTTCAGTTAAAAAGCTAGCGCTATGCTCCCACTTACGTTGCATAGCACCTTCAATACCAAGTGCTTTTACAGTTTCTAAGCCTACTAAACTTTCTATCAAAGTGGCATTACGTGCCGCACTGGCGCGATACATGGTTTCTGAAAGTTCATGCATTTTGGTTTGTACACTAAATGCGTACACTAGCATAACAATGCCGCCAAGAATCACCGGGATCACCATGGGCAAGGAAATCCAAGCCATTACTGCAATAAAAATAATCCCGAATGGCACGTCAATCAAGGTAGTAACGGTAGCAGAAGTGATGAAATCGCGCACACTTTCGAATGAGCGTAAATTACTGGCGAGCGAGCCCACTGAGTTAGGCCGTAGCTCTAAGCGAGTGCCTAACACTTGCTCCATTATGCGTGCGCTTAGTTTCACATCAATACGCGTACTGGCCCAATCGAGAAAATAACCGCGCATGGTACGCAAAATTAAATCGCCAATTACAATAATTGAAACGCCAATTGCCATCACCCAAAGCGTTTCTATGGAACGGTTTGGCACCACTCGGTCGTACACATTCATGGTAAACATAGGCATAGCTAGCGCGAATATATTCACCATAAATGCCGCCACCATTACATCGCGATAAATACGGCGATTTTCGGCTAATGTGCCCCAAAACCAATGTTTTAGACGTACCTTACCCACTGCTGGCGCACGTTTATCAAATACATATTTGGGTTTTGTAACAATCAGGTAACCTGTGTATTGCGCCATAATTTCTTCTAAAGGTACTGCCACTTCTGCATCGCCAAGTTCGGGGTATATCACGCTTGCAACTTTTGCTTTTATGTCAACGCCTGTTAGCATGCAGGCTTCGTCATTTTTTAACAGTAAGGTAACTGGCAGAAATTCTGTACGAATTAGGTTAAGCGGTTTTTTGAGCGTGGTAACAGCAAGGTTTGCACGCTCGGCCGCACGTTTAAACAATGCAGGCGTCATTTTACCGTTACGTAAAGGTAAGCCCGCAGTGAGGGCATCTTTGGTGGTCGCCACTTGATGAGTACGACAGGCCAGCAACAAACAACCCAATAGCGAATCACTCACATTAGGTTGGTTTTGGGTCAGCTGGGCCAATTCAATATTCTCTGGCTCAACGTTTTCCCGCGCTCTATTTTCCAACGTTATATTTTCGGGGCTTATTTTATCTAAGCTCATCACTTCAACCTGTTAAAATTGTCATTTAATGTAATGTATCAACATTTGGCAATAACTACAATGTTTTACATAACATTACTGCATTTTATGAGTAAGCTTTGTACCAAAAAGAGCAATAATTCATAGGGTATTCGAGAGATTGGAGGCGCGAGCCGGAGTCGAACCGGCCTAAACGGCTTTGCAGGCCGCGGCATAACCGCTTTGCTATCGCGCCATTCATGTTTAATTTATAACATGGCAATTAAACAAGTTATTTGAAACTAAAACGGCGAAAGCATGCGTGCATTCGCCGTAATTAATTATAGTACTGGAGCGGGAAACGAGGCTCGAACTCGCGACCTCAACCTTGGCAAGGTTGCGCTCTACCAGCTGAGCTATTCCCGCGTTAAGAAGCGAGCATTTTAGCGATTTTTGGGCTGGTGTCAAGGTAGAAACCTGCGTTTACATTAATATTATTGCTTACTATTTTCATCAAAAATGTTAATTAATCGACTTTTTAATGGTAGGCCACGCCACTTTTAAGTAGTAACCCATTGAAACCAATGTTAAAAACGCAGCAAAAATAATCAAAATTTGCCCAACAAATTTGGTGTTAAATGCGCCCAAAAAACCTAAATTTAGGTTGTCATAGTAAAGCAGCAATAAAATCGCCAACATTTGTGCGGCAGTTTTAACTTTGCCAATTATAGCAACGCCTACGCTGCTGCTTTTGCCTAATCCTGCCATCCATTCACGTAGCGCGCTAATGGCAATTTCACGACCAATAATGATAAGTGTAACCACGGCGCCTGCGCGATGAAATTCCACCAGCACAATCAGCGCTGCAGCCACCATCAGCTTATCGGCTACCGGGTCTAAAAAAGCGCCAAAACTAGAGGTTTGATTAAACTTGCGCGCCCAAAAACCATCCAGCCAATCAGTAAACGAGGCCAGCGCAAATATGCTTGCCGCAGCCACGTTCAAGGTGTGCGTGGGCAATATACCCAGCGCATATAAATTATGCGGCAAATAAAAAATGCCGACAAATACCGGGATAAGCGCAATGCGCAGCACGGTTAAAATATTGGGTATGTTCCATAGCATAATTTAATGTAAGGCTTCGTAAATGATTTGTGCGAGATTTTTGCTGACGCCATCGACTTGCGCAAGTTCGTCTATGCTAGCACTTTTTACACCATCTAAGCCACCAAAGCGCGTTAATAAGGCTTTTCGGCGTTTTGCGCCTATGCCCGCAATATCCTCCAAACTCGAGGTAATACGTGCCTTTGCGCGCTTGGCACGATGCCCGGTAATGGCGAATCGGTGCGCTTCATCACGAATTTGTTGCAACAAATGCAAACCGATATTGTCGGTCGGCAAATTTAGCATTTCCCCCGAATCAGAAAATATCATGGTCTCTAACCCTGGTCTGCGTTCTTCGCCTTTAGCGATGCCTACCATCAGAATATCCTCCAAACCTACTTCTTGCATCACCTCAATCGCCACGCCCAATTGGCCTTTGCCGCCATCGATAAATACCAAATCTGGCCTTTTACCCTCTCCCGCCGCTACTTTCTTATAGCGCCGTGTCAACACATCGCGCATTGCCGCGTAATCATCCCCTGGCGTAATGCCGGTGATGTTATAGCGGCGGTATTCGCTATTTTGCAAGTTACCTTTATCAAACACCACGCAGCTCGCCACCGTCGCCTCGCCCATGGTGTGACTTATATCAAAACATTCAATACGCTCAACATTTTCAGGTAAATTCAAGGCCTCGCGTAGCGCCAATAGTCGCGCTGCTTGGTTGTGAGATGCCTGCTGTTGCTGTGTCAACGCCAATTCCGCATTGGTTTGTGCCATTTTCAGCCAAACACGCTTATCACCGATAGAATTAGTAATAATTTTAATTTTGCGGCCAGCTCGCTCACTAAAAGCGAGCTCGAAGGTTTTTGTATCAACCTCCGTGCCACATACAATCATCGGTGGTGTGTTTTGCGCCACGTAATGTTGCGTTAAAAATGCTTCAACTGTTTCTGTTAATTCTGCATCTTGCGTATTTTTTGGAAAAAAGCTTTTATCGCCCAAATGTCGCCCGCCGCGTATCATCACTAAGTTAATGCAATGCTGACCCTTTACCTCGGCGCAAGCGATTACGTCTGCGTCCGAAACACTAAAATCACTCACAAACTGCTTGGCCTGCACTTGGCGTAGCGCCTGTATGCGGTCGCGGAACACCGTCGCCATTTCATATTCCTGATTGGCTGCCGCCGTGTTCATTTTATCGCCCAGTGCATTCATCACCTCGTTAGTTTTACCTTCTAAAAACATCGCAGCGTGGTTCACATCGTGCGTGTAATCATCTGCCGAGATAAAACCCACGCAAGGCGCGGTACAACGCTCAATTTGGTACTGCAAACAAGGTCGTGAACGGTTCGCAAACACGGTATTCTCGCAAGTGCGCAGCTTAAACACTTTTTGTAACAACTGAATACTCTCTCGCACCGCCACGCTATTGGGGAAAGGCCCGAAATATTGGTTGCCTTTTTTTTGTGCGCCACGATGAAATGCCAAGCGCGAGAATTTGTCATTAGTCAGTGTAATGTATGGGTACGATTTATCGTCGCGAAACAACACGTTATAGCGCGGCATCAAGCCTTTAATCAGGTTGTTTTCCAGCAACAAAGCTTCAGCTTCGTTGTGGGTGACGGTGGTCTCGATTTTGGTGATATTACTCACCATCATCCGCGTACGCGGACTTGGCAGATTTTTGTTGAAATAGCTTGAAACGCGCTTTTTTAAATCCTTCGCCTTGCCCACATAAATCACCTCCTCCGAGGCATTAATCATACGATACACGCCCGGCAGATTAGGCAGATTTTTTAAGATAGGTTTGGGGTCGAACATGCAAACATTTTAACACTAGACATTAACAATATCGCCGTCATTCTGAGCGTAGCGAAGAATCCATGCTTTTGATTATATTCAAGCCTCGCTCTGGATTCTTCGCTACGCTCAGAATGACGGAACTTAAATGGTTTTGACTTTAAATCCCCTTGCCGCGCCTTTGGCTTGAGCGGCAGATGGATAAGCGGCGAGGACTGTTTGAGTGCTGAAAGCACGAGTTCCGCAGCCGCCCAGATGCCGTGCTAAGACCGAAGGAAACAAGCGGCACGGGGTGTCATTTGCTTTGGTTACTTTCCTTTGGACAAGCAAAGGAAAGTAACTCGCCAGTCGCGCGAAAGCGACCATCCTATAATTGCTACTTCCGCTTATTAAGGTCTTCAATAATTGCAGCCATACTACGAACGCCGCTTGATAACGGAGGTGGGAGAACTTTCTCTAATATTTCCAACCTATCAAAAACTCTTAGAATATTTATAAAATTATCAAACCCACCATTACAGCTTTGCTCGAATCGCTTATAAGTTCTTGTAGAAACTCCTGCAAGACTTGCCATTTTTTCCTGACTATACCCATTTTTCTTTCGCTCAAACCTGATCCGTGATGCCAAATAAGTTTTTAGCTCATCGTTGTCTTTGCTATGCATACAATCATCCTACAAATCATTGAGTAGGCCAATTATGGCACAAAATTATAACTTGTGGACAAACCTGTGTATAAAATAACAAAAATTGATTGACGCACACAAAATAAAGGCCTAAATTTGCTGCGGAATCACAAAATATAGTGGGTGGATGTGATTGCGGCTCAATCCAGTTGAGATGGAAAGAGCCGCGAAAGTACGGTAAAACTGTGTTTAACACGTGAACAAATAGTAGAGCATTTACTAAATGTAAAGCAACATATTTTTGCTAACTTTCTATTTACTCACTTAATGTCATATATTTAAGGAGTACAACTTGACAAAGCAAGAGCAGTTTCGGGATTCCGGTACTGGGCGGTTTCTGAAAGAATCAGACACCAAACGTAAAGATCCAAAAACATGGGAAAAGGAACGTATTACGCATCCTTCACCATCAAAAAAGAAGTAAATAGCAAGCTGTAAAAAAATGAGGGGCTTCTGCCTCTCATTTTTACCCCAACAAACTCCCACCTATCGCCCAATCTTCCATTTCCACCTCTTCAAACACAATATAGGTATAGCTGGGTGGTTTGTGCGCGTGTTTTTGCAGGGTTTCGGTGATTTCTTTCGCAATTTCTTTTTTCTGTTCTTTGGTAATGCTTCCAGCGAGTTTTACATTAACGTATGGCATTTTAGTTCTCCTTCACTAACAATGATTGGATTTCCGCAAACACATTATGAAACATAGCCTCGGTCAATCTGCGCGTTTGTGTGTTGTAACGGCTGCAATGGTAACTATCTACCAAAATTTGGTCATTGGGAAGCTTATGTTGCGCGGCATGGCCAAATTTATAATCTTTGATTTTTAGACCAAATGCTTTCAACACCGCTAAATGCGCAACATTCCCCAACGCTAAAATGACGCTATTTGTTGTTAAATTCTGCAATTCTGCTGCTAAAAACTGATTACATGTCGTTATCTCCTCTGGAAGAGGTTTGTTTTCCGGTGGCAAACATTTCACCGCGTTACTAATACGGCAATTGATAAGACGTAAGGGATCATCTGCCGAAACGGATTGCGACTGCGTGGCAAAGCCGAATTTATGCAGCGTTTCGTATAGCAGCACGCCTGCATGGTCGCCCGTAAACGGCCTGCCAGTTCTGTTTGCGCCGTGCATGCCAGGCGCTAGACCTACAATAATCAACTTGGCATTAGCATCGCCAAACTGCGGTACAGGTTTGCAAAAGTAGGTTGGATTTTTTACTTTAACATTATCTAAAAAAGTTGCTAGCCGCGTACATTGGCGGCAATCGATGTCGAACGTAGGTCTAATGGTCATATGGCTAGCGGTTTCCATGCAGTGTGTACCAAATATCTTTGATTAATTTCAAGGTCACTATCAATATCAACACAGAAATAAAAATGGATAGAAGCGGATCTATCGGCAACCAGCCTGTGAAATAAATCACCGCGCCCGCCGCCAGTGCAGCGACAGAGCCTAACAAATCACCCAACACATGCAAAAATGCAGCGCGACGATTGTGATTTTTGTTGCCATCTTCTTGGTGATGCAACAGTTTTGCCACAACGATATTCACCACGAGTCCAATAAAAGCAATTAGCATCACATATCCGCCTGTAACGTCATGCGGGGTCTTAAGACGATGTGCAGCTTCAATGATAATATAAATCACCACCATCACCATTAAAACAGCGTTGATAATTGAAGCTGTAATTTCAATGTGGCTTTGCCCACTAGCATGTTTTTTACTGTGGGGCTTTGAAGCATGATGCGATGCATACATCGCCAAACCTAATGCAAACACATCAGAAAACATATGCCACGCATCGCCCAACAGCGCGAGTGATTGTGTCCAAATACCTCCTGCCAGCTCGATAAAAGCAAAAACAAGTATCAACAAGAATGGGAAAAGAAATGGATTATTGTGAGAGTGGTCATTTTCAATCTGATGTTGGTGCTTACTCATGAGACCTTCTGTTAATTTTGGGCTTAAATAATTTGCCAATCATACAAGAAAATAGGCCGTTCTCGCCTATAATTTCGCCATGTTCAGTGATTTTAAATGTTAAGTTATCGCCACGCCTTTCATGCGGGCAATCATGCCGATGTGCTTAAACACTACATATTAAGCCTAGTGCTGGATTACATGAATCAAAAGGATAAGCCTTACTGGGTGATTGATACGCATGCGGGCGCGGGCATGTATGCACTGACGAGTGAGTTTGCACAAAAAAATGCCGAGTTTCAAACGAGTATAACAAGGCTTTTTGATGCGAAAAACTTACCGGGATCACTTGCTAATTTTGTTGAAATAATAAAAAAATATAATAAAAACAATCAATTAAAATTTTACCCTGGCTCACCCAAAATTGCTGAAGCGCTTTTGCGCAATGATGACAAAATGCGTCTGTTTGAGTTACATCCGAATGATTGCAAACTGCTGGTAGAAAATTTCGTGGGTAAAGGCAAACAAACCAAGATTGAAATGCAGGATGGTTTTGCTGGCATCAAAGCCTGCCTGCCACCGCCCACCAAACGTGCCGTAATTCTGATAGACCCACCCTATGAGCTTAAAGATGATTATAAACGCGTTGTAGATTGCATTAAAGACAGTCTCAAGAGTTTTGCGACTGGCACTTACATTATTTGGTACCCACTATTGCAGCGCCCAGAACCTGCAAAAATGATAGAAAGATTAATGAACTTGAATATACCTGATTGGTTACATGTAGAAATGTCGGTTCAAGCGCCACCTTCAGAAGGTTTTGGCATGCATGGCAGCGGCTTATTTATTATCAACCCACCGTGGACATTGCCAGGTATATTAAATGAAAGCATGCCTGTGCTGGCTCAATTGTTGGCTTTGGACGATACTGCTGAGTTTCGAATTACAAGCCAGATTTCATAAAATAAAACTAGCCACTTAAACCAAGCTGCCAATTACATAGCCAATGACAATGCCCGTGATGAGCGCAATGGTCACCGCGCGATAAGTAAGCACATCTTTAGAATAACCACGTTTTATGGCGACAAATGAAACCAAATATCCAATAGCATTTAACAGCCAGATGATAGATAAACTAAGGACTTTAACCAATATTGGGCCAATAATTGGCACTAATGTGATGATGCCGAGTACCCAAGCGAGTAGATGGGATAGCCCTGCAAACAACAACACACCAGTGGTAACCGCCTTAGCGTGCCATCCAAAATGCCAAGCTGCAACAGTAACGCCTGCAAGCAGAACGCCTAGTGGCAACATGATTTTCCAAGCGCCGCGCTTTACAGGAGGTACTATAGCCTCTTGGTTGAATATTTTAGGGATTTCTGGTATTTGCGGCTTCATCTCACTAAAAATCAGCCATTATTCAGCATGTTCTGCAATTGGGATGACTTTCTTCACTTTACCATCGCGCAAGGTTTCCAGCGCCGCTTTATATTCGGTCATTTGGTCAAAATTCAAATATTTGTAAATATTAGCTACATCGCTCAGTTTATTGCCGACGGTTTCCATGTATTCGGCATGGCTAGGCATGCGGCCAAGTTTTGCACACACGGCGGCTAGCTCGGCTGAACCCAAGTAAACACGGGCATCTCGACCCATGCGATTATCAAAGTTGCGGGTACTGGTCGAAAAAACTGTCGCTTTATCTGCCACGCGCGCTTGGTTGCCCATGCAGAGCGAACAGCCTGGCACTTCGGTACGCGCCCCTGCGATACCGAACACAGAATACACACCCTCATCTCTAAGTTGCGCCTCATCCATACGCGTTGGCGGCGCAATCCAAAGACGTGTCGGGATATTACCTGTGCCTTCAAGCACCTTCGCTGCTGCGCGGTAATGGCCAATATTAGTCATGCAGCTGCCAATAAATACTTCATCAATTTTATCGCCCACCACAGCTGACATCGGTTTGATGTCATCTGGGTCGTTCGGGCAAGCTACCAGTGGCTCTTTGATTTCATTCAAATCAATGGTTATTACATGCGCATATTCTGCGTCTTTGTCGGGTTGCAATAATTCAGGTTTCGCCAACCAAGCTTGCATGTTATCGATACGGCGTTGCAAGGTACGTGCATCTTCATAATCGTTTTCGATCATGTTTTGCATCAGCACTATGTTGGAGTTTAGAAACTCAATTACGGGCTCTTTGTTAAGTAATACCGTACAACCATTAGCAGAGCGCTCCGCAGAAGCATCGGCAAACTCAAACGCTTGTTCTACTTTTAAATCGGGCAAACCTTCAATTTCTAAAATTCTGCCGTTAAACACGTTCTTTTTACCTTGCTTGCCAACCGTCAAAGTGCCTTCTTGTATCGCCGCATAAGGTATGGCATTCACCAGATCGCGCAAGGTGATGCCAGGCTGCATTTTGCCTTTAAAGCGCACCAATACTGATTCTGGCATATCAAGCGGCATGGCACCTGTAGCGGCGGCAAACGCCACCAACCCAGAACCTGCAGGGAATGAAATACCAATTGGGAAACGTGTGTGTGAATCGCCGCCAGTACCAACGGTATCAGGCAAAATCATACGATTCAACCAAGAATGAATTACGCCATCGCCCGGGCGCAAAGAAACCCCGCCACGGCTACTCATAAATTCGGGCAACTCATGTTGTAACTTAATATCCACAGGCTTTGGGTAGGCCGCAGTATGGCAGAAACTTTGCATGACCAAATCGCTGCTAAAACCCAGGCAGGCAAGCTCTTTCAATTCATCGCGTGTCATGCCACCGGTAGTGTCTTGCGAGCCTACCGTAGTTGCTTTGGGCTCACAATAAGTACTAGGGCGAACACCAGCTACGCCACAAGCCCTGCCCACCATTTTTTGTGCGAGGGTGTAGCCTTTGTTTGATGACTTGGCTGGAATTGCCTTGATAAACGCTTGCGTCTCACCCAAACATAACGCCTTACGTGCGTTTGCAGTTAAACCGCGACCAATAATCAGTGGAATGCGACCGCCAGCGCGCACTTCATCGGGCATAGTGATTGGTAAAAGCTCGAAACCAGAAATGATTTCAGCCGCCTCATTCAACACTTTGCCTTCATACGGCTTAATCACAATCACATCACCAGTGTGCATTTTCGAAACATCACATTGAACCGGTAACGCGCCGGAATCTTCCGCCGTGTTAAAGAAAATAGGCGCAATTTTTCCACCTAAAATCACACCGCCTGTACGCTTGTTGGGAATATTCGGAATATCATTGCCCATAAACCACTGCAATGAGTTAATCGCTGACTTACGTGATGAGCCGGTGCCGACAATATCGCCCACATAAGCCAGCGGCAAGCCTTTGGCTTTGAGTTTTTCGATGATATTCAATCCATCTGGCATTTTGTTCACCAGCATGGCATTGGCGTGTAGCGGAATATCCGGGCGACTCCACGCCTCTTGCGCGGGACTTAAGTCATCGGTATTGGTTTCGCCTTCCACCTTAAATACCACCATTTTAATTTCGGCTTGCAAGGCAGGTTTAGATGTAAACCACTCGGCATTTGCCCAAGATTGTATCAATTTTTTAGCGTGTACATTACCAGCTTTCATTAACACATCCACATCGTGAAACGCGTCAAACATTAAAATCGTATTACTCAATGCTTTGACAGCGTGTTCCGCCATTGGCGTATTTAGCAATGCTACTAGTGCCTGTACGTTGTAACCGCCTAACATCGTACCTAAAAGCTGCACGGCTTTTTCTGGGCTAATTAATGGTGATTTGGCAGTGCTTTTAGCAAGGTCTGCCAAAAACGCCGCTTTTACATAAGCCGCTTGATCAACCCCTGCTGGAGTACGATTTTCGAGCAAATCAACGAGTAAGGCCTGTTCGCCTTTTGGTGGATTTTTAAGCAATTCAACCAGCAATGCCACTTGCTCAGCGTTTAGCGGCAACGGAGGGAGTTTAAGTTCGGCACGTTCTTGCACATGCGCTCGGTAAGCGTTTAACATTTTTACTCTTTACAAATTACTTAAAATAATTCTAACTAGTTGCGTATGTCAAGTGGGTTACTCTTGTCTACGTACAGCTCTTTCGCAAATGGCGTCGTGCATGTGGTGCCTCTAGAAGTCAATTCCCATCTATCCAACAGTGCTTTTTCGTAACCTTTGCCGTGTTTCAGTTCCAAAAACGCGCGCACTTCAAGCACATCGGCAAAGCCATTTTTATCAGTATCCATTGCAGTGATATTATCTTCCACAGATGGCCCAGTATATCGGCCCTCTTTATCGGTGAGATAGCCTAGCACGTCTTCAGCATTAGCTGCTGTAACTGTAAACATAAAGCAAATTAAAGTAATAATTTTCACATTTATCATGCAACAATTATGACTGAAATTGATACAGAAAGTGCAACTTAACTAATTTAAGGCACACTGTGTATTTCTATTGCTTGATGCCGTGCAATCTTTTCTTTCCAAAGTGCAGGGCCAGTTTTATGCACCGATTCACCTGTCGCGCTCACTGCAACCGTCACGGGCATATCCACCACTTCAAATTCGTAAATCGCCTCCATGCCTAAATCGGCAAACGCCACCACACGCGATCTTTTAATGGCTTTGCTCACCAAATACGCAGCGCCGCCTACGGCCATTAAATACACTGACTTGTGCTTTGCAATTACCACTAATGCTTCGTCGCCGCGCTCTGCCTTGCCGATTGAGCCAAGCAAGCCAGTTTGGCCTAACATTATCTCAGAGTAACTATCCATGCGCGTGGCGGTAGTTGGGCCTGCTGGGCCAACTACTTCGTCACGCACCGCATCAACAGGGCCAACGTAATAAATAAAACGATTAGTAAAATCCACTGGCAATTTTTCGCCTTTTGCCAACATGGCAGCTATTCTTTTGTGAGCAGAATCGCGACCGGTCAAAATTTTACCGCTCAATAAAAGCGTTTCGCCGGCTTGCCAATTGGCTATATCGACTTTAGTGAGTGATTCTAAATTCACGCGCTTGGCCTGTGCGCTGGGCGCCCAATGCACGTCTGGGTAAATACTTAAGTCTGGCAGCGCGAGTTCTGCCGCACCTGTGCCATCTAGCATAAAGTGAATATGGCGCGTTGCCGCACAATTAGGGATAATCGCCACGGGCAAAGAAGCAGAATGAGTCGGGTAATCTAAAATTTTCACGTCTAAAACCGTAGTCAACCCTCCCAAACCTTGTGCACCAATGCCCAAGTTATTCACTTTATCATAAATCTCTAAACGCAATTCTTCGATTCTATTAAGCTTTTCTTTATTCTGGCTTTTCGCTTTGAGCTCATGCATATTTATCGGCTGCATCAGCGATTCTTTGGCCAAAATCATGGCTTTTTCAGCACTACCGCCAATGCCAATGCCCAACATGCCAGGCGGACACCAGCCCGCACCCATGGTTGGCACGGTTTCCAAAATCCAATCTACAATACTGTCATTTGGGTTAAGCATCGCAAGCTTGGCTTTATTCTCAGAACCGCCGCCTTTTGCCGCAATCTTCACCTCCACTTTATCACCATGTACTAATTCCACGTGCGTGACGGCTGGCGTATTGTCTTTGGTGTTTTTGCGAGTACCTGCAGGGTCGTTCACTATTGAAGCGCGTAGCTTGTTCTCTGGCAGCAAATAAGCACGCCGTACACCTTCATTCACCATTTCCTCTAACGACAAATCACCTTCAAGGCGCACACTCATGCCCACCTTAACAAACGCGACGACAATGCCTGTATCCTGACAAATCGGACGTTTACCTTCAGCGCACATGCGTGAATTAGTGAGAATTTGCGCAATTGCGTCTTTTGCGGCAGGTGATTGCTCTAGCTTGTAGGCTGCACTTAAAGCCTGAATATAATCAGCGGGATGATAGTACGAAATATATTGCAAGGCATCTTGAATGCTTTGAATAAAGTCAGCTTGTTTTACTATAGTCATAAAACTCTCATTTTGTGCAGCACCGTTTGTATCTCTGTATCGCTATGTGTCATGTTAGCATCACATACCAGTAGCCAAAAATCATTGTCTGGCAGGTCCAAAAGTTCATCAAACGCTTGTAATTCACCCAAAGTGAGTTGATTAAAGTGCTGCGTAATAAAGCGTTGCAACACAATATCCAGCTCCAGCATGCCGCGTCTGCAACGCCAAGCCAGCCGCCTTTGCTGAATATTTTTTTGGGCATCTTTCATGTTTTCGGTATTCATATTGATTTAATTGCGATTTGTTTTTTTGTGGTTTTGGTTTCACGCGCACGCTCAATCTTTAAGTCTTTGATATTGGCAATCGCGGCATTGGGGTTGAGCTTTTTCGGGCACACTTCCACGCAATTCATAATGTTGTGGCAACGATATAAACGATACGGATCCTCTAGATTTTCTAACCGTTCTTCAGTCGCTTGATCGCGCGAATCCATAATAAATCGGTTGGCCTGTAATAAGCCTGCAGGTCCGACAAACTTATCTGGGTTCCACCAAAAACTTGGGCACGATGTCGTACATGCGCCGCATAAAATACATTCGTACAAACCATCCAATTTGGCACGGTCTTCCGGACTTTGCAAGCGCTCGGTTTCTGGCAATGGATCGTTATTGACAAGATACGGTTTTACCGAGTTGTAATGCTCAAAAAACTGCGTCATATCCACAACCAAATCACGAATAACGGGCAAACCAGGCATAGGGCGCAGCACCACTGGCTCTGCTAAATCAATCAGCTTGGTAATGCAGGCCAAGCCGTTTTTACCATTGATATTCATCGCGTCGCTGCCACACACGCCTTCGCGGCACGATTTACGCAAACTCAAGGTGTCGTCATGCTCTTTAATGCGAATCAGCGCATCCAACAACATGTGGTCTTCATCATGCAGTTCGATGTCGTAATCCTGCATGTAGGGCTTTTTGTCGACGTCTGGGTTGTATCTATATACTGAAAATTTCATCTAATAAACTCGTTTTTTAGGCTCAAAAGATTCCACAGTAAGTGGTTTTAAACGCACTGACTTATAGGTTAACCTATTGTTTTGTTTGTAAAAAAGGGAGTGCTTTAACCACTTTTTATCATCCCGCTCACCAAAATCTTCACGCGCATGTGCGCCACGGCTTTCAGTACGCGCGTTGGCCGCATGCATGGTCGCAATCGCAACTTCAATCAAGTTATCCAGCTCCAATGCCTCAACACGTGCGGTATTGAACACCTGACTTTTATCTTTAATTGTGATGTGTTGCATGCGCTTAGTAACAGCATCAATTTCGCCCACGCCTCTTGCTAATAAATCAGGAAATCTAAACACGCCGCAGTGAGCTTGCATGGTTTTACGCATGGCACCGCCTACTTCTGCCATATTTTCGCCTTGCGCATTTTCTAAGCGTGCAATGCGTGCCAGTGTCGCATCTGCAGCATTATTTGGTAGCGGTTTATGCGCTTTTAGCTGTGCGATTTCTACTACCATTTTATTTCCCGCCGCTTTCCCAAACACAACTAAATCCAACAACGAATTTGAACCCAGACGATTGGCCCCATGCACCGAAACACAAGCACACTCGCCCACAGCATATAAACCATTCACTGCCTGCTCATTATCAATCACCACTTGACCATCCAAATTGGTCGGGATGCCACCCATCATATAGTGAGCTGTTGGCACTACGGGTATTGGGTCGTGGATTGGGTCGACATTGGCAAAAGTTTTAGCAATTTCACGTATGCCTGGAAGGCGCTTATTGATAATCTCCTCACCCAGATGATCCAATTTTAAATGTACTGCGTCTTTGTTTTTCCCAACGCCGCGACCTTCTTTAATTTCGGTGGCCGAAGCACGCGCAATCACGTCGCGACTGGCTAAATCTTTAGCATGCGGTGCATAGCGCTCCATAAATCGCTCGCCTTCAGAATTCACCAAGTAACCGCCTTCGCCTCTTACACCTTCGGTAATCAGCACGCCGGCATGTAAAACCCCGGTTGGATGAAACTGCCAAAATTCCATATCTTGTAGTGGCAAACCTGCACGCGCCGCCATGCCGAGGCCATCGCCTGTATTAATAAACGCGTTGGTGCTGGCCTGAAAGATACGCCCTGCGCCGCCTGTGGCCAGTAGCGTGGTTTTGGCATGCATGATGTGGATGCTACCCGTTTCAATTTCTAACGCGATTACACCCAGCACATCACCTTCTGCATCGCGAATTAAATCGAGTGCAAACCACTCCACAAAAAACTGTGTATTGGCTTGAATATTGCGCTGATAAAGCGTGTGCAGCATGGCGTGACCAGTTCTATCCGCCACTGCACAAGTGCGTGAAATGGGCGTTTCGCCAAAATTTTTCGTCATGCCTCCAAACGGGCGTTGAAAGATTTTTCCATTGTCTAGCCTATCAAATGGCATGCCAAAATGTTCCAGTTCTATGATGGCTTTCGCGGCGTTTTTACACATAAATTCAATTGCATCTTGGTCGCCCAAAAAGTCTGAGCCTTTGATGGTGTCGTACATATGCCACAACCATTTATCCTCGGCCACATTACCTAAGGCAGCCGCAATACCGCCCTGCGCCGCCACTGTGTGCGAACGAGTTGGAAACACTTTAGATAACACCGCCACCTTTACACCAGCCTCCGCCAGCTGTAGCGATGCGCGCAAACCGGCACCACCACCACCAACGATGACCGCATCAAATTGGTGTGTCTCTAAGGCCATTATTTTAAATATTCCACAAAATAAAACTTACCCAAACCAAATATACCACTAGCAAAATATCCACAATCATTTGCAGATAAGCTCTTAATTTAAGATTATAAATATAATCTTGAAATACATCACTTACACCTAGCCAAGCATGGATAAAAAGGCTAATAAAAAACAAAAATGTAATTAATCTAAACCACCCTGGTGACACAAAAGCATGCCAAACATCAAACCCCACAGGTTGCTGAATGGCTAACAAAATAATCAACAGCACAATATAAACCGCCATAATTACAGCAGTTAAGCGCTGCGAAAGCCATAAGCGCATACCTGGATATTTGTTAGTGAGTAATTGTATTAACAAAATAAACTACCAAATCACAAAGGCAAAAATCGCCATAGATAAACCTACCAGCCACAGCACCACGCGACCAGAAAAACGCGCTTTTTGCAGGCTAGTCATCCAATGAATATCCTGCATTAAATGCCGTAACCCTGCAAAAAAGTGATGAAAAAAAGCCCATGCCAACCCAATAAGCACGAGCTTTATAAACCAAGTATTGAGTAATTCTGTGAGTACAAAATAGGTTTCTTTAGAACTTACAGAATGTTGAAATGCCAACAAAATAAACGGTAACATCCCGAATAGCGCCATACCTGAAGCACGATGCAGGATAGACACCACCGCATTAATCGGTAAGCGAATAGTAAATAAATTCAGGTTTTTTGGGCGCTGTTTTAATTTATTTTGGAGCATACTATTCTTTTGCTGCTTTTGCTACAGCACTAGAAACCCTTGCCAATAAACGCTTATCAAATGGTTTGGGAATAATATATTCGCGCCCAAATTTAAGTTCTTTCAAGTTATATGCTTGCAAGACATCTGCAGGTACGGGTTCACGCGCGAGCTCACTCAAAGCGTATGCCGCGGCAACTTTCATTTTTTCGGTAATTTTAGTGGCTTTTGCATCAAGCGCACCACGGAAAAGATATGGAAAACACAAGGCGTTATTGACTTGATTCGGAAAATCACTGCGTCCAGTCGCCATCAAAATATCGTCACGAATCGCATGCGCTACGTTGGGCAATACTTCAGGGTCTGGATTCGCCAGCGCAAAAATAATTGGGTTTTTAGCCATGCTTTTTATTAAACTTGCATCAAGTGCGTTTTTAGCCGAAACACCAATAAATACATCACAATTTGGCATCATGTCCCCTAGTGTTTTTGCGTCGCTGGGCTTAACCGCCAACTCACGATTGTTGTCATGTAAATCAGCACGCGAAGTATCTATCACGCCAGTTCTATCCACCATGGTGACGTTGGTGGCACCCATTAATTTAAGTAATTTCGCACATGAACATCCCGCTGCGCCAGCACCTAAAAACACAATTTTAGCGGTGAGCAATGTTTTGCCTTGTAACTCAAGCGCATTCAATAATGCCGCTGCCACAATCACTGCTGTGCCGTGTTGATCGTCATGAAACACAGGAATATCAAGGCGTTTCTTCAGCTCGTTTTCAATATAAAAACAATGTGGTGCGGCGATGTCTTCTAAATTAATACCGCCAAAGGTTGGTGCAATATTCACCACGGTTTGAATAAATTCATCCGGCGTTTTAGCGTTAATTTCAATATCAAACACGTCGATACCTGCAAAGCGCTTAAATAATACGGCTTTGCCTTCCATCACAGGTTTACTGGCAAGCGCACCCATGTTGCCTAAACCCAGCACTGCCGTACCATCTGTAATCACGGCGACTAAATTGCCTTTATTGGTATATTTATAGGCATTTGCAGGGTCGGCATTGATTTCAAGCACGGGTGCTGCTACGCCAGGCGTATAGGCCAGCGATAAATCATCCTGCGTAGCACATGGCTTGGATGATTCCACGGACAGCTTGCCAGGAATTGGAAATTGGTGGTAATCGAGTGCGCGTTTTTTTAGGTTATCCATTAAATGCTTTCATTTTTTTACTCTAATTCGTTCATGTAGTGATGATCGTCCGTTAAGCAAAGGCCTAATCGCCATTCCATTGGCTTGTCGCCATAAGTATATGAAACGCGCTCAATACTTAACAATGGCGTGCCCAACTTTAAATTTAAGGCTTTAGCGACCTCACCAGTTGCCGCTACGGCAATAAGTCGCTCTTCAGCACGTATCATGCGAATGCCGTATTCTGTCTCATACATGCCGTACATTGAACCATTATTCTCTTCTATTCTAGTGCTGTTAAGGCCTTTAAATGGTGCGGCCGGCACAATAATATGATCATAAATAAGCGGCCTGCCAGAAAAAGTGAGCAGGCGTTTTACATCAATTAAAGCTGCGCCCGCTTTTAATTCTAAAATCTTAGCAAGGCGATTATCAGCCTTAGTTTTGCTACAAGATATCAATTCATTTTGCAGCGCTTCCTTATGACCATCTACAGCGGTTAAGCGTAAAAAACGTAGCTTGATGCCTTCTTCATTATGAGTTGCAACAAAGGTACCTTTGCCTTGGCGACGAATTAAAATATTCTCGCCCGCAAGGCTATCAATGGCTTTACGTACTGTACCCTGTGATACTTTATAGCGCGCGGCCAAATCAATTTCACTCGGAATCATCTCGCCTGGGCGCCATTCTCCACCAATTAAACTCTGCGTTAGCAGCACTTTAATTTGGTCGTACAGCGGCCTATAATTTGGCGAGTTATAAGTTTTATCTGTCATAATAATTTTGCAGCATTGCAGAATGCAATATTTAAGTTGAAGAATTAAAACATACCAAATAAAAATAGTCTAGTGTTATATATCTTATATAAGACATAAGATATATGTTGACAACTAAAGAAAGTCCTATATAATTTAGTCTTGCTTAAAAAACTATTGATGAAATTTAGCCCTAATCTCAACTGCCCAATGATCTGCACCTATCACTGTAAGTCAGCCAATAGATTAAGTGCAGTAAAAAACGTAATATACTGTTTTGTTGCACCACTGCCCGAAAGCTTTTTATGACGCTGACCACGCTGAACGCCTTATCCCCTCTCGATGGTCGTTATCAATCCAAACTAGATTCCCTACGTCCCTTCTTTAGTGAATATGCACTCATAAAATATAGGGCAAGCGTTGAGGTAGAATGGCTGAAAGCCTTATCTGCCTCCAAAGGGTTAGCTGAGATTGCACCATTTAGCACAGCCACAATTAAAGAGCTTGATGCTGCGATTGCCAGCTTTTCTGAGGCCGATGCAGCACAAGTCAAAGCGATTGAGGCCCGTACAAACCACGATGTAAAAGCACTTGAATACTGGCTTAAGGAAAAATTTGATGCCAACCCAGAAATCAAAAAAGCGAGCGAGTTTATTCACTTTGCTTGCACTTCAGAAGACATTAACAATCTCTCACACGGACTCATGCTTAAAGGTGCGCGTGATACTGTGATGCTACCATTTTTAGCCAGTTTAATTGCGCGCTTAGGCGAGCTAGCACATCAACTCGCCGATCAACCTATGTTATCACGTACACACGGCCAAACTGCTTCACCCACCACCATGGGCAAGGAGTTAGCCAATGTGGTGTATCGTCTGCAACGCCAACAAATACAACTTAAAAACGGTGAAATTTTAGGAAAAACTAACGGCGCGGTGGGCAACTTTAACGCGCATTTGTCGGCTTACCCAAATTTTGATTGGGAAAGCTTTGCGAAGAAATTCGTCGAGAACTTGGGTTTGGTTTATAACCCAATGACCACACAAATTGAACCGCATGACTATATGGCGGAATTATACGATTGTTTAAGCAGAATCAATACCATTTTAATTGATTTAAATCGTGATATTTGGGGCTATATTTCAGTTGGTTACTTCAAACAAAAAGTCAAAGCAGATGAAATCGGCTCATCCACCATGCCGCACAAAGTCAACCCGATAGATTTCGAAAACTCAGAAGGCAATTTAGGTTTAGCCAATGCAGTATTGCGTCACATGGCAGAAAAATTGCCTATTTCGCGCTGGCAACGCGATTTAACCGATTCGACCGTACTACGCAATATGGGCGTTGCATTTGGTTACACGCTATTAGGTTATGACTCTTGCTTGCGCGGCTTGAATAAGTTGGAAATCAACCCAACAAAATTGGCAGAAGACTTAGACAATAGCTGGGAAGTACTGGCCGAGCCGATTCAAACCGTGATGCGGCGCTATAGTATTGAAAACCCATACGAACAACTAAAAGAACTCACTCGTGGCAAAGGCGGTATCAATAAAGCCTCGTTGCATACATTTATCAGTGGATTAAAAATTCCAGCTAAGGCCAAAAAATTACTGCTTGAATTGACGCCAGCAAGTTATATTGGAAAAACGACTAAACTTACTAAACACATCAAATGAACGAAATTTTAGTTCTGTATTACTCTCAGGGTGGCGCAGTGCGCGAAATGGCACAGCTGATTGCGCGCGGCGTTGAGAGTGTTGGTGGTATCAAAGCTCGCATTCGTACTGTGCCAAAGGTATCAGCTAATTATGAGGCGACTGAACCTGATATTCCCGCGAGCGGTGACCCTTACGCTGAGTCAAGGGACTTGGAAGAGTGCATAGGCTTGGCGCTCGGCAGCCCCACCCGCTTTGGCAATATGGCAGCGCCAATGAAATATTTTTTAGACGGCACTGCTGGATTATGGTTAAAAGGTGCGCTAATAAATAAGCCCGCCGCAGTGTTCACCAGCACGGGTAGTATGCATGGCGGCAACGAAAGCACGCTCATCACCATGATATTGCCACTGATGCATCACGGCATGATTATGGTAGGTTTACCATATTCCGAACCTGAATTATCCGCGACTCTTAGTGGTGGTACGCCCTATGGCGCAAGCCATATCGGCGGCGCGATGGATGATAAATTAATTACCAATGACGAAAAGAAATTGTGTATCGCGCTTGGTAAACGTTTAGCCGAAACCGCCTTAAAACTTGCCAAATAGCATGCTGCCAGCATTAAGAATTGGCGCGGGCTCTAGCATAGTTGCTTTAATATTTTTATGTCTTGCTTGGGAGGCGATTCTCGCACCGCTCAGGCCAGGCGGCTCGTTACTTATTTTGAAAGCGCTGCCACTTCTATTGCCGTTATTTGGCATTCTCAAAGGCCGCCGCTACACTTATCAGTGGGCAAGTATGTTTATTTTGCTTTATTTTACTGAAGGCGTGGTACGCGCTTGGTCTGACCATGGCACTTCTGCCAAATTGGCGATGGTAGAAGTGGTACTTTCGCTCATATTTTTCACCTGCGCAATTTTTTACGCGAAACTCATACAACAGCCATCGCAATAAAGCCGCCTTCCTTTATAATAAAGTAATGAGAATGCTATTAACTATAAAAATACGATTAGTAAGTCACGTATGAAAATACTACTTTCGAACGACGATGGCTATTTTGCGCCCGGTCTGAACATTTTAGCCAACTATTTAGCTAAATTTGCCGAAATTACCGTAGTTGCACCAGAGAGAAATCGCAGCGGGGCCAGTAACTCGCTTACCCTAGATAGACCTTTGAGCGTGCGTAAAGCCAGTAACGGCTTTTTTTATGTAAATGGCACACCGACCGATTGCGTGCATTTAGCTTTAACAGGCTTGATGGAAGCCCCGCCAGATATGGTGATTTCTGGGATTAACGATGGCGCCAATATGGGCGATGACACGATTTATTCTGGCACTGTGGCGGCGGCAATGGAAGGCTATTTGCTGGATATCCCTTCATTTGCTGTATCCATGTCTCAACACAGCGCGACGCACTTTGAGACGGCTGCGCGTGTAACAGTTGAGCTGATCCAACACGCGATGAAAACCAAATGTAAATCGCCGCTTTTACTCAATATTAACGTGCCAGATGTGCCTTATGACGCGTTAAAAGGCAAGGTTATCACGCGCTTAGGCAAGCGCCATAAGGCCGAGCCTGTTATGCAGCTTAAAACACCTCGTGGTGAAACCGTATATTGGGTAGGCGCGGCCGGCCAACCAAACGATGGCGGCATAGGCACTGATTTTTATGCGGTTTCGCATAATCAAGTGTCCATTTCGCCTATTCAGGTCGATTTAACCAAACATGCTCAACTGGACGAATTAAAAAACTGGCTGACTCAATAATGGCCGACTTAGCATAATGGCATTAGCAAAACCGACTAAAACTGGCATTGGCATGACCTCGCTTCGCACACGCGAGCGAATGCTGGCACGGCTGCGCGAGCAAGGCATTAAAGATGAGGTGGTGTTGCATGCTATGGGTGAAATTCCACGGCATATTTTTGTGGACGATGCCTTGTCGATTCGTGCTTACGAAGACGTTTCTCTGCCCATTGGATACAATCAAACCATCTCGCAACCTTACATTGTGGCACGTATGACCGAGATTTTACGCAACGGCAAACAGTTGGGTAAAGTCCTGGAAATTGGCACTGGTTGCGGCTACCAAACCGCCATATTGTCGCGCGTAGCTAAAGAAGTACTTTCGCTTGAACGCATTCGTCCTTTGGTGATGAAAGCACGTGGACATTTGCGCACCCTCAAATGCAACAACGTGAAGCTAGATCACGCGGATGGTAGTCTCGGACTCAGTGAATTCGCGCCGTTTGACGGCATTATTGTCACCGCTGCGGCTGGACATGTACCACAAGAATTACTCGCACAACTCGCTGTTGGCGGACGCATGGTGATTCCGATCGGCACCAACACGCAAAACTTACACTTGATTGAACGCTTGGGAAATGAGTATAAACAAAGCAAACTAGAGTCGGTAAAATTTGTACCTTTACTGGGGGGCGTCAGCGCATGACGCGTTTATTCATTTTAAGCTTTTTAATATTTTCAATTACTGCTTGCGAAAATAACCCGCCCGCACCAGTGATTGAACGAGCTCCGCAAGCATCCAAGCCAAAACCGCCCGATGCAAAATCTACAGAAACCAAACCTTTAGACCAAAAAAACGTAGGAAATACAGCCGGAAACAAGGATTGGCGGCCAGATAGCCATATTGTTGTAAAAGGAGATACCTTGTTTGGCATTGGCTTAGAGTATGGTCTTGATTACAAAGAAATCGCCGCAGCCAATAACATCCCGCCACCTTATCCAATAAAAATTGGTCAAAAACTTGATTTAAGCAGTTTTAAAAGCAAAATCAACACAATAACCGAAGCCAGTAAAACCGAGAGCGGCAAAACTGAGGACGGCGTAGTCATTACGCCCATGAAAACTGAATCTGTAGTGACTGAAGCGAAACCAACGCAAAATGCCAGCAAACCAACCGTGCAATCTGCTGTCACCCCTGTATTAAGTGAGCCAAAAGCAGTGCGCGAGCCTTATAGCCTAGAAGCGCTCAATCGTGTCCCAAACAAATCTGCTGATATAAAAGAAGCCAAACCTGCCGAAATAAAATCAAGCGAGGCAAAACCCACTGACGCGAAATCAAGTGACACTAATACAAGCGATGATGAAGCTATCACTTGGAGCTGGCCAACACAGGGCAAAGTGGTGGCTGGTTTTAACGAAGCCAGCAACAAAGGCATTGATATCACAGGCACTACAGGTCAAGCCATTAATGCAGCCAGTGCTGGCAAAGTGATTTATAGTGGCTCTGACTTGCGCGGTTATGGCAAATTAGTGATTATCAAGCACAATAAAACCTATTTATCGGTTTATGCGCACAATAGCAAAATTGTAGCGAAAGAAGGCCAGGCGGTGACGGCTGGTCAAAAAATTGCCGAAATGGGCAATACCGATTCCAGCACAGTTAAATTGCACTTTGAAATTCGCCGTTTGGGTAAATCGGTTGACCCCGCCAAGTATTTAAACCAGAATTAGTATCTCAATCAAAATTAGCACATTCTAATCTCAGGGAGATTGCCATGGCCGCACCACTTAAGAAAGAACCCAATAAATACGCAAAAAATGCTGATATTAAAGCCGATACGCTTTCAAAAACCTTATTGTCTGTCGCGGGTTTCGGGCTCATGATTATCGGCATTATTGGCATTGCCATGGAATTTTTTAAAGACGGCGGCTGGCTAAAGTCGGCGCTAGGCTGGCTGTTTGATTCCACCACGCACATGATGCTTATTCCTGTCATCATTTTTGTGGCATGGCTACTCAACCGCGTGATGTCATCGCCCAATAAAAATGAAAGCAAAAAAGCGGGTAATATCCCCATGTATATCATGATGGCTATTGGCGCTTTTTATCTGTTTCGATTTATGACAACAGGCGGATTTTAAAAAAATCATTCTAATAAAAAAACCGCTCTGCTTTTAATTAAACAGTCACGGCTTTTTTATCTCTAACTAGTTCTTTTTTGCGGCTTCTGCAGCGTAATGCTGATGTACTAACGTCATATCACGCTCACGCGCCCATTTGATAATTTCTTCTAAGGCTGGCGCACCAATTTCGCCTACTTGTGTATGGATACCCGCTTGATCGCGAATCACCAAAATACCTGGGATTTGTTTTACTTCAAAATAATCACTAATTTCAGGGTCAGCTTCGGTATTCACCATACCAAATACAATATCTGGATTGCTTGCAGCGGCCGCTTCAAACGTTGGCGTAAAAGCCATACAAGGCTCACACCACGGCGCCCAAAAATCTACAATCACAAAATTATTATTCTCGATTGTTTGTTTAAAATTTGCTTTGGTAAGTGTCACAACTGCCATGATTTTGCCTTAATTTGAACAGCCACTTAAATTGACCAGAGGCGTGATTCTAACAGACCTAAGCTATTAAGTTAAGACTTGACGGGTTTGCCCCAAGTCTCTGTAAAAAACAATTCGCCAAGTGGCTTGCGCTTGCGTTCTGCCATTTCGCGCGTTAAGGCTTCGCCTGTTACGGTGGCAATATCGGCGGGGTAGCCTACGCTAAGCATAGCCATAGGCGTATATTGTGCGGGAATGGCAAAATCTTCACGCGTTTTATCAGCGTTAAATCCCCCCATTTGATGGGCCATCAAACCCATGCTGCTGGCTTGTAAACATAAGTTCTCAGCCGCCGCTCCTGTGTCATGTTGCCCCCATCGATTTGGCGTCTGGTTATGCTCAAATAAACTACCTGCGCATATCAACATCAATACTGGCGCCTCTTTCACCCATGTTTGATTATTAGGCACGATGCAATCAAATGCCTGCTGCCAGGCTTGTGCATCAGTATTTTTATCCCACACAATAAAGCGCCAAGGCTGATCACCAAAGCACGAAGGCGCCCAGCGCGCGGCCTCTAGCAAGGCTATTATTTGCTCATGGCTAACTGATTTGACTGCATCGTAGGCGCGTCCACTCCAACGATTGGCAATGGTTTCGTTAATTGGAACTTGAGTAATAGCGGGTTTTAACATTATTCTTAGACTTTCAAAAATGGGTAATCAGAATAACCTTTTTCATCCCCACCATAAAAAGTATTGACGTCAGCTTGGTTGAGTGGCGCATTGGTTCTATAACGTTCCACCAAATCTGGATTAGCGAGAAATGGTACGCCATAAGCAATTACATCAGCATGACCACTCGCAATGGCGGCGTTACCGCGAGCTTTATCATAAGCCAAGTTGGCCATATAAGCGCCTTTAAAATGTTTACGTAATGCCACAAAATCAAAGGGCTGCGCCCCGCCACCACCAATGCCACCTTCCACCACATGCAAATAAGCCAAATTAAATTGATTTAAGCTTTCGACCACATAATTAAACAGCGCTTGCGGGTTGCTGTCATACATGTCGTTAAATGGATTCACGGGCGATATGCGAATGCCAACTTTGTCGCCCCCTGCAACATCTACCACTGCTTTCACCACTTCCATCAACAACCGTGCACGATTTTCAAAGCTGCCGCCGTAATTATCGGTACGTTTATTGCTGCCATCACGCAAAAATTGATCCAACAAATAACCATTTGCAGCGTGAATTTCTACACCATCAAAACCCGCAGCAAGCGCGCATTTTGTGGCGTGGATATATTCATTCACGATACCCGGCAACCCGCTAACATCTAAAGCACGCGGGGTGACAAAATCTTGTAAGCCCTGATAAGTAAACGCTTGGCCAGCAGGCTTGATGGCTGATGGCGCAATTGGTAAAATACCGTTTGGCAACAAACTTGGATGCGAAATGCGCCCCACATGCCATATTTGTGAAACGATTTTTCCACCTTTTGCATGTACCGCGTCCACCACTTTTTTCCAGCCAGCCACTTGACTCTCGGTATAAATACCTGGCAACGCTGGGTAACCATGCGCCATGTCAGAAATTGGCGTGGCCTCAGTAACAATTAAACCCGCTGTTGCGCGCTGTTCATAGTAAGTCACGTTCATGGCTTGAGGCACACCGCCAGCACCCGCTCTATTCCTTGTGAGTGGCGCCATGACCATGCGATTTTTCAAACTGATGGAACCTAATTTTACTGGACTAAATAAATCTAATGTCATGCCTGTTTCCTTTTCATATCAGTTCTCAGTTTTTTTACTGTTTAAGTGGATTTGGGGGTGGCAATTTTACGCCTTCAATCAATAGCGTAATTTCAATGTCATCGCCAACAGGCGCATCTTTTTTAAGCGGCCAAGCAAAGCCAAAATCACTGGCTTTTAATGCCGTATGCGCCTCAAAGCCTGCGCGGTAACCCCCCCAAGGGTCGCTGCCAAAACCCAGCACTTTAAAAGGAAAGGTCATTTCTTTCGCCACGCCGTGCATGGTAAGTACACCTGTCATCACGCCTTCGGTATTCGAGCTTGCTTCGATATTTTTGCTTACAAAGGTCATTTCGGCAAATTTATTAGTGTCTAAATATTCGGCTTCTTCTTTGATATTTTTGTCTCGCTTGGCGTGGCTACTATTCACGCTCAGCATGTTAATTTTGGCTTCTACGCTTGAATTCGCCAAGTGATCTACATCAATCATAATTTTGCCTTTAATGTCACTAAAAGTACCCGAGGTTTTCGAAGCCACATGACGTATGCTCCAATTGGCGAAACTGTGACTATCGTCAATTCTATAGGCATCTGCTTCTGCAAACGCATGGCTGCAAGCCAATACCAGAGCGACTCCCAGGGCAGCGTTTTTTGCTATATTTTTCATATTATTCTCCTAAATAAATTAGACTGCTGGTAAATCAAATAATAATATTTCTGCATCATCTATGGCTGTAATTTGTATCGTTTGCGCATTATCAAACATGGCTGCATCGCCTGTATTTAGTAGCTTTTGATTAATCTCAACTCTACCACTCGCCACTTGCAAATATGCGCTACGATCTTGTTTAAGAGCGTACTCAAGCTCTTTTCGTTCAATTAGTTTCGCTGCAAAGAGTGTCATATCTTGATGAACAATTAATGAATTATTCTCTCCGTTTTGCGAGGCCAATAAACACCATTGGTTTTGTTTCTGCGCGTCTTCAAAATATTTATCTTCATAGCTTGGTGTCAAGCCTTGTTGATTGGGCAAAATCCAAATTTGTAGTAAATGTACTGACTCGGCATCCGATGCATTAAACTCACTATGCGTAATGCCTGTACCTGCCGTCATGCGCTGCACGTGGCCTTGGTGAATAACTTCCACATTACCCAGACTATCTTTATGCGCTAAATTGCCTTGCAACACATAGGTGATGATTTCCATATCGGCATGTGAATGCATACCAAAGCCTTGCCCTGGTGCAATAACGTCTTCATTAATCACGCGCAGCACCGAAAAACCCATCCAATTCGGGTCGTAATAATTGGCGAATGAAAACGAATGATAGCTATCTAGCCAGCCATGGTTGGCATGTCCACGTTGTTGTGAGGTTCTAATTTGCACCATTCTTCTCTTTTCTTCCGCTATTTCATTAAGGCTTCAGTATGCTAATATTAAGCCATTATCACTTAATTTCAAGGCAACTTTATGACGCAAGATCAACTCCCACGCGAATTTGAACCACTTAACAAAGTTGCGGTTAGGGCCATGCTGTGGCTAAACGGCTTTGCACACATCGTCATCGGCCTGGCACTGGCTATTTCTGTATTGATGTTTACTTGGCTATTTTTTAAAGATGTGCAAAATGCCGCGGATTCGAACAACTTGGTACATGGCTTTTTGCATGCACTTGGCACGCTGATGTTGCTGTGGTCCATCTCTGCGCTTATCTCTGCGGAAATACGCTATTTAATGGGTAGCAAACTACAAGTCGAAACCTTTATCGAAGTGGTATTGGTGCTGTTTTTACGCAAGCTCATTGTAATGCCAGTACAAGACGCCAGCCCTACTTTTGAGGAAATTGGTATGTGGGTAGGCGGCGCATTTGTGTTGGGGCTAATCTACGTGTTAGTACGCTGGTCCGATAATAACACTCAGCAAAATAATCAAGAAAGATAACGTTTTTTCATGTCTGCCACAGACACAGCCTACATGCAGCTAGCGCTTGAATTAGCAAGTGAAGCTGCAAAAAATGGTGAAGTTCCGGTAGGCGCGATTATCGTCAAAGATGGCGTGGTCGTTGGCCGTGGCAGCAATGCGCCGATTAGCATGCACGATCCAACCGCACATGCGGAAATCATAGCGCTTAGAGAAGCCTCGGCGCATTTAGGCAATTATCGACTGGTAGATTGCACGCTATACGTCACGCTTGAGCCTTGCGCCATGTGTAGCGGTGCGATACTGCATGCGCGGATCTCGCGACTAGTTTATGGCGCCAGTGACCCTAAAACCGGTGCCTGTGGCAGTGTGATTAATGTAATGGCAGAGCCAAAGCTAAATCATCACACCAAAATAGTTAGCGGGATAATGACAGGAGAATGTGGTGAATTACTGTCCAATTTCTTTTTAGCACGCCGCAAAAAATAATTTTTTTGTCATCCTTGTCGTCAACGAACATCTTAATGCGTTTTAATAGGTATTGATGATAAATCAATATTTTTTAAATATGTAACATTATTGGAGAATATTATGATGAACAAATTACTTGTTTCAATATTAGGGTTGGCTTTATCTAGCTTAGTGATAACTAGCGCCAATGCAGGAACACGCGACCCAAGGGTTAACCATCGCCAACATAACCAACATGCGCGTATTGCACAAGGCGTAAAATCTGGCGAATTAACCAAAGGCGAGGCTAAAGATTTGCGTGGAGATCAAAGAGAACTGCGCCAAGAAGAGAAAGCTTATAAATCAGATGGTAAGTTAACTAAGGCTGAACGTAAAGATTTACACGAAGATCTAAATGAAAATAGCAAAGAAATCTACCAAGCAAAACATAATGATGAAACAAGAAATTAATAATTAACCCCTAAGATTTACCCAATAAAAAACCCGCACTAGGCGGGTTTTTTATTAAATACAATTTAATTAATCTCTGTTGCCCATCACTGACATTAAAATGTTCAGCAAATTAACAAAAATATTGTAAACATCAAGGTACAAGTTCAACGTTGCCATTACATAATTGGTTTGACCGCCGCGTACAATCTGATTTACATCGTACAAAATATAGGCTGAAAAAATCAGTATTGATACACCTGAAATTGCGAGTGACATTGCGGGAATATGTAAAAAGATATTAGCAATTGAAGCGATAATCGCCAGAATTAAGCCAATAAACAGAAACTTGCCCAAATAACCAAAATCACGCGCTGGTGAAGATGCGATGGTCGCTAAACTTAAAAAAGTAACGCCAGTGCCCGCTGCGGCAAGGCCAACAATTTGTGCACCATTGGTTAAGTGCAAGGCAAATTGTAAAATTGGCCCTAACATCAATCCGAAGAGAAAGGTTATCCCGAGTAGCAACCAAACGCCCAACCCGCTATTTTGATTCACAGCAATCAACTTAAACATGCCAAATATCACAGCAAAATAAGCTATCGTAAACATAAATGGATGACCCGCCATCCAGCTAAAATTCATGTGCAGGCCAATATACGCGCCAATCACGGTTGGAATCATGGTTAAACCAAGTAAGGCATACGTGTTACGCAACACTTTATTTTGCGTTGTGTCTAAACTGCCTTCACGGCCTAATACTTGCATATCATCTAACATTGTTAATTCCTCATAAAAAGTTACCAAACGGCAACACTACTTAAGATAGCGATTATAAGCTAAAGTTTCAAGTGAAATTATTATTAAAAACTTGTTTTACTTGCAACTGCACTGTCTGTAATCCTTTGTATTCATTGGCTTCTAAGGCATATATTGCTGTGGTTTTTTCTGCAAGAGTTTCTATACAATTAAAATAAATCGCATCGAAGCGTTTTTGGTCTTTTTCAAGGATTAGTTTTAAGTGCTTCTCGCCGACAACTCGTTGATTAATCACTTTAAAATTATCGCAAAAAATAGGCTGGGGGAAACCTTGTCCCCATACCTGATTCACCAATATCTGTGCAGTCCGCAGGCTGATTTCATTGACACTTAAGTTACCATCTGTTTCTATCATGGCTTGTAAATCGGCTTCGGTTAAAAGTGATCGCGTTACACTTTCAAACGCTTGCTGAAACAGGGCAAAATTCGCTTGCTTGATGCTCAAACCCGCTGCCATGGCGTGCCCGCCAAATTTGATAACGAGCTGCGGGTGTTGCTTAGTCACCAAATCTAAGGCATCCCGCAAATGCAAATCGGCAATAGACCTGCCGGAACCCTTCAATACACCCTCTCCACTGTCCGCAAAGATTATCACTGGTCGATGATAGCGCTCTTTCAACCGTGAGGCCAAAATACCAATCACGCCTTGGTGCCAATCAGGCTGATAAAGGCTTAAACTATAGCTTTCAGCCACTTCAATATCGTCCAATGCCGCCAAAGCGCTATCTTGCATATCCGCCTCGATATTGCGCCGCTCCATATTCAGCTCGTGCAAGGTCTGTGCTTTTTGTTGCGCATCGCTTTCGGTTTCAGCCAACAAACAAGCAATGCCGAGGCGCATATCATCCAGCCTACCAGCCGCATTGAGGCGCGGCCCCACGTAAAAGCCTAAATCTTGTGCACTGACTTTTTCGGGTGATTTTCCTGCAATTTTTAAAAGCGCAGTAATACCGTGGCAACAAACACCTGCGCGGATTCTGCGCAAACCTTGCTCGACCAAGATCCTGTTGTTGGCATCTAATTTCACTAAGTCCGCCACCGTGCCGAGCGCGACTAAATCCAGTAACTCGGTTAAATTAGGCTCTGATTTATCGGCAAACGCGCCACGGTTTCTAAACTCTGCACGCAATGCCAGTAACACGTAAAACATCACGCCGACACCAGCGATATTTTTACTCGAGAAATTGCAATTCTTTTGATTTGGGTTGACGATGCAAGCGGCATCTGGTGTAGTTTCCGCAGGTAAATGATGATCAGTAATCAGCACTTGCACACCCAATGAATTAGCGGCTGCCACGCCATCGACACTGGCAATACCGTTATCTACCGTAATCAGGATATCAGGCTTCAAATTTGCCGCGAGCTGGACAATTTCTGGCGTCAAACCATAGCCATATTCAAAGCGATTCGGTACTAAAAAATCCACCTGCGCGCCCATACTGCGCAGGCCTTTTACTGCCACCGCGGTCGCAGTTGCGCCGTCTGCATCGTAATCGCCAATCACCAATATTTTTTTGTTTTCGGTAATCGCATCGGCAAGTAATTTAGCCATTTCACCGCTGTTGGTAAGCTGCTCAGGTGGAATAATGTGGCTGAGCGAAGTTTCAAGTTCGCTTTTGCTAATCACGCCACGTGCCGCATATAATCTAGCGAGTAGCGGATTTGTGCCTTGTGATACCAACTCGCTTACAATTTTTTCATCAAACAAACGCTGCCTAATTTGCATGTCTTTTCGTTTCTATTTGCCCACCGCCATAGCACCAAATACTGTTGATTGCAGGCAAGCGCTTGGCTTCGCGTGCTTGATTGATTGGGTGTTCAAACAACAACATTTGAAGCTCGTTTTGAAATGTTGCCCACTTGATTGCGCCCTCACCCGTTGGCAAAAATATGGCAATGTCTTTGTTAATAGCACGTTCTGGCACTGTTGTTTCAATGCGTGGATTATGTTGCAAGCTTAAAAACCAAGTGTTTTCATGCCAAAAAAACTGCATATTGTCTTGCTTAAAGTGTTGATTGAATGCGCTTGTCAAAGCATCTATTTCATCTTTTTCTAGGGGCAAAGGCGTAGGTTCTGCCAAACTAAAACTATCGCGCTGCAACACCAAATGCACGGGGGCAGCAAATAGCCAATACGCGCTACCAGTTTTATTGCCAGCTTGTTGCCAAGCGAGCGCAGCATTGGGGATTTTAGGTAAAAATAACTTTTTTAGAAATGCCAGCATGGGCGCTATTTTAGCATTTAACCGACTAATTAACGCCCAATAAAAAAGCCACCTTGTGGGTGGCTTTTCTACTTACTTAGGTGAGCTTTAATTAAAGCATTACCAGTAATGACGGTCATGATTATAACGATATCCGTGACCATGTTCATAGTCTCTATGCTCAAACCTATCGTCATTATCGCGATAACTTACTTGCGATACATAACCATTAGGCCTTACTTCAACATGCACAGGTATAAAACGACCTGGGTCACGATCCGTTACGGTTGAGTATTGACGACCGTTGTATTCGTAGTTCACCAAATAGCCCGCAGGCACTTGACTCCAATTATCAACAGTCACACAACGCTCTACTGGGCGTGTTACAACTTGCTCACGACCACCATAACCATGGTCATTATCAATGCGGTCACCTACAACGGCACCAACACCAGCACCCACAGCAGCGGCGGCTACACGGCCATTACCACGACCAATTAAGCTACCCAATAAACCACCGGTTACACCACCAACAATCGCACCACCTGGTGAACGACCACGGTTTTCATAAACACTTTCGCGTACATATTCGGTACGACACTCTTGGCTGGGCGTATTTACACGCTGAAACTGTGGTGTTACCGAAATAACGCGAGCGCTATCTTCATAATCACCATTTGCCAAAGCTGGTAATGAAACCGTCGCCGCAATTAAACCAAATAATAATGTGTTACGCATTTTTTAAATCTCCTCAAATAATCTGCCATAAGCAGTCTGCAATTTTTACGAAAAAAATTTCGTGCAGATGAGCATACAACGAGACAACTTTTAGTTTGCTGACATTGACTTTCAAATTAATGATTTTACTTAGACACGCTATTGGTTAAAATTGAAACTAAATTATCTTCTTTGTGACTATAGTTACTGTATGGGTTTGCATTGCGCCTATACTGGTCACATTCGCTGCGAAATGCAGCTATATTGATTAGAGCTTATTGGAGTTTATGATGAGAAAATTAACCATTACACTAGCAGGCACCGCGCTATTATTGAGTAGCATCACTTTTGCGGGCGAGCCAGTAAAAGGCGAGCTGGGCAACAACTGCACCACGGGCTTATCGGAAGGCGTTCTGATGAAAACCAATTGCCAGATAAGTGAGCTTTATAAGGGCAAAACCTATTGCTTTAGTAGCCAAGCCTCAAAAAATGAGTTTTTAAAAAATCCAGAAGAAACAATCAATAAAGCCAAAGCGTTTTATGAAAAAAATGCTGGCGAGAAAAGCAGCATGAAGGAAATGAATGCCGAACCCATGACTGGCAACGGGCATGACAAAAACGCAGAAGTTGCGCGTGAAAAAATCAGCCAAGCCGATGCGCTAAAACAAATTAATAGCAAAACTTGCGATTTGAGCAATAAAGACATGGGTTACTTGGTGTTTAATGGCATGGATTTACGTCACTGCAATATGCAAAACGTGAGTTTTTTTGGTGCCGAGCTAATGGGCGCCAATTTGAGCGGTGCCAATTTGCAAAAAAGCTATTTGAACTTAGCTAGGCTAGAAAACGCTAATTTAAGCAGTGCCAATTTAACCGATGCAACCATTTTTCAGGCGATTTTTGACAAAACTAATTTTGAAGGTGCCAACCTCACCAATGCCCGCATGATAGGCACGCTGGGCAATGTCAATATGAGCAATGCCACCGTTGTGCGCGGTCGTTTTGGCCTGGATATTGGCAACCAGCCGATGGGCGCGATGCGCTTTGATGCCATTGGTGGCAAGTTCGTCAACACCAATTTTGAAGGTGCAGACATTAATCGTTCTAACTTTAAATTTGCTGATTTCAGAGGTGCCAATTTGCGCAACACCGATTTATTCCGCGCCGATTTTAGCAAAGCCGATTTAACCGGTGCAGACATCACCGGCGCCAAAATGGGCGAAGCCGTGTTAGATGGAACGATTATGAAGGATGTGAAAGGCCTGGAAGCGATAAAAGGTTACGACGAAGCCAAAGGCAAGTGCGTGGATTGCAGTTAATCGAGGCTAATCTCTTTAGTTTTTTGTTCATCTCGAGTTTACATATGTATCGACGGCGTAATGTAATTGGAGTAACTTTTCTGCAATCTTAACACCGCTTGAGTTGCGCATATGCTCGAGTGTGACCTGCACAGAGCCTTTCTGCACCTGCCCCTTGTTGTTGATATAAGGTTCGCGTTTTGTGAGCTGTTTTATGACCCATTCAAAGTCTTTACGTAGTGGCTCTGGAAAGTGGTCTGGTGTCAGTGGATGAAACCCTGAGTATGCCTGCAAGAGGCGAGAACGCACGTCACCGGGTGCCGTCGCCAAAGTATCTACGGCGCGGGATAGAAGCTGGTGCGCATATTGAGCCGGGCCATGAAATGTCATAATTGAATTAGCCTTTCGTATATTACTCATATCAGTATCTCCCGTTCAGAGTCTAAAATTGGGATGCCCGCTTAATTTAAGGCACTGCGGGTCATTTGCTCCAAAGCCTTGCGGTCTGACAACTCTATATGCCCACGCCCAAGTTCCACCCAGCCTTTTTGCTCAAAACGTTTCAGTTGGCGGCTTACCACCTCGCGCGCGGTGCCTAGCTCGTCGGCAATTAATTGGTGAGTTCTGCTAATGGTGGCGCTGCCAGCATCCAATAGCAGTTTGGCTAAGCGGGCATCAAGGCTGTGAAACGCTACTTCATCTAATAGCACAATTAAATCACTAATCAGCGCACCATAATTGGTCATCACAAAACGGCGAAATATGGCTGAATCTAACATCAATTGGTTAAATGCCGCGGTAGGAATAATAATATCCTTAATGGGCTCCTCAACAATGGTGGAAGCCGGATAATTGCTGTTGCCCAATAAACAAGTGGTGGTAATCACGCAGGTTTCACCCGCCGCTACACGATACAGCAAAATTTCACGACCGCTGGACGACATTTTATACACCCGCGATTGCCCTGCAAGCCGCATGACATAAGCACCACAAGCACCGCCTTCGCGATAACCTATAGTACCAATCGGCGCTTCTACAATACGTGCAGATTTAGTTAAAATGTCGCGCGCATTAGCCTCCAAAGCTAATAACGGTGGAAAGCTCTACAACCAATCTAAATTATCCATGTTAAATCGTCCAAGCTAAATGCTTCTAAACTATTAAGCAATTAAACTTTTAATCATCTCTAAGCCAAAGCCAACACCAAAGCCATTCACGTCACTTTGCACCGCACCTAAGCCGCCTTTGCGATTGCTGCTGGATAAATCGGTATGCAACCAGGCGACATCATTCTCGATAAATTTACCCATAAACCGCGCCGCGTGCATGTGGTCGCCGCCACCTTCCAGCGTACATTGTTTAATGTCAGCAATATCGCTATCCAAATCACTATCCATATCTTCTTCGTAAGGGAAAGCCACAATGCGCTCACCAGCTGCATCGCCCGCCTCTATTGCCTTACAAGCCAGTTCCTCACGATTAGCAATCACCCCGCTCATGCGATCTGTTACCGCCACCGCCATGCTGCCAGTTAAAGTCGCATAATCTAAAATTGCGTCAGGTTTTTGGCGAGAAGCTAAAGTTAAGGTATCAGCCAGCACCATGCGGCCTTCGGCATCGGTATGCACAATCTCAATGGTCATACCATTGAGCGCCTTCACCACATCATTTTGTTTATACGCCAGCGGGCCAATATGGTTTTGTGCAATCGCTAACCAACAATCGAGCTTGACTGGTAATTGTTGCAAGGTAACTGCCGTTAAAATACCCAGCGCAACCGCGCTGCCGTTCATATCTTCATGCATGCCTTGCATATATTTGGCGGGCTTCAGGTTATGTCCACCGGTATCAAAACAAATGCCTTTACCGACTAATGCAATGTGTTTTGTGGATTTTTTTGGCTTATAAGTTAAATGCACTATCGCCGCATCTAACGGATTGCTACCCTGTCCCACTGCATAAAACGCACCTGTACCCATTTTTTTGAGTTTAGGCATATCAAATTCTTCCCATGCCCAGCCATACTGTTTAGCCAGTTTTTTCACTTTCTCGCGATAAATAGTGGGTGTGAGCTCATTGGGTGGCAACATGGTCAAGCTACGGCACAGTGTATTACCTGCTACGCGCGCATTCACGTAATCATAATCATGCGCAGCTTTGTAACCGTAAACATTGATTGCTTTCAATGGCTTAATTTTTTTATCTTTTTTGCGGCTGGGCAATTCGGCCACATTTACAGTAGCAACATAATACGCTGCACAAGCGTTGGTTTCTTTGGTGGTTTCATCGCCGAACACGCATATTGCCAGCGCTTCAGGCTGCTCATCCAGTAAGGGTTTTACAGCCTTGCGCAGCAGCGTGTGCTTTTGAAATAGTTTGAGTTTTTTGCCCAAAACCACAAAACTTGCTACACCGCCGTTTGGCAACTCAACCGTTATCGGCGTTTTATTTAAGTCTTTGTACTCACTTTTGCTACGCTTAAGCTTGTTATCGAGAATTTTGGCAAAAGGCATGTTTTTTTCTACCTTTTCATGCAACACTAAAAGTATGTGTTTTTCTGAAGATAGAGATTTTTCACTGCTAATAGCAGCATATTGTGTTAATTTTAACGACATTTAATTACCCTTAACTCTTGTATAATATCTAAGGCAACCATAGCAAATCTACTATTTCTTGCAGTGATAAACCATGTTTTAACTTGACCAAAATGCCTAAAAAAGCCACACTTACGCCTTTATAGAACATTCTAATGCACGTTTGCTTGCAACAATGCGTAAATTATACGCGCAGCAAACGCGACACGGAGAAATCTCACGCATGGCAACGAATCAAGACGCTACCAGCCAGTACACAGGTTTGCATGAAACAGACGCACAAGAAACGCAGGAATGGCTTGATGCACTCAATTCTGTCATAGAAAACGAAGGCACAGAACGCGCGCATTTTCTGCTTGAGGCAATGATAGATCAAGCGCGCCGTTCGGGCAGTAACTTGCCTTACAATGCTACGACTGCTTATGTAAATACCATTCCCACCCACTTGCAGCAACGCTTGCCAGGCGACCCTGAATTGGAGCGCCGCATTCGTGCGCTTGTACGCTGGAATGCAGTAATGACAGTGTTACGCGCCAATGAGAAATCACCGGGAGTCGGTGGGCATATCGCCAGCTTTCAATCGGCAGCAACCTTGTACGATACCGGTTTCAATTACTTTTTCCGCGCACCGAATGAGAACTTTGGCGGCGATTGCGTGTATTTTCAAGGCCACTCATCACCAGGCATCTATGCGCGCGCTTTTTTAGAGGGCCGCATCACAGAAGAACAAATGAGCAACTTCCGCCAAGAAACCGGCGGTAAGGGCTTGTCGAGCTATCCTCATCCGTGGTTAATGCCAGATTTTTGGCAATTTCCTACCGTTTCGATGGGCCTGGGCCCAATCGCTGGTATTTACCAAGCTAGATTCTTGAAGTACTTGCATGACCGTGGCATTGCGGATACATCTGGCCGCAAAGTATGGGTGTTCTGTGGCGATGGTGAAATGGATGAGCCTGAGTCATTAGGCGCGATTTCACTCGCTTCACGCGAAAAGTTAGACAACCTGATATTTGTGGTTAACTGCAACTTGCAGCGTTTAGACGGCCCTGTACGCGGCAACGGCAAAATCATTCAAGAGTTGGAATCTGACTTTAGAGGCAGCGGTTGGAACGTGCTCAAGGTAATTTGGGGCTCGTATTGGGATCCGTTATTGGCCATGGACAAAGATGGTTTGCTGAAAAAACGCATGGAGGAGTGCGTAGATGGCGAATACCAAAATTTTAAAGCCAAAGGCGGTGCCTACACACGTGAGCATTTCTTTGGCAAATATCCCGAGCTAAAAGCCATGGTTGCCGCCATGTCAGATCAAGACATCTGGCGCTTAAATCGCGGCGGACACGATCCACACAAGGTGTATGCGGCCTACCACGCGGCGGTGAATCATAAAGATCAACCCACTGTGATTTTGGCCAAGACAGTTAAAGGTTACGGCATGGGCGAAGCAGGTGAAGGCCAAAACATTACACACCAGCAAAAGAGCATGGATATTGAGTCGTTGAAAAAATTCCGTGACCGGTTTGATTTGCCAATTTCCGATGAGCAAGTTGAAAACTTAAGTTTTTACAAACCTGCTGACGATAGCGCTGAGATGAAGTACATGGCCGAGCGCCGCTCCGCTATGGGCGGCTTTGTGCCCCAGCGTAGGCGCAAAGGTAATGCGTTAAAAATACCTGAGCTTTCTGTTTTCGAAAATATGTTGGTGGCAACTGGCGAGCGCGAAATTTCTACCACAATGGCGTTTGTGCGCATACTTTCTACACTAGTACGAGACAAAGAAATCGGCAAATTTGTGGTGCCAATTGTGCCTGACGAAGCGCGTACTTTCGGCATGGAAGGCATGTTCCGTCAACTTGGTATTTACGCTAGCCAAGGCCAACTGTACGAGCCTGTGGACTCTGACCAAGTGATGTATTACAAAGAGCAGAAGGACGGCCAAATTTTAGAAGAAGGTATCAACGAAGCTGGCTCATTCTCTAGCTGGCTTGCAGCCGCCACTTCATACTCAGTCACTGGCGTGCAGATGATTCCGTTCTACATTTTCTACTCCATGTTCGGTTTTCAGCGTATTGGCGATTTAGCTTGGGCAGCTGGAGACAGCCGTGCACGCGGCTTCTTGCTTGGCGCTACAGCCGGCAGAACAACCTTGAATGGCGAAGGTTTGCAGCACGAAGATGGCCATAGTCATTTGTTATCAGCGACGATTCCCAACTGTATATCTTACGACCCAACTTTTGCCTATGAGCTTGCTGTGATTATTCAGGAAGGCTTGCGCCGCATGGTGCAAAATCAAGAAGATGTGTACTACTACATCACTTTGATGAACGAAAATTATAGTCACCCAGAGCTACCAAAGGACGCTGAAAAAGGCATTTTGAAAGGTTTGTACAGCTTTAGTAAATCAAAAACTAAAGGCGAAAAAGTTCAACTCATGGGCAGCGGTGTGATATTACGCGAGGTAATTGCAGCAGCCGAATTGCTCGAAAAAGACTGGGGTATTTCGGCCGACGTGTGGAGCGCAACCAGCTTTACCGAACTTCGCCGCGAAGGTTTGGAATGCGAGCGCTGGAATATGCTCAACCCTGAAAAGCCGCAAAAAGTGAGCTACGTTGCGCAATGCTTGAAGGTTGCCAAAGGCCCTGTGATTGCCTCGAGCGATTACATGAAAAGCTTTGCTGAGCAGATTGGGCGCTTTGTGCCAAACAAATTCGTAGCACTTGGCACCGACGGGTTTGGCCGTTCTGATAGCCGTGAAGCATTACGTGACTTCTTTGAGGTCAACAGATATTACGTGGTAGTTGCGGCGCTGAAAGCCTTGTCTGATGAGGGGAAATTGCCTGTGGCTAAAGTAGCAGAAGCGGTAAAAAAATATAAATTGAACAGCAACAAACCAAACCCGACTAGCATTTAAAAACAGTGTGTTTAAAGGCATTTTAAAATGGCATTAAAAGACGTACTCGTCCCCGATATTGGCAATTTCGATTCAGTCGATGTCATCGAAGTATTGGTCAAAACTGGCGACACCATTGCCAAAGATGATTCGCTGATTACAGTTGAGTCAGACAAAGCTTCGATGGATATTCCGGCGCCATTTGCTGGCGTGGTTAAAGACGTTAAAATAAAAGTGGGTGATAAGATTGCGCAAGGTCATTTGATTTTAATTCTGGAAGCAAGTGAAGCGGCAGCGGTTGAAAAACCCGTACCTGCGCCACCCAAGAACGAGCCAGCAAAGGCAGAAGCGCCTAAAGTAGCTATACCCGAGCCAAGCCGACCAGCACCAGAGCCGCCAAAACAAGTGCAACCTTCGCATCAACCACTGCCAGTGGGTGAAAGCGTAATAGCAAATGGCAGCAAGCTTTCTCATGCCAGTCCATCAGTGCGAAAATTCGCACGTGAATTAGGCGTGAACTTAGCTTTAATACAAGGCTCTGGGGCAAAAAACAGAATTTTGCAGGAAGATGTACAAGCCTTTGTAAAGAGCGAACTCGCCAAACCACGTAGCGAAAATATGGGTGCAGGCTTAGGCGCGCTCGCCACTTTGCCCATGCCCGTAATTGATTTCAGCCAGTTTGGCGAGATTGAAACCAAACCGCTTTCGCGCATAAAAAAAATCTCCGGTGCCAATTTACACCGCAACTGGGTCACCGCGCCGCACGTCACGCAGTTTGACGAGGCTGACATTACCGATTTGGAAGACTTTAGAAAATCGATGATGAAAGACGCCGAAAAACGTGGCGTAAAATTGACCATGCTGGCATTTTTGATTAAAGCTTCAGTCAACGCGTTAAAGGAGTATCCAAACTTCAATTCGTCGCTTTCACCAGATGGCGATAGCTTAATTTATAAAAATTACTACAACATCGGCTTTGCCTGCGACACACCAGATGGTTTGGTAGTGCCCGTGGTGAAAGACGTTCAAAATAAGGACGTGCTGGACATTGCGCGTGATTTAGGCGAACTATCCATCAAAGCGCGCGAACGCAAACTGAAAATAGAAGAAATGCAAGGTGGCAGCTTTACTATTACAAGCCTTGGCGGCATTGGTGGTACCTTGTTTACACCAATTATCAATTGTCCAGAAGTAGCGATTTTGGGCATTTCACGCGCCAGCATGCAACCTGTTTACGATGCCAAAACTAAAAGTTTCGAACCGCGCTTGATATTACCGTTATCACTTTCTTATGACCATCGCGTGGTAGATGGCGCTGATGGTGCACGCTTTACCAGCCATTTGCGCATGATGTTGAGTGATGTGCGTAGACTATTACTATAAGCGTTATTATAAGGCTTTGCATGAGCAATTTAGTTGAAGTATTAGTGCCAGATATCGGCAATTTTGACAGTGTCGATATCATTGAAATATTGGTAAAAGCGGGCGACAAAATCGCCATCGATGATTCGCTTATTACTGTGGAATCTGACAAAGCGTCGATGGATATCCCTTCTTCGCACGCAGGCGTTGTGAAAGAGCTCAAAGTAAAAGTAGGCGATAAAGTTGCCAAAGGCTCACTGATTTTATTGATTGAAGCGGAAACTACCACTAGCGCACCTATTAAAGATTCTGTAACTGTTATAACTTCTAAAGTACCGGAAGCGCCAGCACCTATTGTCGTACCAGCCTCTACAACTCTTGCAGGCAGCAGCGATATCAGCACTCAAGTAGTCGTCCTAGGCTCTGGTCCTGGCGGCTACACTGCGGCTTTCCGCGCGGCGGATTTAGGCAAGCAAGTGGTGATTATCGAGCGCTATTCCTCCTTAGGTGGCGTTTGTTTAAATGTAGGCTGCATTCCATCCAAAGCATTACTTCACACAGCGAAAGTAATTACCGAAGCCGAAGAAACTGCACATCACGGCGTAAGCTTTGGCGCGCCTAAAATTGATCTTGCGCAGCTCCGCAACTGGAAAACCAATGACGTGGTCGCCAAACTCACTGGCGGCCTCGCGCAAATGGCCAAACAACGCGGCGTGACTGTAATAGAGGGCGTAGGTAAATTTACTAGCCACAACCAAATCGCAGTCACATCGTCAGATGGCAAAATAACGACTATTGGCTTTGAAAACACCATTATCGCCGCAGGCTCACAAGCCATTAAAATGCCAAACGCTCCCGAAGACCCGCGTATTATGGACTCCACAGGCGCATTGAAATTAGATGACATTCCAAAACGTTTATTGGTCATTGGTGGCGGCATTATTGGCCTAGAGATGGGCACAGTATACGACGCGCTAGGCAGTAAAGTGAGTGTGGTGGAATTTATGGACGGCTTGATTACAGGTTGTGACCGTGACTTGGTACGTCCACTGCAAAAGCGCATGGAAAAACGCTTTGAAGCGATTATGCTTTCCACCAAAGTCACTAAAATGGAAGCCAAAAAAGACGGCATCCATGTAACGTTTGAGGGCGAGAATGCGCCTAAGGGCGTGGAAATTTATGACCGCGTATTGGTTTCAATCGGTCGCCTTCCCAATGGTAAAAATATTGGCGCAGAAAAAGCGGGCGTAGCTGTGGACGAACGCGGCTTCATCAACGCAGATAAACAGATGCGTACTAATGTAAATCATATTTTCGCCATTGGCGATATTGTTGGTCAGCCCATGTTGGCGCACAAAGCTAGTCATGAAGGCAAGGTGGCAGCAGAAGTGATTGCAGGCCATAAAGTAGAATTTCAAGCGCTCGCAATCCCATCAGTGGCCTATACCGACCCAGAAATCGCATGGGCGGGCATAACAGAAACCGAGGCTAAAACCAAAGGGTTAGAGATCGAAAAAGCCAGCTTCCCATGGGCAGCCAGCGGCCGAGCGCTTTCAATTGCACGCACAGAAGGCACTACCAAGCTGATATTCGACAAAACCACGCACAGATTAATTGGCGCGGGCATTGTCGGCGTAAATGCAGGTGAATTGTTGGCAGAGACCGTACTCGCTATTGAAATGGGCGCGGATGCGCATGACTTAGGGTTAACTATTCATGCCCATCCCACACTATCAGAAACTATTTGTTTTGCAGCTGAGATGAAAGAAGGCACGATTACTGACTTGTATATCAAGAGGCGCTAATTCAAATCATGGACAAGCCGCTGGCGTCAATTCTGTACCAATAAATTCCGGCTTAATTTTGTGCAATTGCAAAGCAGATTCCGCGCTTACCGCTTTAATTAACAGGCTGCTTAGCGATTTCCCCGGGTTACGCAAAGCTTTGGTTGCGCCGTTTACGCCTTTATCCTGCAGTTCATTCAACAAATTGCTGGCCAGCGTTTCATCTTGAAACAAGCCGAACGAAATCGCATTGCGCCACTGCGAATCTTGCACAATATACAAGTTTTGCACGCCCAAGTCTTTAATCTCAGCGGCTTTTTGTTGTGCTAAAGCAGCACTTTTTAGCGGCGGATAATATACCCAATAACGCCTATCCTCTATAGCAATCTCCTCCTGATTCACCACACTTTGCAAGTCTAATCTTACCAAAGCCACCTGTGCCGCCGGAAGATTGGTTTTAGTAAAATTACCCCATTTATAACAGCTTGTACCTACCTGTGCTGCAGATACAACGGGTTGAGCGATTGGTTCTGGAGTAGGCGCCGTAGTATGAATCACTTTTGTGGGCATGGCATCTAACTCTTGCTGGCTTAATATTTTTAACTTCTCTGGATTGATGGAGTGATTCACCGCGATTGGCTTTGGCGCAATTACGTCCGAGTTAAAATAAACCAACAAGCCCACATTGAGTAACACTAGCAGCCAAACCAATAATTTCATTAAAATTCTTTCTCTAACAACACTAGACCCTGCAAAACAAGATTTTCTATAATGATAACCTGTTTTGCGTCTAGGTTTAAAGCTTGCGCAATTTTATGCGCGTCACCGCCGCTCATCACAAGTTTGGGCGCACTTCCACACTGCCTTTCAAGCCGTTCTAACATTAAATGAATCGCGCCTGCAACCGCATTCAAACACCCGGTTTGCATCGCATCTTGCGTATTGGCAGGGAACACATCCATTGAACCTGAAGTCATATTAAGCTGAGCGGCATGATGGCTCAACGACTCATGCATCAATCGTAAGCCCGGCATGATTGTGCCACCCAAAAATAAGCCATTTTCACCGCTACTGTCATTGGTGGTATCTTCAATTAAAGCATCAATCGTAATCGCCGTTCCTGCATTCACAACGATAACCGCCTGATGATATATATGCCAAGCCGCTACCAGCGCAGCCCAGCGGTCTGCGCCTAATGTATGTGGTTTTTGATACCCATTCATAACGCCGCAAGCTTGCACTTTAGCGGTCACAAAATGAAACTCTTTACCCAATGCCTGCAATAGTTGTGTGATTTGATGCGCGACAGACTCTGCCGCAACATTAGCGATGATAACTTTCTGCGTTTTTACAGCGTCTTGCGGCAAAGATGAAGTGGCGATATCCGCATTAAAACAAGTCGTTACTTCCGATAATTTACCACCGCTGTCCGCCAACGCCCATTTGGTGCGCGTGTTGCCTATGTCGATGACTAATAGCTTCACTTAACACCTCGCAAGCTAATCTCTCCGGCAGAAAACCGCTGCATGCCAAATGCGGTTTCCACCAACAAAATGCCGTCATCTGCCACATCTTTCACCTCACCCTGCACGCTGCGTCCATCGGGCATTAGCATCATCACTACTTTATTTTTGTAAGCATGATAACGTAACCACTCGTCGCGCAGGCCAATAAATCCGTGCGCCTCGAAGCCACTCAATACATCAGATAAATGCTTTAACAGCACACCCAACAATATATTTTGGTCTACAGCCTTTACGCTCGCTAAATCAATCGCGGGCTGGTCGATGCTTTCCAGCACGTTTTTTGGCAAATTCAAATTGACGCCCACACCAATCACCGCGGCACTTGGGCCTTCCAAATCGCCTTGCAGTTCAATCAAAATACCGGCGAGTTTTTTATTATCCACCAGCACATCATTCGGCCATTTCAGTTGCGCATTGGTTACGCCTAAGCTCTCCAAAGCACGTATCAAAGCCACACCCACTGCCAAGCTCAAGCCGGAAAGCGCCGTTGCGCCGCACTGAAAGCGCCACAGCAGCGAAAAAGTTAAGCTCGCCCCCAAGTGCGAAACCCAACTGCGCCCACGCCGCCCTTTACCATTGGTTTGCACGTGCGCCGCCACACAAGTGGCATGCGCGGCGTTTTTATGTTGCATCAGGTAAGTATTGGTCGATGCTACTTCGTCCAGCACTTCTAGCTTAAACCAAGCACGCTGCTCGCCGATAGCTTTAAGCACTTCATTTTTATCTAATAATTCAATTGGTTGCGGTAATTTGTAACCACGGCCGCGTACCGAAAATATCTCGATGCCTAATGTTTCTGCATGCCTAATCGCGTTCCAAATCGTGGCACGCGTTACCTTAAACTGCTGCGCCAAATCCTCACCGGAATGGAAATTTCCATCCGCAAGCACCTGTAAAATGGGGAAAGTGAGACTACTCATATTTATTGCGCAGTTTATCACAGCAAATAATAATGTAAGGCTGCTGCTTTGACTTGCAAAGCAGCCCACAGCAAAGCCCAAGGGTGTAAAATAAGCAAAAATTACCAGAAATCCACTATGTCATCAGAAAAAGAACCGCTACCGCTTGCCTCTAACTTTATCCGCGCCATCGTCGAGAAAGATTTAGAGCAGCATAAATTTGCCAGAAAAAAATGGGTAGGTAGCCCGGGTGACGCCGCGCACCAAGCCATGGGCCAAGTCGATGCTGCTAAAATCCGCACGCGCTTTCCGCCCGAGCCCAATGGCTATTTGCACATTGGTCACGCTAAAAGTATCTTTTTAAACTTTGGTTTAGCACGCGATTATGGCGGCATTTGTCATTTGCGCTTTGACGACACCAACCCGGAAAAAGAGAGCCAGGAATACGTCGATAGCATTACCGAAATGGTGCAATGGCTAGGCTTTGGTTGGGTTAATGGTAAAGAAAGTAACCTTTACTTTGCCAGTAATTACTTCGATTTTATGTATCGCGCGGCGAAGAGCTTAATCGAAAACGGCCATGCCTATGTCGATGGACAAAGTGCTGATGAAATGCGCGCCAACCGCGGCACCCTGACTGAGCCGGGCAAAAACTCTCCTTGGCGCGATCAATCCATTGAAACAAATCTTCTCGCATTTGAATTTATGAAAGCTGGAAATCATCCCGACGGCAGCTTGGTATTGCGCGCCAAAATTGATATGGCTTCGCCCAACATCAACATGCGCGACCCCGCTATTTACCGCGTCAGGCGTGCGCACCATCACAATACGGGTGATACATGGTGCATCTACCCCATGTACACCTTTGCGCACCCGATTGAGGACGCGCTGGAGCAAATCACCCACTCCATCTGTACGCTGGAATTTGAAGACCAACGCCCTTTCTACGATTGGCTGTTGGAGCGGCTTGCAGAGGCGAACCTTTTAGCGCATCCACTGCCGCATCAATACGAATTCGCGCGGCTAAACCTCACTTATGTGGTGCTATCTAAACGCAAACTGATTGATTTGGTAGAAGGTAAACATGTAAGCGGTTGGGATGATCCGCGCCTACCCACGCTGGCAGGCGCGCGCCGTCGCGGTTACACGCCGGAAGGTTTTAAGTTATTTACTGACCGCATTGGCGTAAGCAAAGCCGATTCGTGGATTGAATACACCATTTTAGAGGACTGCATGCGCGAAGTGCTGAATGAGGCCTCCGAGCGCCGCATTGCCGTGCTAGACCCGATTAAACTGGTGATTGATAATTACCCTCTGGATTCTAATGGGAAGTCAAAAGTGGAAGATTGCTTTGCACCTAACCATCCGCAAAAACCGGAGCTTGGCAAACGTGTTGTACCACTCACTAAAGAGCTATGGATAGAACGTGAAGACTTTGAAGAAGCACCACCCAAAGGCTATTTCCGCCTGATGCCCGATGGCATGGTAAGGCTGCGTTATGGCTACGTGGTGAAATGTACCAGTTTTGAGAAAGATGCTGCAGGCAACGTCACCACCGTGCATTGCGAATACTTGCCGGATACCAAATCTGGAACGTCGGGGGCAGATGCCATTAAGGTGAAAGGCAATATCCATTGGGTGTCTGCACAACATGCTTACGCAGCCGAAGTGCGCCTGTACGATAGATTGTTCAAAGAAGCGCATCCGGGCGAAGGGAAAAATACAAATAGTCAAGAGCGAGACTTTTTGGATGACATTAACCCAAATTCGGTACAGACTATTACCGCGCAACTAGAACCCAGCCTAAAAGACGCAAAACCTGAAGACCGTTTTCAGTTTGAGCGCCACGGCTACTTTGTGGCAGATAGAAAAGACAGCACGGCTGGCAAGCCAGTGTTCAATAGAACCGTGACTTTGCGGGATGCTTGGCAGAAATAGAAGTGACCTCCAAGGAGCTAAAAAAATTCAGTGTTGGAATTCTCAAAACTGGCTTTGTCCTAGAAAATAGAATTGCCCAAATTCTCAAAAAAAATAGCTGGAATGTCATAAGTAATAAGTATTACGAAGACGATTTCGAGGAAGAAGTTCGTGAGATAGATTTGGTCGCTTATAAAGTCAGTCGAATTCAAGACTTTGACGTTTACACATCTCTAATTATTAGTTGCAAACAAAGCAAAACAAATACTTGGGCACTGCTTTGTCGAGATATAAACTTAAAAGACCCTAATTCTGATTTCTGGCCACTACATTGCTGGAGTAATAAACCCTCAATTAAATTTCAGCTATCAACCCAAGGTAGTTCAAAAAAGTATTATGAAGACATGTGTAAGCTGGGCGTTAAAGAAGCTTTATCTGACCCGAGTGTTGATATATTTGCTTTTCAAGAAATGGATTCCAAAGATGGTACACCTAAAAATGACAAGGCAATCTATGACTCCATTACCTCACTAATTAAGGCTCAGTCTTATGAAATGAGCGCCCTTCCAGAGAGAAAGAAAGTACCATCAATTTATCAATTTAATCTGTTATCAATAATAGATGCTGATATTATAAAACTAAAGTTTAATGACGATGAAATAGACCCAACACCGATTACTAGCGAGCATTTTGTTTCTCGTTATATTTTAAAGAAAAAACAATCCTTCTCTAGAATTCGATTTATAAATTCAACAATATTCGAAAATTCTTTGAATGATTACAATAAGTTACATTTGGAAAACGTAAAATGGTTTGATAAATTATGTGATAATTTCTACACAAATATCGAAAAAGATAATGATCGAATAAAAATATATTTGGAAGAATTTAGAAGTGAATTACGCTCAAGACTTGCTTTTAAATTTTACCGTTTGTTTAAAAAACTTCCTGACTCAAAAAATATAGATTTGTATTGGAGCCCCGATAAAAAATCATTATTAGTCGATTTTTTTGATGCTGACCTTGATGAAGATATTTTAAATAATGACGATTCAATAAAAAAAATTGTGGGTTCAGCGCTCCAGAAAATATACCGTTACAACGGTCAATTTTATTTTGGTACCAATGTTCCATTTTGATAAAAGACCAAATCAACTAGCTTTAATTGATACTCAAAGGAGCCATTATGCGCATCGCTAACAACACCGCCGAGCTTATCGGCAACACCCCCCTCGTAAAACTCAACCGCATCGCGGCAGGCATAGACGCCACCATCGCCTGTAAGCTGGAATACTTTAACCCTGCCAGCAGCGTAAAAGACCGCATTGCGGTCTCGATTATTGATGCGCTCACCGCCGCTGGGCGCATTAAACCTGACACCATTATTTTAGAAGCCACTAGCGGCAACACCGGCATTGGGCTGGCCATGGTGTGCGCGGCACGCGGCATTAAATGCGCGTTTGTGATGCCTGAGACCATGAGCCGCGAGCGTAGATTATTACTCAAAGCTTATGGCGCAGAGCTGATTTTAACGCCAGGGCCAGACGGCATGCCGGGCGCGATTAAAAAAACTGAAGAATTGGCATCGATGGATAAACGCTATGTGCTTGCCCAGCAGTTTGATAACCCCGCCAATGTGGAGATTCATCGCAAAACCACGGCGGAAGAAATCTGGCGCGATACCGATGGCAAGGTAGATATTTTTGTCTCCGGCATTGGCACCGGCGGCACCATTACCGGCGTGGGCGAAGTTTTGAGGTCGCGTAACCCGAAGATTCAAATAATCGCAGTTGAACCGGATGCCAGCCCGATACTATCCGGCGGCGTGCGCGGCCCACACCCTTTGCAAGGCATAGGCGCAGGGTTTGTGCCTTCTATACTCAATACTAAAATCTACGATGAAGTGATTCGCGTAAAAAATGACGATGCCATGAACACCGCGCGCCGTATGGCAACTGAAGATGGCTTGCTGGTGGGTATATCATCCGGCGCCGCAACATGGGCGGCGATGGAAGTCGCCAAACGGCCAGAGAATAAGGGCAAGCTGATTGTGGTGATTATTCCATCTTTCGGCGAGCGCTATCTTTCAACCGCACTTTATAGCCACTTAGAAGTGTAGCCGAGACCTTCTTGGATATTATGGCTTGAACGCCATAATCGTTCTATAAGGCGCGTAAGGGCGAACACTTAAGGCAAGCCCTTATTCGCCCATAACCCTATAATTAACAGTATCATAATGCCAACACATAACAGGTAAAAAAACACCCATACATGCTATGCGACGCATATTAATTATCCTTTTACTCATTGCAGGCATTGGCACTGCGTTCTGGTGGTTTACCCGCTCTAAGCCAATCAGCGTGGCGCTGGTTGAGGTTGGGCATGGCAAGGTGGAAGCCAGCGTGGCAAATACGCGTGCTGGCAGTGTGGAAGCCTGCTTGCGCACACGGCTATCCCCTATTAGCGGTGGACGAATCGCCTACCTTGGTATTAAAAAAGGTGACCACGTTAAAAAGGGTCAGGTGTTGCTGCGCCTATGGAACGACGACCAGCAGGCACAAAGTCACTTAGCACAAACGCAGGTAACCAGCAGCCAAAAACGCATCGCCGAAGCCTGTGCAACCGCCGACAATGCCGATCGTGAAGCTGCCCGTATGGCTAAGCTTCATGCCAAAGGCTTTATTTCTGAAGGCGGCGAAGAAAAAGCGCGTTATGAGGCACAATCGCGTCGTGCAGCTTGCGAAGCCGCGCGTGCAGATGTTGCCCAAGCACAGGCGCGCGTAAAAATTGCGAAAGTGGAGCAAGACCGCACGCTATTAGTGGCGCCATTTGATGGCATTGTGGCGGATATCGTCGGCGAGTTGGGCGAATACACCACGCCATCGCCACCCGGCATTCCAACGCCGCCAGCTATCGACCTGATTGATGATTCTTGCCTTTATATCAAGGCACCTATGGATGAAGTAGATGCGCCAAAGATACATGCTGGCCAGCCGGCGCGTGTTTCTTTAGACGCGTTGCCTGGAAAATCGCTGGCTGGGCATGTAAAACGGGTGGCGCCCTATATTGTTGCGGTAGAAAAACAGGCGCGAACTGTGGATGTAGAGGTCTCGCTAGATAACACTGACGACAACAAACAGTTATTGGTGGGCTACAGTGCAGACGTGGAAATTGTGCTGGATAGCCACGATAATGTGCTGCGTGTGCCGACATCTACCTTGCAGGAAGGCAACAAAGTATTGCTTTACCATCCGGACACACAAAAACTGGAAGAGCGCGTAATTAAGGCTGGCATTACCAACTGGGAATACACCGAAATATTGGGTGGCTTAAGTGAGGGTGACCGCATTGTTGCGTCGCTGGAGCGTGAAGGCGTAAAAGCGGGCGCCGTCGTCAGCCCAGAATCTGGCTCTGAGAAAATGTCTGAGAAAACCCCTGAAAAAATCAAGGCAAAATAATTTCGTATGCCAGAAGCCGCCGAAAGCCTAATAGTACTTAACGGCATAGACCGCACCTTTACTCTCGGCGATAGCAAAGTACATGCTTTGCGTAATGTTAATTTGAATATCGCGCCTGGCGAATATATCGCGGTGATGGGGCCTTCTGGTTCTGGAAAATCTACATTATTAAACTTGATCGGCTTGCTTGACCGCGCCGATGCAGGCACCTATCAACTAGAAGGCCGCGACGTCACCACACTCGACCCAGACGAACAGGCAAAAGTGCGTAGCGAACGCATCGGCTTTATTTTCCAAAGCTTTCATCTAGTACCACGGCTGACGGCTGCCGCCAATATTGAGTTGCCACTTACCTTATCAGGCATGCCCGCTGCTGAGCGCGCAAAACGTGTGTCGCAGGCACTTAAAGAATATGGCCTGACAGACCGAGCGCAACATCGATCTAATGAGTTATCTGGGGGGCAGCGCCAGCGCGTTGCCATTGCCCGCGCAACGATATTGCGCCCCGCCGTATTGCTGGCGGATGAGCCAACTGGTAACCTTGACCGTGTAACAGGTGAAGAAGTTGTACGGTTGCTAGAAGCGCTCAATACTCAAGGGATGACGCTTATTGTAGTAACCCATGATCAAGCACTCGGCGCGCGTGCGCGGCGCCAAATTAGAATGGATGACGGTAGCATTGTTAGTGACGTTACAAGCAAGCCAAGCCAACCTACCTAGGGAATCCCATTGAAAATCACCGACACACTACGTTACGCAAGTGATGCTGCCACGGGAACCCCCTTGCGCACAGGCTTGCTGATGTTGGCAATGTCGATTGGTGTGGCCGCAGTGGTGATACTAACGGCACTGGGCGATGGAGCGCGTCGCTATGTAGTTGGCCAGTTCTCTGCCATTGGCAGCAACTTAGTTATCGTGCTACCTGGCCGCTCTGAAACGCGGGGATTTAACCCTGCCAACCTTGTAACCAGCACACCTCGCGATTTAACCGTAGATGATGCTTCAGCCTTGCTTCGAGTATCTGGCGTTCTGAGAATCTCACCTGTTCTGATAGGCACAACAGAAATCAGCGCTGCTGGAAAGCTGCGTGAAGCGATGATGGTGGGTACTAACGACGATTTCATCCGTGTACGTCAGCTGAAGTTAGGGCTTGGGCACTTTCTTTCCAAAGGCGATTTAAGACACGGCGCCGCAGAGGTTGTGCTGGGGGCACTTATACGTCAGGAAATTTTTGGCACAGAAAACCCGCTTGGCAAAACAGTGCGAATTGGCGACAGAAGACTGCGTGTGGTCGGCGTACTTACCGAGGGGGGGAGCGGCATGGGAATGACAACAGATGAGTTGTTGATTGTGCCAGTGGCCACCGCGCAAGCCATGCTCAATACCAATACTTTATTTCGTATTCTGGTTGAAGCACGCAGCCGAGAGCAGATTGGTGAAGTCAAGACGCGCGTGTTGAAGATGATTACCCAGCGCCACGAAGGTGAAGAAGATGTTACTGTGATCACGCAAGACGCAGTGCTACAAACCTTCGACAAAATTCTAAATGTATTGACACTCGGGGTTGCCGGCATCGCTGCGATTAGTTTGGCCGTGGCGGGAATTTTGGTGATGAATGTCATGCTGGTTTCGGTTACACAGCGTACGGGCGAAATCGGGCTTTTGAAGGCGCTGGGTGCTACTTCTGCCGCAGTGCGTCAGTTATTTATGGTGGAAGCCGTGTTATTGTCACTTACAGGAGGCATGTTAGGTACCGGACTAGGTTATTTAGGGGCAGCGATACTACGTCACCTTTACCCTACTTTTCCTGCATACCCACCGCTATGGGCTGTATTGGCGGGTTTGGGAACAGCACTTGCCTCTGGCCTAATATTTGGGGTTATGCCCGCGCGCCGCGCCGCGCAGCTTGACCCGATACAAGCATTAACGAAAAGATAATCATGTTGCTCACCGACTCTACCCGCTTCGCAGTCCAAGCTATCATCTCGCACCGTATGCGTAGCTTTCTTACGCTGCTAGGTATTGCTGTGGGCATTGCAGCGGTAATTCTGCTTACCTCTATTGGCGAAGGTGTACATCGCTTTGTATTGGAAGAATTCAGTCAATTTGGCACTAACGTTATCGGTATATCGCCTGGCAAAGTAAAAACTGGCGGCCAAGCACCTACTGGTATACCCACTACGGCAAGACTTTTAACCATGGAGGATGCCGAATCGCTCAAACAATTGCCACATGTGACTGGTTCCACGCCTACAGTATGGGGTAACTCCGAAGTAGAAGGCAATGGCCGTCTGCGGCGCACAATGATTTATGGGGTGGATGCCGATTTCGCGCAGGTATTCAGCTCCAAAGTGCAGATTGGCAGCTACCTGCCGCGCGGAAAGGCAGGCGGCTCGCGAGCTTTTGTAGTGCTGGGCTCGAAACTGTGCAACGAATTATTCGGCACGGCAAATCCGCTCGGTGCGCGGGTGCGCATAGGCGGGCTGCATTTTCGTGTCATCGGCGTGATGGAACCCAAAGGCCAATTCCTGGGCGTTGACCTCGACGACACCGCATTCATACCCGCTGAACGTGCGCTAGAACTCTATAATCGCGAAGGTCTAATGGAAATCCATGTTATTTATGCAGAAGGTGCATCTTCAGCGACGGTAGCGGCGGCCATTAAAAATCAACTCAAACTACGTCATGGTAAAGAAGATTTTACCGTCGTCACGCAAGAAGATATGCTCAAAACATTGTCCAATATTCTTAATATTTTGACCATGGCGGTAGGTGCGCTGGGTGGTATTTCGCTGCTGGTAGGCGCGGTGGGCATCGTTACTATTATGACGATTTCGGTAACTGAGCGTACAAATGAGATTGGCCTATTGGTTGCTTTAGGCGCGCGCAGGCGTACTATTTTGGGTTTATTTTTGGGTGAATCCGTGATTCTTGCCGCGTTGGGCGGCATACTGGGATTATTGTTAGGAATAGGAATAGCACAGCTTCTGCGGCTGATAGTGCCGACATTTCCGGTACATACGCCATGGAGCTTTGCAATTGGCGCATTGGCGATGTCTGCCATGATTGGTCTGCTTGCGGGAGTGTTACCCGCAAGAAACGCTTCTCACCTAGACCCGATTGAAGCATTACGCGCAGAATAGGTTATTATTATGCGCATGCGTAGGCACAAAAAACATCGCTTCAAAAAAATCGGCATGCCCCCTGGTGCATTGGTATACGTGGGCGATATAGATGCGACAAAGCTCCCAAAGCCGACTATTAGCAAGATTATGTATGATGCCAGGGAGATTGTGGAGTGTGTGCTCACGACTAATGATTTAGCTTCATTTAAACCCGACAAAAATAAGAAGCTTTGGTTAAATGTGCACGGCGTGCATGATACTGATTTAATTAAACAAATTGGCGATTTATTTAAACTGCATCCGTTGGTGATTGAAGACATTTTAAACACCGAACAACGCCCTAAGATTGACGAATTTAATGATTATATTTTCTTAGAAACACGCAATTTTTATTACGATAAAGCCAGTATGACGGCGAGCTCGGAGCAGATTAGCATAGTTTTGGGTCGTAATTTTTTGCTGACGTTCCAGGAGCGCGCAACCGGTGCTTTTGAGCCCATACGCGAGCGTTTGCGCGCTAGCCGCGCGCAGATTCGCGAGCAAGGCGTCGATTATCTGGCGTATGCCGTGCTAGACAGCGTGGTGGATAGATACTTTAATGTGCTGGAAGATGTGAGCGAAGATAGCGAGGCGCTTGAAGAATTACTTTTGAGCAGACCGACCAATATGGAGTTGCATAGCATTCATCAGTTAAAGCACGTAAGCATTGAGCTGCGGCGCGCCGTGTGGCCATTACGTGAGGTGATTAACAATTTAACACGCAATGAAAAAGGCTTTTTTCAGCCCGCCACCATGCCCTATTTACGCGATGTGTACGACCATACGGTTAATTTTATCGAATCGCTGGAATCCATCCGCGACACGCTGAGCAGCATGATGGATATTTACATGGCCAGCGTGAGTCAGCGCGTGAACTTGGAAGTGCGCGCATTAACGGTTGTCGCTATGCTGTTTATGCCAGCCACGCTGATTGCAGGCATTTTTGGGATGAACTTTCACGAAATGCCATGGCTAGCCGAAAAAAATGGCTTCTGGTGGGTCATGGGCTTAATGGCGGGTATTGCTGCAGCTATGTTGCTTATTTTTTGGCGCAGGCAATGGTTAAGTAGTCAGACCTAATCTTTTAGCAATTCCTTATATTTGGCGCGAATTTTTGCCACTTTTGGGCCTGCAACCGCCATGCAATAAGGCTGGTTTGGATTTTTATCGTAATAATACTGATGATAATCCTCAGCCGGGTAAAATGTTTCTGCGCCCTTGATTTCGGTAACAATAGAGGCGCTGTAAATAAACGCTTCACTGAAAGCCGCAATCGTTGCCTCAGTAGCGTCATACTGCTCGGCATTTTGGCAAAAGACGGCTGAGCGATACTGCGTGCCAACATCGTTGCCTTGGCGATCCATGGTAGTTGGATCATGCGAGACTAAAAACACTTCAAGCAGAGTTTCAAAACTTACTACATCTGCATCGAAAGTAATTTTTATCGCTTCTGCATGACCAGTATCGCCATTGCAAATATCCTTGTAAGTTGGATTTTGCGTGTGGCCGCCAATATAGCCAGACTCGACTTTACTGACTCCTTTTAGCTGGCTAAACACTGGCTCGGTGCACCAAAAACAGCCGCCTGCGAAAATTGCAATTTGTTTATCACTCATGATGCTTTTACCTTTAAAATTTAACTTAACACTTAGTCGGCTTTTTCCATAAATCATTACATGTTACTTAATGCGCTTTACGTTGATTTTAACTCTTATTTTGCCTCGGTGGAGCAGCAATTACGCCCTGAGTTGCGCGGCAAGCCAATTGGCGTGTTGCCTGTGATGGCCGAGACTACCTGCTGCATCGCCGCCAGCTACGAGGCGAAAGCCTTCGGCATCAAAACTGGCACCATGGTGCGCGATGCGCGTAAAATGTGCCGCGATATTGTTTTTATAGAAGCACGCCCTTTGCTTTATGTACAATATCACCACAAACTCATCGAAATCGTAGAAAGCTGCACACATGTTGAAAAAGTGCTCTCTATTGACGAAATGGTGTGTTTGCTAACGGGCAGCCAACAAGTGAAGGAAAACGCGCTTAAACTCGCCGCCAAAATTAAACGTGAAATCAACAAGCAATATGGTTTTATCCGCTGCTCCATCGGCATCGCACCCAATACTTTTCTCGCCAAAACCGCGTCTAACATGCAAAAACCAGATGGTTGCGTGGTGATTGAAGAGTGCAATATTCCAGAAAAACTTTACACCTTAAAACTACGCGCCTTAAGTGGCATTGGCCGCCAAATGCAAGCACGGCTTGAGCGCTATGGCATTAATACAGTAGAAAAACTATATGCCGCTAATAAGCAGCAACTACGCGCCGCTTGGGGCAGTATAGAGGGCGAACGCTACTACGACAAACTGCGCGGAATCGAGCCTTATTACGTTAAAAATGCACGCAGCAGCTTAGGCCATTCGCACGTGTTACCGCCCGAACAACGTAACGTTGAAGGCGCCAAAGCAGTACTACATAGGCTGTTGCAAAAAGCCTGCATGCGTATGCGCAGCTACGAACTACTCACCTCTAACATCGGTATTAAAGTTAAATTTCGCGGGCAACCCAGTTTTTATGCGGAAAGCGCCATTAGCGCGACTGACAACACTTTAAAGCTCACCGAATCACTCGAAGTGCTTTGGCAGCAATATCCCAAACATGGCGTAGAACCTTGTGCTGTGGGTGTAAACTTTACCGGCTTAATGAATACTGATGAAATTGCTTATGATTTATTTACAGCCAAGCCTAGTGTAACTGAGAAAAAATTGAATAAAGCGTTGGATATTTTAAATCTGAAATACGGCAAAAATACCGTTTATTTTGCAGGTGCACATGAGGCCTTGAAAGCCGCGCCCATGCGCATTGCCTTTAACCATGTACCAGATTTAGTGGTTGAGGAAGATTAAGAGTGTTTAATTACAACGACTGAGAGACTCGGACTCTTTACCGTGGTTAAGCTCGTCGCCATGATTGCCAAATGATAAATTATCCGAAGACTTTCCGCGCTCAAGATAATCGTTTTTTTTGCTAAAAGCTAAATCGTCGTTGGCAGCGCTACGCACCAAATCATCACCCTTTTTACCCCGCATCAATGGCACGGTATCTTTTCCGCGCGTTAGTAAATCATCAGTTTTACCATGCATTAATGGCGCACTTTCGTGACCACGGCCTAACTCATCCGTTTTTTTGCCAAAAGTTAAATCGTCGTCGCGTTTGCCAGAAGATAAGTCATCGCCCTTTTTACCCATCGATAATGGCTCAGTCCAGTCACCTCGGCTCAGATTCTCCTGCGGGCAAGCTGAAAGCTTATTAGTGCAGTTGCAGCTATTTTCAGCAGCCAGCGCAGTAGTTGCTATACAAAATGCATACAAGCTAAAACATAAAATTGTTTTTTTCATCATTGCACTTCCTGTAGTATTGCGATTTACTATACAGCGTGTTTATAGGAAAAACAAGGCTTTTCCCTTTAAAACCAATGCTGTACAAACAACAAAACTCTCACATGGAAGGTTTTGTTTCTTAATAATGGGCTTACTTTGGCTACGGCTACGTCGCTTTGCTCGTTTCACCTGAAGGTTAGCCTACACCGCAACACTGCCCTGCAGGCCTTATTCTGTGTGAGGTATAACGTGGTATTAAATGTTGATTGTTTTCTGTGTGTACGTGCAGGGCGATTGTCGTTCCTAAAGCAGGTCTCAATAGACAATGCTATAAAGCATAAAGCCCCACTATGAAAATAGTGGGGCTTTATGCTTTAAATAAAAGCTTGGCAGTGACCTACTTTCGCATGCAAAAAGCATACTATCATTGGCGCTGGTTCGTTTCACGGCCCTGTTCGAGATGGGAAGGGGTGGGTCCAAACCGCTATGGCCGCCAAGCATAACCGGTAATGTTGTGCTTTGTGTCTTTTGAGACACTGGCCTGTAACAAATTGGAAGAAGTAAAGATTAATGGTGTGTATTGATTACATAGTCTTGCTTTAGAACCAACCTCACGTCTTTTCAGTTTTTTAGGCTTCAAGTCTTAAGGTTATAGGATCAAGTCTCACGAGCAATTAGTATCAGTTAGCTTAACGCATTACTGCGCTTCCACACCTGACCTATCAACGTCCTGGTCTCGAACGACTCTTTAGGGGGGTTAAACCCCCGGGAAATCTCATCTCAAGGCGAGTTTCACGCTTAGATGCTTTCAGCGTTTATCTCTTCCGCACTTAGCTACCCAGCGATACCATTGGCATGATAACTGGTCCACCAGCGGTGCGTCCACTCCGGTCCTCTCGTACTAGGAGCAGGTCCCTTCAAATTTCCAGCGCCCACGGCAGATAGGGACCAAACTGTCTCACGACGTTTTAAACCCAGCTCACGTACCACTTTAAATGGCGAACAG
>JADGRO010000032.1 GCA_017880905.1 Methylotenera sp.
AAGCGTGTGCAGCAAGCCGCACTAGAACAAGGCCTGATTCTGCTTAGTTGTGGTGTTTATGTGAATGCGCTGCGTTTTTTGTACCCGCTCACCATTCAAGATAATGTGTTTGACGAGGCGCTGGATATCATTGACCGCGCACTAACCAAAGCGTAGATAAAAGATGGATGATACTGGCGTAAAAAAAAGAGGCCGCAAAAACCGAGGCAATAGAAAAAACCAAGCAACGTATGCAGGCGGCTGGTGTGCATACTGTCATTGCGCAGTTTGTGGATATTCACGGTGCAGCCAAAGGCAAATATGTTCCGCTCGCGCATTTGGATGACATTGTTGGCGCGGGTGCAGGCTTTGCCGGCACCACGATTTCAAGCGGTATCGTCAATGTCGGCCCGCTGTTTGGCGCCGACACGGTGACCGGTGCGGTGCAGGCCTTCGCCAGCAAGAACGCACTCGGCGTTAACGGCAGCAGCCTGAATGTAACCGGCTTTACCTTAAACGACGGCAATGGCGGTAACAACTACACGGTAAGTAGCGCAGCTGCGGCCGGTACTATCGCGCAACGTTCCATTACGGTGACTTCAAGCACTGATACCAAAACTTATGATGGCAATACTAGTTCAACTGCCGCACCTACAGTGACTACTGGCAGCATCATAGCGGGTGATACCGGCGGCTTTAGCCAAACATTTAACAATAAAAATGCTGGCACAGGAAAAACGCTTATCTCAACTGGTAGCGTGAATGATGGCAATGGCGGTGGTAATTATGCAATGACTTTCGTCGCAGACAACACCGGCGTGATTAACCAGCGTGCGCTTACCATTACTGCGAATTCAGGGCAAAGCAAGGTCTTTGGCGCTACAGACCCACTGCCCTTTACCTTTAGCATTGGCGGGCTTGGCTTGGTAGGTGGTGATACACTCACCGGCGCGCTTAATCGCATTGCAGGCGAGACAGTCGGCAGCTATGCCATTAATCAAGGCAGTTTGGATGCTGGTAGTAACTATGTTTTGAGCTATTTTAGCAATAATTTTAACATTCTCACCCCATCAACTACGGGCGGCAGCAACCCACGTAATGATGCTGGCTTGGTAGATTTGAACCCAGCGCTAGGTAATTACACAAATCAACAACTATTTGTTTTAAATGTAGGATTTACAGCTGCAGGGCCAGATTCAGCAGGCAATCAGCAAGAGTGTGAGGAAAGTCCAGAAAAACTTGTCAAAGATAAAGAGTTTATTTTGATGTTAAATTACGGCTTGAATTTACCAAAAGGCTTAAATACCAGTTGTGATAAAACCTCAATATAATTAGTCGATAAAAATAGGGCAAAAAGTGACAAAAATAATCGCAACAACACCCTTTTTAGACCAAAAACCTGGTACTTCAGGTCTACGTAAAAAGGTGAGAGTTTTTCAACAGCCGCACTATCTAGAAAATTTTGTTCAAAGCATTTTTGACTCTATCACTATTCCATCTGGCGCGACATTAACGCTGGGCGGCGATGGACGTTTTTATAATCGCGTTGCTATTCAAACTATCATCAAAATGGCCGCAGCTAATGGCTTTTCGTGTGTGTTGGTGGGGCAAGGTGGCATTTTATCTACGCCCGCTGCCTCGCACCTTATTCGCAAATACCAAACTTTAGGGGGTATTATTTTATCTGCAAGTCATAATCCCGCTGGGCCAAGTGACGACTTTGGTATTAAGTACAACACTGCAAACGGCGGACCCGCGCCCGAGAAAATAACCGAAGCGATTTTTGCAAAAAGCAAAGTAATCAGCGAGTACAAAACTGCTAATTTTGTTGATATTGATATTGGAACATTAGGCGAAACAAAACGGGATGGTTTGACGGTTAAGGTGATAGACCCGGTTGTCGATTATGCAGATTTAATGACGAGTATGTTTGATTTTGACGCGATTAAATCGCTGCTTAAATCGGGTTTCAGTATGAAGTTTGACGCCATGCATGCCGTAACTGGACCATATGCCAAAGAGCTATTTTTAAGTCGTTTAGGCGCTGCTGAAAATTGCCTAATGAATTGCGAAGTGAGCGAGACTTTTGGAGGCGGTCATCCTGACCCCAATCTCACCTATGCGCATGAGTTGGTAGAAATTTTATATGGTAAAAATGCGCCAGATTTCGGTGCGGCATCCGATGGTGATGGCGACCGCAATATGATTTTAGGTAAGAACTTTTTTGTTACACCATCCGATAGTTTGGCGATTATTGCTGCAAATGCAAAATTGATATCTGCATACAGCAATGGATTAGCAGGAGTTGCACGCAGCATGCCGACGAGTGGTGCGGTGGATAGGGTCGCTAAAAAATTACATATTCCGTGCTTTGAGACACCGACAGGCTGGAAATTTTTTGGTAATTTGATGGATGCAGACAAGGTGACACTGTGTGGCGAAGAAAGTTTTGGTACTGGCAGTAACCATGTGCGTGAAAAGGATGGTTTGTGGGCGGTACTGTGCTGGCTCAATATCATTGCTGCTAAGAATATGAGCGTGGAAGCCATTGTTAAAACACATTGGGCTGAATATGGTCGCAATATATATTCGCGCCATGACTATGAAGCAATTTCAGCGGTCTTAGCGAATGGAGTCATAGCGCATATCAAGGTGCAGTTTGCGACTTTGCCAAACAAAATTTTTGGCAAATACACAATTAAAACCTGCGATGATTTTAGCTATACCGACCCAATTGATGGCTCTGTCAGCACCGCGCAGGGTATACGTATTTTGTTTGATGATGGCTCGCGTATTGTATTTAGGCTATCAGGCACAGGTACTGAGGGCGCAACTTTGCGTATTTATTTGGAGGCGTTCGAGCCAGATGTGAGTAAACATCATCTTGATGCACAAGTGGCGTTGAGAGAGATGATACAAGTTGCTTTGGAAATTTCTCAGTTAAAACAACGGACTGGTCGTGAGAAGCCTACTGTAATTACCTAAAAATATGGCCAGCAGAGCTGCTGGCCTTTTTACATTTACTACAAATTTATTTACCGCCCAAAACTTTTCCTGCCCATTCTTGCGCAGTAATTTGACCGTCACCTTTTTTGTCCATGGCTGCAAAAAGCTGTTGATGAAAGCCAATAAATTCATCCCTGCTAACTTTGTGGTTACCATCTGTATCCATTGCTTTCATCATCTTCATCGTACGTAACTCACGGCTATAGCCGCCTGTTGCAATTTCAATTTTGTTATTGCCAGTAGTTCCTACCCATTCCTTAGCATCAACAGAGCCATCGTGGTCAGTGTCCAACTCGTCAAAGACTTTACCATAGTAGTCGTCAAACTCTTCTTTGGTCACCATATGGTCGCCATTGGCATCCAACATTTTCATCATTTCCATCTTATGCATTTGACGTGCGTAACCACCCGTACCTAACATCACGTTGTCAGCAAAAGCTGGCAAAGAAATGGTGGCAACAGATAATAATACGCCAGTAGCAATTGCTACATTTTTAAATTGAAAGTTCATTTTTAAATCTCCTAAATAATTCACTTGTAAGTTTAAGTTAAGTTTGCTAGCTAGCGACCATTAGTCACTGGATACTCAAAAATACTTACAAATATTTTTTAGAGATTAAAATAAGTATTATAAAATCAATTAGTTATAATATATAAAAATTATTCAATTTGTTTAATAGTCATTTGGTTTTTGAATAGTCGAACATCCATACGACCTAAATAGCTCATGCCAAGCAATACATCACCTTCCAAATTTGGCGCAATCATGGCAGAAACATTTTTTGCTTCCACACCGCCCACTTTCACTGAATTAAGTCGTACCATATAGCCCACACTATCACCATTGGCGGTGTTGGTGCGGATAGCTTCGATACTTTTTAGGTTAAGCTTATCCGCCACAGCTTGCGAAATCGCCACCCCTGTTGCCCCCGTGTCTATTAACACATCTACCATTTGATTGTTAATCAGCGCTTCGGCGCGATAGTGACCATCTAGGCCGCGTTTGAGCGTAACGCTGCTGGTATTATCGCCCAATCGCCACATTTTGTTGGGGTTTTGAATGTTGTCGGCTAAATAATAAATGCCAAACGCTAGGCCAAGCCAAATGATGGCAAAAATGAGTGAATTGCGTGACATGCTAAAACCCCCTAGAAGGGTAACGCCAAGTTCGGCGCAGCGTTCCAAATTACATCGCGAAATTGCGCTTGTATGCGTTTGAGTGCTGCTTCATTATTGGCCTCGAAGCGTAACACAATCACTGGTGTGGTATTAGAAGGGCGCATTAAGCCAAAACCATCAGCGTATTCCACGCGCAAACCATCAATTGTGATGATATTGGTTGCACCTACGAATTTTGCCAAGGTTTTAGATTGGTTTTGTAATCGTGTAATGAGCGCGTGCGGCTCGCCTTCTTGCATTTGAATGTTTTGTTCCGGTGTGCAGATGCTGTTGGGTAGGTTATTTAACACTTCAGATGGATTTGCAAAATGACTTAAAATTTCCAATAAGCGCGCGCCAGCATATAAGCCATCGTCAAAGCCGTACCAACGTTTGTTGCCAACTGAATCTAAATCATTAAAAAACATGTGGCCACTCATCTCACCGGCTAGCGCTGCGTTGGTTTCTTTAATTTTGGCTTTTATCAGTGAATGGCCCGTTTTCCACATAATTGGCGTGCCGCCAAGTTTTTGTATCCATGGGCTTAGGTTGCGTGTCGATTTCACGTCGAAAATAATATTGGCACCGATATTGTGTCGTAACACATTCTCAGCAAATAACAATAACTGACGATCAGGGTAAATGATGTTGCCATCTTTAGTGACCACGCCTAATCTATCGCCATCACCATCAAACGCCAAGCCGATTTCAGCACGTGAGTTTTTAAGTGCTTCGATTAAATCTTTTAAATTTTCGGGAATCGATGGATCAGGATGATGGTTAGGAAAATGTCCATCTACCTCGCAAAATAGCTCGTCTACGCGGCAACCAATGGCATTGTAAAGTTGCTTGGCAAAAGCGCCCGCTACGCCGTTACCGCAATCTACCGCCACTTGCAAGGGTCTCGCTAGATTAATATCTGCCTTAATTTTGGCGATATAATTTGGTGCGATATCATAACTACGCTCAATGCCATCGCCGTAAGTAAATCGATTGTATTCGATGCGATGACGTAAACTTTGAATACTTTCGTTGAAGAGTGTTTCTCCCGCCAACACCATTTTTAGACCGTTGTAATCAGGCGGATTGTGGCTACCAGTGACCATGACGCCGCAATTATTATTTAAGTGGTGAGCTGCAAAATATACCATAGGTGTAGCAACCATGCCTAAATTCACCACGTTTACACCTGCTTTGCGTATACCTTCCGATAGAGCATCAGTTAGCTCCGGGCCGGATAATCGTCCATCGTAGCCGATGCAAATTTCTTTTTGTACGCGTTGTTTGGCCTCGCTGCCTAATGCATGGCCAATCGCTTCTACAATCGCAGGGGTTAATGTTTTTCCGACAATGCCGCGGATGTCATAGGCTTTGAAGATTTCTCTTGGAGTTTTAGATACTTGTGCTGGTTGCATGAAATGATAAATTGAAAGCGAAATAAACTATGACAAAATAAGTAATGTGATGTAGCAATTGATCGAAACCCAGCAATATCCAAAAGCGCTCGCTGTTATTGGGCTGCAAATCATAACGTTTGCTCACATTCATTTTTGCCCAATCAATATGGTAATGCACCAGCATGTCAATTATCGCATAAAATACCGATGCGCTACCAATAAATGGCGCCAGTACTAAGAGCGTGCCAAGCGCATGTATGCCAGCGTGGGCAATGCCGCCGGGGTGCATGTAGATACCTTTGTTGCGGTACATCCATGGATTAGCCTGCAAAGGAAAATCGCAAACGAAATGTTTAATAAATAGCAAAAATAGAGCTTCAAACATAACTATTCTGTTTCTTCAATCCAAGCCAATTGAATCGCCTCCAGTATTTTCTCTCCACAATGCTCAGGTACATCGTTAAAGCCATTCAGCGCCATGACCCAAGCCATTAAATCGGTAAAACGTATGATTTTTGGATTGGTATCCGGATATTTATCGAACAATTCCTCGGCGATTCTTTGGCTATCTGTCCACTTCATTATGTGAGTCTCAACGCGTTAATAGTGCAATTATAACGCGAGCCTTGAGATTGGTGAGCGACATATAAAAAAAGCCCAGCACTTTTATGGGGTGCCGGGCAAGCGGGAAGCGGTTTTGGAGATATACGCTAATTACATATTAGCAATCCGCGTGCCAGATATTTTATTTAATAAAAACAATTAGTTATATTTTCATGAAGACTAAACATAGATGTTTTTATGCATAAAATTAGTGCCAAGTGAACTAATTTGGTGCAATTTATTTTGAGTTTTAAGTAAGTGCGTCAGCGTGTTAAAATGCGCTACTTAAGCTATTCAAATATTTTTTGGAAAAAATCACTGCCATGTTCAGCACCTCAAACACACTAAAAAAAGCCGACCCAGCACTCGCGTCTATGATTGAGTCTGAGGTTTTGCGTCAGCATCAACACATTGAGTTGATAGCCTCGGAAAATTACACTAGCCCAGCGGTGATGCAGGCGCAAGGCTCGCAACTCACCAATAAGTATGCGGAGGGTTATCCGGGTAAGCGTTTTTATGGTGGCTGTGAGTTTGTAGATCAAGTTGAACAACTAGCAATTGATCGCCTGAAAGCCTTATATGGTGCTGAATATGCCAATGTGCAACCACATTCGGGCTCACAAGCCAATCAAGCGGTGTACTTCAGTATTTTAAAACCAGGCGATACCGTAATGGGGATGAATCTTGGTCACGGCGGGCATTTAACGCACGGTTCACCGGCTAATTTATCAGGAAAACTCTTCCATATTGTTGCTTATGGTCTCAATGAAAAAGAAGAAATTGATTATGACGAAATGGAGCGCATTGCTATTGAAGCTAAGCCAAAACTGTTAATCGGCGGGGCTTCTGCCTACGCACTGCGTTTCGATTGGGCACGCATGGCTGAGATTGCTAAAAAAGTCGGCGCGCATTTTATGGTAGATATGGCGCATTACTCCGGTTTAATCGCAGCAGGTGTCTATCCAAACCCAGTGCCACATGCCGATTTTGTAACTTCTACGACACACAAAACTTTGCGCGGCCCGCGCGGCGGTATTATTTTGGCTAAAGCCGAATTTGAAAAATCGCTTAACTCGACCGTGTTTCCTGCCTTGCAAGGCGGCCCGCTCATGCACGTGATTGCGGCAAAAGCCACTGCTTTCTTGGAAGCTTCGCAACCTGAGTTTAAAACTTATCAAAACCAAGTGTTAAAAAATGCGGTGATATTGGCTGAATCCTTGACTGTGCGTGGCTTGCGCATTATTTCTGGTCGTACCGAATCGCATATGTTTATGGTCGATTTACGCCCAAAAGGCTTGACTGGCAAGGCTGCTGATGCTGCACTTGGTTTGGCACATATTACGGTAAATAAAAACGCGATTCCGAATGATCCAGAAAGCCCATTTGTGACGTCTGGCATTCGCATTGGTTCGCCAGCTATTACCACGCGCGGCTTTAAGGAAGCGGAAGCCAAGAAAGTTGCTAATTTAATCGCCGATGTGTTAGATAATCCGACCAATGAAGCTGTAATTGCAGCGACCAAAGCCAAAGTGCATGCACTCACAGCGCGCTTTCCTGTATATGGTGCTTAATTAAAGTGAAATGTCCATTTTGTGGTGATGCAGATACTCAGGTGATAGATTCGCGCGTCAATGACGAAGGCGATTCCATTCGCCGCCGCCGTAAATGCAGCGCTTGCGATAAGCGTTTTACCACCTATGAAACCGCGGAATTACATCTTCCTCAAGTCGTCAAAACCAACGGTACACGCGAGGAATTTAGCCGTGAAAAATTACACCTTTCTTTCACGCGTGCTTTGCACAAACGGCCGGTGCCAACGGAGTATGTGGATAGGGCGTTAGACCATATTGTGCAAAAAGTGTTGAGCTTGGGTGAACGCGAAATTCCCGCGCGCGACTTGGGTGAAAGCGTGATGCAGGAGTTGAAGCTGATGGATAAAGTCGCGTATATTCGCTTTGCCTCAGTGTATCGCAGTTTTTCCGACGTGGATGATTTCCACGATGTGATTCGCGATTTATAAAGCCACATGGCATTTACCGTTAACGACCATTTAATGATGACACGTGCTTTGCAGCTGGCAGAGCAAGGTTTATACAGCACCATGCCGAATCCGCGTGTGGGTTGTGTGATAGCGAGAGATGACAAAATCGTAGGCGAAGGCGCACACTTAAAAGCAGGTGAGTCACATGCAGAAGTATTTGCACTTAAGCAAGCAGGCGCGCAGGCCAAAGGCGCAACCGCTTATATAACGCTAGAGCCATGCAGCCATACAGGCCGCACCCCGCCTTGTGTTGAGACATTGGTAAGTGCTGGTATCAGCAAAGTCATAGCCGCGATGCAAGACCCAAACCCACAAGTCTCAGGTAGTGGTTTAGCGCATTTACAATCTCACAATATTGAAGTTGCAATGGGTTTAATGGAAAACCAAGCACGTGCACTTAACCTCGGTTTTATTTCGCGCATGACACGTCAATTACCTTTTGTTCGCTGCAAAATCGCTGCCAGCTTAGATGGTAAAACCGCACTTAAAAACGGCGCAAGTCAATGGATTACCAGTGAAGCGGCGAGGTTGGATGTGCAACATTGGCGCGCCCGGTCTTGTGCTATTTTGACAGGCGCAGGCACTGTGCAGGCTGATGACCCGGGCATGACGGTGCGGGAGCTACAAGTTAATCGCCAACCATTGAAGGTGATTGTGGATAGCCAATTGCAAATATCACTCAAAGCAAAAATTTTGCAAAATGGCAATGCGCTGGTCGCTTTTTCACAAACAAATAAGAAAAAAGAAGCCAAACTGTTAGCAACAGGAGCGGAGCTACTTTGTATTCCAAATAATGATGGAAAAGTGTGCTTAAAAACGCTGTTAAGCCACATGGCAAGCCGTGAAATCAATGAAGTGCTGGTGGAAGGCGGCGAAGGCTTAAATGGCGCGCTGCTGGCGCAAAATATGATTGACGAGTTATTGATTTATTACGCGCCCAAACTGATGGGTGGCGCAGCTAAAGATATGTTTGCTATGCCAGAATTTACTAGCATGAATCAAGCGATCGCGCTGGAAGTTCTTGATGTTCGCCAAATCGGCGCCGATATTCGACTGCGTGCTAAATTGCATCAAACTTTATGATGTTAATTGATACACACTGTCATTTGGATGCCGCTGAGTTTGATGCGGATCGTGATATGGTTGCCAATCTAGCCAAGCAAACAGGCGTGGGCGTCATAGTCGTGCCATCCGTAGAGCCCAATAATTTTCAACAAGTGATTGATTTATCGGTTCAACACCCGCATTGTTGCTATGCCTTAGGCTTGCATCCTATGTATGTTGATGTTGCTAGCCCCAGCGATATTAAGCGGCTTCACGCGCTTATTCAACAGCAGCTTTCAACGGATAATAAGCTAATTGCTGTCGGCGAAATAGGCTTGGACTTTTTCGTGACGCAGCAAAATAGAGAAACACAGGAATATTTTTTTACTGAACAGCTCAAAATTGCCAATGAGTTTAATTTACCAGTAATTTTGCATGTGCGCCGTGCGATAGATGAGATTTTGAAGCATTTGCGTCGCTATAAAGTTACCGGCGGCATCGCACATGCCTTTAATGGTAGCAGGCAACAAGCGGATGAATTTATCAAGCTTGGCTTTAAATTAGGTTTTGGCGGCGCCATGACTTACCCGCGTGCGCTCAAAATTCGTGAATTAGCTAAAACTTTGCCACTCGAATCCATCGTGCTAGAAACGGATGCTCCGGATATTCCGCCACAATGGATTGGAACTAAGGCAAGAAACAGTCCCGCAGAGCTAATGAAAATAGCTGAAATATTAGCCGATTTGAGGGGCATTCATGTTGCGCAAATCATTGAAAATACAAGCAAAAATGCTAAGCAAATTTTGCCTAATTTAGCCACTTTATGCACACGACTTGAAGTGTTACATTAACATGTATAAAAAATCCTTATGAAACCAATGGCATACTGTAAGTTATTGATTTATATAATAAAAAAAGTAGATTAAAAAATGAACTTTTTGAAAAAACCCTTATAAATTGCTACGTTACGTTTTTAAGACTGTGTAATCCACAAAGTTATCCACAGATTTTGTGGATGGAAAAACGCAAAAAATAAAACGTAAAAAAATGCAAGCTTTTTATTAAAATTATTTATACCGTTTTTTAATATTTGACTGGTAATTTAAAAGAAAAAAATATAAGGATAAGCAGGCTAAAAATTAACCCAATATGAAGGTAGCCGAAAAACATTTTCGCACCATTTGGCCAGATGTGCGCTGCAAGTTTGTCGAGATAATCGATCAAACCAAGTTGCCCTTTACGTTTGAAGTTGTGCGAATTAATAACCTAGAACAAATGGTGAGCGCGATTAAAACTATGCAAGTGCGGGGGGCACCGCTTATAGGCGCGGCAGCGGCGTATGGTATGGCGTTGGCGATGCTGCAAGATGATTCGGATGATTATGTGCAACAGATAGGCCAGGAGCTAATGTCCACGAGGCCTACAGCGGTGAATCTACAATGGGCTGTTAACCGTATGCAAACACGTTTATTAGCCGTTAAAACATTACGCAATTTAACGGCTTGGCGCGAGGCGGCTGCAATTGCTGAAGAAGATGTGACGCAGAACCAAGCCATTGGTCAGCATGGTTTTGAATTAATAAAAAAATTATACAAAAATAAAACGTTCAACATTTTGACGCATTGCAACGCTGGCTGGCTGGCCACTGTCGATTTTGGCACTGCGCTAGCACCTATTTATACTGCACACGATGCGGGCCTAGATATTCATGTTTGGGTAGGTGAGACACGACCGCGCAATCAAGGCGCTAACTTAACTGCATGGGAGTTAACGCAGCACGGTGTACCGCATACTGTGATTACCGATAACGCAGGCGGGCACTTGATGCAGCAGGGCAAGGTAGATATGGTGTTGGTGGGGGCAGATCGCGTGACGTCAAAAGGTGATGTGTGCAACAAAATCGGCACTTATTTAAAAGCACTATCGGCATTTGATAATAATATTCCCTTTTATGCGGCCGTGCCCAGTCCAACCATAGATCGGACAATCTCGAATGCCAGAGAAATTGAAATTGAGCACCGACATAGCGACGAAGTTGCCTTTATGCAAGGTTTAGCTGAAAATAACAAAGAGCAGAAAATACGTGTTATTCCAGCAGATTCAAAAGCGGCTAACCCTGCGTTTGACGTAACTCCCGCAAGATTGGTAACCGGCATTGTAACCGAGCAGGGCGTGTTTGAGCCGCAGCACTTGCTGACACTGATTTAGCAACTTTATAAAAGGTACATGAAATGAAAGAAAAATTAAACATCGGCCGCAGAAATTTTTTAGCTGTTTCCGCATCAACAGCACTTGCAACGCTATTTTTAAGCGTTAAAGACGCCATTGCTAAAGAATCAGAAGCAAATAAAGCAGTTACTGCTAACGCGCGTCTTGGCATCAATTTAGCCGGTATAGTGGATTGGAGTACCGAACAGCCTTTTGTAGATTTTTTTCATATGTCACGAGACTGGGTGAGTCAGCCTAAAAAAGGCGCTTGGGGCACAGGCCCTAAGTTGACGTTAGATGAAAATGGCTGGATTAAAAAATTAGAAAAGGGTTGTTACGCAACTAGGATCGTTTGCTCCTTAGAGGACAATCAATACCCAAGCGGGGATTATGTCATTCTTTATGATGGAGAAGGAGAGATAGCTCCGACTAACGGATTCATAAAAGAGAATAAAGCAGGCCGAATGGTGCTCAAGGTTGATGCGGCAAGAGGTTCTTTTTTTATCAACATTAATAAAACCAACCCGCAAAACTATATTCGAAATATTAGAGTAATCTTGCCAGGCTATGAGGCATCCTACCAGAAAAATCCGTGGCATCCAGATTTTCTGAAACGTTGGTCTGGCATAGCCTGTTTGCGGTTTATGGATTTTATGAAAACCAATAACTCAACCCAAATTAAATGGGATGATAGGCCTAAAGTTAGTGATGCCAGCTATACCAGTAAAGGTGTTCCGCTCGAGTTGATGGTAGATTTAGCCAATCGCTTAAACACGGATGCATGGTTTTGTATGCCGCATCAGGCTGATGATGACTACGTCAAGCAGTTTGCACTTTATGTAAAGCAAAACCTTAAACCTGAATTACGCGCTTGGGTGGAATATTCTAACGAAGTTTGGAATGGTGCCTTTAAGCAAAACGACTATGCAGCTAAGGCAGGACAGCTTCTAAAGTTTGCAGAAAAGCCTTGGGAGGCAGCATGGAAATTTAATGCTTACCGCTCAGTGCAAATATTCAATATTTGGACCCAGGTTTATGGTGACCATAACCAGTTTATAAGAGTTTTGGCATCTCAAGCGGATAACGATTATATTTCAGATCAAATATTAAGTTTTCAAGATGCCGCCACTAATGCCGATGTGCTGGCTATAGCGCCCTATGTTGCGCTTAGTGTTCCACCCGAAGCCAAAGATGGCATTACCGAAAAAGTAGTCGAAATATGGAGCCTCGATAAGCTATTTGACCATATCAATAAAGTCGCTTTGCCAGAGTCTGCAAAATCGATTAAAAATAGTAAAAGAGTGGCAGATAAATACGGGCTTAAACTGGTTGCGTATGAGGCGGGTCAGCATCTGGTGGGAATAACAGGCGCCGAAAATAATGAAAAGCTAACTAAATTGTTTCTTCAGGCCAATGCAGATGTGCGAATGGGCGAGATTTATGCAAAAAATCTGGCTACGTGGACACAGCTTGGCGGTGATTTAATTTGTAGCTTTAATAGTGTATCGCGTTGGTCTAAATGGGGTAGCTGGGGTTTATTAAGGAGCTATAGTGACTTGCCTGCAAATTCGCCCAAGTTTATGGCCACTATAAAATGGGCAATTTCGCGCGGCCAAAAAATGACCATGTAACGAGTAAAGAAATGCAAAATCAATTATTGAAAATTACCCAGAAACTCGCCGAACTTGGTTTAAATAAAGGTACTTCAGGTAATTGCAGCGTTCGTTTCGGCGATGGTTTTTTAGTCACCCCATCTGGCATGAGCATGGAAGAAATGACCGCAAATAGCATGGTGCAAATGCAGTTTGATGGTAGTTTCGAGCAAAGCAAAAAACCTTCTAGCGAATGGCGTTTTCATCGTGATATTCTACAAAGCCGCATAGAAATTAACGCGGTTGTTCACACGCACAGCATGTTCGCCACTACGCTGGCGTGCTTACACAAAGTCATTCCGCCATTTCATTATATGATAGCCGTCACAGGTGGCGATAGTATCCGCTGTGCGCCTTATGCGCTATTTGGCTCGCAAGCCTTGTCTGATAATGCCTTACAAGCTTTAACTGACCGCAAAGCTTGCCTGTTGGCTAATCACGGTATGATAGCGCTAGGTTACGATTTAGATGATGCGCTAGCTGTGACGATAGAAGTAGAAAACCTGTGCGAGCAATATTGGCGAATCCTTCAAATTACTCAGGGGCAAATCAACCCAAACCCGCCATTACTTACGGAGGCCGAGATGCGCGAGGTATTTCAGCAGTTTAAGGGTTACGGTAGGTGGGCGATTTAATTATCAGGGGCAAAACCTAATCCAACAACTATCAAGTTTTTATCTATTCCAATCAATTTAGCCTTAATGCTAAAGTCTGGAGAGTTCATTAAAGCAATCGTTGAACCAATCTTATTTGGAAAGATAGCTTTATTACCGAAGAATTGGGAGTTTTTCATGTGCTCGGTATTTATAATAATATCTGGGAGCAGTACCTCTATTGTTTCGTCAGTAATTTTTATTACACGCCCAGTTTTCCAGTTGATATCAAGCCCTGGAGGCACATTACCATCTGGGACTAAAATGCCTGACTTTGAGATACCAAAAGCGGCGTATTCATCACCAAAAGTAGTTGATAGTGCTGGTTTTGACTCATTGATTGCATTTTTTACAATTTCTTTCAATTCTTCTTTGGTGTAGCCATTGTTTATGATTTTATCTCCAGCAACATAATCGCCTGCAACTTGCATGTTAGTTTGTGGTTTTTCGTTTGATTTTAAATCGAAGCCGTGCGGAATAGCATAGAGAGAAAATGCCCCAGCTATAACGCCTAAAAGTATCCATATATTGCCAGTCATTTTATTACTCCTAAACTCATAGCAAAAATATCATAACAATAGTTATAGCAAGTTAGTATATTCTCTTGGCTGTGTTGAAAAGTTAATCTTGGCATACTGTTTTTCTTTTTAATTCATTAAGTTAAGTCTCATATTGATATTTTCATAGTCAATCGCAAGTACGGACGCAACAATTTGCGATGTGTGTCAAGGCAAATCGAGCAAAAAAGACATGTGATTTTACTGGTGATTGCATGGCCTTTACGGTAAAATTTCCTTCCGTCTGCAATGAATAATTAAGTGCCTTTTTAATGACCAAATATGTATTCGTAACCGGCGGTGTTGTTTCCTCACTTGGTAAAGGTATCGCAGCCGCGTCACTGGGCGCTATCCTCGAATCGCGTGGCATCAAAGTGACCATGCTCAAGCTCGACCCCTATATTAACGTTGACCCCGGTACGATGTCACCTTTCCAGCACGGCGAGGTGTTTGTGACCGATGACGGCGCTGAGACCGACTTGGATTTAGGCCACTACGAGCGATTTATTTCGCAACGCATGGGCAAACGCAACAACTTTACTACCGGCCAGATTTACGAGAGCGTGATTAAAAAAGAGCGCCGCGGCGAATATTTAGGCAAGACCGTACAGGTGATTCCACATATTACCGACGAAATTAAAGCGCACATCAGGCGCGGCGCAGAAGGCGCGGATGTGGCGATTGTAGAGATTGGTGGCACGGTGGGCGATATTGAATCGCTACCGTTTTTAGAGGCGATTCGCCAAATGGGTTTTGAAGGTGGCAAAACCAGCGCTTGTTATGTGCACTTAACATTACTACCATGGATTCCAACTGCCGGCGAACTCAAAACCAAGCCGACGCAGCACTCGGTAAAAGAGTTGCGCGAAATTGGTATTCAACCCGATATTTTACTTTGCCGTGCTGAGCGCGATATCCCCGAAGAAGAAAAACGTAAAATTGCGCTGTTTACCAACGTGCCTTATGAGGCGGTGATTAGCGCGATTGATTCGGATTCTATTTATAAAATCCCCGGTTTATTGCACGACCAAATGATGGATGAAATTGTTTGCCACAAGCTGGATATTTTGGCGAAAGCGGCTGATTTAACCAGCTGGAAAAACATTACACATTCTCTAGCCAACCCAAAATACGATGTCGATATTGCTTTTGTCGGTAAATATGTGGATTTAGCCGATTCGTATAAATCGCTCACGGAAGCCTTAATCCACGCGGGCATCCACACCGAATCTAAAGTGAAAATTCACTATATAGACAGTGAAGAAATCGAAAGAAATGGCATCGAGGAACTCAAAAAAATGGATGCGATTTTGATTCCGGGTGGCTTTGGCAAGCGTGGCACGGAAGGCAAAATTGCGGCGATTAAATACGCCAGAGAAAACAAAATCCCTTATTTAGGCATTTGTTTGGGTATGCAGTTGGCGGTAATCGAATTTGCGCGTAATGTGGCTGGTTTAAAAGATGCTAACAGCACCGAATTTAATGCGGACGCGCCGCATAAACTGATTGGCCTGATTACCGAATGGAAAGATGCCACTGGTCATGTGGAAATGCGCGACGAGAATTCTGACCTTGGCGGCACTATGCGGCTAGGTGCGCAAGCATGCCCAATCGTGCCGAATACGCTGGCAGCCAGCATTTACGGCACACAAGTGAATGAGCGTCATCGACATCGTTATGAAGTCAACAACAACTATGTCGAGCAACTCAAAAAAGCAGGGCTGGTGGTTTCCGCGCGTACGCCGACTGAAGACTTGTGTGAGATGATAGAGTTACCAAAGACCACGCATCCGTGGTTTGTGGCGTGCCAATTTCACCCGGAATTTACGTCAAACCCGCGCACTGGGCATCCGCTGTTTAAGGCTTATGTAGAGGCTGCACTCAAGTATAAGGGCAGTAAAAAATGAAATTATGTGGCTTTGAAGCGGGCTTAGATAAACCCTTGTTTTTAATTGCTGGCCCATGTGTGATTGAATCTAGCGAGTTTGCGATTGAAACTGCTGGCAAATTAAAAGAGATTGCAGCAAGAGTTGGCATTCCGTTTATTTACAAATCATCTTACGACAAAGCCAACCGCAGCTCGACTAAGACATTCCGTGGTTTTGGGCTGGAAGAAGGCTTAAAAATTTTAGGTGAAGTAAAACGCCAAATCGGCGTACCAGTATTAACAGACGTGCATATCGAAGAACAAGTGCCAGCAGTGGCGGCCGTGGTAGACGTGCTGCAAACGCCAGCCTTTTTATGTCGCCAGACGGATTTTATTATTGCTGTGGCCACTTGCGGCAAGCCCGTGAATATTAAAAAAGGCCAGTTTCTCGCGCCGCATGACATGTTACAAGTGGTGAAAAAAGCCAAGGAAGCGAACGGAAATCAAGACACCATTATGGTGTGTGAACGCGGCGCTTCATTTGGGTACAATACACTGGTTTCTGATATGCGTGGCCTCGCAATTATGCGCGAAACCAATTGCCCAGTGGTGTTCGATGCCACACACTCTGTACAGCAGCCAGGCGGGCAGGGTGATAAAAGTGGCGGTCAGCGTGAATTTGTGCCCGTATTGGCGCGAGCCGCGGTGGCGAGCGGTATTTCTGGTGTGTTTATGGAAACGCATCCAGACCCAGCGAAAGCATTATCGGATGGTCCGAATGCATGGCCGCTACATAAGATGGAAGATTTGCTACATTTGTTAGTGGATTTAGATAGATTAGTAAAAAAAGCTGGTTTTGCTGAACAAACTTTGTAGAAAAAAGGAATAGTTATGAGCGCAATTGTAGATATTATCGCCCGCGAAATTATGGACTCACGCGGTAATCCAACCGTTGAGGCCGACGTGCTGCTGGAAAGTGGCGTGATTGGCCGCGCGGCGGTGCCGTCGGGTGCATCAACGGGCAGCAAAGAGGCGATGGAATTACGTGATGGCGATGCGGATCGCTATCTTGGTAAAGGCGTGCTGCAAGCGGTTGAGAACGTAAATACCGAAATTACCGAAGCGATTATTGGCTTGGATGCCGAAGAACAAAGCTTTATCGACAAAACCTTGATTGAGCTAGATGGCACTGAAAACAAAGACCGTTTGGGTGCGAATGCGATTTTAGCGGTTTCGATGGCTTGCGCGCGTGCAGCGGCGGAAGAGTCGGGGTTGCCCTTGTACCGCTATTTAGGCGGCTCTGGCAGCATGCAATTGCCTACGCCGATGATGAATATTATCAATGGTGGTGCGCATGCGGATAACAGCGTGGATATGCAAGAGTTTATGATTATTCCGGCAGGGCTGCCTAGTTTTAGAGAGGCTTTGCGGTGCGGTGCGGAAGTGTTTCACGCGCTGAAGAAGACTCTGCATAAAAAAGGTTTGGCTACAACTGTGGGCGATGAGGGCGGCTTTGCACCTAATTTAGCCTCAAATGAGGCAGCGATTCAATTGATTTTAGAAGCCATTTCAGCAGCTGGTTACGAGCCTGGCAAAGATGTATATTTGGGCTTAGATTGCGCCAGTACTGAATTTTATAAAGATGGAAAATATCATCTAGAATCAGAAGGGTTAGCTTTGTCATCCACGCAATTTACCGATTATTTAGCGACTTGGTGCGACAAATATCCAATTATCAGTGTTGAAGATGGCATGGCCGAGTTTGACTGGGATGGTTGGGATATTCTCACCAAGCGCCTAGGCAAAACCACCCAGTTGGTGGGGGATGATTTATTTGTCACCAATGCCAAAATACTGCGAGAAGGTATCAAACGCGGCGTGGCCAATTCTGTGCTGATTAAAGTGAATCAAATCGGTACGCTGACTGAAACTTTCCAGACTATCGAAACCGCCAAGCGCGCTGGCTACACGGCGGTGATATCGCATCGCTCAGGTGAGACGGAAGATACGACGATTGCGGATATTTCAGTCGCGACCAATGCGCTGCAAATCAAGACTGGTTCATTAAGTCGCTCTGAGCGTGTTGCAAAATACAACCAACTGTTGCGCATTGAGGAAGAGTTGGGCGATGCAAGCGGTTACGCTGGGATGGAAGCTTTTTATCAACTCTTTAAGTAAGTGAAAGCACTCACACTCATATTCGTTATTTTAATTGCCTTGCTGCAATACCCGTTGTGGCTTGGCAAAGGTAGCTGGTTGCGGGTGTGGAATGTGAACCAGCAAATTACCGAGCAAAAAGAAAAAAATGCTGCTGCAAAACAACGTAACGAAACGTTAAGCGCCGAAGTGCGCGATTTAAAACAAGGTAATGCGGCGATTGAAGAGAGAGCCCGCAGCGAGCTCGGCATGATTAAGCAAGACGAAGTGTTCTATCAGGTGATTGATCATGCACTACCTGCTAACAAAATGCCTGTAACGCCGACACCCGGTAAAAACAAACCTTAGGCTTCAAAAGAATAAGGCAGCGGATTGACGGATACCAGTGTGTTATTCCAATACACGTTTCCAGTTTGCTGCGCATCAATACGCATTTCAATCAATGCATCAAAACCATTTGAAGTATTTGCAGCGACTCGGACGACTTGGCCAACTTCGTTTTTGGTTGAATCCACAATCTTGTCACTCGCTTGAGGAGCCTGAATAGAAGCTATTTCAGCCAAATAAGTACGTCGTTTGACATTGCCTAAATAATGCGTTCTGGCCACAATTTCCTGTCCGGTATAGCAGCCTTTTTTAAAACTGATGCCATTTAAAATATCTAAATTGAGCATCTGTGGTACGAATTGCTCTTGTGTTTTTAAACTTATATCTGGAATGCCAGCTTGTATCTCCAGCCAATCCCAGCATGGCTTTCCAACCAGTTTGCAGTTTGCTTTAAGCGCATTCCAAATGGTTGGCGCATTAGTGGTATTCGCAAAAATTTCAAAACGTGTGTTGTTGCCAATACTAGGTAATTTTAAGATTGTGCCATTTTCTAAAGTAACTAATTCGTAATCTTGGTTAGGAAGTTTTGCAAATACAGGTACTAGCATTGATGCGGATTCTGGGCCATTTATTCCAAACTTGATAATGTCTTCTGAAACATCTTTAATTTCAACTTTGCTACGTATAACATACATTTTTAGCCGTTTCATGATGGGTTCTAGCAATTCACGGTTGAGCTGTAAATGCAGGTGGTCATAGTGTGCAAACGCTAGAAATAGCACCAGCATGCGGCCTTTCGGGTTGCAATATGCCGTGTAGTGCGCGTTATTGCCAACTAATAGTTTCACATCATTGGTGACTTGGCCTTGCAAAAAATTAACTGCATCTGGGCCAGCAATTTCCAGTAAACCAAGGTGAGATAAATCGCACAGCACGTTGGTTTTGGTGGTGGCAAGCAATTCTTTGGCGGGCTCACCGAAGTGCATCACGGCGCTGTTTTCTATCACAGCATCTTGCGTCGTTAAACTTGTTTGCCATTCTGTTGCGGTCATGCCAATATTTGCCTTGTTGATTCTAAAAATACCTATGAAGCCAGTCTTATTACAGCCAATTCACATAACACTTAAGCGCTCAAACCTAATATTGGGGCTATTAAGCGGCGTCACAATCGTCTGCAGCCTGATTTTACTCACTTTGCCAATAGCGTTCTATATGAGGTTTGTCATGGTTGTGCTCATCATTATATCGACTTTATATTTTATTTTGCGCGATGTTTTGTTGCTATTACCTTGGTCGTGGCAAATGATTGATATGGATGGCAAAGGACAACTAACAATTACAAACAAACGTGGACAACAGTTTCAGCCAATACTTGCCGCAAACTCTTTTATCCATGCGACTTGTACGATATTAAATTTCAAAAGACATGGCTTTAGGTTTGCTTTGCCGCCAGTGATTCTGGTTACAAATAGCGAAAACGAAAATGAATTAAGGCGCTTAAGGGTTTGGCTACGCTGGTTTAAACATGAAGATGTCAATCAAGAAGATTTAAGCGTACCAGAAGATTTTGCAGCATGACGTTTTCTGCGCATTACAAAGTGCTTATAAATTCCTTTCGATTCTTTTATCGGGTGTTTGGGTAGATAAGCCGCTAAAAACAATAATCCAGCCAAACCGGCAATTATCCATTTTAATTCAAATGCAGCTTTGTCGCGGCGCGCTGGCGGTTGTTTTTTCATGGCGGCCAAAATGTTTTGCAAACTGTCGCCATTCACATAGTTACCACTCACTTCTTTGGCAAGCGATTGTAAATACTTTTCGTCTAATCTAGACATGTAACGGTCATTCGCGTCCGAAGCTACGCTGTCCTCACGTGTACCAATATTGTCCTGTGAGATTTGCGCAACGCCTGGTTGCATGGCAAAGCTTTCGCCAGACCAATAGCCGATGAGCTGATTTTTGTCATCAAGCTTAGGGATGGCTGTGCCTTTATCGCTACCCACGCCTACAAATAGCCAATCTTTCCCGCCCTGAAAGCCAGTTAAATCACGGGTGTTGAACACGTGTAGCTTTGGTGTTTCTTCACCATCAGTAAAATAAACCACTTGCGCGGGTTCTGGAAAGCTACGAATGAGCTTGGCTAAGGTCAACATGCTTTCACGGATACGGCTATTGCCGGACCAGCCATTGCGCCAATCTAAATGATCTATGGAATCTTCAAGCGCGGCAAAATTTTCACACACTTCAATCGGTGTATAGAGAGCAGCTACGCTAACGCCCGCAAATAAGCCTATGCTCACTTGCGTGCCACAAGGCATTTCACCAATAATACGATGCAATAAAAATTGTTGATACTGCATGCGTGTGACGGGCTTGCCATCTAAACTCATGTCTTTTACGTTCATGCTCTGCGTGATGTCAACTACCAACAAATAGCTGTAGATATCGCGTTTAACCGGTACAGTTGGCCTGAACATGGCGATAATGAGTAACAGCAAAGCGGCTGCAAGCAAAGTAATGTCGCGGCGATGGCGTAGATAATTAAAAAGCTTTTTCATGAATTTTAAGGTAAGCCCACAGGAATATTACCCATAATCAACCCAGCTTTATCTCCCTCGCCCACGCCAGGAGTCGGTGTGCTAGGTAGCATACCAAGTACTCGATCCAAATTATGTTTTGCATCCCAATGGTTATTTTCAAGCTTAAGCGACGCTACATAAGCTGTTTTGGCTTGGCGCATCAAATATTCTGCCTCATTGCGTAAGGTGGAAGCGCTGCCGCTAATCGCCAAGGCGCGCAAAAAGAAAATATTGCCAACGTTGTATTGCACTGCAGATTTCTGGCTGGTATTGGCTTTAGGCATTAAGGCTGTAAATAGCAGCGTGGATTCTTTATAACGTTCTTTTTTAGCCAAATAGAGTGCAGTAGCAAACTTTGCCTCAAAGCTTTCCTTATCTGTTTCTGGCGTTTTTCCTACACTAACGGCCTGATTAAATGCATCAATTTGTTTGATGCGTTTATAGGTAAATACACTACCGGCCAAGCAAATGAGACTAATAATAGTAAAGGCCCAAGTGAGTTTTTTTACACTAAAAAATTGCGCCATATTTTGCGGCAGGTTTAATGGAATGCTTAATGCCATGTTTTAACCTCTAAGTATTTTACGCCGAGCAACAATCCAATCATGCTAGCAGCAATTAAAAAGCAAATATTTGAAAAATCCTTACCAGGAATTTTTTCTAAGTACTTAATCGGTTTTTTTTCTTTACGATTAATGTCGTCAATTGCCAGTTGTAAACTTTTTGGATTTTCCGCCTCATAAGCGTTAAACGGTGTTTTCATAGTTTTAAAAAATTCGTACAGCTCTATTTCTGGCGGCAAAGCTTTGTCTGGATTGGGTGCATAATTTTTATCAAAAATACTGATACCGTCAGGTTCACGCAGTACAATCCAATAAAGGCTAATGTGCAATTTATCGAACCAATCACGGATTTTTTGCTGGGTATCGGCACTAATTCTACCGCCGCCATCAGATAGCAAAATCATTGCCCGTGAACCTGAGTCCGGGATATTGTCAAATAGTCCAGCGCCTGTAGTTAGGCCGCTACCAATATTGGTCTGAAACAGCGCATTACCAGCCGTGGCACGCACGGCGGCGATCATGGCCTCTTTATTCTCGGTGAGCGGCAAAACATACATCGCCGAATTGCTAAAAGTAATCATGCCCATCAAGTCATTTTGGCGTGATTGCACAAATTGTGTAATTAAGCGAGCAGCAGCAGCAGATTTGGTTTCACCTACATTTTGAGCAGAGCCTGAAAATGGATCATCCATGCTGGCGCTTCTATCCAGCACCAAGCCGATTTGTGCGCCCACGCCTATGCGTTCAACTTCTTGCTGATTGGTGTGCGGGGCGCTTAATCCTAGTACGATAAAAAGCAGAGTTAGTACCGCAAGTACCTTTAAAATCATGCCTATCAAGTCAGATAGCGGGTCGGCCGGCAGCATATCAAGCCACGAATAGCTCTTGCTGTGCGCACGCTGAAACACCAATGGTAATAAAGCCAAAGGTACCAACCACAACAACCATGGGAACGAAAAAGACATGATTTAGGCCTTGGCATCCGTATTTAAAGTATCGGGAACCAACCCGCGCTCGCAATCGCGGCAACGACGACAAAATTGCGCCAGCCATTGTATGGGGTTATTGCCCACCTCATGTTTGGAGTTCGGCTCAAAAAATACCTGACGCGATAAACCAAAAAATTGACCCATCTCAGTTTTAATGACATTAAATGCAGGATTTTGTACCAAAAACTGCTCTAAATTGCCACTAAATAAACTATTGCCCGCAGTAGTGTTAAGTGAAGCATGCATGCTGGAAACCGCTTGTTGTATTCCTTGTGGCGTATTAGGTAATTTGCGGATTTCTCGATAACTCCTAGCAAATGGCCCACCCATGCGCGGCAACCAAGCGTGTTTGCCGAGCATATACAGTAAACCAAGTAAACTTAAAACTAACACAATCAGCAAAGTTTTAAGGCGTTTTTTCTCAAGTGAATTATCAAGAAGTAGCGGGCCTCTAAAGGTGCTCATATCCTCTTCAACTTTAACCTGACCGAAAAGTGAAATCGGCGAAATTGCGAACTCAAAGCTTGGAATGCGGTATTTCACGACTTCTTTACCATGAGACTTTAAGTTAATTAAATGCAAATATTCGGTTGGCAATGCGCCGTGTTTAACCACCTCTTTATTGGTAAATACCTGATAACTAAGTGTTAATTCGTGAATGACTTTATCTCCATCATCTTTGCTGGTATGTTGGATATCACTTAAGTCAATGCCAAGCACCTGTCCCCTATAACGTTTTTCGTAACCGACAATAGGTAATGATTCATCAATAAGTTTGTAAGGTTTTTTGATGGTGACGATGATGTGGCGTGTAAGAATATCACCCACCATATAGCCTACAGCCCGCTCTGGGTCTTGTATTTGTGCGATGACTACGCCATCCTTTACGTCGGGCAGTAATTGAACATCAAGTGCAAGAGCAGCATTTGTGATCAAGCTTAAAATAAATGCGAATAGAATTTGATTCAATAATTTATTCATATAGTTTTGTATATAAGGTCAGGCGGCTACAAATTGGTGAAAATATTCTGTTAGCCTTTCGGCATCAAAATCGCCTTCTACATAAAATGGCGGCATATCAAATTGCATAAAAAGCTTATAAATGGCTTCCCGACGTGCTTCAAACGATTCAATTATCCTATTGCGGAAATCTTTACGTAAAAACAAAGTGCGTCTTGCGCTCGTTTCTGGGTCAGTCACCACGGTAATACCATTTTCAGGCAAATTCCTGTACTCGTCTGCATCCCATAACACTACTGGTACGATGTGGTGCCGCAACAAATTAGCCAGCGATTCTTCTAGCTGTTGCATGGGCATGTGAAAATCTGAAATCAAAAACACCAGCGAGCGCTCACGCGGTAAAAAACGCCATACTTCAGAAATGCCAACACTAGAAACAGGGCCTGGATGGTATTCTTTTAAGCGTTCTGCCAACTCAATTGCACGTTGAGATTTGAATGAGGCCATGCTAATCCAGTCTTCGCGCACAAAATCATCAAAACCTATGAAACCAAATGGGTCGCCATTACGGTTTGCCGATTGAGCAATGGATTCAGCAATATCGGCTGCTTTGCGGATTTTGCGTTCTTTTGCGCCAAAATTCATACTGCCGGATAAATCGCAAATGACAAACACTGGTGTCGCGCTTTTTTGGTTGAACAGGCGAACAAATACTTGCTCCATCGGGTCGCGTAGGGTTTGGCGCAAATCGATGCGGCGCGGATCAGGATAGGCAACTAGCGTGGTATGGCCGATAAATTCCATGCCCATACCGCGCTGTGTGCTAGCGTGGCGGCCTGGATGGCGGCCGCGGTTGCGCCAACCGATGTGGTAGCTAAATTCTTTGATATTTTCTATCATAATTTCAGCCAGCCATTTTCATTTGACCTAAGGAGCGGCAACGGCATTAAGAATGTTGCTCAACATCTCACGCGCAATCTCGGTGCGGCGCATTTCATACACCGGGCTGAACACCAACCTATGTGCCACAGTTTCGTGGAAAACTGCGTGAATGTCTTCGGGCGTAATCGCGGTACGCTCATTGAGCCAAGCGTTGACGCGGGCAGCACGTAGCATCATGCTCATGCCGCGCGGGCTGGCACCTGCCAGCACGAGGCGATTCATATCCACATTGGTGACTTTTACACCATATTCAGTCGGGTTACGCGTGGATTTCCACAAGTTAAGCGCATATTTCTTAAGCGTTTCTGAGGCTTCAATACTTTTTTGAATCACGCCTGAAAATGCATTAAGTTTGTCAAATTGCAGCACGTCTTTTTTAATGGTATCCACCAAAGCGTCAACGTCATGGAAGCGTGTATCAAACATCAGGCCAGACATAATCGCATCGTCGCTTGGCACTAGAATAGGGATTTCCATCATAAAACGGTCACGTGCGGCAGAGGGGATCTCAAAGGTTTCTTCTTTTTCCACTTGGTTGCGGTCTGCAAATACAATCATATGCGGAAACACATGCTCTTTATTGAACGCAGACAGTGTGCGTTCTGCCATCACGCGCAATAGCAATGAGTGCACCTGCGGACGGGCACGGTTGATTTCGTTAAAGAAAAATACTGATAGGTTTTCGCCCGACATCAACAATGGCCCTGCGCTCACGTGCGGTTTGCCGTCCTCGCCCAAATAGGTGTGGTACACCAAATCATTAGGCATTAAATCAATCGTGCCTTCAATACGCTGGTAACCGCCGCCAATGCTGCGTGTAAAGGCGCGTAGCAATGTGGTTTTACCTACACCCACATCGCCTTCAAGCAACACGTGCCCGCGTGCGAAAATCGCGGTGGTAATCAAGCGTATCGGGTTATGCTGACCAACCACGACTTTGTTGACTTCGGTTTCTAAAGTTAGCGCATGTTGACGCCAGTCGGCCAATTGACGGTCGCTCATGGAGTTTTCCCTAAAAAATAAATTACTAAGTTTGAAATAGTTTTTTTGATAATTATTAGTGATTATATTAAATGAATTTCAGATGCATGTATACAGGTTTGTATACAGCTTTTAAAACTTGTTTTATCAGATAGGGCTTTCGTTAAATGCATTTTCCAGCGAAAATAGCACAAATATTTAAGTTTAAGAATGTATTTAATGAAAAAACAAAATAGTTTTACCAAGGAGGAGTTATTGGCCTGCGGCAGAGGGGAGATGTTTGGCGAGGGTAACGCACAATTGCCGTTGCCGCCCATGTTGATGTTTGACCGCATTGTGAAAATTACCGAAGACGGTGGCAAATATGGTAATGGCCAAATGATTGCAGAGTTAGATATTAAACCGGACTTATGGTTTTTTGGTTGTCATTTTACAGGCGACCCTGTCATGCCGGGCTGTTTGGGCTTAGATGCCATGTGGCAATTGGTAGGGTTTTATTTGGGTTGGATGGGTGGCCTAGGGCGCGGCCGTGCGCTAGGTGCGGGTGAGGTTAAATTTAGTGGCCAAGTACTTCCAACTGCAAAAAAGGCAACTTATACTATTGACTTGAAACGAGTTATTTTGCGTAGATTAGTGATGGGCATTGCCGATGCCACCATGACGTTGGATGGTCGTGATATATACGTGGCCAGTGATTTGCGTGTAGGTTTATTTACCAGAACAGACAATTTTTAATAAATGTTGAATAGAATAAAAGAATTAATTTTAGGGAGCACGGAATGCGTCGTGTCGTAGTTACTGGCTTAGGCATTGTTTCTAGCCTAGGCAACAATAAAGCAGAAGTTAAAGATAGTTTGCATGCGGGCCGCTCTGGCATTACATTTCAGCAAGAGTATGCGGATCGTGGTTTTAGATCGCAGGTAGCTGGCAATGTGAAGTTGAATATTGAAGGATTGATTGATCGCAAATTGATGCGCTTTATGGCTAAAGGCCACGCCTATAGCTGGATTGCGCTGCAAGAGGCGATTGCTGATGCGAATTTGCCGCATGACATGGTTTCGAATATTCGTACGGGCATGATTGTGGGCGCTGGCGGCACTTCAACTGAGAGCATGTTGGAAGCCACAGATACATTCCGCGAAAAAGGTGTGCGTCGCGTGGGGCCGTACATGGTCACAAAAACCATGTCCAACGGTATTGTGGCTTGCTTGGCGACTGGCGCACAGATTAAGGGCGTTAATTATTCTATTAGCTCGGCGTGTTCAACCAGCGCGCATTGCATTGGTAATGGTGTTGAGCAGATTCAAATGGACAAGCAAGATATTATTTTTGCAGGCGGCGGCGAAGAAGAGCACTGGACCATGTCCTTACTGTTTGATGCCATGGGCGCTTTGAGTAGCAAATATAACGATACGCCAGAAAAGGCCAGCCGTACTTATGATGCTAACCGGGATGGTTTTGTAATTTCTGGTGGTGGCGGCATTGTGGTGCTGGAAGAATATGAACACGCAAAAAAACGTGGCGCAAAAATCTACGCTGAAGTAGTAGGTTATGGCGCAACTTCAGATGGTTACGATATGGTGGCACCAAGCGGCGAGGGCGCAGAACGTTGTATGCACATGGCGCTACAAGGTATTGAACATGTGGATTACATCAATACGCACGGCACCAGTACGCCTGTTGGCGATACCAAAGAACTGGAAGCGATTCGTGGTGTATTTGGCAATGGACAATACGGCGAGCTACCGGCGATAGCCTCAACCAAATCACTCTCAGGCCATGCGCTGGGCGCTGCGGGTGTGAACGAAGCAATTTATACCTTGATTATGATGGAAAGTAATTTCATTGCGGCATCTGCCAATATTGATAACTTAGACCCCGCTGCAGAGGGCTTGCCTATTGCCACCAAGCGTATTGATAACGTAAAGGTAGAAACTGCGTTATCTAACAGTTTTGGCTTTGGTGGCACTAACGCGACCTTAACGCTATCAACCAAAAATCTGTAAGGCGCATTATAAGCGCATTACCGTAATCAGGAGCGCGCTATGAAACATCTCTTAATTGCCCTTACCGCTTTTATTTTAGCTGGCAGTGCAACTATTTTAACGGGCTGCGCCACTATGATGGGCGACCGCACGGTGAATGTTACGGGTGACCAAATTGCGCAAAAACTCAATGAGAAATTAGCGCTACCCATTTCGCTACTTAAAGTGTTTGATGTGAATTTATCTAACTCGCTGGTGACTTTTGACAAAACTACCGGCCGCATGACGACCACCATGGACACCACGCTCTCTAGCGAATTGTCTGATAAAACCCTAACAGGCAAGCTGGGCATTTCTGGCAAACTGCGCTTTGATGCTGCTACCAGTACTGTGGTGTTAGACGAACCCAAAGTTGAAAACATTAACTTCGATGGCGCAGATGGCAAATATAACGACCTTTTTAACGCGATGGTCAAAACCGTGGGTGGCGGGATGTTGAATGGCTTGACGCTTTATACCGTGAAGCTGGAAGATTTAAAATTTGGCGGCACGAGTTACAGCCCAAAAGACATGGTAGTGACGGATAATGGCTTGCAGTTAACGCTGACACCGCAACGCTAGTGTGCAATTAAATTGCATAAATTAATTATAAATAGATGCCCTGTAGACCGCATGGATATTGGGTTTTTTGGACATGCTAATATGGTTAATTGTGACCTGTCCCATATTGTTTCTCTTTGATCGAGTATAGATGTGATGCGGAAACTTATATTAAGTAAATCAATATTAATCGGTCTTATTTCGATAGTTGGTTGTAGCACCCAGCAATACGACCCAAACTATTGGCATCAGAATTTTGTTAACATTTTACAAAAAATGTTGGGCATAATTTTGATAATGTTCGAAATGGGGAAACTGGTGGCTGGGGAGGGAAGGAAGCATCTCTCATAGACCAAACTAAATTACCAAATGGTTATGAGGCTTACAAGTATCTATATTCCAGAACGTGCAATTACATATTGGTGGTTGATCCTAAAACAAACACAATTGGTGAAGTGAAATGGGAAGGTGAGAAGAGTGATTGTATTATAGTGCCTTAAAGCTAATAGCAATAGTGGGTTAGGCAACGATTATTTGATGTTTTAAACAATCAACATAGCCGCTACATTGCGGCCTTCACTCATTAAAAAATTATAAGTTCTGCACGCTGCTGCGGTGGTCATGCATTCAAGCGAAACGCCAATTTCTGTCAGGTTTTTATAAATTTTTGGGTGCAAAAACTGATGTTTTTCGCCTGTTCCCAATAAAACCACTTCTGGTTTTAATTCAATAAGTTGTGCGAAATGCGCTTCGTTTAACTCTGCAAAATCACTCGCTTGCCAATCTAAAATAAGCTTATTAGCCATTACAATTAAATTGCGCGTATAACGTGCTTGATTGATTTCGATAAAGTCTGCACCGTAGCCCGTAATTAAATAGTTGTTTTCGGAAGTAGTTAAGTGTAGTTTCATAGCAATATTCTAGCCTATTTTGGCGCGGCTTTCATTGAACGAGAACCCTATTTTAAGGTAAACTAGCGCCTTATGACCTTGCCTAAAAAATTACTCAAATCCACTAAGCTTTCCAACGTTTGTTACGATATTCGTGGCCCGGTGCTGCAACGCGCGCGTCAGATGGAAGACGATGGCATGCGTATTATTAAGCTCAACATTGGTAACCCCGGTGTATTCGGGCTGGATGTGCCCGATGAAATGCAGCAGGACATCGTGCATAACATCAATAAAGCCGGTGTCTATACCGACTCTAAAGGTCTGTTCGAGCCGCGTAAGGCCATTATGCATTACACTCAAAACAAGCACATTGCAGGCGTTACGGTGGATGATATTATCATCGGCAATGGTACTTCTGAGTTGATTGTGATGGCCATGCAGGCACTGGTAAACAATGGTGACCAAGTGCTTATTCCGATGCCAGATTACCCATTATGGACAGCCGCAGTGACACTTGCCGGAGGTGCTGCACGCCATTATATATGTGATGAAGAATCAGGCTGGCTGCCTAATTTGAAGGATATTGAATCGAAAATTACCGCAAATACGCGCGGCATTGTGGTGATAAATCCGAACAATCCAACTGGCGCCCTATACCCTGTTGAAACACTTAAAGGCATTATAGACATTGCACGTCATCACGGCTTAGTTATTTTTGCCGACGAGATTTACGACAAAGTGTTGTATGACGGCAATACACATGTATCGATGGCATCGCTTGCCAATGATGTGTTGTTTGTCACATTTAATGGCCTATCTAAAAATTACCGTGCTTGCGGTTATCGGGCTGGCTGGATGGTGGTTTCAGGCGATAAAGAATCCGCTAGTGATTACATTGAAGGCTTGAACATGCTAGCCAGCATGCGTCTTTGCGCCAATGTGCCAGGCCAATTGGCCATACAGACTGCACTTGGTGGCTATCAAAGTATCGATGATTTGGTCGCACCTACTGGCAGGCTTTGCAAGCAGCGCGATTTGGCATATGAGCTGCTAACGGCGATCCCGGGCGTGAGCTGCGTTAAACCTAAGGCAGCTTTGTATTTGTTTTTTAAGCTTGATCCAAAAATTTATCCGATTAAGGATGACCAGCAATTTATTCTAGATTTATTGATTGAAGAAAAAGTATTGTTGGTGCAAGGCACAGGGTTTAATTGGAAGACGCCTGACCATTTCCGCGTGGTGTTTTTACCCAATGTGGATGATTTAACCGAAGCGATGAAGCGTATCGCCAGATTTTTAGAAAATTACAGAAAAAAGCATGGAGCGAAAGTTTGAAGCAATTGAATGTAGGTTTGTTGGGTATCGGCACTGTTGGCGGCGGTACTTATAGAGTATTAACGCGCAATGCAGAAGAAATCACACGCCGTACAGGCGTGGCGATTAAGGTGGTACAGGTCGCGGATAAAAACGTTGAGCTTGCAAAAAAAGTGACTGGCGGTAATGTGGATATTACCGATGATGCCTTTGCCACGGTGAACAACCCCAATATAGACGTGGTTGTTGAGCTAATTGGCGGCTATACCTTAAGTAAACAATTGGTATTAAAAGCCATCGAAAACGGCAAGCACGTAGTGACTGCGAACAAGGCGCTGCTTGCCTTGCATGGCAATGAGATTTTTGCAGCTGCGCAAGCTAAAGGTGTTATCGTTGCGTTTGAGGCGGCCGTAGCAGGCGGAATCCCCATTATTAAAGCACTACGAGAAGGCTTAGGCGCCAATAAAATTGAATGGGTGGCAGGTATTATCAATGGTACGACCAATTTTATTCTGACCGAAATGCGTGAAAAAGGCTTGGCATTTAAAGATGTGCTAGGCGAAGCGCAGCGTTTGGGTTATGCCGAAGCTGATCCAACCTTTGACGTAGAAGGCATAGACGCCGCACACAAATTGACCATCATGTCAGCAATTGCGTTTGGCATGCCAATGAAATTTGACCAGGCGTACACCGAAGGCATTACCAAGTTAGAACAAACTGACATTAAGTACGCGGAGGAACTAGGTTATCGCGTGAAATTGCTTGGCATCACCAAGCGCACCGATGCTGGTGTTGAGTTGCGTGTGCATCCAACATTAATCTCGGAAAAACGTCTCATAGCAAACGTAAATGGTGCGATGAACGCGGTGGTAGTAATGGGTGATGCAGTCGGCCCAACGCTTTATTACGGTGCAGGTGCGGGTGCCGAGCCAACCGCCAGCGCGATAGTGGCCGATTTAATGGATACGGCACGTTTAAGTAATGCGACTGTAGAACAACGCGTGCCGTATTTGGCATTTCAACCCAATAGTGTGGCCGATTTGCCAATACTGCCTATCAGTGAAATCAACAGCGCATACTATTTGCGACTACGTGCTAGCGATAAGCCTGGTGTGCTCGCTGGAGTAACTAAAATTTTGGCTGACCGCAATATTTCGATTGATGCCTTGCTGCAAAAAGAGCCGGATGACAATGAAACTGAAGCTGATATTGTGATTTTGACGCATGTCACGGTTGAAAAAAATATGGACGCAGGAATCACTGCAATTGAAGCGCTACCTGCGATTGTGGGCAAAGTGGTTAAGTTGCGCATGGAAGAATTAGGTAAGTAATTTAAAAGTAATATGAAATACATCAGTACCCGCGGGCAATCGCCCGCACTTGATTTTAGTGAAATACTCCTCGGTGGCCTTGCGCCAGATGGCGGCTTGTATCTACCGGAATCTTATCCACAATTTACTGATGCCGATTTAAGCGCTATGCGCAGCATGAATTATCGCGATTTGGCGTTTGCAATTTTAAGTCGCTTAATTGATGATATTCCAGCCGTTGATTTAAAAGCAATTATCGACAAAACGTATCGTGCTGATGTGTATAGTTTTGTCCGCAAAAGACAAAATGCGGAAGACATTACGCCCATACTTAAACTAGAAGATAACCTGTATTTGTTAAACCTTTCTAATGGGCCAACACTGGCATTTAAAGACTTGGCGATGCAGTTGCTTGGGAATTTTTTTGAATATGTTTTAGCTAAAAATGGTGAAACTACCAATATTTTGGGTGCAACCTCAGGCGATACGGGCAGCGCGGCAGAATACGCCATGCGCGGTAAAAAAGGGGTGTGTGTGTTTATGTTGTCGCCGCACAAAAAAATGAGCCGCTTTCAGACCGCCCAGATGTTCAGTTTGCAAGATGACAATATCTTTAACATCGCGGTAAATGGCGTGTTTGATGATTGCCAGGACATGGTGAAAGCAGTTTCTAACGATGCAGCGTTCAAGGCTAAGTATAAAATTGGCGCAGTGAATTCGATTAACTGGGGCCGCATCGTTGCGCAAGTGGTGTATTACTTTAAAGGCTACTTTGCTGTTACGCAAAATAATATGCAAAAGGTAAGCTTTGCCGTGCCATCAGGCAATTTTGGCAACGTCTGTGCAGGCCATGTCGCGCGAATGATGGGCTTGCCGATTGATAAATTGGTGGTGGCGACCAACGAAAATGATGTGCTGGATGATTTTTTTAAAACGGGTGTGTATCGCCCGCGTGGCTCGGCTAATACTTATCACACCAGTAGTCCTTCCATGGATATTAGCAAAGCTTCAAACTTTGAACGTTTTGTGTTTGATTTGGTTGGTAGAGATAGCGCTAAGGTACGTGAGCTCTGGGCGAGCGTCGATAAAGGCGGGGCGTTTGATATTAAATATCTCATGCCAAAACTGGCTGAATATGGCTTTGTATCAGGTAGCAGCAATCACGCTAATCGCATGCAAACCATATGCGAAACTAACAGCAAATATGGCGTAGTGATAGATACGCACACGGCAGATGGCTTGAAGGTTGCATTAGAATATAGAGAAGAAAATATCCCGATGGTAGTACTTGAAACCGCGTTGCCAGCCAAGTTTGAAGATGCGATTGCGGAAGCGCTAGGCCAAGCACCGGAGCGGCCAACAAGCTTAAAAGGCATTGAAGATTTGCTGCAAAAATTTACCGTGATGGATACTGATGTCACGGCGATAAAAGATTTTATAGCGAAGCATTCATGAAACAGACTTTTTTATGAAACAGTATTGCGATTTAATGCGCCATGTACTGGCACATGGAAATAAAAAAGAAGATCGTACAGGCACGGGTACTTTGTCAGTATTTGGCTATCAAATGCGCTTTAATTTGGCGGATGGTTTCCCTTTGCTCACTACCAAAAAAGTGCATTTAAAATCTATTATTCACGAACTGCTATGGTTTCTGCAAGGCAGTACCAACATTGCTTACCTGAAAGAAAACGGTGTACGTATTTGGGATGAATGGGCGGATGAAAATGGCAATTTAGGGCCTGTATATGGCTACCAATGGCGCAATTGGCCGAAGCCGGACGGCACACATATTGATCAAATTACCCAAGTAGTAAATGCGATCAAAAAGAACCCTGATTCGCGTCGTTTGATTGTTTCTGCTTGGAACGTGGCCGATGTTGACCAAATGAAGTTGCCGCCTTGTCACGCGTTTTTTCAGTTTTATGTGGCCGATAGCAAATTGAGTTGCCAGTTGTATCAACGTAGCGCCGATATATTTTTAGGTGTACCGTTTAATATTGCCTCTTACGCGCTACTGACAATGATGGTAGCGCAAGTGTGCGGCTTAAAATTAGGTGATTTTGTGCATACGCTTGGCGATGCGCATATTTACACTAACCACATGGATCAAGTGAATGAACAGCTTTCACGTGAACTACGCCCGCTATCGCAAATGAAAATCAGCCCAAATGTGAGCGATATTTTTAACTTTAAGTTTGAAGATTTTATGCTGGAAAATTACGACCCACACCCAGCCATTAAAGCGCCCGTTGCTGTTTGAAAAGTCGCGGTATGAAAAGTAATCTTTCAGTAATTGTTGCTACTGCAAAAAATAATGTTATTGGCTACAACAACACACTGCCGTGGCGCTTGCCCGAGGATTTAAAGCGCTTTAAAGCGCTTACCATGGGGCATCACATCATCATGGGGCGCAAAACTTATGAATCACTAGGACGCTTGTTGCCAGGTCGTACCATAGTTATTGTGACGAGAAATAAAGCTTATAAAGTAGAAGGCGCATTAATAGCAGAATCGCTAGAAGCGGCTATTGGACTATGTGATGGCGATGCAGAACCTTTTTTAATTGGTGGTGCAGAGCTGTATCAAGAGGGCTTAAAATTGGCTACCAAGCTCTATATCACACAGATTCATGCTGAGTTTGTAGGCGATACGTTTTTTGAAGAAATTGATGCAGAGAAGTGGCAATTAAGTGAAAAAAAAGACCACGTTTCAGCGAATAGTCTTGAATATAGTGATTTAGTTTATCTACGAAAATAGATCGCTTTACTGTCTAACGCAATCAACGTAGTACACGGGTTTGCCGTCCACCATTTCTTTCACTAAGCCGTGGTTATCGGTCTCAAAGCCAGGAAATTTTTCGTTAAATTCACGCGCAAATTTAAGGTAACTCACAATGACTTTGTTAAAGCGTTCGCCAGGAATTAACAGTGGAATACCAGGAGGATAAGGCGTTAGCAGTACGGCTGTGACACGACCTTCCAAGTCATCAATCGGCACACGGTCAATTTCACGATGCGCCATTTTAGCAAACGCATAGGTTGGTTTCATAGCGGGCACCATGTCAGATAAATACATTTCCGTGGTCAAACGCGCAATATCGTTGGCTTTATAAACAGCATGAATTTGGTCGCATAAGTCGCGCAAACCCACTTTTTCGTAACGTGGTTGTTTTTGAATGAACTCAGGCAATACTTTCCAAAGCGGTTGGTTCTTGTCGTAATCATCTTTAAATTGCTGTAAGGCTGCTACCATGGTATTCCAGCGACCTTTGGTGATGCCTATAGTGAACATGATAAAGAACGAGTAAAGCCCGGTTTTCTCAACAATAACACCGTGTTCAGCTAAATATTTGGTGACGATAGCAGCAGGAATTCCAAATTTATCAGAGAAGTCACCTTTAATATCTAGGCCTGGCGTAATAATGGTTGCCTTGATAGGGTCCAGCATGTTGAATCCTTCGGCTAAATTGCCAAATCCATGCCAATCTTCATTCGCTTTTAGCATCCATGCATCGCGCTCTTCGAGACCTTCTTCTGATAAATCATCAGGCCCCCATACCTTAAACCACCATTCCGCACCCCATTCTTCGTCTACTTTGCGCATGGCGCGCCGGAAGTCCAAAGCTTCCATCAGTGATTCTTCTACTAAAACTGTACCACCCGGCGCCTCCATCATGGCTGCCGCGACATCACAACTAGCAATAATCGAATATTGTGGGCTTGTCGAGGTGTGCATTAGATAAGCTTCGTTGAATACGTCACGATCCAAGCGGTTATTCTCAGCATCCTGCACCAAGATTTGTGAAGCCTGACTTAAACCAGCAAGTAGCTTGTGTGTAGATTGGGTTGAAAAGATCATGCTTTCCTTGCAGCGGGGGCGTTCCGCACCAATGGCATGGTAATCGCCATAAAAGTCATGGAAAGTAGCATGCGGCAACCAAGCTTCATCAAAGTGCAGGGTGTCGATTTTTCCATCAAGCATTTCCTTAATCTCTTCCACGTTATAAAGTACGCCATCGTAGGTAGATTGTGTAATCGTCAACACGCGCGGCTTGGCTTTTTTATCCGTGATAAATGGGTTGCGGTCGATTTTCTTCTGAATATTTTTCCATTCAAATTCACTTTTAGGAATCGGTCCAATAATACCAAAATGATTGCGTGTAGGCATCAAGAAGACAGGAATCGCTCCAGTCATAATAATCGAGTGCAACACGGACTTATGGCAGTTACGGTCAACAATCACTATGTCGCCTGGAGCGACAGTTGAGTTCCACACAATTTTGTTGGATGTTGACGTACCGTTAGTAACAAAATACAAATGGTCGCAATTGTAAATGCGTGCTGCATTACGCTCAGAAGCTGCTACAGGGCCCGTATGGTCGAGCAGTTGGCCAAGCTCATCTACTGCGTTACAAACGTCTGCACGCAGCATATTTTCGCCAAAAAACTGGTGAAACATCTGCCCAACCGGTGATTTTAAAAACGCAACGCCACCAGAATGCCCAGGGCAATGCCAAGAGTATGAGCCATCCGCAGCATATTCGGTCAAAGCTTTAAAAAATGGTGGAGCCAAGCTATCTAAATAAGTACGTGCTTCACGTAAAATATAGCGCGCAACGAACTCTGGTGTATCTTCATGCATGTGAATAAAACCGTTGAGTTCACGTAAAATCTCATTTGGAATATGACGTGAAGTGCGTGTTTCGCCATGTAAAAAGATAGGAATTTCTTCGTTACGATAGCGTATTTCATCCACGAATTTACGTAGTTGATCTAGCGCTTCTGGTGATTCCTCCGCAATCTCTTCGTCATCAATTGAAAGAATAAACGCTGAAGCGCGGCTTTGCTGCTGTGCGAACGAGGTGAGATCGCCGTAGCTCGTCACGCCTAGCACTTCAAACCCCTCGTCTTCTATGGCTTTGGCGAGTACGCGGATGCCTAGGCCTGAAGCGTTTTCAGACCTAAAGTCTTCGTCGATAATGACTACAGGAAAGCGAAATTTCATTTAATTTCCTTAATTAAATCTTAGGTAAAGTCACGCCAACTTGCCCCTGATATTTTCCGCCACGATCTTTGTAGCTGGTTTCGCACACGTCGTCGTCGTCCGCCTCAAAAAACAGCACTTGCGCACAACCCTCATTGGCGTAGATTTTGGCCGGTAGTGGCGTTGTGTTACTGAACTCAAGTGTGACAAAGCCTTCCCATTCCGGTTCAAATGGTGTCACATTCACAATAATGCCACAACGCGCATAGGTCGATTTGCCTAAGCAGATTGTCAATACATTACGTGGAATGCGAAAGTACTCCACAGTGCGAGCTAGCGCAAAAGAATTTGGCGGAATAATGCAAAAATCTGCATTCACCTCCACAAAAGAACTCGGGTCGAAATTTTTTGGGTCAACAATGGTGCTATTGAGGTTGGTAAAGAGTTTAAATTCCTTGCTACAGCGGATATCGTAGCCATAGCTAGAAGTGCCATATGACACCATGCGCTGGCCATTCGCAGATTGTTTCACCTGGTTTGCCTCAAATGGCTCTATCATGCCGTGCTGCAGAGCCATGCGTCGTATCCATTTATCTGATTTTATACTCATAATTTAGTACTCATACTTACTTATAAATTCAAGATAAAAAGCGGAGTTAAAACCCCGCTTTTTAGTTAATGCGCATGATAGCAACAAATCGCAAACTGTTTGCAATTATTTAGTGCTTATCGCCACCTAATTCAATGCTATAACGCCAAAATTGATCTTTAGATTCAAAAATAATACTTGATTCCTCTGGATCACGGCTACCAGCACGGTACTGATGCACAGGCTTTTTGTCGGCTGCCCAAGCTTTCACTACTGGGTCAACCAAACGCCATTGCGCCTCTACCTCGCTGATATGCAAATATAGCGAGGGGTCGCCTTCCATTAGGTTTAACATCAATGCCTCGTAAGAATCGATGGTTTCATCGTCATGTTGACGCTGCGGAGCATCAATACTTAAAGTACGCGTGGCAATATCCAAGCCCGGAATTTTAGATTCGATTTCCATTTTGATGCATTCACGCGGTTGAATATTGAGCGTGAGCCAGTTTTGGTGCTGATCTGTTACCAATTGCATGGGTGCTTGCTTAAAACGTATTGAAATCCCCGTGTTACCCTCATGCATGCGCTTGGCAGTGCGCACGTAGAAAGGCACGCCTTTCCAGCGTGGATTATCTATAAAAAGTTTCAAAGCGGCATAAGTTTCAGTCACGCTTTCTGTCACTCCTTCTTTAGCTAGTTCTTCTAGATAACCATGCACGTTTTCGCCATGTCCATCGGCAACACATACGCGGCCAGCTGCATATTGTGCACGGAAGGCATGTTTGTTAAGGTCATTCACAGGAATAGGGCGAATAGATTCGAGCAGCTTGATTTTTTCAGCACGGATGTTTTGTGGACTTAAATCTTCAGGTTTTTCCATTGCAACCAGCGCCAGTGTTTGCAGTAGGTGGCTTTGGATCATATCGCACAGGGCGCCAGTACTATCATAGAACTTGGTGCGATCGCCCACACCTAAAATTTCGTTATTGGTAATTTGTACATGGTCAATATATTGATTGTTCCAAATTGGTTCAAACATCGCATTCGTAAAGCGTGTAAACATCACATTTTGCAGTGCAGATTTACCCAAATAATGGTCAATACGGTAGATCTGACTCTCTTTTAAGTGCTTGCTGATTTTCGCTTGCAAATCTTGTGCGCTTTGTAAATCGGTACCAAACGGTTTTTCAATTAGCACACGACGCCAATACTTGCTTTCATCTAGCAAACCCACGCCTGAAAGCTGCTCTACTACCAGCGCAAAATCAGTCGGCCGCACTGATAAAAAGTAAGCCAGATTTTGTGGAAATACCTTTTCATTTGATAGTGTCGCTTTCATTTTGTTGAAAGCATCAGGATCAGTCGGTGCGTTGGTGTGATAAAAGTTGCGTGCAATAAAGCGCTCAAATATTTTTTGGTCGTAACCATTTTTAAATTTGGCATCCAACATGCCTTTAATGTCGGTGCGCCACGCATCAAGTACTACCTCTTGGCGACCAACAGATAAAATTTTCATCTCATCAGGCAAGCGACCAAGCATGTCTAAGCGAAACAACCCTGGCATAAGTTTAACGCGCGACAGATTACCGTTCGCGCCAAATAACACTAGGGTGCAAGGATCAATTTTTTTAGTCATTCAATATCTTCAAAAAAGTTGTAATATAAGCACAATTGTAGGTAGCCAATTGCAAATTGTTTATTAATGATAGCAAAAATATTCAATTAAAAAGCACCAATAAAAGCACTTATAGCATTGTACTTCTGCGATTTTAAATAGAAGTAAATAAAATTATAAATATACTATATGTTATGGTTAAGTTGCTTGTGAACAAAGTAGGCAGTGATTAATGGCGGCTTTCAGCTGGCGCGCTATCCGATTGCATATCAAGGTCACCCCAGCCTAGACGTCTATGGAATAGCTCAAGCAGCAATATCCAGCTTTGCAGTGCTAGTGCTGGATCATAGCGATGACCCTCGTCGCGCATAAAGGCATGTTGGCCATTAAATTCGTGCCAGGTATAGCGCGTGCCCACTTCATCTAAGCGGGCTTTAATCATATTACGGCCTTCCAGCGGCACATGTGGGTCTTGGCGCCCCCAAATATGCAGTAGCTCGCCTTTGATTTCGCTGGCTCTTTCTAAGGAGTTATCATTTTTGCCATAACCCAAGCCTTTTTTGTGGATATCAGTCGCGTAAAAACATACTGCGGCCAACACTTCAGGGTTCATGGCGGCTCGAAAAGCCAAGTGTCCGCCCACACAAATACCCATTACTCCTAAACGGCCGGTGCAATCTTCGCGTGATTTTAAATATTTCAGCATGGTGCGTGCATCGCTGTCATAAGACGAGAGTTCTTTGGTGATTTTGTGTGCATTCCCGCGTGTGGTGCCTTCCTCGTCGTAAGGGATGACCGAGCCAGCAGGCTCAAGCTCGTGATAAATTTCTGGGCAGGTGACGATGAAACCATGACCAGCCAACATTGCAGCGGTGCGGCGTATAGGGCCAGTGACCTGAAATATTTCAGAATACATCAATACACCGGCGTATTTCCCTGGTGCGACGGGGCGAAAAATATGCGCGCGCATGTCGCCAGTTGGGGTGTCAATATTCACAATTTCGTCGTCTTTAATCAGCATGTTTCTGTCCTTTTGCGTAACCCGATATAATAATGCATGGTGATGATTACATACAATGACCAGACGAAAAAAAGCCCGATAATTTCCGTTATTTTTTTGCCAGAAACGACCTGATTTTTTCACAAAACAAGAATGTTTAAAATATGCAAAGCCAAAATATTAAGTGGCGACACTTTAAAAGCATTGAGGCGTTAAGACGCGCGGCCTGCACTGCTATTGTACGTAGCGCAAACGAAGCGATTGTCAAGCGCGGCAAGTTTTCTATCGTGTTGGCGGGCGGCAACACGCCACGAGCGGTGTATCGCTTATTACGCGACGTAGAAATGGATTGGAGCAAGTGGCATATTTACCATGGTGATGAGCGCTGCCTACCACGCAAACACGAAGATCGTAACAGCTTGATGGTAGAGCAGGTTTGGCTGCAATTTGTAGCTATTCCCGCAAATCAGATACATGATATTCCAGCAGAGTTAGGTCCTGTGCAAGGCGCAAAAGCTTATGCAGAGACACTAACAGATGTGCCTACTTTCGATATGGTGTTATTAGGCTTAGGTGAGGATGGCCACACAGCCAGCATATTTCCTGGGCATGCAGTTGATAATAGTGCAGATGCAGTGCCAGTGTTTAATTCGCCAAAGCCGCCGCCAGAGCGCATTAGTCTTAGTCAAAACCGATTAAACAATACACGAGCAGTAATTTTCTTGGTCACAGGTGCAGCTAAACAACAAGCTGTAGATCAATGGCGGAGCGGGGTAGCGATACCTGCGACTTTAATTTCGCCTAAAAATGGTGTGGATGTATATTGCTATGAGGTGGAGCTGAACTAATTTGGCGATGCTGCAATAAGTCTATTTACTTAGTGTCCACAGCATGGTGATTACTGCAAATGCCATAACTCCCGTGCTTATCCAGCCTAGCAATTTTAGTTTGAATGTAATAACGAATTTCCCCATAATTTCTGGACGAACAGCCATTAGCATCATTAACGCCATAATTGGAACAGAAATTACGCCATTAATGACAGCGCTCCAGTAAAGCGCTTTGATTGGATTTATGGGAGTGAAACAAAGCACCACACCCATTAAAGTAGATATTGCAATGATGCTATAAAATCTTTTCGCTGCCATGGGTTCCAGCTCCAAGCCCTTTTTCCAATTGAATGCGCCGGCCATTGCGTAGGCAGCGGAGCCTGCCAGTACTGGAATTGCAAGTAATCCTGTGCCTATAATTCCTGCACTAAACAGTAAAAAAGCAAATTCACCCGCAATAGGTCGTAGCGCAGCGGCTGCCTGTGCGGATGTTTGAATATCAGTTATGCCATTCAGGTTTAATGTCAGCGCTGTAGTTAAAATAATAAAAAATGCTACTAGGTTGGAAAAACCCATGCCAACAAAATTATCGATTTTTATTCTCTTAAAATTAGCTATAGCCTGTTCTGGAGCGTCTCTAAGAGGCTTTGCATGCGGGTCTAGTTGCAACTCTTCGACTTCTTGTGAAGCTTGCCAGAAGAACAAGTAAGGACTGATCGTGGTGCCGAATACGGCAACAACCGTGGTGATATATTCTGATTTCCAAGATAAATGCGGTAGGAATGTTCCTTTTAGTACCAGTAGCCAAGGTGTATGCACAGCGAATATAGTAGCAACGTAAGCTAGTAGGGTAAGTGTAAGCCATTTTAGTAAGCGTACATAGCGGCTATATGGTATAAATATTTGCAGTAACAGCGATAAAACGCCAAAGCCAGTCGCATAAAGATGTGTATGTCCACCGACTAATAATTTCGACGCAGCCCCCATCGCTGCAATATCAGCTGCGATATTAATTGTATTAGCGATTAACAATAGCCCGACAATGCCGTATAAAAGCCACGCAGGGTAGTTTAAGCGGATGTTAGCAGAAAGTCCTTGACCACTAACTCGACCTATTCTAGCACTTACAATTTGAATTCCCACCATTAGTGGGTAAGTGAATAACACCGTCCATAACATGTTGAAGCCAAATTGTGCACCAGCTTGAGAATAGGTGGCTATGCCGCTTGGGTCGTCATCTGCTGCGCCGGTAATTAAACCAGGGCCCAGTTTTTTTAACCAAGGGTCTTCGGTGGCTGTTTCTATTTTTTTTGCATCTATGGATATCATTTTTATCTTAGTCGAATTATTAAAAAAGTATCCCTTAGGATAACAGCACTACATTATTATCAATATTTAACCTTTTTAGGTTTAGGCATCGGGAGTTCGTCAGCAGTTATTTTAATTAGTTCAGTCAACCATTCATTATTATCCAAGCCTTCTTCAATTAAAAAAGAAGGTTTTGCGCCAATGTATGCAGGCGCTTCAACAACTTTGCCTATGAACGCCTTGCCCGCAACAGTTGGCTTAACAAATAGTTGATTATCACAAATTAGCGCGACTACTTTTCCATTGCAATAAATGGCATATTCGCCAAACATTTTTTTCGATTCAATAATGCCTGCGTCAACGATTTGACCAACTACAAATTCAACAAAACTCGCATCAGAAGCCATTTTAGGTATTCTGAATCACGATATTCGGAAATTTACTGCTGTGATCTAGTCCGGCATTGGCGATTTTAATCGCAGCTTTACGCGCTATCTCTTTGTATATGCTTGCTATTTTTGAATCAGGCGCTGCAATCACAGTCGGTTTCCCGCCATCGGTTTGCTCGCGAATGCTAATATCTAGCGGCAGCGAGCCGAGTAAATCAACGTTGTAATCTTTGCTCATTAACGCGCCACCGCCCACACCAAATATATGTTCTTCATGCCCGCACTTAGAGCAAATATACGTGCTCATGTTCTCGACAATGCCTAAAATGGGAATGCCGACTTTCTCGAACATCTTTAAGCCCTTGCGCGCATCCAGCAGGGCAATATCTTGCGGCGTGGTGACAATAATCGCACCGGTCACGGGAATTTTTTGTGCCAGTGTAAGTTGAATATCGCCTGTGCCAGGTGGTAAATCAATTACAAGATAATCTAAGTCTTGCCAACGTGTTTCGCGCAACAACTGCTCCAGAGCACCCGTCACCATTGGGCCGCGCCATACCATGGGTGTATCGGTATCTACCAAAAAACCAATCGACATGGCTTGTATCCCGTGCGCCAGCATTGGCTCCATACTTTTGCCATCGGAGCTTTCCGGGCGGCCACTGATACCTAACATTTGTGGCTGACTGGGGCCGTAAATGTCTGCATCCAACAAGCCTACCGTAGCACCTTCTGCTGCCAGCGCCAAGGCTAAATTTACAGAAGTGGTTGATTTACCCACGCCACCTTTCCCGGAAGCGACGGCAATGATATTTTTCACATTCGGTAGCAGCGTAACACCTTGCTGCGCTTTGTGTGCAACGATGCGACTGCCGATATTCACCGTGACTCTACCAATGCCTGCGAGCTTTTTTAAGTGATTTTCAACCAGTGTTTTTACACTGTCCATTACACTATTAGCAGGGTAACCTAGCACAATATCTAAGCTCACATCGCTGCCGTTAATTTGGATGTTTTTAGCCGATTTGCTCGCAATAAAATCACGGCCAGTGTTTGGGTCAAGCAGTTCTTTCAGCGCGTTTTGGATGTTTAATTCACTTATTGCCATGATTTATTTTCAAGTTATGCTATAAAAAGCCATTTTAACTGATGTGTAAGCTAGCGTCTTTGTTAAAATAGCTTATTCAAAATAAATAAAGTTAGTCATGTCACGCAAAATTCTTGTTACTTCTGCCTTACCTTACGCCAACGGTAGCATACACCTTGGCCATTTGGTGGAATATATCCAAACCGATATTTGGGTGCGCTTTCAAAAAATGCAGAAAGATACCATCGTGTATTATGTGTGTGCGGATGATACGCACGGCACGCCTATTATGCTGCGTGCAGAAAAAGAGGGCATTACGCCAGAAGCCTTGATTGATGCGGTGCATAAAGAACATGCTTCGGATTTTAAAGATTTTTTGGTGGAGTTTGATAATTACTATTCTACAAACTCTGAGGAAAACCGCGCTTTATCTTGCGAGATTTATCAAAAATTAAAAGTCAATGGAAAAATTGCCACTAAGACTATTGAGCAGTTTTACGACCCTGTTAAAAACATGTTTCTGCCGGATCGCTTTATTAAAGGCGAATGCCCAAAATGCCATGCCAAAGACCAATACGGTGATGCATGCGAAGTGTGTGGCGCAACTTATAACCCTACCGAGCTGATAAACGCTTACTCTGCAGTTTCTGGCGCAGCGCCAGTACGCAAAGAAACTGAACATTTCTTCTTTGAGCTTGGCAAGTGTGAGAAATTCTTGAAAGATTGGACTACAGGTAACCTAACTGATATTCCTCCCTTGCAGCCAGAGGCGGCAAACAAGATGCAGGAATGGTTTGCATCTGGTCTGAACGATTGGGATATTTCACGCGATGCGCCTTACTTTGGCTTCGAAATCCCCGATGCGCCCGGCAAATATTTTTATGTGTGGCTAGATGCGCCGATTGGCTACATGGCCAGTTTTAAAAAGCTTTGTGAGATGCAAGGACTAGATTTTGACGAGTATTGGGCGAAAGATAGCAAAGCCGAGCTTTATCACTTTATTGGTAAAGATATCCTCTATTTCCACGCCTTGTTCTGGCCTGCAACCCTTGAATACAGTGGTTACCGTACACCTACACAAATTTTCGCTCATGGTTTTTTAACCGTGAATGGTGAAAAAATGAGCAAATCGCGCGGCACGTTTATCACTGCGCGCAGCTATTTAGACCACATTAAAAACCCCGAATATTTGCGTTATTACTACGCCGCCAAACTCAATGGCAGCATGGAAGACATTGATTTAAATTTAGAAGACTTTGTCGCACGTGTGAATAGCGATTTGGTGGGGAAGTACATCAATATTGCAAGTCGCACGGCGGGGTTTATCACGAAACAGTTTGGCGGAGAACTTCGATGGGACAGCATGAAGCCTTTGATTGACGGTGCTTTAGCCCAAGGTTTATTAATAGAAGAGTCTTATAGAGACCGTAATTATTCCAAAGCTCTCCGTGATATTATGGAAATTGCTGACCGAATAAATGGTGAGATTGCAGCTAAGGAACCATGGAATTTAGCTAAAGATGAAAATAAGAAAGCAGCCCTGCATGATATTTGTTCAGCTGCAATGCACGGTTTTTACGTGGTTTCTATCTTGTTACAACCTGTTTTACCTGCGCTAGTATGCAGGGTAGCTCGCGATTTATTTGGCATGAAAAGAGATTTCCAGTGGGATGATTTAGGTGTATTACCTACATCCATCAATGCGTATCAGCACTTAATTACTCGTATCGACACTAAACAGATTGAAGCCATGACAGAAGCCAATAAAGAAAACTTGCAAGCTACTGCGACACCGCAACAGCATTCTGAGCAGCGTCACGCAGTGCATCAGCAGAACGAAGTGCATGCGGAAGCGACAGAAGCTGAGTACATCAGTATTGATGATTTTACCAAGGTGGATTTACGTATCGCTAAAATCATCAATGCCGAGCATGTAGAAGGCGCCGATAAGCTGCTCAAACTCACACTAGACATCGGCGAAGAGAAACCACGCCAAGTATTTGCAGGCATTAAATCAGCTTACGATCCTGAAACCCTAAAAGGACGCTTAACGGTGATGGTAGCTAACTTAGTGCCCCGTAAAATGAAGTTTGGCATGAGTGAGGGCATGGTATTGGCTGCCAGTGATGAGCAGGGCGGGCCATTCATACTGAGTCCAGATAGCGGTGCACAGCCCGGCATGCGTGTAAAATAACTTTATTCAAAGCAAATTAAAACTCAATTTCGAAGCGGGTACCGATAATCCATGCATTGTTAATGCTGGGGTCTAGGCCAGGATTGATAATGGTTTGGATTGTAGGCTGAATAGCTAACCAAGGCTTGATTTGTGCATGATAGGTGAATTCAACATCTGTTTCTCTGCTGTCGAAGTTGCCCGTGCTTCTAAACCCATTACCAGCATGGTTGACTGTAACCGCAATGCCCGTAATATCGTCATTGTGCCCAGGAATTAGGCCATGATAGCGTAATCCTAAGCTGCCAGACCAATCCAGTTGATTTACACTGTCGCTGGCCACGCCGAATCTAACAAAGCCAGCCAAACCTTGTGACTTGCTGCCACTTTCGTGGAATAAACTATGTTCGGTAAGCACATATGCACCTTGGCTTTTGCTATGGCCACCTAAGCCATCAATATCATCAAATCTGGATGAATAGCGCCAAAACCCAAGCGCGGTTTTATTAAAACTTTCGATATCAACACTGGTTTCATTTACTGCGGCTGCAGGCTCTTCGGCAGCTTGCGGTTTGTAGCCAAACTCAACAATTGACAAAGTACCATTGCCATTGCCCAGCTTAATGTGCGTGCCGCGCGGGTGGTTGGGGTCACCTGGCACGCCGTCTGTCAGCGCGGCCTGCACGTAAAAATTCTTATTAGGTGATAATACTTTTACACGCAATGCCAAAGCGCCCAAAGGAAAGATTGGTGGACCATTTTTGCCAGTAAGCGCTAATTCATTGGACATGCCGTAAGGTGGTTGAATAAATATACCAGAAGTTTCGGTGACGTAAAATTCTGAATCAATTGGATATAAACCAAATAACACGGAAAGTTTGTCAGCAAAAAAGTTTTTTTGTAGCCATACGTCATAAAATTGCGCGGTATTAGTTGCCACTTCGATATTATCTACGCCCGCAACGCTGCCAATGTAGTGCGTGTTAAATTTGCTGCCCAAATCACTTTGGTAGAGTACAAAGGCTTCGGTGGAATCCCAGCCAAATAGTTTTTCAAGATCAAAATCTGCACGTATCTCGCTATGGCCTTCCCATTTAGAGCCGCACTTTAAGCCGCCAGAAACATTATCCAGCCAATCGCTTTTATGCGTTAAGCCAATATCCACACCCGATTTGTAAAGGTTGCTGCGCAGGCCACCCCAATCACCAGTTAAGGTGTCATTTTTCCAGTCGGGCAATTTATCTTCCGCCACCACATGCCTACAAAATAGGCTCATAGACAGCAATGACAACATTATTATTCTTAAATACGTCACAAACACTCTCATAACTTACAAAATTAGTTTAACTGTATAGCAATATTTCAGTAAAAGTATATTGCAAATTTGTATAACACAAACTTAAGCAGTGACTATCGATGATAAATAATTAATTGATTTTAAATAAAACTATAAAATTCAACATTGTTATTAGCTATTTTGAATGTTTGAATAAATAACTATATGATGAACGACATCATGATTGGTTGCTGGAATGGTCGCTAATGAACATATGGAATAGTTGCCAGAGAATAAAAAAAGCCCCGAATTTCGGGGCTTTTTGTTTTGATGCCAGCAACTAAAACGAGATTACTTTTTAGTGTCTTTTTTGTCAGTTGCTGCGGCCTTTTTGTCAGCTTTTTTCTTGTCTGCGGCGGCTTTTTTGGCATCGGCAGCAGCTTTTTTATCAGCTTTTTTCTTGTCTGCAGCGGCTTTTTTGTCAGCTTTAGCGGTGTCTTCAGCTTTCATCGATTTTGTATCAGCAGGCTTGGCTTCTTTTTCAACTTTAGCAGGCTTGTCTGCTTTCATCTCTTTGGCAGGTTTCGCTTCTTTAGCCATGTCAGCTTTAGAATCTTTAGCTGGTTTATCTGCTTTAGCAGGTGTTTCTTTTTTCATATCTTTAGAAGCTTTGTCAGTTGATTTAGCAGCAGGCACGCTCGTTGCGCCACTTATAGAAACGTCTTTACGTACATTTTGCATTGTCACAGGGCCAACGCCGCTTACTTTTTCAAGTTCGTCTACTGATTTAAAACCACCATTTTTTTTGCGATAATCAATAATAGCTTGGGCTTTCACTGGGCCAATGCCATCAAGACTTTCAAGCTCAGCTTGCGTCGCCGTGTTAATGTTAACCGCTGCAAATGCACTAAAACTTAATACCATTGAAGCTAGCAACGCCAATAAAAATTTCTTCATTTTTTGATTCTCCATGTTTTAAAACTAATGATTTAAAAGACTTCTTTAAAAATTATAAAAATACGACCGTAATCATAGCTTAAATATTCTATGTATTACAAACAAAACCGCATCTTGCCAGCTAAAGCTTACGTTAAACTTATATTGCTGCATTCAGCACAAATCGCTTCTAACGCCTTAATAGGGTTTGCCGCCTGCGTAATTGGCCTACCAATAACCAAATAGCTAGCGCCCATCTGTAGAGCTTGGCTTGGCGTAACAACGCGGGATTGATCGTCTTGGTTGACATTGAAAGGGCGTATACCGGGTGTCACAAGTAAAAAATCATTTTTTAGGCGTTGTTTTAGTAATTGTGCCTCAAGTGCCGAGCACACAACGCCATGCAAACCCGCAAGTTGCGCGAGCTTAGCGAGTCTAAGTACTTGGTCATCTACACTCGCTTCAATGCCGATTTCATGCAAACCCGTTTGATTCATGCTGGTAAGCACGGTGACTGCTACCAAATAAGGTTTATGGCTCGTTTTGCTTACACCTTCAAGTGCCGCCTGCAGCATGGTGCTACCGCCAGATGCGTGAACGTTTAACATCCACACGCCTAAGTTGCTGGCGGCTTCACACGCCTTTGCCACTGTATTGGGGATATCGTGAAATTTTAAATCGAGAAAAATTTTAAAATCTTTGGCAATTAACTTTTCGACTAATTGCGGGCCAGTGGCAGTAAATAACTCTTTGCCGACTTTAAGTTTGCAAAGTGAAGGTTCGAGTTGATCGACCAGTTTTAGTGCACTTGTGGCATCGGCATAGTCGAGTGCAACGATTACTTTACTATTATTTTCCATTAGTCTTTTTAATAGTCATTTCACGGCTGATGGCCTCAGAAGGCTCGGCTGGTAACGACTCCCAGGCATTGCAGGCTGGGCACTGCCAGTGGAATTGTTTGGCGCGAAAGCCACATTGGTCGCAGTGATATGCGGAACGGTTGCCAATGGCATTGCGCACGGTTTGTTGCATGAGTTGAATGTCTTGATCATTTGCGTCTTCGGCCATGGCGCGCGCTTGCAAAAGCTGGTCTAGTGTCGTCAAATTAGGTTGGCGTATCAGTTCGTTTCTAGCCAGTTTGGTGGCCTTTTCAGCGCCATCCTCAGCTAGTGTGGCTTCATACAAAACCGACATCAGCGAAGGTAATTTATAGGTTTCTAAATAAGTGTTGAGCTGGTCTAGACCTTCTTTTAACTGCTCGCTGGCGCGATAACTTTTGAGCATTTTGCCCGCGACCAGACCTAAATATTCAGGTTGCTGAAACTCGATACGTTTCCAATGCGAAATAGCCGCTTGGTGAGCGCCGTCATTGACTTCCAAATCACCTAAAAGCACACTGGCACGCACACAGTTTTTATTCGCATCTATCGCCATGTGTAGTTGATTGCGCGCAGCATCAGGGTTTTGCGCGATGATTTCATTCATGGCCAATTCGCAATAATATTGTGCAATCTCTTGTCTAAAAGGCACGCCAGATAATCGTTCCAGCTCGGTTGCAGTTTCAATGGCACGCGTCCATTCACGTTCACGTACATAAATTTCCAGTAGCGCGTGTAGTGCGGGTTGGCGATAACGTGTGTCGTCCAAACCCTTAAACAATTCCTCGGCACGGTCGTATAAACCCGCTTTTAAATAATCTTGTGCCAGTTCGGCCTTCACGGCACTTCTTTGATTTTCTGTGAGTTCCTTTTTGTCTAATAGGTTGAGGTGCATATTAATGGCGCGGTCGGTTTCGCCAGTACGTCTAAACAAGCTACCCAACGCAAAATGTAGCTCGAGAGAATCGGTATTGGCCTGCATGGCCTCCGAGAAGGCTTCTACCGCTCTATCGTGCTGATCACTAATCAGAAAATTCAAGCCCCTAAAATAGGCAGCGGGCAGTGTAGTGGATTCAGAAATGAGATGTTTAATATCAACTCGTGCTGCTATCCAGCCCAACGTAAAAAATAGAGGAAGGACAAGTAGCCACCAGTATTCAAATTCAACGGTCATAGTTATTGTTTCAGTTAGATGGCGTTATTTTACCTAAGCTTGGAGCGAGTAGCTAATCATTCTAAAATGACCATAAAAAAGGCGCCTGAGATAGCGCCGTTTTTTTAAGAATAACATCAAATAAAATTTCAACTTGCCGAATCAACTCTATCGCGTAACTCCTTACCCGCTTTAAAGTGCGGTACATGCTTGGCAGGCACCTGCACTTTACTGCCAGTTTTAGGGTTGCGCCCTAAACGTGGCGGACGGTAATTTAAACTAAAACTACCAAATCCTCTAATTTCGATGCGTTCACCAGTGGATAAATTATCGGTCATTGCATCTAAAATAGCTTTAACTGATAACTCAGCGTCCTTCACCACCAGTTGTGGAAAGCGCTCGGCCAATAAATTAATTAATTCAGATTTTGTCATGGCTTATGGTTGCCTTTAGTTTAACTTTTTAAAAAACTATTTTTTCTTGCTATCTTTATTATCCAGCTTGGCTTTTAACAAAGCGCCAAGGTTGGTGGTGCCTGCAGAAGCCGCTTCGTCAGCTGCTTTCGTGTCAATGGCTTTGGTTTTTGCAGCTTTTTCTTTGGGTTTTTCTGCTTTTTCCTCGGTGACTGGTTTCGCGCCGGATGGATCTTCGGTCAATTGTTTCACACCTAAAGAAATGCGCTCTTTTTCTACATCAATGGCCAAAATCACTGCTTTTAGCTCATCACCTTTTTTGAAATTACGAATCGCTTCTTCGCCAGATTGTGTCCAAGATAGGTCAGACAAGTGCACTAAACCATCAATACCGCCAGGCAAGCCAATAAATACGCCAAAGTCGGTAATAGATTTAATTTGACCAGTAACTATATCACCTTTGTGATGCGTAGCAGAGAAATCGTCCCAAGGGTTTGGTTTACATTGTTTCATGCCAAGTGATAAACGACGACGTTCTTCGTCAATCTCCAAAATCATCACTTCAACTTCATCGCCCAATTGTGCAATTTTGCCCGGGTGAATGTTTTTATTGGTCCAATCCATTTCTGAAACGTGCACCAAACCTTCAATACCTGGTTCAACTTCAACAAACGCGCCATAATCGGTGATATTAGAAACTTTACCAAATAGACGTGTACCTACCGGGTAACGACGGGTTAGGGCTACCCACGGGTCATCACCTAACTGTTTAATGCCAAGTGAAACACGATTTTTTTCTTGATCGAATTTCAAGATTTTTGCTTCAACTTCTTCGCCAACTGTTAACACTTCTGATGGGTGTTTAACGCGGCGCCATGCCAAATCGGTAATATGCAACAAGCCATCGATACCGCCCAAATCCACAAATGCGCCGTAATCGGTGATGTTTTTGACGATCCCTTTAACAACCGCGCCTTCAGTTAATGTTCCCATAAGTGCTTCGCGATCTGCGCCCATGCTCACTTCCATCACAGCGCGGCGAGAAACTACGATATTGTTGCGTTTACGGTCTAATTTAATAACCTTGAAATCCCATTCTTTGTTTTCGAATGGTGTGGTGTCCTTCACAGGACGTATATCAACCAGTGAGCCCGGCAAAAATGCCATAATGCCGTTGACTGAAACGCGTAAACCACCTTTAACACGACTACTCACAAAGCCTTTAACCACGCGGCCTTCGTTCATTGCGTCTTCCAAATCAAGCCATGCTTCCATTTTCTTCGCTTTTTCGCGAGAAAGTTGGGTTGAGCCAAAACCATCTTCCAGTTTTTCGATACATACTTTTACAAAGTCGCCTACGGCAACTTCAAGCTCACCTTGAGCATTTTTGAATTCAGCAGCGTCAATGACGCTTTCAGATTTTAAGCCAGCGTTAACAATCACGTGGTCGCTATCAATTGAGATTACTTCGGCGGTGATAACCTCGCCAGAACGCATTTCTTGTCGCGCTAAGCTTTCCTCAAATAGCGCGGCAAAGGATTCCATCGGAGATGGTTTTGATTTGGAAGTAGAAGCCATTAAAATAAAGTTACCTAAAGTTTCCCACCTAGCAGTGGGGCAGTTAATTATAAAGTTATGTAAAAATAAATTTTATTGTTATAAAAACACAACACGAACCGTGCATACTACACAAAAAATGGCTTATGTTCAATGACTTAAAACATTTTTATGCAATTTTTTGTTATATTCATTGAGAACGAATTCCACGGCTTCGTCAATGGTGCGATTGCTGGTGTCTAAAAGCACTGCATCCGGTGTTTGAATGAGGGGTGACGTTCTGCGTTGACCATCACGAGTATCGCGTAGTTGCAAATCGTGCAAAATTTGTGCGTAATTGGCGCCCAGACCTTTATGTATAGTATTTTTGCCAATAGGTTGCTTGTAGCGGCGTTCAGCGCGCACTTCAACGCTGGCAGTCAGGAATATTTTGAGTTTTGCGTCTGTAAATACAACGGAACCCATATCGCGACCGTCGGCCACAAGACCGGGCGCTTTGCGAAAACTTTGCTGCAAATCAAAAAGCGCATTCCGCACTTGTGGATGAATGGCGACTTCAGATGCGCCACGGCTTATTTCTTCAGAACGCACGAGTTCGGTTATGCGGTCGTTCCCAAGAAATATTTCGCCATTTTTAAAATTAATATTGAGCTTTTTTGCAAGCTCGCCAAGCGCTTCAGCATTGTCCCAAGCAATATTTTTTTGTTGCGCAGCCAACGCCACAATGCGATACAGCGCGCCGGAATCCAGATAATGAAAACCAAGTTTCTCTGCAACTAACTGAGCAACTGTGCCTTTGCCCGAGGCAGAAGGGCCGTCTATGGCAATGACTTGAATAGCATTAACCATGCGTTATTTTCTTGAATTCGTCAAAATAATTGGGGAAAGTTTTAGCAACGCACTTTGGGTCGTTAATGGTAATTGGCACACCACCCAAACTTATTAAGGAAAAACACATCGCCATACGGTGGTCGTCGTAAGTGTCAATCACCGCATTGGGCGTGAGTTTGGCTGGGGGCGTGATTTTGATGTAATCCGCACCTTCCTCAACTGTAGCGCCCACTTTGCGCAATTCAGTCGCCATGGCAGCAATACGATCAGTTTCTTTCACGCGCCAACTGGCGATGTTGCGTAAGGTCGTTGTGCCGTCAGCAAATAACGCAACTATTGCCAACGTCATTGCTGCGTCGGGAATATGGTTGCAATCCAGATCAATTGCCTTAAGACGGCCATAACAGATCGACTCTACTGTTAAAGAGCTAAACTCAATTTTCGCCCCCATCTCTTTCAAAGCATCGCAAAATTTTATATCGCCTTGAATGCTATTCTCCCCAATTCCATAAACTTGACAGCGTCCTAGAATCGCGCCTGCGGCGAGGAAATATGAGGCACTGGAAGCATCACCTTCTACAAAAATTTGTTTGGGAGAAATGTATTGCGCCTTTGCTGGAATAGTGAAATGTTGCCAGTTTTGGCGATCAATATGAACACCGAATTTGGCCATTAAATTAAGCGTAATTTCGATGTAAGGTTTTGAAATGAGTTCGCCTACCAGTTCAATTGTGGCTTGTTGTTTGGTTAGTGGCAGCGCCATTAAAAGTGCAGTTAAAAATTGGCTGGAAACATCACCACGAATTTTGATCGGTTTGTTAACGTCAATTTTTGCGGGCGAGATTTTGAGCGGTGGAAAACCTTCAATTTCTAAATATTCAATATTCGCACCTATTTGCCGTAAGGCATCGACCAAATCACCAATCGGGCGCTCGTGCATGCGTGGTACGCCAGAAAGTGTGTAATGTCCACTAGATAAGGCGAGTGCAGCCGTGAGTGGTCTAAATGCGGTGCCGGCATTGCCCAAAAAAAGCTCTGCATTTTTGTTAGGAAAGTTGCCGCTACACCCGTGGATGCGCCAATCTGTTTCGTTCAGCTTTTCTAACTTTATCCCTAGTTTTTCTAGCGCTTCCAGCATTCTTGCGGTGTCATCAGAAACCAACAAATCGCGAATTTCTGTTACGCCGTTAGCCAGTGCCGCTAGTAGGAGCGTGCGGTTTGAAATGCTTTTCGAGCCAGGTAGCTTAATACTGCCTTCAGCGCGGTGAGTGGCGGGCAAAGTAAGTTGTTCTTGTTTCATATTCGCAACTACTATTTCGCGTTTGCCCAAGCATTACGTGCCGCACTTGCACGTACGAACAGCGCTTGCAAACCAGCGCCATCTTTGTTAGTAAGCAATTTTTTTAATTGAGATAATTCGTCTTGGTAAGCAGTTAATTCACTCAATAAAGCGGATTTATTGGCAAGGCTAATGTCGCGCCACATTTCGGGGTGGCTACCTGCAATGCGGGTAAAGTCTCTAAACCCGCTGGCGGCAAAGCTGAAAAGCTGTTCGGCATTGGGACGCGATGCGATTTCATCCACTAGCGCGAACGCCAATAGATGTGGCAAGTGGCTTACCGCGGCAAAAATGCCATCGTGATTTTCAGCAGACATTTCACTCACAATTGCACCACAGTTTTTCCATAATTGAGTAACGACAGCAACCGCATGGATATTGGTCTCCGGCGTAGGTGTTAAAACGACATTTTTGCCTACAAATAAATCTTCTTTTGCTGCTGAAACGCCGCTTTTCTCTGCGCCGGCAATCGGGTGACCGCCCACAAACTGGTTAAACTGCTCGCCTAAAATCTCTTTGGCGCAAGCTAAAACATCGCCTTTGGTGCTGCCTGCGTCCGTGATAACGGTTTGATTGGTTAAGTGCGGTTTAATGCTTTTTAAAATACTTGCAGTCTGCGCGACGGGTGCGGCAATTAGCACTAAATCTGCACCTTCAAGCACCACATGGATATTGGTTTCTAGTGCATCTATTACGCCTAGTTTTAAGGCTTGATTTAAGCTTTCAGCACTACGCCCAACACCCACGACCACAGGCGCATTGCCTGCTTTTTTCAAAGCCAATGCAACCGAGCCACCAATCAGGCCCACACCAAATATGACGAGTTTTTTCAAAAGAAAATGCTAAAAAATCTAAAACTGAATTGTAACATTTTGCCTCACGCTTTGCTTATAGGCTTGCGCGCACAATAAGTTATCTGCAAGTGAATGTTATGTAGTATTATTTTTTTAAGTGAAGTTTATATCACTACTCAATTGACAATAATATGGCGATAACACTCAAAACCTACGGGGAATTTCTTGAAACCGTACCCGATGCCGCTGCGGTAATCAATCGGCAAGACATGTTTGTCGTGGTTAACATACAAACAGAAGCGCTTTTTGGCCAACCACTGAATGCGCTATATGGCAAATCTTTAGAAATTCTGCTTCCGAAATCTGCTGCGCCGTTTCATGCAAAGTTGGTAGAAGGTTATTTTGCGCACCCAAAAATGCGGGCAATGGGTAGCGGTATGGCAATTAAAGGGCGGCATGCAGATGGACACGAATTTCCGATGGACATTATGCTAAAGCCTATTGAGTTTGAAGGAGATTTATACGCGTTGTGCATGATGCGTGATATTACTGCCATTAAAGAACAAGAAGCACAATTACAAAGAGCATTAGCGCGTGAACATGAGCAAGCACTTACTGATTATTTAACGGGCATTGCCAATGCGCGTGCTTTCCACATCTCACTAGAAGCAGAGATGAATCGCCTTGCAAGGTTCGAGCGGCCATTCACGCTGGTATACCTTGATCTTGATCATTTTAAGGTAGTCAACGACGAAAAGGGTCACGCTGAGGGCGATCGCGTACTTTGCACTGTGGTTGATGTAGTCAAACTTAAGTTAAGAAAGACTGATTTCTTTGCGCGCATGGGCGGTGATGAATTTGCAATCCTGTTTCCAGAAACAACATCAGACATTGCTAACACTTTGATTAATAATTTAAAAAAAGATTTAGCACAAGCCATGCAGCAACATAAATGGGGTGTTACGTTTTCTATAGGAGTACTCACATGCTTTTGCCCCGTGGATAGTGTTGATGAGCTAATTAAAACAGCAGATGAACTGATGTATGAAGTTAAAAAACACGGCAAAAATGACGTCAAATATTCGGTGTTAGGAAGTACCAAAACCTAAATAGCTATTAAATCCACTTCCCGTTCATCAGCTTCTCTTGTGATTTAAATTGTTGTTTGTACACCATTTTTTGGCTTTCTTTAATCCAATAACCTAAATATAAATAGGACAAATCAAGGCTTTTTGTCCATTCAGCAAGCCACATAATGGAATACGTGCCGAAACTGGCTTTAGTTTCTGTCGCATCATAAAACGTATACACCGCCGAGACGCCGTCGCTCACCATATCAATAACGCTGACGATTTTAATTCGGTTTTCGGCATTTCTAAATTCCACCATCAGGCTCCCTACGTTGCTCATGCACAAAAACTGGCGATACTGCTCGGCTTCATTCTGAGCGTCGGTTGGATTACTTAATTCTGCGTCTGCATGGCGTAAATTTAGATAGCTAGTGTATAACTCAAAATGGCTTTGCTTGTAGTTTAGCGGCAATATCCGTGCGGTTAAATCTGCATGCTGTCTGAAGGCGCGTTTTTGGCTGCGGTTAGGTAGAAATTTATCTAAAACTAAACGCACTGGAATGCAAGCATTACAAGCCTCACAGTGTGGTCTGTAGGCAAATTTACCGCTACGCCGAAAGCCTTGCTGTATAAGGCCGCTGTAGACATTGGCATCGACTAAGTGATGCGGGGCAGCGATTAAACTTTGTGCGAGTTTGTTGGGCAAATAGCCACATTTATATGGCGTGGTGACGTAAAACTGCAGCTTGTGTAATGGTGGTTCGCTAGGCAACGTCATACTGAGTATTCTACCAATTTCACTAAATTTTGCATGAATTCTTCACGTGCAATTTCACGCCCACCAAAACTGGTTAAAAGCGGCGTTTTCATTTGGCAATCTATCATGCCAATACCTTGATTTTTAAGATGATTCACTAAATGTACGAATGCGACTTTTGAGGCGTCGGTTTGCGTGTGAAACATGCTTTCGCCATAAAACATGCGACTGATTTTAACGCCGTAACAGCCGCCTACCAGCTTGTTGTTGAGCCAACTTTCCATACTGATTGCGTGGCCTAAATTATGTAATTCGCAATAAGCATCAATCATTTCATTGGTAATCCAAGTACCGGCTTGGCCTCCACGCGGCGAGTTGCTACAGGCCGTCATTAGCTCTCTAAAAGCCGTGTTAAAACGTATTTCAAACGGCTGCTTTTTGAGTGTCTTTTTAAGTGAATCTGAAACTTTTAACTCGATTGGAAACAGCACCATGCGTGGGTTTGGGCTCCACCAAATGATCGGCTCATTCTCGTTAAACCAAGGGAATATGCCTTGTTTGTAAGCACTCAAAAGGCGTGTAGTAGATAAATCGCCACCAATCGCAATTAAGCCGTTAGGCGTGGTTAAAGCTTGGCTGAGTGGCGGGAATGGAGTGTTTGGCTCAAGTGCGAGTACGTAACCGGCTGGGAGTTTGTAATAAGCTTGTGCCATGCACGGCTAATTATCCGCTTAAATCACTTGATTCATGAGAATAGACTAGGTTGTGCGTCAAATAAATGATAATGACCGCCACCGCGTGTTTTGGCTTGATACATGGCGTGATCGGCATGGCGCAATAAAATATCCGGTGGGTTGTTATCGGATGGGAAAAAGGTATAGCCGATGCTGGCAGAAATGTGCAGCGCAGTTTGGTCGGCAATAGCAAATGGCATTTCAATCGCTTCAAGCAACCTATCCAAGGTTTTGGTGTATTCATCAATAGATTGCAAACCGCACAGCAGTAAGGCAAATTCATCGCCGCCAAGTCGTGCGATAGTGTCGCTTTCGCGTAAATTAACACGTAATCGTTCGGCCAGTTGTACTAGTAGTTGATCACCCGCTCCGTGTCCCAGCTGGTCGTTAATGGGTTTGAATTTATCTAAATCGAAATAACAAATGGCGACTATTTCATTGCTGCGCGTAGCGCGTGCCAGCACTTGTTGCAGCCTATCTGAAAACAATGCTCTGTTTGGTAGCTGGGTGAGTGGGTCATGGTAAGCCATGTGTTCAAGCGCTTGTTGTTGCTCTTTAGCGCGCGTGATATCGGAAAATAAACCCACATAATGTTGAAATTTTCCATTATCGTCGTAAACAGGAAAAATATCGAAGGTAGCGGCGTATGGGCTGCCATCTTTATGTAGGTTTAAAGTTTCACCGCGCCATTCACCTTTGTTTGCGGTAGCTTTAAAAAGTTTTGAGAAAAAGTCTTCCTTTTGATACACAAATCCCAGTTCGTTCGGGTTACGACCGATTGCTTCTTTGCGACTATAACCTGTGTTTTTGGTAAAGGCAGGATTTACTTCCGTGATATTGGCATTGGAATCGGTAATAAAAATACCATCATGTGCATGAGCGAATACGCTAGACGAAACAATGAGGCGTTCGGTATTTTCGTTCAGCTCGTTCACCATTTCACGCAATCGTTTACGCATTTTAACCATATTATCAATCAGCGTATCGGGTTTTGCATGTGTGCCATCCTCGCTAAAATCTCCTTGTTCAATGCGACTTACCAGATTACTAGCGGTTTCAGGGTCTCCACCCAGTGGTGTTAAAACAAAACGTCGAATGCTATACAGGGCAAGCAACAATAAGGCCCCGCCAAATAATCCACCCAGCAGCAATAACGGATATAAATTGCTGATACTTTTTAAATAAGCTTCTCGTTTAGGGTAGGCAATGTGCGCATGAAAATCCCAATTTGGAATGTTTTTACTTACTACCAGCCACTGGCCAGATGTGCTACTCAAAACGGCAGCAGCTTGTGCTTTGGTGATGCGCTCAGAAGTAAAGCGGATGTTGAAGTTATAGTCGGTGATGGCCGCAAAACCCGTTTGCAGATACGACCATTTTTTAATGGCCTGATCCAGCGCTTTTACGTCTACTTTATAGCCCACATACCAAGCGCCAATCACACTGCCCGCGCTATTTTTGATGGGCTCATAACCAGAAATATAAGGCTCACCTAAAATATCTACTACGCCATAAAATGGTTTTCCCTCTTGCAGCTGGGTGATAGCCTTGCCCGTGGGGTCGAGTAGAGTTCCGATAGCACGCGTTCCGTCTTTTTGTCTTACGTTGGTGGCCACGCGGATAAAGTCACTACCCGTTTTAACAAACAAGGTTGCAGTACCGCTGCCAATGCTGGTAACGCCGTCCACTAGGTCTGTGCGCTCGCTCTGCGATTGCTTGCCAAATATCAAGTTAGGTTGAATTTGTTGGTGTAAAACTACTGTGCCGTCAATGCCGGGCTTGCCTAGACTCAGGCTACGCTGTTTTAGTAACTCCATCGAGGAATAAACACGTTCACCCACTAGGCTTTCTGCCATTTCTAGCAAATAGGCGAGTTTGTCTGTTTCTCCGCTTGCCCCGGTCTTGATTTTTTTCATGTCGAGTGTAAACATGTACACGGCTGTACAAATGATAGCTAATACGCCAACCAGTAATAAGGGTGCTAGAAAGCGCCTAAAAAGGGTGAATTGCTTCATTTATTTAAATTTTATTGGAGTAAAGTGAAATATACGCAGCAATTTTGATGCCAAGTTTTGAGTCGGTAAAGCACAAATTCCAAAAACAAGTTTGCAAAAAATAAACTTGCCGATAAGGTAACCGAAGATTCTAATCCTTTATTGTTACATTGTAACTACTAGCGCCGAAAGGCTATTTTACAATAACATCCAGGCGGCCATTGCGGCCATCAGCAAGTCTTCAATAATGGTGACAGTGGTCATGGGCAAATTAAAGCCAGTGCCAAGGCAGGCGCAACGGATTTTTTGTTTATTCGTCACCGCTAAAATCACACCAATACTGGAAAATGCCATGACAATGAGCGTAATAACATTTACAAGCATTGGCCTGTAAGCCAATAAATATGCGGTTCCTAAGCCAAGTTCAATAAATGGGTAAATGAAGCCATAGGTGGGGACGCGTTTTGCGAGTAGGTCGTACATGGCGTAGCTGCTGGCAAAACCGGACAAATCGAGTAGTTTAAAAAACGAAAACACCAAGAAAAAGCCTGCCATAAAATTGGGCATAAATCGATGCCAATGAAACTCACCATTCGTCACTTCAACCGCCAGCGTCACCAGCAAAATATAGCCAAAAACTAGCATCAATGGCTTATATGCCGCTATGGTTGCGGGTGCTACGTCGTTATATGCACTATCGATAATTTCCGCGCCAATTTTATAACTACCTATAGTTTCTAACACTTTGTTCAGTTTTTCGACACCGGTCTTTTGGCCAGTAAGGCTAATCTGGGGCGGCTTCAGTGTGACTTCAACTTCATCTGCATAAGGCGCTAAAGTAGCTTTGACCTTAGCAACGCAATTGTTGCAACTCAGGCCAGAAATCGAGTAAATTGTGTGTGTTTTCATCGTATTACCTATATTTCTGTAAAATCAGTGGTAAGCTACAGATTAAGCCATAAATTAATAATGGCAAAGTTTAGATAATAAACTCTCGGGAAAGTGATTTATTTTATGAACACTATATATAAAAAAACCCTGAAAGGGGTTGAAGAGGCTGCGCTTCGCACTCAAGGTTTGCAGTTAAAGTTACGTGCGTACTTAAAATTAGTAGATGGCAAGCATTCCACAGTGGAAATTCAGTGTGCAAATCCTAATTTGGCAGAAATAGAAACGGTGTTGGGCGTGTTGCAGCAAGAAGGCTACGTAGAAGTTTCTTGCTAAACCTTTAGCTATATAGGCACAATAATAAACTACATAAGCCTTTGTAATTAAATAAAAAATGCGTAGAATGCGCAATTTGGCTTTAATTGCAAAGCATGGAAGTTTATACCAACAATCTAGCTAAACCCATCCACAGCTATCGCCCATATTGGGCGAAGCGCTTTGGTACGGCTAAAATGCTGCCAATGACGCGTGCCGAGATGGACGAGTTAGGCTGGGATTCGTGCGACATTATTTTGGTGACCGGCGATTGCTATATCGACCACCCCAGCTTTGGCATGGCGCTGGTCGGTCGCCTGCTCGAGGCGCAAGGTTTTCGCGTCGGCATTATCGCCCAGCCAGATTGGCAAAACGCCAGTGCTTTTAAAGCGCTAGGTAAACCTAATCTGTATTTTGGCATTACCGCAGGCAATATGGATAGTATGGTCAATCGTTATACTGCCGACCGCAAAATCCGTTCTGATGATGCCTATACGCCCGATGCCGCGCCCAACAAGCGCCCAGACCGCGCAGTGCTGGTATATTCTCAACGCTGCCGCGAGGCTTATTCGCAAGTCCCGCTCGTCATTGGCAGTATTGAAGCCAGTTTACGCCGCATTGCGCATTACGATTACTGGAGCGACAAAGTGCGCCGCAGTGTTTTGGTGGATTCTAAAGCCGATATTCTCATTTACGGCAACGCCGAGCGCGCTTTGGTGGAGCTCAGTCACCGCATCGCCAAAGGCGAGAAAGTAAGCGATATTCAAGATGTTCGCGGTACGGCTTTTTTACGCAAAAATATTCCAGAGGGTTGGAGTGAAGTTGAAAGCACCAAGCTAGACCGCCCAGGTACGATTGATAAAGCCATAGACCCGTACGAGATGAAGATGGGCAAGGTGGATGCCAGTTGCGCGACAGATGATGCTAAACCAAAACTGCCAGAAGGCACAAAAGTCATCGAAATTGTGCATAAACCAAAGGCGGATAGAGCAAAACAGGTAGTGCGTTTGCCAGCCTATGAAGAAGTCTCGCAAGACCCTGTTTTGTATGCCCATGCTTCGCGCGTGCTACACCTAGAAGCCAACCCGGGCAATGCGCGTGCGCTGGTACAAAAGCATGGCGACCGCGAAGTGTGGCTTAACCCGCCGCCGATTCCGCTTACCACCAAAGAGATGGATTATGTGTACGACATGCCATATGCACGCAAGCCGCACCCCATCTACAAAAACGCAAAAATCCCCGCTTGGGAGATGATACGTTTTAGCGTGAACATCATGCGTGGCTGCTTTGGCGGTTGTACCTTTTGTAGTATTACCGAGCATGAAGGCCGCATTATTCAAAGTCGTTCTGAGGAATCGATACTCAAAGAAGTCGAAGAAATTCGCGATAAAGTCGAGGGTTTCACCGGCGTGATTTCTGACCTTGGCGGCCCAACCGCCAATATGTACCGCATCGCCTGCAAAAGCGAGAAAATCGAGCAGGCCTGCCGCAGACTTTCATGCGTTTACCCGGGTATTTGCGAAAACTTGAATACCGACCACAGTGCGCTGATTCAGCTTTACCGCAAAGCTCGCGCCATTAAAGGTGTTAAGAAGGTGCTGATTGGTAGCGGTTTGCGTTATGACTTGGCGGTGAAATCGCCGGAATACGTGAAAGAACTGGTGCAGCATCACGTCGGCGGCTACTTAAAAATCGCGCCCGAACACAGTGAAGAAAACGTGTTAAGCAAAATGATGAAGCCGGGCATGGGCGCTTACGATGAATTTAAAGCCATGTTCGAAAGATTCAGCGCAGAAGTCGGCAAAAAACAATATTTGATTCCGTACTTTATTGCCGCGCACCCGGGCACCACAGATGAAGACATGCTGAATCTGGCATTGTGGCTGAAGAAATACGATTTTCGCCTAGACCAAGTGCAGAACTTTACGCCTACTCCAATGGCGATGGCGACTGCGATGTATCACAGTGGCAAAAACCCGCTGCGCAAAGTGACGGCGGATTCTGAGGATGTGCCTATCCCCAAGGCAGGCAATGTACGCAAGCTGCACAAAGCGTTTATTCGCTATCACGACCCTGCCAATTGGCCGATGCTGCGCGAGGCGCTTAAAAAAATGGGTAGGGCAGATTTAATCGGCAACAGCAAAAAACATTTGGTACCAGCGTTTCAGCCCGCGGTGATTGGCGCAGTGCGGCAATCTGACGGCAGCGTGTTTAAACCAAAAGTGTTGCCAAAAGCCTTTAATAACTTCAAAAATGCCGCGAGGCCGGCATTTAGTAAACCGGCGTTTAGCAAATCTAAAAAAGTGCATTAATCTTAGTAACTAATATACCTTTTTGATTAATTTCTTTGCGGCAATACTCGCTTCTTTTTTACTATTAAAATTTTGGTTGATGAAGTAAAAAAAAGCTATTTGATGTTTAGGTAGTTCGATAAATATGAATTCATTTGTTTTATGAAAAAAATGATAGCTTTTATTTGTTGTTATGTAGATGACTAGCGAGATTACTTTGTTAGCCTTTGATTTAATGCTCAATTTTTTCAGCGCATTTCTTAAATTTGAGAATATTTTATGAGGGGATGCATCCATTTTTTGCATTATGCTAATAGGAATATCAGCCAGAAAAGGTATAAATTTACTGTCTTTTGGTTTTTTAAGTTTTCTTCTAAAATTTAAAACCTGAAACTTATAGTCAATGAATTCTAACCATAGAATTATCTTTTCAATATCAGCGTCATCGAAGTAGTTTTCATCAAGTTCAATTTGTCTAAATATAATCTCAAGATAGCGTTCTAACGCACTTAAAATGTATGAGTTGCATTCAGAGCAGGTCGGTATAGTGGTTTTACTATATTTTTGATTTATTCCATTGATTTCAGTTGAAAAGTAGCCCTTTGGATTGTTCTCAAAAACCCATTTAGGAATTACATGTTCTTTCGTTAAATCTTCAGTAGAGCCGCATATTACGCAGATATTTGCAAAATGGTTACTGAGTAATGTGTCAATAACGTGCTTACCATTAAGTCTAATTTTCTTTCTTAAAGTGGTTAACCTTTGCTCTATCATAAAGTTATTTAGTTAAGACTGTAATCACTCATATAAATGTTAAGGCTCCAAGTCCCGCCATATCATCCTCACTCAACCAGCGCCATTCGCCAGCAGCCAAGTCATTAGGTAATTTTAACTCACCAATTTGAATACGTTTTAAGCTTTCAACACGATTGGTGCAGGCTCATCGACTAATTGCACTCCACCAAGAAGCGCATGGATATTGGCTTACGAGATAGGATGTTTGCAGGTGACTTTGTACGCCTTGGGTACTTTGTGTTTGGGTGAGTTCATGCGGCACAATGCGCTTGCTCGCTATCAAACATCACTATTTTAGTTTATCAAAGTAGGCAGTGTATTCTACGTGATCCTCTGTTAGATGATTCATCAACCAAGTACGTAAAAATTTAAGTAAGATGTTAGGATCTTGGTAAAGTATGGCTTCGTCCATGGATTCAGTAACCGTTTTCTCGAAATTTTCTTGTTTCTCGATATGGTGAATAACTGCTGGGTAGCCAACTGATGTAAGCATGCCTTCCTCTGTTTATTGATGGAATCTAGAATAGCTTAGAATAATATTGAGTGTAGGTTTTAGTGCTCCTAACCCCCAACCTTCTTGTATAAAGTAATAGAGTGAGTTAATGGTTGCAACCAATGCATGGTGTTGTTCATCTAGAATTGGAACACCTACGCTATGGTCATTTTTCCAGACGATATAAAGTGGGTTCATAATTTGTGCGTCCAAATATTTTTAGTTTTTTTAGAAGAAGTGCTGTTTTATGTTGGCAAATTAAAGATTAGTCGATATACCACGCGTTGTAAACTTAATCTTATTTCAACTTCATATTAATCCGAGTGAAATTATTTACTTGCGTTTAGTTTTTCCAAATCTTTATCACTTAACCATCGCCATTCGCCTACCGCCAAGTTTTCTGGCAATTTTAACTCACCAATTTGAATGCGTTTTAATTCCTCCACTCGGTTGGCTATCGCGGCGACCATGCGTTTGACTTGGTGGTATTTACCTTCTGCAAGCGTCATGTGGATGACGTTATCGCTGATTTGTGTCACTTCTAAGGCAGCAATTGGTGTGGGTTCATCCACTAATTGCACCCCGCCAAGAAGCGCATGGATATTGGCTTGCGAGACAGGGTGTTTGCAGGTCACTTCGTATACTTTTGGCACCTTGTGTTTGGGTGAGCTCATGCGGTGGATAAATTGACCGTCGTCTGAAATCAAAATCAAACCGGTGGTGTCTTCATCCAAACGTCCGATGCATTGCACGCCGCGTTCTACCAGCGAGTGCGGCAATAGGCTGTAAATCGTCGGGTGGTGCTGGGTTTTATGTGAGCATTCGTAATTGCTGGGTTTGTGCAGCATGAGGTAGGATTTCTCGCGGTAATCCCACGGCTCGCCCTTAACGGTGAACCGCAAATTCTCTAATGCAAATTCTGCGCTTGGGTCTTCACACAGCTCGCCATTCACCGTGATTTCTTCATTGAGTATCATAATGCGACACAGCTTGCGCGAGCCAACGCCTTGGTTGTGCAGGATACGTTCCAAATCGAGTGTTTTAGCCATGCTGGCATTATAAGGTAAATAAAAAGCCCGCACGTGGCGGGCTTTAAGGCTATATCAATAATGTCGGCGAAACAAAAGCCAAGTGACATAAGCGATAAGCGCAATGATGATGGGCAGAACAATTTTCATCAACCGTCGACCTGCCATAATAATCTCGGTGGAGCGGGTTTGCAGTTCTTCCGCCTTTACTTGTATCGCCTCAGCCCGGGTGAATTACGCTAAAGTTGCTTCCACCGCCTTGCGTTGCAACTCCAGGCTTTCGCGTTGCATGGCCAGGCTTTGCATCTGGTTCTCCTGTATGTTGCGCAACAAGGCAAGCACTTCTTCAGATTCGGTTGGCATCTGACCTCTTATTAAGTTTGTGTTATGTGATTTAGGAGCAATCCGATTATTTCTTAGGCCTTATTTTTTATAGCCTGGAATGCCCGGTTCACATTTGGCTTTTACCCATTTGCCTGAAGATTCTGTCGTTTGGTCAATCGGCTGGCCTTCTTTAGTTACGCCTTTGAGCGACATTTTGCTGGAGTAGCTGGTATCGCCATTCAAGGTCATCTCAAACTTGCCAGTCGCTTTCATCTCGCCAGTGCACACCATTTCACCGCTGGCCGTGTTGCCGCTGTGCCGGTAGTTCTTGGTGACACAGTCCTGGTTACCTTGTGGGCTCATTGGCTGCTTCAGGGAGGCTTGCTCCGGGTTGATGCATTGCTGGACGTGCATAGGCGCGCCGCCGCCCATTGGCATTTTGATACCCATTTCTTTCATTTGAGCCATGTCTTCTGCTGACATTTGCGGCATATTTGCCATGTGCATATTGACCGTCATATCCCACTGGCCGGGTTTGAGCTGGTCTGCTGCCGCGCTAACTAACGTAAATAAAGCTAAACCTAAAGTTAAAGCAATTATTCTAAAAACTTTCATGATATTTATCCTTTAACGAGTTTATTTTTTGGCCACAAAGTTATACACCAGTGCGCCAACCACGCCGCCGATAATAGGCGCAATCCAGAACAGCCAAAGTTGTTGCAAGTAAATACCGCCTGCGAACAGCGCTTGACCTGTGCTACGCGCAGGGTTTACTGAAGTATTGGTGACAGGGATGCTGATTAAGTGAATGAGCGTAAGCGTTAAGCCAATTGCTAATGGCGCTGCCGCAGCCGCCTAATACCAGCCAAAAAGTACCGATTAATTCTGCTAACGCACGTTTAGTAAATGACATTTTGAAACCTCCCTAGGGCTTTTGAATATTTTTAAATCATTTTTAGCTATTGCCAAAATAATTTACGCTTAATTTAGCGGGATAACAAGCGGCTTACGTTAGAATGTGATTTAAATTAAGGGAAGCCAATAGTGAGTTTCAAACATATTATTTCGCGCTATAACCCAATATTTAAGCATCTTAAAAAGTTGGCTGAAAACGCACGTGAGCGCCGCGCGGAGGGCAAAACATTGCTGGATGGTGTGCATTTGATTGAAAGCTATTGCGAAGCTTTTGGCGAGTCTGAGTTAGCTGGGCTTGAGTTAATAATTATCCCAGAAGGTAAAAGCTCGCTCGAAGCGACCAATTTGATGCAAACATTGGCCGATGTAAATACCATTATGTTCCCAACATTGATGTTTGCAGAACTTACACCAGTGGCTAGCAGCACAGGAATTTTAGCACTTGTGAGAACGCCGCAAATTGCGCTTCCAAACCAAATAAACTTTGCGTTGATGCTAGAAGATATTCAAGACCCAGGCAACTTGGGTAGCATGCTGCGCACCGCATTGGGCGCTGGAGTTGAAGCGGTGTATTTAAGTAAAGGTTGTACCGATGCGTGGTCGCCCAAGGCCTTGCGCGGCGGGCAGGGTGCGCAGTTTTTTCTGCCGATAATTGAGGGCGTAGATATGCTAGAAACGATGCACAGTTTTGCGGGCAACACCTACGCCACAACTTTGCATGGCGAATCACTTTATGCGCAAAATTTGACTAAACCAACGGCATTTGTGATTGGCAACGAAGGTGCAGGTTTGAGCGGTAAAGTAGTTAAAGCGGCAAGCCATCAAATTAGCATTCCCATGCATCACGGCCTAGAGTCGCTCAATGCGGCTGCGGCTGCGGCGGTTTGTTTGTTTGAACGCAAAAGGCAGATTAGTTAGTATCTGCTATCACCTGCCGTCGTTTTGGCACTTTTGATAAATCCCAGTTGTTAATTGCCCAATGCCAAATTTCGTCAAGACGAGTGTTTTTGGTTTCTTTTGGCAGGTTTTGCCCTAAAAAAGCGAGTGCCTCAAACACAAGCATTGGTGCGGCTTCTGGAAAAATGGCTTTGGCGAGAGTTTGTTTGCTGAGTTTTTCGCCTCTTAAATTACTGGCTATAGGTATGTGCGCATAGTGCGGTGTGGCGAAGCCAAACAACTGTTGCAAATAAATCTGACGCGGTGTGGAATCCAGCAAATCAGCGCCGCGTACAACATGGGTGACGCCTTGCGCTGCATCGTCCACAACGACAGCGAGTTGATAAGCAAACAAACTGTCAGCGCGCTTTAAAATAAAATCGCCCACATCGTGCGCAAGATTTTGTGTGATTTCACCTTGAATTTCGTCCAAAAAAGTGATGTTTTTATCCAAAGTAATAATTCTGTAAGCCGCATGGGTATTGGTTACTGGAGCATTTTTTAAGCAGGTTTTCGGGTAAATCACACCGTCAATTCCCAGAGCGTTGCCGGAATCGGCGATCTCTTTGCGTGTGCAAGTGCATGGGTAGATTAACTGTTTGTTTTGTAAAACATTTAAGGCTTTTGCGTAGAATTTGGCATGTTGGCTTTGATACACCACTTCGTCATCCCATGCAAAACCAAACGCTTCCAACGTGCGCAAAATATTGTCGGCAGCGCCTTTCATTTCGCGTGGTTTATCTAGGTCTTCGATGCGCACCAGCCATTTACCGCTATTGGCTTTGACGTCACAATAACTGGCGACAGCGGCGATTAAAGAGCCAAAATGTAGCGGGCCTGTGGGAGAAGGTGCGAATCTTCCGACATAAGGCATAATTTATATAAGTCGCATGCTACTGGATTGGTTGAGCGTAAGGCGGAATATGCCAAGTCTGCAATTGTTTGCCTAGTAATTGTAGATTGCATTGCATGCGGTCTGCGCCGTTGGCACTCACTTCAAACTCGTATAAGCGCAGCAATTGTGCATGGCCACGGCAATCGCGCCCAAGCCGTATCATATTGCAGGCCACGGTTTCGTCTAGTAATTGCAATTGACAGCGATTAGCTAATTCACGTCCAAATTGGATGGCGATTTCGCGCTTGGCGATACTATCTTGCCAAAACCAAGCAGCAATGATGAGTAAAATTAACAACAATGTTTCAAACATTTTTATTTTGGACAAACAAAATCATATTATTTCTTTACACAATGAACGAAGTTTATTATATTTTTCAATAGATTATGCAGTAGAATTAAAAATATAAATTAAGTGATGATTTCATGACAATTGAACCGCGCGAACAACAAGCGCTAGAAGTGTACATCAAGTTGCTTACTGGCAAAGGTTTTGGCCCAGATACTTTTGTGCCGCGCATCAATTTTTTGAATAGATTGATGCCTTTGTTAGCCAATAAAGAACCTAATGGCCGAGAGTACCGCAATGTCATCGAAGAGCTGATGGACACTATACCAGAGAAGGGTTGGCCCGAAAGCTTGGTGATATCGCGTGAGTATTTTCCTTTTTGGCTCAATGACTTAAAGTTAGTTGCACAGTTGAGTAAAAGCGCAGTTAAAGATACTTTGCCCATTGATTGGCAGCCTACGCACATTGCTTTAAGTGCTTTGTGGCATACGGTGGATGCAGAAAAATTTGATACAACCGATAGTTGGGCGCTTAAGGCTTACACCAAAGCCTTGCGCAATGAGAATGCGGAACAGACATTAATCGATACGCGTTTAAAATTGGCCAAAATATTGTTGGTGCGCATGCGAGAAGCGCCGGAGAAAAATAACAAGGCCTATAGAACCACAGTAGATGCGACACTTCCTCTATTTGAGGTCAAGAAAAATCGTCGTCTATTTTTGGTAGTTGTGCGCGAGTTCTTCCATTTTTGGGCAGGTAATCCGGACGCAGAAAAATTTATTCTAAATTCAAATACAGTAAGCATGCTATAAGCTAAAAGCTTAGCCTCATTAATTCTGTTGTCAATTTGTACCATTTTGGTGCAATGCACTTTTGATAGCGCTAAATAAGTGCTTAGTATCAACAAATAATTGTAAAAACCCTTTAAAATTGATAGCCATGCCAATGGCTTAAAATTTGCCTATTAGCTAGCGACAGTGTTTCAAGCTGGTGCTTATAATAAATTAAAATTAATAATGTTTTTTAGGGGAGTAATTTTCAATGAAAGCATTAGTTTCAGCTAATGATGTTTTATTCGTATTGATGGGTGCCATCATGGTGCTGGCGATGCACGCGGGTTTCGCGTTTTTAGAACTCGGCACTGTTCGTAGTAAAAACCAGGTCAATGCATTAGTCAAAATCATGGTGGATTTTTCAATCTCTACCATAGCGTACTTTTTTATCGGTTATAGCATTGCCTACGGCGTGAATTTTTTTAGTGGTGCTGACATACTAGCCGCTAAAAATGGCTACGCTTTAGTCAAATTCTTTTTCTTGCTGACTTTTGCTGCAGCCGTGCCAGCTATTGTATCTGGCGGTATTGCTGAACGCGCAAAATTTAATCCACAAATTGCCGCGACATTTTTATTGGTCGGGTTTGTGTATCCATTTTTTGAGGGCATTGCTTGGAATAAACACTATGGTTTTCAAGATTGGCTTTTAGCAAATTTTGGTGCCAATTTTCACGATTTTGCTGGCTCAGTCGTGGTGCATGCCATGGGCGGCTGGATTGCATTAGCAGCAGTCATTTTGCTAGGTGCGCGCACTGGCAGATATGCTAAGGACGGCAGCATACATGCGCATCCACCTTCAAATATTCCGTTCTTAGCGCTAGGTGCATGGATACTCACTGTTGGCTGGTTTGGCTTTAACGTGATGTCCGCGCAAAGCATTCAAGGCATTTCTGGTCTGGTGGCTGTTAACTCGCTGATGGCTTTGGTTGGCGGAACGCTTGCCGCGCTGCTAATAGGCAAAAATGATCCTGGTTTTGTGCATAATGGCCCATTAGCAGGTTTAGTAGCGATATGTGCAGGCTCAGATGTCATGCACCCACTTGGTGCGCTGGTGACTGGTACAGTGGCTGGTACTTTGTTTGTGTGGGCGTTCACCGCCACACAAAATCGCTTAAAAATTGATGACGTGCTAGGCGTGTGGCCATTGCATGGCTTGTGTGGCGCTTGGGGTGGCATTGCGGCGGGTATTTTTGGTACAAAAAGTTTAGGCGGTTTGGGTGGAGTCACTTTTGTGTCGCAACTCATCGGAACTAGTTTAGGTATTGTTGTTGCTTTGGTGGGTGGTGTGATTGTTTACGGAACACTTAAAAAATTATTTGGCATTCGCATGGATGCCGAAGATGAATTTAATGGTGCCGATTTAAGCATTCATAAAATCAACTCAACACCTGCGGACGCATAACCAGCATGTTTATAGCAAGTTTAAAGAGACGCAATTTGCGTCCCCTTTTTTATGGGCGGTGTTGAAGTGAGTATTAGAAGAGTTCTATGTCGCCTGTGTTGTCGCTGTGTTCTAACGCGCCAGAAGCGATTAATTGCTCATGCTGGCATACTTGATTCCTACCATTGTTTTTGGCGTGATACAGCGATAGATCTGCTCGGTCAATGAGTGTGGAAGAAAGATCAAATGTTTCGATTCTGGTATATCCACAACTTACGGTGACTTCCCCAACTTGAGGAAAACTATATTTTTCAACGTTTCCTCTAAATCGATTTAACACGATGGTCATCGTTTCGTCAGAAGGGCACTGAAACACGCCAACAAATTCTTCGCCCCCAAATCGGAATAGTAAGTCTTTGTCTCTAAAGCTTTTTTCCATTATGCGTGAAAATAATAATAACACTTCGTCGCCCATTAGATGGCCAAATGTATCATTGACACGTTTAAAGTGATCAATATCAAAAATAGCGAGATAACTAGGCATGTTACTGTCGCTGTTGCGTCTATGCTGATTGCCTTGCAAACTCGATATAATGCCATTAATCTTAAGATCGAAAGTTTTTCGATTAAGCAAGCCTGTCAGTGTGTCACGCTCATTTTCATTCATTAGTGCAACAAAGTTATGGTAGATTTTTAAGATCATAATAGTGAGTGCATGATCTTGTGAATCTTGCGCTGCCTTAATCAAAATCACTGCAATAGGTTTATTTTTAGCGCTTAACAAGGGAAACAAGGTTAACTTTTTTTCTTGCTGCTGAATGTAAGTGGTTTTACCACTTTCAAGGCATACCTTTAATGCATCTAAGATATCTGCAGGAATTTCTTCATTTTGATGATGTTTGCCAATTAGCGTGTTAGCGTACTTAATGCTATCAATGCTACTGGCTCGATACAAAGTCATGCTTTCTGGCGCAGCAAGCTTAAAAAGCGTTTGCGCTAGTGCTAACTCGAGTGCGTTAGAGTCTCTCTCGCTGGTAAGCGAGATAATATTTTCTAAGACGTTTTTAATTTTATTTTGTGACATTATTCTAGCTTTATTATAGTTTTAGCTATCGTATTATCCTCAATAAAGCGAAAAGTAAATTGATAATAAACACTGGTAATTTTGCTTAGATTTTTAGATTGCAACGTATATGCCTTGTGGTGCTACATGGTAAAATCTACCCATGCAAAAATTTCATGCACTCATTCCTGCGGCAGGCACTGGCAATCGTATGGCTAATGTGCTTCCTAAGCAGTATGTGCCTTTGGCTGGCAAGCCGATTATCTCACATACTATACAAGTTTTTTTTAACAATTCTCGTATTAGCAGTATCCACCTGGCATTAAACCCAGACGATGAATTTTGGCGCAGTTTAACGTTAGAACCCACTAGCAAACTTAAATTACATTACACTGGTGGCAATAGCCGAGCTGAGACCGTGTTGAATACCTTGCAGGCCATGAATGTTAATGGCGATGTTGCAGACGATGACTGGATTTTGGTGCACGATGCGGCGCGGCCTGGTTTAACGCATCAATTGCTTGATAACTTACTAAACACCTTAGAAAACGATGAGGTGGGCGGCTTACTGGCCATGCCATTGGCGGATACTTTAAAGCAAGCTGACCAAGCGCAGCGAACCGAAAAAACTGTACCACGTGCCAATTTATGGCAAGCACAAACGCCGCAGATGTTTCGTTATGGCTTGCTTAAAAAAGCCTTAGAAAATTTTAAAGGTGCTGCTACCGATGAAGCTGAAGCCATTGAAGCACTTGGGTTACAGCCAAAATTGGTGCAAGGCGATTTACGCAATTTAAAAATTACTTATCCGCAAGATTTAGCGTTATTAGAGGCACTTTTTAAGTCCGAGAAAAATAATTAACAAGGAAAAATAAATGACAATACGCATAGGCCATGGTTTTGACGTGCACGCGCTTGTTGTAGGCCGAAAATGCATCATTGGCGGCGTCGAAATCGCGTTTGATAAGGGCTTGGATGGTCATTCTGACGCCGACGTTTTACTGCACGCTATTTGCGATGCGCTCCTTGGTGCAGCGGCGCTGGGCGACATCGGCAAGCATTTCCCGCCGAGTGATGCAAAGTTTAAAGACATTGATTCACGCCAGTTGCTGCGCCATGTAGTTTCGTTACTCAAAACTAAAAATTACGGAGTAAATAATATCGATGCGACCGTGATCTGTGAAGCGCCAAAACTTGCACCACACACTGCGCAAATGTGTGCCAATATTGCAACCGATTGCAATGTGGATGTCTCACAAATCAATGTTAAAGCCACTACGACGGAAAAATTAGGCTTTACTGGCCGTGGCGAAGGCATTGCAGCCGAAGCCGTTTGTACGCTAGCCCAGATTTGAATATGTTTAAGTGGTTTGAACAACTCGCCAAGCCTTTTCCAGAAAGCTTAATCACCACGCCACCCAAAAGTTTTTGGGCGTTTGCATGGGGCTGCATACAAGGGTTACGCCCATTTTTGCTGAGCATGACCTTACTTACCGCCATCATTGGAGCGTTCGAGGCCTTGCTGTTTGCCATGATGGGCAAAGTGGTGGATTGGCTCGCCAATATTCCGCCTGCCGAATTATGGAGTCGGCAAGGCACGCATCTCACTTGGCTCGCCATTATTCTTCTCGCAAGCACTGTGTTTATTGGCTTGCAGACCTTACTTAAGCATCAAACGCTGGCGGGCGTGTTCCCTATGCGCATGCGCTGGAATTTCCATCGGCTTATGTTGAACCAAAGCATGAGTTTTTACCAGGATGAGTTTGCTGGCCGTGTCGCTGCCAAAGTAATGCAGACCGCATTGGCGGTGCGCGATGTATGGTTTATTGTGACGGATATTTTAGTGTTTGTGATTATCTACTTCGCCACTATGGTAGGGGTAGTAGGTAGCTTTAACTTATTGATTATTTGGCCATTTTTAGCTTGGCTGGTTTTGTATGCAAGTGCTTTATTTTATTTTGTACCTAAACTCAGTAACGTAGGTCGGCAGCAAGCCGATGCACGTAGTTTAATGACAGGGCGCATCACCGATGCCTACACCAATATCAGCACGGTGAAGTTGTTCTCTCACGCAGGGCGCGAGGCAGGTTATGCACAATCCGCAATGCACGAGTTTTTAGGTACGGTAAACCAGCAAATGCGCTTGGTGAGTATGGTGGAAACCATCAATCACTTGCTGAATATGGGCTTGCTGATTGCTGCCGGTGGTTTGGCTTTGTGGTTATGGAGCCATGGCAAAGTCGGCGTGGGCGGCGTTGCAGCGGTCACCGCCATGTCGCTTCGCTTAAATGGTATTTCGCATTGGGTGATGTGGGAAATGACAACGCTCTACGAGCAAGTAGGCACGGTACAAGATGGCATTAATACGCTCACCACACACAATAAAATTATCGATGCTCCGGATGCAAAGCCGTTGCAAGTAAAGCAGGGTAAAATTGATTTCGATGCGGTTAGTTTTAACTATGGCAGGAAACTGAACGATAGCCAAAAAGAACTGCTAAAAACGCTAAATTTGCACATCAAAGCTGGCGAAAAAGTAGGGTTGGTGGGGCGCTCTGGCGCGGGTAAATCCACCATTGTGAATTTACTGCTGCGTTTTTATGAGGTTGAGTCTGGCGGCATCTTGATTGATGGTCAAAACATCAATGCTGTCACACAAAACAGCTTGCGCGCGAGCATAGGTATGGTCACGCAAGACACGTCACTTTTACATAGAAGTGTGCGAGACAACATTTTATACGGCCGGCCAGATGCGACTGAAGCAGAAATGATTGCCGCAGCCAAATGCGCCGAAGCGCACGAATTTATACTCAATTTGCAAGATGCCAAAGGCAGATTTGGCTACGATGCGCATGTGGGCGAACGCGGCGTGAAGCTCTCGGGCGGCCAGCGCCAGCGCATTGCCATTGCGCGCGTGATGCTGAAAGACGCTCCGATTTTATTGCTGGATGAAGCCACCAGCGCGCTGGACAGTGAAGTGGAAGCAGTGATACAAAGTAGCCTTTATCAGCTCATGGAGGGTAAAACCGTGATTGCGATTGCACATAGGTTATCAACCATTGCCGCCATGGATAGGTTGATTGTGCTGGATGATGGGCAGATTATAGAAGAAGGCAATCACAAAAAGCTTTTAGCTAAAAAAGGTTTATACGCCAGTTTGTGGAGACATCAAAGTGGAGGATTTCTTGGTGAGCAATAAAATGAATTTTTTGAGGATATCAAAATGACAGAAAATATTGAAACTCGCCCGCCCGTACCGCCCTTTACCCGTGAAACCGCCATACAAAAAGTGCGCTTGGCAGAAGATGGCTGGAACAGCCGCGACCCGCAGCGTGTTTCACTGGTGTATACGCCAGATTCGCAATGGCGCAACCGTGCGGAGTTTCCCAAAGGCCGTGCACAAATTGTGGAATTTTTAACCCGTAAATGGGCAAAAGAACTGGATTACAGGCTGATTAAAGAACTATGGGCGTTTACCGATAATCGCATCGCGGTGCGCTTTGCTTATGAATGGCATGCCGATGCAGGCAACTGGTTTCGCTCATACGGCAACGAGAACTGGCAGTTCGATGCCAATGGTTTAATGGAACTGCGCTATGCCAGCATCAACGATTTACCGATTAAAGAAACCGAGCGCAAGTTCTTTTGGCCGCTAGGCCGCAGACCGGATGACCATGCGAGCTTGAGTGAGTTGGGACTCTAGTGTTTGAATTAGATGTCACGAAGTAAGAAGGTTGATTCAAGAGACGCTGTCGATTGAGGTGATTCGGCGGTAGCAACAATGACTAGATTGTTTGCGGGTGCAGTTATCAAAACTTCTTCCGAAGCTGAGATGTTAGGTGTTGGGACAGAAACGTTCGCACTTCTGATTGAACATGAGAGTTGCCTGATTTCTGCTTTAAGTGCAACTCCATCAAAACTGAAATATACTGAATATTCCCAATTTCTCGGAGACGCCCCATCGAAAGTTGGTACTGCGCTGCATAATATGCGAGGTCTTCGGAATTTTTCTCCAAAGATTAGGTTTTTAGCATTCATATTGAGAGTTACGACTCCAAGCGATGCTCTGGCAGTCATGTTCTTTAACAGTGTGATTTTACTTTTCATGCCACTAATTGTAAGTGTACCTATAGCTGCCCCATTCGGGGCAGTAACCACAATGGACGCGCTCGGGCTTGAAATTGCGACTGTGCGCGAATTCGCAATCAAATTTGTTACGTCGTGAGTAGGAGATTCTGCTTGTACGCGAATCGCTTCTTGCCCCATTGGCACGACAAGAATTACATTACCACCTTCAGGACTCCACACGATACGCCTTGCTTCAATGTAAGGTGATGTAGTCGGAGGCTCTGATGAGCTAATTTTTGGATTAAGCTCGTGGCGGATAAATTCGATCTCTTTCCGGTTCTGCTCGTCCATTTTAACCAATCGTCCAGTAAGCACGACTGGGCGTTGGTCTTTGAGGGTTGCTCACCATAGTACTTTTGCCGTTGGAAGTAATTCATGCGGTAGAGCCAACTTATCTGCAGTTCCAGACTGTCCAACTAGCAAGTTCATAATTAGCACTGTATCTTGAGGGACTTCTATCAGAAATGCTTTCTTGTTTTTCAGTATTTCTTGAGGAGGATTATAGGTGCCAGGGCTTAGCAGAAACCTTAGTTCAAATGCGCCTAACCACTTACCATTTCCTAGAAGCAACGGTGCTGCGAATTGCTGAGGGGCGTCTCGCTCCTCAAGTCGCATATGAATCTGCCCGGAAGCATGGACGCTAATTTTTCCAGTCCCAAACATGCGGCTAGTTGCGTAGACTTCGCTACTGCTAACCCAAAACTTCCAGAACGACGTAGCTGGAACACCACCTCTGCTGGGCGCGACTCGTAGCTCGCCACCTAGCTTTAGCAAGGTTTCAAACGGCTTTTGTTGCACAGTCACAATTAGTTGGAAATAGGTACTTCGGACAAATGTACAAGCAATAGCCTCCGTAAATCATTTTTAGGTCAGTTGTTTTGTTACATCTTCAACAACACAATCACCGCGCCACTACCGCCATCTTCTGGCTTGGCTTGCGCATAGGCGATGACTTCATCGCGTTGCATCAACCAGCTGCGTAGTTTATGTTTAAGCACAGGTTCGCGGTTGCGCGAGCCTAAGCCTTTGCCATGCACAATGCGCACGCAGCGAATTTTACGTTTTTTGCAGGAGTTTAAAAAATCTGCCACGTATAGGCGGGCTTCATCGGTAATCAAACCGTGTAGATCGATTTGTGCTTGCACCACCCAAAAGCCGCGACGCAATTTGCTTAAAATGTTGGGCGCTTGTCCTTCGTGCAAGTAAAGCAGTTCTTCACCGCTTTCCACGTCATGTGCGGGAATGTAATCATCACTTAAGGAATCTTGCAATGCTTGTTTTTCATCGCGTATAAAGTGCTTGGCGATTGGTTTGGGATGTAATTTGGGAACGTGTTGAGGTTCTACCTTTAGCGGCCGCGCGCCTTTAACAGCCTCGTAAAAAAGGCTGTTGTCGTTATCCAAATCATCGTCGTGATTAGCCATGAGGTTACAAACATAACTTATTTATTTTGAGTTATCTAGTTTATTTTAGGTTGTCGAGATATTTCTCGGCATCCAACGCAGCCATACAGCCCGTGCCAGCGCTGGTAACAGCTTGACGATAAATATGGTCTTGCACGTCACCCGCTGCAAACACGCCTGGCACACTGGTCGCGGTAAAGTTACCTTCGCGACCGCATTGGGTAATGATATAACCGCCTTCCATCTCCAACTGGCCTGCAAAAATATCGGTATTGGGTTTGTGGCCAATGGCAATGAATACGCCTTTTAGGGCGATATCTTTAGTCGCGCCAGTTTGCGTACTTTTAATGCGCATGCCAGTCACGCCGCTGTTATCGCCTAACACTTCATCGAGCGTGTGAAATAGCTCTAAAGCAATTTTGCCTTCGGCTACACGCGCCATCAGTTTATCTACCAAAATGGCTTCTGCCTTAAATTTATCGCGTCTATGCACCAAGGTGACTTTGCTGGCGATGTTGGCTAGATATAGCGCCTCTTCTACCGCAGTGTTGCCACCGCCAATGACAGCAACTTCTTGATTTTTATAGAAAAATCCATCACAAGTAGCACAGGCAGAAACACCTTTGCCGCTAAAGGCTTCTTCACTTGGCAAACCTAGATATTGCGCAGAAGCACCCGTGGCAATAATCAGCGCATCACAAGTATATTCACTGTTGTCGCCCACTAGACGTAATGGTTTTTCAGCCAGATGTGCGGTGTGAATGTGATCAAAAATCATCTCGGTATTAAAGCGCTCCGCATGTTTTTGAAAGCGCTCCATCAACTCCGGGCCTTGCACGCCATCTACATCGGCAGGCCAGTTGTCTACCTCTGTGGTCGTCATCAATTGGCCGCCTTGGGCAATGCCAGTAATCAACACGGGCTTAAGGTTGGCGCGTGCAGCATAAACCGCAGCAGAATAGCCCGCTGGACCGGAGCCTAAAATGAGGAGATGGATGTGACGTGTTGCTATTGTACTTGTTGCCATGTTTCTGGGCTTTCTTTGCTTAGAGTGAATGTGTTAAAAATTGTGATAATTAGCTTGTTTTCAAGAGGCGAAACTTAATAGGCGAATTGGGTGAGTTTCGACAATGATTCAATAAAGCGTTATTTTAATTTTTAGACGTACTTTACGCAATTTGATTTTGCTATAATCACATAAATAATTTTTCCGTCAGTTTAATTTTCAAGGTTTGTAACACATTGTTTTTTAATAAAAAATCATCTGCTGTAAATAGCCGCGTGCAAGCGCCGCCCAGCCCAACTCAAAAGCATGGCGTTAAACTGGTGCGTGAAGCGTGGTGGCTGGGTTTAGTGATGGTTGGTTTATATCTTGCGGTTATTCTAACGAGTTATTACAAGCAAGATCCTTCCTGGTCGCACATGACGAGCCAAAATGCCACTATCCATAATTCTGGGGGCGAAGTTGGGGCGTATATTTCCGACATGCTGCTTTATTTGTTTGGCTTTTCGGCCTGGTGGTGGGTAGTGCTAGCGTTTTACAGTATGTGGCTGGTGTATCGCAGCTTGGAACTTACAATGTCTGAGCGACCTTTTTTAGTATTTAATCTGGTCGGTTTTGGTTTACTCATTGTAACTTCTTCCACGCTAGAAGCCGGTCATCTAATCAACTTGCCGGCAACACTGCCGCTTGGCGCAGGCGGCATGCTGGGCAAAGCGATAGATAGTGCGCTACGAGATTTGTTCGGCTATCCCGGATCAACCTTGATATTGCTGTTACTCTTTGCAATCGGGTTTAGTTTATTTACAGGCTGGTCGTGGATTATGATGACCGAAAAACTGGGCGCCAGCTTAATTGCAAGCTACCAATGGGTTTTTAATAAATATTATGATTGGCAAGATAGAAAAGCCGGCAAAGTGGTAGAGCTTAAGCGCGAAGAATTTGTAGAAAATGAACGCAAACGCGCTGAAGACCGTGCCCCGCTTGAAATCAAAGCTGCCCAAACAGAAATCGCCAAAAGTGAACGTGTGCTCAAAGAAAAACAAGCTACCCTATTTGCTTCAGACCTCGATTCTAGCTTGCCTCCTTTGCATCTGTTGGATGAGGCTAATAATACGGTTGAGCTACCATCGGACGAAACACTGGATTTCACCTCGCGCTTGATTGAGCGCAAATTGGTCGATTTCGGTATCGAGGTCAAAGTCATTTCTGCGCAACCCGGGCCAGTGATTACGCGCTATGAATTTGAGCCTGCGGCTGGTGTAAAAGGTAGTCAAATTACTAATTTGGCAAAAGATTTGGCACGCGCCTTATCAGTTATCAGTGTCCGTGTTGTCGAGACGATTCCCGGTAAAAGTTGCATGGGTTTGGAAATTCCGAATCCTAAGCGGCAAATCGTATTTTTATCTGAAATTGTGAGCAGTCAAGTGTACGCAGATTTAAATTCGCCCATCACGATTGCCATGGGTAAAGACATTGCTGGCAAGCCGGTGGTGGCAGATTTGGCCAAAATGCCGCATTTGCTGGTGGCTGGCACCACTGGCTCCGGAAAATCAGTGGCAATTAATGCGTTGATTTTGAGCTTTCTGTATAAATCAGAAGCCTCGAAAGTACGTATGATTTTAATCGACCCAAAAATGCTGGAACTCTCGGTATATGAAGGCATTCCGCATTTATTGGCGCCGGTGGTAACCGATATGCGGCAAGCTGCCAACGCGCTCAATTGGTGTGTTGCTGAGATGGAGCGCCGCTACAAGATTATGTCCATGTTGGGCGTGCGTAACTTGGCGGGTTACAACCAAAAAATTAAAGATGCCGAAAAAGCGGGTGAAAAAATTCCACATCCGTTTAGCCTTACACCGGAAGAACCGGAACCATTGGAAGAAATGCCATTAATCGTGGTGGTGATTGACGAATTGGCCGATTTGATGATGGTAGTCGGTAAAAAAGTGGAAGAACTTATCGCACGCTTGGCGCAAAAAGCACGCGCTTCTGGTATCCATTTGGTATTGGCTACACAGCGTCCATCCGTAGATGTGATCACAGGCCTTATCAAAGCAAATATCCCAACGCGCGTGGCATTTCAGGTTTCCAGCAAAATAGATTCACGCACCATATTAGACCAAATGGGTGCTGAAGCGTTATTGGGGCAGGGCGATATGTTATACATGCCGCCGGGTAGCGGTTACCCTCAACGTATTCATGGCGCATTTGTGAGTGACCACGAGGTGCATCAGGTGGTGAATCATCTAAAAGCGATGGGCGAACCGAACTATATTGAAGGGATTTTGACCAATGAAACAGAAGGTGGCGGAGAACTTGGCGACTTTAGCGATGATGGTGCTGAGAAAGACCCGCTTTATGATGAGGCGGTGGCTATCGTGCTAAAAAGCCGCCGTGCATCGATTTCATCGGTACAGCGCCAGCTTCGCATCGGTTACAACCGCGCCGCACGTTTGATAGAGGATATGGAGCGCGCAGGCTTGGTTTCTGCGATGCAGAGCAACGGTAATAGAGAGGTATTGGTTAATAGTGGTACAAACAGTGAATAAATATGTAGTAAGTGTGTTTTTGGTTTTTTTAAACCTAGTGCTATTTTCAAATCTAGCTCTTGCTGACGGCGTTTCTAGCCTGCTCGATTTTTTTAATAACACTAACACCATGCGTGCGCAGTTTAGCCAAGTGGTAAATGACAAGCAGGGTCGTAAAGAGCAGGAAGTGGAAGGCACCATGCAGTTGCAGCGCCCGAATAAATTCCGCTGGGACTATAAAAAACCATATGAACAGCAAATTATTAGTGATGGCAAAGATGTATTTTTATACGATGCCGATTTGCAACAAGTTACTATTAGTGAGTTAAGTAAAGCGATAGGCTCAAGCCCTGCCGCAATGCTGGCGGGTGGGGGAAATGTAGAAAAAAGCTTTACGCTTAAAAATGCCGTACGTAAAGATGGCCTCTCTTGGGTGTTGGCGTTGCCAAAAGATAAAGAAAGTGGTTTTGACCGCGTTTTATTGGGTTTTAAGGCCAAAAAGTTACGTAAAATGGAGCTTTACGATAGCTTTAACCACGTTACCCTCATTACTTTTAGTGATGTAGAGCGTAACCCAGTGCTACAAGACTCCACTTTCCTGTTTACTGCTCCTAAAGGCGTTGACGTGGTTGGTGAGTAAATTCTTAATTGCGTGGCTAAATATTTTAGCTGACAACTTACCCTATAAACCAATAAAATAGACCCTTTAACTACAAGTGAAAATAAGTGAACAACTTATTTCAACCTGCCACACCACAAGCGCCACTTGCAGAAAGGCTGCGTCCTAAAACATTAGACGAAGTCGTCGGCCAATCACACCTGTTGGGTGAAAATAAGCCGCTTCGTCTTGCGTTTCAATCAGGTAATTTACCCTCTATGATTCTTTGGGGCCCGCCAGGTGTGGGCAAAACCACCTTGGCGCGAATTATCGCCAATACGGCAGACGCAGAGTTTATTCCTATTTCCGCCGTGTTATCAGGCATTAAAGATATTCGCGATGCGGTAGAGCGCGCCGAGCTTACTTTGCAGCAACATGGCCGCAAAACCATTTTGTTTGTAGATGAAGTACATCGCTTTAATAAAGGTCAGCAAGACGCCTTTTTGCCGTTTGTAGAAAGTGGCTTAATTACCTTTATCGGCGCGACAACCGAAAACCCTTCGTTTGAGGTGAATAGCGCGCTATTAAGCCGCGCGCAGGTATTTGTGCTAAATGCGCTATCTGAGTCTGAGTTGGCGCTGCTACTTGAGCGAGCGCGATTGCTAGTAGCAGAGAATATTACTATTGCAGACGAGGTGCGTGAACAAATTTTAGGCTATGCCGATGGCGACGCAAGACGCTTGTTCAACTTCCTAGAGAGCTTATTCAATGCGGCTTCTGGAGCAAGTGTCAAGGAAATTGATGAAGCTTTTTTGCAGACGACGATGGCAGAAAAACTGCGCCGTTTTGATAAAGGCGGCGAAGCGTTTTACGATCAAATTTCTGCACTACATAAATCGGTTCGCGGCTCTAACCCGGATGCAGCACTATACTGGTTTTTACGTATGATTGATGGTGGCGCAGATCCGCTGTATCTGGGGCGTCGCATCATTCGCATGGCGATTGAAGATATTGGCATTGCCGACCCCAAAGCGCAGACGATGGCGCTGGAAGCCTGCCAAATTTACGAGCGACTTGGCTCACCAGAGGGCGAATTAGCGCTTTCAAACGCAGTGATTTATATGGCGGTTGCGCCAAAAAGCAACGCGGCTTACAACGCCTATAATCAAGCTAAAGCTTTTGTTGGGCAAGATAAATCGCGCACAGTGCCATTACACTTACGCAATGCGCCAACCAAGCTGATGAAAGCGCTGGATTATGGCAAAGAATATCGTTATGCGCACAACGAGCCGGAGGCTTACGCAGCGGGCGAGAGCTATTTACCTGACGATATGACCCCACAACAATTTTATACGCCCACACCACGCGGCTTAGAAGGTAAAATAAGCGAAAAATTGAATCACCTTAAAGAACTCGATAAAAAAGCGAAAAAATAAGTTTGTCATTCCGTGCTACGACACGGAATCTAGCGACTTTAACGACTCTGGATACCGACTTTCGTCGGTATGACAACAAAATTAAAAGGATTTAAATGTTAGATATTCAAGATTTAAGAAAAGATTTAGCTGCGGTTGCTGAGTTATTAAAAAAACGTGGTTTTACATTTGATACCACAAAGTATACTGAGCTTGAGGCGCGCCGCAAAAATATACAAACGGAAACAGAGACGCTTCAAGCTAAGCGTAATGCGATTTCCAAGCAAATTGGTATGGCTAAATCTAAGGGAGAAGATGTAGCACCCATTATGACTGAGGTAGTAGGTTTGGGTGAACAACTTAAGAAGAGTGAATTGGCTCTGATGTTTGTTCAGACAGAAATGCAAAAAATGATACTTGGTATTCCCAATCTGCCGCATGAGAGCGTGCAGGCAGGCAAAGACGAGACCAAGAATGTCGAAGTACGCCGTTGGGGCGCACCGCGTACGTTTGATTTTGCGGTAAAAGATCATGCGGATGTTGGTGCACCGTTGGGTTTGGATTTTGATACGGGTGCAAAGCTCTCAGGGGCGCGTTTTACCTTTATGCGTGGCGGCATCGCCAAACTGCATCGCGCCATCGCGCAATTTATGCTGGATACGCAAACAGAACAGCATGGTTACGAGGAATGTTATACGCCATATTTAGTGAATTATGAAACGTTACTTGGAACGGGACAGTTGCCAAAATTTGAAGAAGATTTGTTTAAGATTAAGACTGACATTCCAGATGACCCTACTGCTGGTGAAGTGGCTGAAGTTGCCGCGACGGGGGCTACGTCTCTTCAGTATAGAACAAAGCAGTTTTATCTCATTCCAACTTCAGAAGTCACGCTTACCAATACTGTACGCGATGAAATCGTGCCTCTGGATACCTTGCCGATCAAACTTACCGCGCATACGCCGTGCTTTAGAAGCGAGGCGGGCAGTTACGGTAAAGATACCAAAGGCATGATACGCCAGCACCAGTTTGATAAAGTCGAGATGGTACAAATTGTGCATCCAGATAAAAGTTACGAAGCGCTGGAAGAGATGGTGGGACATGCCGAGAACATTCTAAAAGCGCTTGAATTGCCTTATCGCGTAGTGTCGCTTTGCACAGGCGATATGGGCTTTAGCGCAGCCAAAACTTATGATTTAGAAGTGTGGCTGCCTGCACAAAATACCTATCGCGAGATTTCGTCTGTTTCCAATTGTGAGGCGTTTCAAGCGCGGCGTATGCAAGCACGGTTTAGAAACGAAAATGGCAAACCCGAGTTAGTGCATACATTGAATGGCTCTGGTTTGGCTGTTGGACGCACGTTAGTGGCGGTGTTAGAGAACTATCAAAATGCAGATGGCAGTGTGACGATTCCTAAAGTTTTGCAGCCTTACATGGGCGGACAAGAAAAATTGACTATTCGTTGATTGCGACAATCTCTTTGTTGTTAGCAATCTTATAGTCATCTCCTTCAGGGTTATGGGTAGGCTGATAACGCACTAAGATATTGTGATAGCTACGAATGGACTCTACAAATATCACCGGTGCGCCGCCACTACAGTAGCCAGATTTAGCATTGATGTAATAATTCGGATTATTGAGCATCACCAAGGTTTTCTTCACATCCGCCCAACTATCAGGATTCAACTTTAAACGCTGTGCCAGCACGCGCGCATCTTCCACATGCGCATAACCAATATTGTATGAAGCCAGAGCCATATATGTGCGATCTGGAAATGGCACACGTACAGGAATTATATCTAATAGTTGATTAAAGTATTTTGCACCTGCGAGGATACTTTGCTTGGGATCTAATCTATCTGTAACGCCCATGCGGTCAGCGGTCGATTCTGTCAGCATCATCAAGCCGCGCACATTAGTGTGTGAAGTATTAAATGTATTCCAGTGCGATTCTTGATAGCTAATGGCTGCCAACAGACGCCAATCCAAGCCGGTGATATCTTGTGCTTGCTTGAATAAAGGTGCATATTTGGGTAGCAGCATATTGCTATTGAGCAAAAAATTTTTAATATCCAATGGGTTAAGACGTTTTGCATTGCCATGATAGCGGTCAACTAAATTACGCAGCGTGCCATCAATTATAATTTTAGTAAAAAATGCATTGGCTTTTTTCAGTAGCTCTGGATTAGCATCTTTTGAGAGTGCCCAAGCAATTTTTTCAGGTTCGCCAATCGCAAAAGCCACGCCTATATTGGGGCTATAGTTTTGTAAATTTGCAATTAAATGGCTGTCGGCAATTGTATATTCAATTTCGCCATTGGCGACATCCAGAATCAATTTTTCAGAATTTGTGTTATCGCGCTCCTCCCACTTTAGGTCTGGCTCATCTTTACGCAGCTTAGTTAAACGTTCTACAAAGCTGGTGCCTGAGGGCACGGTAATTGTTAGGTCAACCAAATCTTTCAGTTTTTTTGGCGGTTTGTTGTCGATGGCACTGTTATAAACCACTTGTTGCTGAACATCTTGGTATGGCAACGTGAAATCAAACCTTTTTTTGCGGCCTTCGGTTACAGTAATATCCGCCGCTGCAATATCGGCCGTGCCATTCAAAACGGCTGGTAAAATTTGGTCGATATGATTGGCCACAATTAGTTTAAAGCGTGTGCCATCGTTGAGGTCTTTTACAAATAATTTTGCTAAATCGTATTCAAGCCCAGCGTATTCGTTATCCCCATTCACGTAATAGGTGTTGGGGCTATTCAAGGTAACGAAAGTAATGACCTTTTCTTTTTCTACTAGCGGCAATGGTTTTGCAGGGGGTGGGATTGGGACGGAAGGCTTATCGCAGCCAACAAAAATTAGCAAAACAACAAGAAAAATATAAGAAAATTTAAACAAAAGCTAACCTCGAAAAAATCGATTTATTTCCAGCGCTCTTCTATTTTTCCATCATCCGCTATCAATACTGCGTTGCATAAACCGTAAAAAATGCCGTGTTCAACCACACCGGGCGTATTGTTGATTAACTGATTAAGTGACGCTTCGCTGATGGACTTATCGAAGGCCATGTCTAATACCAGGCTGCCATGCGAGGTAATTGATAAACCATCTTTTGCTACGTTTTGGCGCAAATCTCCTACGCCACCAGCGGCTTCTAGGCTACGTTTGGTGGTTTTCCATGCGAATGGCATGACTTCAATCGGGATAGCGTAATTAGTGCCGATGCGATCGACCAGTTTGCTTTTATCTGCAACTACTAAAAACTGTTTGGCGGCTTTGGCCAGCAATTTTTCTAGCACCAAATCGTAGCCGCGGCCTTTAAGTAGCGTCATATCAGATGTGATTTCATCTGCGCCATCCACGTATAAATCGATTTCGGAAACCTGCGCGAGCGCGATGACATTTAAGCCCAAACTTTGCGCCTTAATCATGCTCACCTGTGAGCTTGCAATGGTGATGACTTTAAGATTTTCTTCCTTCTGGCGACGTGCCAGTTCTTCGATAAAATAATTAGCAGTCGAACCAGTGCCTAAGCCAACCAGCATGCCATTATTGACGTATTTTGCGGCATGAATCGCAACAAGCTCTTTATCATTCATGATGTTAGTTCCCTCAATATTTTTATTATTGGCTAAATTGAATTTGGCATAATTGATGCGGCGCTCTTGCAGTTATAATAGGCAAAATCCAATCTTAAACCAAGCCATTTTCATACTCATTTATGCAGTTAACACCGCCTATAAAGGGCAAAAAAAGCCGTTTTTCTTATCACGCCAATGGCTTAGATAGCTTATCTCTTGCAACACTTGCATGTCGCTTAAAAACAACAAAAACGCCATTAGTAATCATTACTTCTAGTGCGTTTGAGGCGCAGCGTTTATTAGATGAAGTCCCTTATTTTGCGCCAGATTTGAGCGTGCATTTATTGCCCGATTGGGAGACCTTGCCCTACGATGTGTTTTCGCCGCATCCTGATTTAATTTCAGAACGATTAGCGACTCTGTATCAGATTAGCCAGAACCAATGTGATGTGGTCATCGTGCCAATTGCCACGGCTTTGTTACGCTTGCCGCCCGTTGCCTATTTATCGGCGCATACGTTTATGCTCAAAAAAGGCCAGCAGCTTAATCTGGAGGCATTGCGCCATCAGTGCGCGCAAGCGGGCTACCATCATGTGTCGCAAGTCATTTCGCCTGGCGAATTTAGCGTGCGCGGTGGATTGATTGATTTATTTGCTATGGGTAGCGCGCTACCTTACAGAATCGACTTGTTTGATGACGAAATTGAAACCATCCGCACCTTCGATATTGATACGCAGCGCAGTCTTTACCCGGTGCCTGAGATACGGTTATTACCTGCACGTGAGTTTCCGTTGGATGAAGCGGGGATTACTAAATTTAGAAGTAACTTTCGTGAGCAATTTGAAGGCGACCCGCAACGTGCAACCATTTACAAAAATGTGAGCAAAGGTGTGGCGAGTGGCGGTATTGAGTGGTATTTGCCATTATTTTTTGATGAAACTGCGACATTTTTGGATTACCTGCCAGATAATACAGATATAAGTAACGCCAACATTTGCTTGCATGGCAATTGTGATAAAGCCGCACAGCAGTTTTGGACGGATGCAAGTTCAAGATACAGGCTACTGGCGCACGACGCTGAGCGACCTATATTAAAACCTGAAACTCTGCTGATTAAAACGGATGATTTTTTTGCACAAACGCACGATTTCCCAAACTTAATATTAACACAAGAAGCTGGCAAGCCCTTGCCAGCCTTGGATATTGAGCGACGTGCAGAACAGTCTTTACATAAACTACAAGCGTTTATTCAATCTACTAAACAACGTATTTTAATCGCCGCTGAAAGCCTAGGTCGCCGTGAAACCATGGCGCAATTATTTACCGAGCATGGCTTAACAATTCCTACTTGTGAGACTTGGCAAGAGTTTGAAGGTAGTCAAGAACGATTAATGTTGGGCGTTTCGCCGTTACACAGTGGTTTCGCAGATGAAAAAATAGTCGTCATTACCGAGTCTGAGCTTTATGCTGGCACCGTGCGCCAGCAGCGTCGCCGCAAGAAAGAAAAAGCGCGCAATACCGAGGGAATGCTCAAAGATTTATCTGAGTTGCATATAGAAGACCCCATTGTGCACGAGCAGCAAGGTGTGGGGCGCTACAAAGGCTTGGTGAACTTAGATTTTGGTGAAGGCGAAACAGAATTTTTGCTGCTGGAATATTTTGGTGACGATAAATTATACGTGCCTGTTTCGCAGCTATTTTTAATTTCACGCTACTCAGGCGGCCCGCCAGAAAGCGCGCCATTACACAGATTGGGCAGCGGTCAGTGGGAAAAAGCCAAGAAGAAAGCGCTTAAACAAATTCGTGATACCGCGGCTGAGTTGCTTAATCTCTATGCACAGCGCGCCGCACGGCGTGGACATGCTTTTACGTTAAGCTTGAAAGATTACGAAGCGTTTTGTGAAGGTTTTCCGTTTGAAGAAACGCCGGATCAATTGGAAGCCATTGAAAACGTCATCAAAGACATGCAGTCAGGCCGCCCGATGGATAGGTTGGTGTGTGGCGATGTAGGCTTTGGTAAGACGGAAGTCGCGCTACGCGCTGCCTTTGTGGCCGTGATGGGCGGCAGGCAAGTGGCGGTGCTGGTACCCACCACGCTATTAGCTGAGCAACATTATCAAAACTTTTGTGACCGCTTTGCCGAATGGCCGATAAAAATTGCAGAAATTTCACGTTTTAGAACGGCTAAAGAACAAACACAAGCTCTGGCAGACTTGGCTGCAGGCCGCGTCGATATTATCATTGGCACGCACAGGCTCATTCAAAAAGATGTGAAATTTAAAAACTTAGGCTTGGTGATTTTGGATGAAGAACACCGCTTTGGTGTGCGCCAAAAAGAGCAGCTTAAAGCCATGCGTGCCGAGGTGGACGTGCTCACGCTCACTGCCACGCCTATTCCGCGCACATTGAGCATGGCGATGGAAGGTTTACGTGAATTCAGCGTCATCGCCACGCCGCCACAGCGGCGACTGAGCATTAAAACATTTGCCACTTTTTATGGCGAAGGCATTATCCGTGAGGCGGTGATGCGTGAATTTAAACGCGGCGGACAAGTGTACTTTTTGCATAATGAAGTTGATACCATTTTTGTGATGTGTGAAAAGTTAGAAAAAATTGTGCCTGAAGCGCGTATAGCCATTGCCCACGGTCAATTGCGCGAGCGCGAGTTGGAATCGGTGATGCGCGATTTTTATCAGCAGCGCTTTAATTTGCTGCTATGCACCACTATTATCGAGACGGGCATTGACGTGCCGACAGCCAACACCATTATTATCAATCATGCCGATATGTTTGGGCTCGCACAATTGCACCAGCTGCGCGGCCGGGTAGGGCGTAGCCATCACCAAGCGTATGCCTATTTGCTCACGGATGAACACCGCAAAATCACGCCGCAAGCGCAAAAACGCTTGGATGCGATTCAATTACTGGAAGACTTAGGTGCAGGCTTTCACTTGGCTATGCACGATTTAGAAATTCGCGGTGCGGGAGAGCTGCTGGGCGATTCGCAAAGCGGCGAAATGCAAGAAATTGGCTTTTCGCTGTACTCTGATATGCTCAATCATGCAGTCAAACAACTTAAAGCGGGTAAAGAACCTGATTTAAACGCGCCATTGGGAGTGACGACAGAAATCAATCTACATGTGCCAGCTTTACTCACCAATACTTACTGCCCAGACGTGCACGAACGCCTAGTGCTATATAAGCGACTTGCCAATGCCAATACTGATGACGAATTAGATACCTTGCAAGAAGAACTGATTGACCGCTTTGGCTTGCTGCCAGAACAGGGCGAAGCGCTGCTCGCCTGCCACAGGCTGCGTCTTGCCGCAAAGCCATTAGGCATTAACAAAATAGATGCGTCGGATAGCGCAATTCAACTCAATTTCTCTCAAAATACTGAGCTAGACCCAATGAAGTTAATCGACTTGCTGCAGCGCGATCGCCGTTGCCGCATGAATGGACCGGATAAATTGCGGGTTACGGTACAATTAGGAAATTTGGCACATAAGACTGAGTTTGTAAAAACATTATTAAAGGAATTTGTTTAGGAAAACTAAAGGATAGAAAGAAAGTATGCTAGAAAAATTTATCGCAGTTGTTGCCGCTTGGATTATGGGCGTGATATCCGGTATGGGTTATGGCGGAGTTGTGCTGCTGATGGCAATTGAATCGGCGTGTATTCCACTACCATCCGAAATCATCATGCCATTTGCCGGTTTTTTGGTGAGCAAGGGTGAGATGACATTGCTCGGCATCGCGCTGTCAGGCGCTTTAGGCTGTGTGCTTGGCTCGGTCCCCGCTTATTACTTGGGCATGTTTGGTGGCAGGCCGTTGGTAGAAAAATACGGCAAATACGTATTAATTTCGCACAAAGATTTGGATATGGCCGATCGCTGGTTTGCGCAACACGGTGAAATCATTATTTTTATCGCGCGCTTATTGCCTGCCGTACGCACGTTTATTGCCTTCCCGGCCGGTGTGGCGCGCATGAACATGCCAAAATTTATCGCTTATACCTTTATGGGCTCGTTCATTTGGTGCGGGGTGTTAGGTTACGCCGGCATGAAAGCAGGCGAAAACTGGGTAAGCTTAAAAGTTTACTTCCACCAATTTCATTACGTGATTGCAGCGGTAAGTTTGATTTTTGTGGTGTGGTATATCCGACGGCATTTTAAGAATGAGAATTAGAGAGAGTGTTTGTACCCCAGGCACGCGTCCTCAATATCGGCACGATTAATCAAAAGATTGTTTGGCCCCTCGATTTTCCAAACTATAGCATTATTAGCAATGAGCTTACATGACTTGCCAATAGCCTCGTCTCTTGTTTCGCAAACTATAGGCATTAATCTGGAGAAGTCAGGTAATTGCTCTTGTGGTAGTGGCACATCGGTATAAAAAATTGAAAAAAACACGGATTTTCCTCTGTAGGTCGCAGTAGCTTACGTATTCTCTCTATTAGATGGATTCCGCTAAATTTTCGTTATCTGAATTGAATCTCGAAGCTCTGAGTTGAAGCGCACGAGCAGCAGCTTTCTGTATCATTGAACGGGCAACTTCTTGATCTAACTCTTCTTCAATCCAATTATCAATAGCATGCTCAAGTAGATCGAATAGCAGTTCCTGTTTCGATGCCCAAGTTCTCGGGTATTGTGTTTTAAGGTGGCGGTGAAGCTCCTCCAGCTTAGCAATCGTCGTTATAGGAAGTCGAACACTGTAGGTCTTCATATAATTTAGCCTTACGAAATTATCATAAGTCATCGTTTTCAGACTATTCCTTGATCGCGCTTTTTCAACGAATTTATTCATATAAATTAACAATGTAAGCAATAATGTAAGCAAATTATATCGAATTTATGGATGTTGTCAAGTAAGCGTTTAGTCAATTTCAACCAACTTACCCAAACTCAAAAAAAACACGGCTTTTTTAATCGGCAAGTTTTCGTGTAAAAATAAACTGGCATAGCGCTCCAGTTGGGGGCGATGCTGTTCTACGGCAATTTTTAAATTAGCGTTTTTATCCGCCGAAGTCAATTTGTAATCAATAATCCAGCGCGTTTTTGTTTTGGTAAGTAAGTCCTCATCAGTAAAAGTCAGGTCGATGCGATGTTCTTGTAACTGGTTATTTTCGTCAATTGTTGTGATGCTTAATTCTGCTTGGCTGGATGCTCTAGGAGCAAATATCCATAGGCCTTCTGGGCTAGTGATGGTTTTTTTCAGCGCTGCAATAATGTCTGGTACTTGCTTTTCAACTTCATTTTTAGCGTGACTTTGTTGCAAAAGCCAAAACTGCATGGCCTGCGAGCAAGTTTCTATGCGGCTTACAGGCCAGTGCTCCAAACCGGTATTGGCAATCATTTCCATGTACAAATGCGCGAGTGAGCCAGCGTCAGCCACAAGATTTAAATTGGGCGGAGGCAAACTTATCTTAGCTTGCGGTATATTTGGTGTAATTGTGGAGGTTTTATCTGATTGTAATAACATAGGCATTTGTGGATAATTTAAGCGTATCAAGCGCGGTGTGAAGTTTGCAATATTATCTTTTGGGCTGGTTGCGTTTTCAACTGATTCAGCAGCTTCAAAGTCTTGTTTCACCGCAGACCACAACAAGTCCAGATATGAATTTTTTATAGGATTGATTTCACCTTTTTCAGTTTGATTGGCAATGCCCACCAAGTGCAATTTTCGCTTTGTGCGCGTAACCGCCACGTAGAGTACGCGCGCATTCTCATTTGCATCGCGCTCATTTTCAAGTGATTCCAGATAATCGTAAGGGCTTACACAATTCTTATCACGCGCTCCCTTTGGAATATAAGGAGCAGCAAGCAGCTCAGGACGTTCCTCCACTGTAACTTCTTCCCATAACACCAGCGGTTTATTACTATTGTTGCCACCACCTTTCGCGCCTAGGCCAGGTAAAATCACGGTATCAAATTCCAAGCCTTTAGATTTATGTATCGTCATCATTTGCAAATCACCGCCGTGACTATCGGGCGTGGCGAATAGTTTGGTGATTTCTGCATCCATGCGCTCGGGCGAAAACTGATTGCTGCGGTCTAAGTCATCTAAACAGGCAAAAAAGGCTTGCACATCCACAATATCGCTTTGCTCCCACAAACATGCTGTACCATTCAACATTAGCCAGATGCCGCGAATCCAGCGGCTCACATTGACGCGACCTTGCGTAGCAAACGCTTCTGCAAAAATATCACGTACGTGTTTTAGCCGCGCTTGCCCATCGGCAGACAAGCGATTCACGACTTCATCATTTTGCATTAAAGCCCAAATCGTGCTGTGATGATTGCTGCCCGCTAACGCATGCAAATCGTGTAAAGTGAGGCCGCACCAAGGCGCGCGCAGAATCGCCAGCCAATGCACGCGGTCTGCGCGGTGGTGCAGGGCGTGCGTGAGCGCGAGTAAATCTTGCACAATTTGGCGGCCTTGCAGCGCTTCAATCTCTACCGCTTGAAATGCAATGTTTTTGTGTTTTCGCCGTAATTTTGTAACCAGCGGCGCCAGATGTTTTTTAGCGCGTACTAAAATGGCGATTTTTTTACCTGGATTTTCAGCTTGTTCACGTTGAATAATGCGAATCACCGCCTCAGCCTCGCGCTGGTTGACGGCCTCTAGCGATTCGCTAGCTCGTTTTAAAATAGAATGAACTTCAACTCCCGCTTGAGGCTCATGGTTATTAGGGTCTGCGATGAATGGGCGGTAATGGATTGCACCTTGCGTCTCATTATCAAACGCGGGAAAAATGTGCGCAAAAGTTTCGTTAATCCAATCCACGATAGGCGGGCAGGAGCGGTTATTGCGATAAAGTTGTAACTTATGTAGTTGAATGTCGCCAATGCCGCGTGAGGCAGCATGAATAAACTGTGCGACGTTGGCTTTGCGAAAGCGGTAGATGGATTGCATGGGGTCGCCCACGCAGAATAAAGTGCGGCCATCATCCATTTGCCAGCCTAGTGTGAGTTGCTCCAAAAGCGTAATTTGGCTGGGGCTGGTATCTTGAAATTCATCTACAAGCAAGTGCTTAATTTGATAATCCAATTTCAAGGCTAATTGGGTTGGTTCGCCGAAATTATTGGTGAGTGCTTGAGTTGCGCGCTGAGCAATTTCGACAAAATCAACTTCGCCTGTACGTTGAAACACTAGCCATAACTGCGCCACAGCCAAATTGAGCAATTTGGAAAGGGAAGTGATAATCTGCCAGCTTGTTTCATCATTAGTTAAGCTAGGCAACGAGCGTACGCGATGTAAAGGCGCCAGATCATTAATCGCCGCAATTACTTCCACCAAAGCTAGTTTCTGCGCACGGCCATCATCAGTAGGCGGAAAGCCAAATTTCACATTAAGACCCGATTCTTTGCGTGGTTCGCCTTTGTCTGTGAGTAATAAATCCGCCAGTGCGCACCACATCGACAAGGTTTCTGGCTTTGCAAATATTGGCGTTTCCCAATCTAATAAAAGTGCGACGCTGTCATCACAAGGCAGATTGGAGGCAGCAAAACGTGCGATAGGCATTATTAGCTGTTGAAATGCCAGCGGTAGCGCATCGGCGGCGGCTTGCAGTTCTTGTTCAACTAAATAGCGTAAAGTATTTTGTAGCTGCTCGGAATCAACTTCATGCTGCGCTTGATGCAGCCATTGGTCGCGCTTTGCCAGCATTTTTACCAGCAAATTTGTTAGCTGATTTGCGTCGTTATCCACATAACCTAAGGCCGCTTTTACCACGCTGCTATGCGTGTTATCCTCTAGCAAAGCTAGAGTCTGTGCGGCCGCCTGCGCGTAAAGTGCATCAGCGTTTTCAGTTACACTTGGCTGCGCACCAAAACGGCTCATCAGTGGCATTTGCCTTGCTAGATGCGCGCATAAACTGTCAATGGTAAAAATGCGCAAACGCGATGGATTTTCAATCAGCTTCCAGCCCTTATTTTGCGCATGTTGCAAGGCTTGCAGGCTGAGCTGGTAGGTAATTTGTTTATGCAGTTTATCTGGCGAAGTCTGGTTTGCAGCGCTAATTAAGCTATCTAAAATGCGCAAACGCATCTCGGCTGCTGCCTTGTTGGTAAAGGTAATGGCGATAATTTCTTCTGGTTCATCGACGGTTTGCAACAACCTCAAATATCGCTGCGTGAGTAACTCCGTCTTACCCGCGCCAGCGGGCGCTTCGACGATAAAAGAAGTTAAATCGAGCGCGCGCAGACGGTTTTTTTCATCGGCTTCGAGGTTGATTTGAGCTTGCTCAATCATGTTTCGGTGCTCTGAAACCGCTCAAACTGCAATTGCCGTTCTGGCAGCCTTAAAAGTGGCGTAACCTCGCAATAAACAAGTAAACTTTCGTCATTAAATCGCACGGCGGCCTCTCCAGC
>JADGRO010000033.1 GCA_017880905.1 Methylotenera sp.
GCGTAGCTGTGGGTTACACGCTTTATAAAGGTTTATTGCGCATCCCTTTGCGCTGGTTTTTTTCCGCCACCAGCATACTGGTACTATTACTAGCTTCTGGAATGGCCTCACAAGTTGCTCGTTATTTAATTCAAGCAGATTTAATTTCCGCTCTGGCAACTCCATTATGGAATACCTCCGCGATATTGCCAGAAAAATCCATCCCAGGCTTGTTATTGCATAGCCTAATCGGCTATGACGCAAGTCCAGCAGGTATGCAATTGGTGTTTTACGTCGCCACATTCGCAACGATAGGCGCGGGCATGAAACTTTTAAACCAAACTAAACCATCAGAAAAATAACTTGGGACCCCGTAATGAAAATTAGAAATATCTGTACTTTGACACTTTTAGCTAACCTGCTTTCTAACACTGCGCTGGCTGGCGTAGCCGACTATGTGTACGTACCCGCCGTAGAATATGGCGAAAAAGAAATTGACTTTAAAACTGGCACTGCCAAGCTGCAAAATGGTGACCGTGCACAAGTGTCAAGTATTGGTCTTGGCTATGGCGTGACTGAATACTGGTTTAGCGAGGTTTATTTCAAACATGAGCGTGAAGGTAGCGATACGTTATCAATAGGCGAATGGGAAAATAAATTCCAATTCACCGAAACCGGGAAATATCCTGCTGATCTCGCTTTGACAGTTGAAATTGAAGCCCCCCTTAACAGAAACGAAGCCTATGAGCTAAAACTGGTACCACAACTACAAACCGAATTCGACAAAGTGCAATTAAATGGTAATCTTACTTTTGAGCGCACCTTTGGTCCAGACCAACATGCAACAGAACTGGGTTATCAATGGCAAGCAAAATACCGCTGGAAACCGACCTTTGAATTTGGCTTGCAAGGTTTTGGCGAAGTAGGTAAATGGAACGACTGGGAGGCTGCAGATGAACAAAACCATCGCATGGGGCCTGCAGTTTTTGGTAAGATCGGCTTGGGCGTTAAACAAGCCATCAAATATAACGCTGCATTACTATTTGGCACCAGCGAAGCCGCCGCTAATAAGACCTTCAGACTGCAGGTTGAATACGAGTTTTAGTAGGCTCGCATCAAATGAGCATACCACTTAGTTATTGAGGCGATGCTCATTCGTCCTCTGGCTGAATATCTTCACCAATAGCGTGTTTTTTAAGAACGCGAAACAACACAAAACCACCGACGATTAACAATAAAAATGGCCCAAACCACAGCAATGCTGTGCTGTTATTGACTGGCGGGCGATAGCGCACAAAATTTCCGTAGCGTGCAACGAGGTAATCGACTACTTCTTTATCGCTTTTTCCCTCACGCATTAACTGACGAATTTCTTGACGTAAATCTTCAGCCAACGGTGCTGTCGAATCTGCAAGCGTAGTGTTTTGGCAAACCAGACAACGTAACTCTTGCGACAATGCTTTTAATCGCGCCTCCAATACAGGGTCATCAGCCAATGGCTTGGCTTCCCCCGCGAATACTGAATTGACAATCAATAAAAATATAACCAACAATTTTTTCATCGTTGTAACTCTTTTAGCAGAGGCACAATTTTTGTGAGCAAAATTTCCTCAGTAATCGGACCAATTTGTTTATAGCGGATCACGCCTGCTTTATCGATTACATAGGTTTCTGGCACACCATAAACACCATAATTGATACCAATTTTGCCGTTCGCATCGGTGGCAATCGTTTTGTACGGATTGCCGTTTGTGTCTAACACGGCCTGCGCTTCTTGGTCGGTATCTTTGTAATCCAGCCCATAAGTGGCTATTTGATTAGTCTTTGCCATCGCCATCAAAATTGGGTGCTCATCTCGACAAGCGCCACACCACGATGCCCAAACGTTGAGCAGCCATACTTGGTCTTTCATATCAGCGCTATTAAAGGTTTTGCTCGCATCACTTAAAACGGGCGCTTGAAACGTAGGTGCGGGCTTGCCCACCAACGGTGAGGGCACTTCGTGTGGATCCAAAAACAAGCCTTTGAATAAAAAACCAACCGCAATAAGAAATAAAGCAAGCGGTATTAAAAATTTAGCCGTTCTGCTCATACCTCATAAGCCTCTTGCAAATCTTGCGCTGCTAATGCTGCTTTTTTATTCACAATACGATAACGACGGTCTAACAGCGCCAAAACGCCACCCAAAGCCATTAAAATAGCGCCTGCCCATATCCATTGCACAAATGGTTTGATATAGATTCTTACACTCCAAGCACCATTTTCAAGCGGCTCGCCCAGTGAAACATACATATCTTTTACCACGCCCGGCTGAATTGCTGCCTCTGTCATCACCGAGCCTTGCACTGGGTAAAAGCGTTTTTCAGGCTGAAGCACTGCGACTACTTTACCTTTGCTTGTGACAGTAAATGTGCCTTGCGTAGATACATAATTTGGTCCCGCTATTTCCTGCGTGCCTTCAAACTTGAATGCTAGACCCCCTGCTTTAGCGACATCGTTCTTCTCCATGCGTAAATCTTGTTCTGATTCATAACCTTTCACCAAAGTTACGCCTAAAATAAATACGCCAATACCAAGGTGAGCAAGCAACATGCCATAAAAAGCCAGCGGAATGCCTTTTAGATTTTCGATTAAATTGGGAGTTGCAACCCGCCTTGTTTTAATTCTATTTCTTAATAAAATCAATGTGGTACTAGCGACCCAAATACCCATAAATACGCCCACAGCCGTCATCAATGTTAGCTTGCCCATGACAATTGGCACCAATAATGAAGAGACAAAGCTTATCACTGCTGCCACGCGCAAACGCGAGCCAATTTCTGGCAAACTGGCTTTTTTCCATTTTGCTAGCGGCCCTAGGCCCATCAAAAATAAGCCTGGTGCCATAATGGCCACAAACACCGTATCAAAATATGGCGGGCCAACTGAAATTTTGCCTGCTCCAAGCGCATCCATCAGCAATGGGTACATGGTGCCTAACAAAACAGAGCCTGTGGCGGCTACAAGCACCACGTTATTTGTAAGTAGCATAGATTCGCGCGAAACCACATCGAATCTTTCGCCCAAACCTACTTTTGGCGCGCGTAAAGCAAACAGCAGCAACGCGCCCCCAATCACCACTACCAAATACATGAGAATAAATATGCCGCGACGTGGATCAGTGGCGAACGCATGTACAGAAGTGAGTACGCCAGAGCGCACCAAGAACGTACCCAACAGACTTAATGAGAACGCACAAATGGAAAGCAAAACTGTCCACACTTTGAAAGCATCACGCTTTTCGGTAACCGCTAACGAGTGAATTAGTGCTGTACCTACTAGCCATGGCATGAAAGAAGCGTTTTCAACCGCATCCCAAAACCACCAACCACCCCAGCCCAGCTCGTAATACGCCCATTTACTACCGAAGGCAATACCAAGCGTTAAGAACACCCATGCAACCGTTGTCCAAGGCCGCGTCCAGCGTGCCCAAGTAATATCTAAGCGCCCATCCAGCAGTGCTGCAATGGCAAATGCAAACGCCACCGAGAAACCTACATAACCCATGTATAACACCGGCGGGTGAAATACCATGCCAGGGTCTTGCAGCAGTGGATTCAAATCACGTCCATCCAGTACTGCAGGAATCAAGCGCTCGAAAGGATTTGACGTAAAGATGATAAACGCCAGAAAACCCATGCTCACCATGCCCATGACGGCAATCAACCGGATTCTAAAAGTCTCGGGCAAGCTTTTGGCAAACAAAGTCACTGCCATCGTCCAAACAGACAATATTGACACCCAAAGTATCATTGAACCTTCATGGCCGCCCCAAAGCGCCGCTAGGCGATAGGCTAATGGCAAGTGCGAGTTGGAGTTGGAAGCGACATACAGCACAGAGAAATCATTGGCGAAAAAAGAATAATCTAAGCAGATAAAAGTGATGGCAATAAATACAAACTGGGTGCGCGCCGCTGGCACGGCTAAATTAGAAAGCATGGCATTATTTTTCCACACTCCAATTAGGGGCAATGTGCCCTGCAGAATAGCAAAACAAAATGCAAGAATGAGTGAAAGCTGACCTATTTCTGGTATCACTTTACACCTTCTTTGGCACTACTATCCTTGGTTTTGGCGGCTTTGGCCGCGGCAAGCGCTGCTGCGGCTTCTGGTGGCATATAGTTTTCATCATGTTTTGCCAGTACTTGATCGGCCTCAAATAAGCCATTCGTATTGAGCTTACCCTCTGCAACCACACCTTTACCTTCTTTAAATAAATCCGGCAGTATGCCTTTGTACTCCACCAGCATGGTTTTTGCTGTATCTGTCACCTTAAATTGTACATGCAGACCATCGGGCAAGCGCTTTAAACTGCCATTTTCAACCAAGCCGCCAATTCTGAAATTGCCGGATTTTGGCGCTTCGCCTTTTTCAACTTGTGTAGGCGTAAAGAAAAATACTAGATTGCTGCGGAAAGACTTGGTGATGAGTACAGCTGCAATAACTAATAGCAATAGCCCTGCTACGATTAAACCCAAACGTTTATGACGTGCTTTCATATTGCCTCTTGTTTTACTATTTGAGTGACTCTTTGACGACGCTTGTTAAGTAGCCACAGCTCAAGCGCCATCGCCGCGAAAGTCACACCAAACGAGCCCCAAACGTAGAAGCCGTAACCACCCATTGCTAAAAATTCGTCCACATTATGCCATTGCATATTTTATCCCTTACATTAATCTTGCCTAAACATCGTGGTCTTGCTGTCGCGCTCCACAATCTCGCAACGCACGCGCACCAAAATTACCGCAATGCTATACAGCCAGAAACCGATCGCCATAATCAGCATGCCCTTTAACATCACAGCGGCCATAGCCGGCGCATTCATTAAGCTTACCGATGCACCTTGATGCAGCGTGTTCCACCATTTGACTGAGAAATAAATAATCGGCACATTAATCGCGCCGACCAGTGCCAACACCGCACTGGCTTTATCGGCGCGGTTTTTATCATCAATGGCCGCTTGCAGCGAAAAATAGCCGATATACAAAAATAGCAAAATCAATTCTGATGTCAGCCGCGCATCCCACACCCACCACGCGCCCCACATCGGCTTGCCCCACAGCGAGCCCGTAACCAATGCCACCAAGGTAAACATAGCGCCAGTTGGTGCAATGGCGGTAGCCATCATGTACGATAGACGCGCATTAAGTACCAAGCCCAAGCCTGCATACATGGCCATGAGCAAATATAAAAACATCGAGAACCAAGCCGCTGGCACATGCACAAAAATAATACGGTAGCCTTCACCCTGTTGAAAATCCGTCGGTGCAACAAATAAACCGAGATACAAGCCATACACAATCAGTAAAACTGCGCATGTAGCGCACCAAGGAATGAGTTTGCCCGCAAGCGGGTAAAAGGTCTTTGGCGATGCGTACCTAAGCCAATTAATCTGGAGCCAATTGATGCCAGTTTTTGTTTCCATGTTTTTCATTGTCATTTGCTAAAAATCATACTAACCACTACTCTAACGCAATCTTTAGTGCCGCCGCTGACCCAAGCGGTGCAAATACCAGCGCCATAGCCAATACTGTGCCAAGTAGAGAAAGTGCTCCATTGGGATTCATTCCGATTGAAACCGCGTTCACAGCACCTGCGCCAAACACCAACACAGGAATATATAACGGCAAAACCAGTATCGCGATAAGCACACCCGTGCCATGTACGCCCAATGTAAGCGCCGCGCCAATACTGCCTATCAAGCTCAATGTCAGCGTACCCATTAAAAGTGATATGGCAAGTAGCTGTAACTCAGCGCTGCTTAAATTAAATTGCAAACCAATCAATGGCGCCACGAACACTAATGGCAAACCTGAAAGCACCCAATGCGCAAGAATCTTCATCAACACTACCAGCACGGTAGGCTGATTCGAAAGCATCATCTGCTCCAAAGTACCATCGGCATGATCGCTCGAATACATTCTCGAAAGCGACAACATGCATGAGAGCAAGGCCGTCACCCACAGCACGCTCGGTGCCATAGCGCTTAATAATTTCGGATCCGCGCTAGAACCGAGAGGAAACAAGCTCGCCGCAATAATAAAAAAGAAGAATACCGCCATCACGTCCGATTGGCGACGCAGCGCGACTTTTATGTCGCGCGCTAAAATGCGATAAAGTACAGAAAATGTGCTGAGTTCTTTAGGCATCTAGGCGCAATTGCTCAAACTTCGGCACCTTTATACTAACTTCCTGATGCGTTGTCATCACTACCATGCCACCAGCGCTAGCAAATGCTTCAATTTTTTGTTTTAACAAGCTTGTAGCATCGGCGTCCAAAGCAGTAAATGGTTCATCCAACACCCATAACGGCAAATCTTGCAACCACAACCGTGCTAATGCTACTCGCCGCTTCTGGCCTTGAGACAACATACGTGTGGGTAAATTCAAACCCTTTGCCAAATCCAACAATTTAAGCACTTCCGTAGCTTCAGTAAAATTAAATTTTTCGCCAGATAATGCCAATGAAAACTGCAAGTTTTCTAATGCTGTAAGATCCTCTTTTATGCCTGGTAGATGGCCGATGTACAGGACATACTTGGAATATTCTTCTGCCAATTCGCTAATATTTTCATTACACCAGCTAATAGCACCTGCGTATGGTTTGGAAAGCCCACAAAGTGTGCGTAGTAGCGTTGTTTTCCCCGAGCCATTGGCTCCTTCGAGATACAGCACGCTACCGTTGGATAGCTCAAAATTTAGCTTCTCAAATAATAGCCTTTCGCCACGAACACCACATAAATTTTTTGCGGTGAGCACATAATTACTTGCTAAAAATCCCATCTATATCCAACAATCAAAATTTCATAATACTCATGTTTTCGCAATTGCCGCATTATGCCACACAACTAGTAATTGGCACCGAGAAACGCGATATGGATATTCTTGGCTTCTCCATGCTTTGGAACTTTTTCTTTGTTAAATAACAAAAAGCCAGCCTATCAAAATTGGCTAGCTTCCCTAATTTTGGTAGCCCTCCTGTGAATCGAACACAGCATCAGCGGATTATGAGTTGTAATAACTTATTGATTTTTAATGTTATTTACTCGCCCCCTCTCGCTGATACTCGCTGATACTCGTCAGAATTGTCACATTTCTGCAAAAAGTGTCTATACGGGAAATGAAACATCACTCTTTTTTGTTATCCTTTTCCGGCTCAAATCGTTTGACTAATCTTTTTGAAGCTGAGGTACATACTTGTTGAAAGTAAATCCTTTTGAAATTTTCCTATTGGCAAGAAATTCAGATAAGAAAGACATTCTGGCGCTACTTCATATTTGATTTTAGCTTGATCTTCTCACCTGCAACCATGAAGTTCCCATTCCCCAAATGATGAATGGTCTGTGGGTTTTTCATAGCTGGATCAATCCACGCTTTGACGACTTCAACGATAAAAAAGCAATACTTAGACACCATACTTGTGTCGACTACACGACACTCAAGATTTGCAAAGCATTCTTTAATGAGAGGAGCGCTAACTAACGCAGGAGGGGCCGGCGTTAAGCTAAATCTCTTGAACTTATCCACCTTCTCCCCAGAAGTATTGCCACAACCAACGACTTTTTCAGCTATCCCCACACTTGGAATATTAATGACACATTCTTTAGATACCTCCAACAAGCCGAAGGTATAGTTGCGATTACTGATGACACAACCTATGAGTGGCGGCTCAAATTCAATCATAGTATGCCATGACATAGTCATGATGTTTGGACGGTCAATGCCTGTAGTAGTTACCAAGACTACTGGTCCAGGTTCTAGCAAACCATAGACCTTAGACAGAGGGTAGGACTTCTTGGTCATATTGTTCAACACGGCTATGAATACTGCGAACAGGAATGAATAACCTTGATTTCCATCACAAACCCTCTTTATTGACTATTTGGTGCATCTGGTGGTCTATATCCAGGCGGGGGGGGTGGGGGGGAGTAATACCTTGTTTTAGGAGGTGGCAGATTGTGTGACGGCTGTTGCTCAATACGACCTGAAACAGGAACGCGATGTCCTTTGGCATACATGCATTGGATATAAGCATTGTCGTAGTGACGTTGAGCACCGTATGAAGATGCATTGGCTTCGTCAATACCAATCAAACTGCCTACAAATAACCCTGTTGCAGCACCAACTCCTGCACCATTATCACCGCCCGCCGCAGCGCCTATCGCGGCACCAACTATAGTACCTATGATAGCAGTTCCAGCAAAACTATCATTAGCCGCTTGGCTGACTGTCTTTCCCCCTATCTGTTCATGGGCAAATTGTCTGCATGAAGTATCATCATATCGAAATTGGTCGAAGTCCTTGCCCGTGCCTGGTAATGCCATTGCACTAGGGCCATTTGGAACCGATACACAGGCAGAAAGTAACAGTGTTAATAACACCAAACCGACTTTAAGATTTATTTTCATAGCCATTCTTCTTTCCTAGGAAGGTGGAGGAGGTGTTGGTGAAACCTTCTGCCATCCACTCGGACATTCTTTGATATAAGGGTAATAACCTTCTGGCTTGTCGCAGTGATACCAGTAATAGTCCTCTTTTGCTGCAGGCGCTTGCTGAGGAGCTGACTGCGGCTCATTCCCCTGCTCAATATAGACTGGAGGCTGCGACGGAACAGCCATTACAGGTGGGTAATAAGGATAAGGGTAATAGTAGTAAGGAGACGGATAATATTGATATGGATAAGGTATACCAAAATATAACCCAACGCCTACGTGCCCATGCCCACCACCCCCATGTCTTCCACCCCCATGTCCACCTGCTGCAAGGGCAACCCCGCTAAAAGAGACTCCAGCAAGCAACATAAGACCGCATAAAAATTTCATATTACTCATAATTGGCTCCTTACGTATTATCCATTTGTTCAATATGACAGGATTGAGTGCGTCTGGAAATAAGGGTGAACTCTTATAATTAAAGATTTATTGTAATGACCGAATAAAGAGCATCACTCAATGAGCGCATCGGGTTGAGGTTGTAATTACTTGTTTATTTTTAACGTTATTTTCTACAAATCAATAGCCAACGCTCACCGAAACCCGTAGGAATTGTCGCAGTTAGTCACACAAAAGAAAAACGACTTAGAAAGAATCCTAAGTTGTTAATTTAATTAGTGGCCCCTCTGTGAGTCGAACACAGTACAGCGGATTATGAGAATTAGTCTTAAATAAAATTTAACATTAAATCAACAACTTGCAACACCCGCTACTTTAAAATTTAATTACTAACAGTCGTAGAAGTGCATAACTAAGCTAAGATAGTTACGTTCTAGCTACGTTATAGTTTCCTCCGAAACTATACCTCAATAACTATTTGAATTTGAATGTCAGCATTTGGTCGATAACTGACATCATTATCTATGACGAATTCACTACGTATTTTTTGATAGATACACCCTAATTGGCGTGCTTAATACACTAGAGCGGAACCCTATGTTTGGTTCGTAGAGGGGCTTTTTAGTAAAATTTATTAATTAAATCAATGCCTTGCAAATCTCGCCAAATTGATTTACAGCCTCAAACAGTCAGTATTACATATAAAGCAGTCTAGCAAAGCTACAAACTTGCTACATTTAATGACCACATTACCACTATAAATAGACACTTAAACACTTTTAGCCGGTCGAGATAATCAAAGTTAAAATAGCCTAGTGTCTGTTAAGGAAATTGTTTATAAATCCATTAGATTATATTTAGAAACTTTATACCATAGCGACCTCTCGCTAATTTCCAAAAGTCTTGCAGCCTTGCTTTTGTTTCCATTAGTTCGCTTGAGTGCTTCAATTATCATTTGCTTCTTCAGCAAATCAGTGGCTGCAGGAATGGACAGGGTGGTTTGCCCTGCAAGTGAATGCAGATTAGTCGTTTGCTGAGCATAGATAGTAGTTTCATTTGTTTCAGATCTCCGTAAATCCATGGGTAAATCATTTGTACCTATAACATTACCTTTAGATATGATAGCTGCTCTTTCCATTACATTTTCCAGTTCACGCACATTGCCTGGCCAGCGATAACCTGTAAGCACATGCAGGGCTTCAGTGGAAATGCTTTTTTTCTTACACGCTAAAAAATGTTCTATCAGCAGTGAAATATCACCATACCTTTCATGTAGAGGTGGAATGTGGATTTGAAATACATTTAAGCGGTAATACAAATCTTCACGTAGTTTGCCTTCTTTTATTGCTTCAAGTGGGTCTCGATTTGTTGCTGCAATCACTCTAATATCAACATTTATTGAAAGATTGCTGCCAAGCCGTTCAATTACGCCCTCTTGTAATGCACGTAAAAGTTTGGCCTGTAGCGCAATTGGCATTTCGGTAATTTCATCTAGAAACAACGTCCCACCATCAGCCATTTCAAATTTGCCTATGCGCTCTTTAACGGCACCAGTGAAAGCGCCTCTCTCATGTCCAAAAAGTTCTGATTCCATCATTTCAGCTGGAATTGCAGCGCAATTCAGCGCCACAAATAACTTATCTCTTCGTGCTGAGTTTTGATGAATAGCTTGCGCGACAAGCTCTTTACCCGTGCCAGTTTCTCCAACTAAAAATACCGTAGCTTTTTCTGGAGCAACTTGATTAATCAGCTCTTTAAGTTTTTGCATGGCTGAACTGTTGCCAATCAGAATATTATTTGCCTGTTGTGTTTCTTCTTTTAGAAAAGCATTTTCTATTTTAAGCTTCGATACTGATAATGCTTTTTCTATGGCCATTTCTAACGTATCTAAATCGAATGGACGTTGAATATAGTCAGACGCACCAAGTTTCATTGCCTCCACGGCACTTCCCACTTCCCCTTTTGCGGTTACTAAAATGACAGGGATCTGTAAATTTTCTTCAATCATCTTATTAAGTAGGCGCAAACCATCCATGCCTGGCATGTGCAAATCGCTCACTACTAATTCGACGCCACCTTTGCGCAATAGCGACAAAGCCTCAAATCCATCTGAGGCTAGTATTGGCTGGTAACCTGCTTGTTTTAGGCTAATTTCCAGAAGACGTAGCATGCTAGGCTCATCATCAACAGCAAGGATTCTTTTTAAGGTATTCATTTTATTGGCTGTTAATTAAATAGGGTAATCTAATAATAAATTCCGCACCTTGTTTCGAACTTTTTTGTATGAAAATTTCGCCAAAATGAGCATAAATAATCTGTCTCACTATTGCCAGACCTAAGCCTATTCCACCTGCACGTTGTGAGAAAAATGGATCAAAGACGTGGTCGCGTTTATCGGCAGGAATACCTGGCCCATCATCGGCTACGCTAATCTCTACATGCTCTAGGGTGTCACTAATCTTAAGCCAGATTTGACCTTTTTCAGGCAAAATTTGAATTGCATTTAAGAGCAGATTCAGTAATACCTGAGTCATTTGTTCAGCATCAATATTCAACTTTAACTCACCTAAATTAACATTATTTTCAAAATGCAGTTGAATTTGTTTTTTCGCTGCTTCTGCCTGTAGTAAATCTATAGCATGCTGTGATACTTGAACTATACTACTTGGCTTTAAATCAAGCTCTCTCGGCTTTGCTGCATCAATTAGAGTAGAAACTAGTTTGTTAAGTCGCTCAGTCTCGCTCACAACAAAACCGCAAACTTCTTTGCCTTCATTTGTGAGCTGGGGTTCACGCATTAGTACCTGTGCGGATGAACGTATAATGCCCAGCGGCGTGCGAATTTCATGACTCATGGCAGCAGCCATTTCACCCACTACCGCTAATTTTGCCGCTCGTGTCAGGTTTTCTTGAGATTTTTCCAAATCAAAAATCATTCTGGTAAAAGCATTGGCCATTTCGCGAATTTCTATAGGACCACCTTCTGGTGGTTTTGATTGAATGCCAGAAGATACATAGTTTTTTGCAAAACTGGTCAGTTTTGAAATGGGTATGGTAATTTGTTTGGTCACGGGGAGTGCAATTAGCAATGATATCAATACGATCATCATAGACAAAGCTAAAATGATTAACCCCATTTGCTTGATAGGGGCAAGCGCATCATCTCTATACTTAATAATTTCCAGCTGCCAATTTAGTCCCTTAAAGTTTTTAAACCCTTGTGAAATCGCTATGGATCTGATTGTTTGAGAGTAAGGTTTTTTTTGCAAAAGCGTTGTATTCGCAATTGGTTTTTGATGTCTGTCTGTCAATATAACAGCTGAATGACCTGTGATAGCATGGTTTAAAACTTGCGTTAATTGTTGCTGATTAAAATCGGCAACTAAATAATATGGGTGGTTTGAACTAAACTCATTTCTAATCATCGTAGAGATTGCAAGTTTTTCACTGCTAATTTCATACAACTCCAGATTTGTGCTGTTAAGGAAGGTTTTTTCCCAAATACTATTTAACTTTAACTTTTGATTAATTAAACTTGATTCGCTGCTAGAAATAATTTTGTTATTCTGATCTATAACATACAATCCGCTATACACACCGTTGTAATTTTTTTTGAGATCAGCTAAAAAAGTTGAAAGACGTTTATCAATATCCCCAATACTGGCATCCTGCATTACTTCAAGTTGACTCCAAGAAGCCACATTTTGTAATCGCTCGAACATTAGTCGATCAATTTCGTCAATTGCAGCCGCTGCACGCGTTTTTAAATCATGCTCAATTTCGAATTTGAGCGCGTTTCTTGCTTCAACAAAGGCTAAGGTGGCGATTGTAATGCTTGGAATCAGCACGGCAAGCATAAATGCGCCCATTAAAAGCTGCTTTACCGATAAGTTTTTTTTAAATAATGACATTTAGTTAGAAATTTTATTTAACAAGCTTTTATAACAAAGATATGCGCACCATAAGCAAACAATAGGCAAAATTGATACCACATTACTGAAAGTAAGCTGAATGCAAAAATATTTAGAATATCTTAAACCTTGGTTAGTATATTTCATTTTTCTTGGTATGCCATTTTTGGCTCAAGCAGAAGATGATGTAGCAGAGACTTTTGGTGGATTTAGCATAGGAGGTTATGCTGCTGCTAAGGCTAATTTACATCCTGGTGGAGAAAAAGATGCGTCGATACATGATACAAGCTTGTTCTTAGGATGGGAGGGAGATAGCCGGTGGCGTTTCTTCTCGGAGCTTGAGTTAGAGAAGCCACTATTCTGGCAGGCTGGTTCTGGCTTTACGTTAACCCATTCTAGGTTAAATCTTGAACGATTATATCTGGATTACAATCTTTCTGAAGCGCTTAATTTAAGGGCAGGGCGATATTTTACCCCTGTCGGGCGCTGGAACCTGATACATGCAGACCCATTGGTATGGACGACCACAAGGCCATTGGCAACAACTCGTCTTTTCCCACAATCTACCAATGGTTTCATGGTGTTTGGCTCGAAAAATTTCAACTCTCAGGCGATAGACTACAGTTTATATGTTGAGGCCCTTAAAAACGAGGATAAAGATAGAAACTTAGGTGAAGCCGAGGGAACAAAAGGTATCCGCCTTGCACTTTCTGGAGATAAAAACATAGGTCTGTCTCTATTAGAGTTTAATGAACACACGCCAATCGACACAAACTACAGAATGCTTGGCCTTGATTTTCAGACAAAAATCAGAGATTGGGAGCTCAGCACTGAAGCATATCAACGTTATCACGCCAACGGTAATAATGGGGGTAGCGGGGGCTATATTCAGGCGGTTGCCCCTATTACTGGCAATTGGTTTGCCACTTCGAGGTTGGATGCTATACAAATTCCTAAAGAAGCTAAAACTTCACGCTGGCTCATTGGGGCTGCTTGGAAAAGAACACCTAGCCAAGTTTTTAAAATTGAATATGTGGGGGGGGCTAAGGAGTTGCCTGAGTCACCCAAAGGTCTGATTACTTCCTTCTCAATTTTATTTTAATTATCAATCAATGAAAAATAAATTCCAATATATATTGATTGGCTTGTTTGTAATAGCGCCTATTTTGGCTGGCTCCGCTGAAAGTTACGCGATAGCCATCATTGTCCCCAAAACTAGTAAATTTCAAAAGATCAATCTGGGCGAGATTTCACTTATATATCTGCGCAAAAAACTTTACTCCAACGAAGGCAAGCGCATTATTCCAGTAAATCTACCGTCCAATCATAGTATTAGAAAACAATTCTCAAGCCTTATTCTAGGAGGTTCTCCTGAAACACAGGCTGAATATTGGAATGAAGCTTATTATCATGGCCTCTCCCCACCACATGTAGTCGGATCAGAAGAAGCAGCGATAAAATTTGTAGAAATAACACCAAATGCAATTGCATATATCAATGCTTGTAAATTAACCGATGAAGTAAAAGCGATTGCTTGGCTTACTGCTGACGGAAATTTTCTGCTACAAGCGCCCAATTTAAACTGTACTGAATAAAACCACTTACCCTGCAATTTTTGCGTGAAAAAATTGCGGGATTTCTCGTCGTCCATGCAAAAAATGTAGTTTTTCCCAAATGGACATTGCATTCTTGGCGTTTTAATCCACATTAATTGGTGGCATAACAATTGCGTTGTAATAAATAAGCAATTTTTTGTGAGATCGTGATGTTAGCCAGCCGAATTTTTTTTGAACAATTCCCCGAAGAATTAACTAAAGTAAATAAGTCACTATTAGATAACCATGCGCAACAAATTATTAATCAAGCAAGCAATGTGGCCTTGCATGGCCCCGACGACGTTATAGCTACTATTCATGATGTCTCGTCCTCTGAAAGAATAGCGTTAGAAAATTTTGTAAGGAACTTGTTTAAAAAGACGCATGGGGCAAACATTCAACATTTCATGCCAGAGTTGATGGCGTTAAGCGAAAGAAGTGGTGCATTGATGGCAGTTTGTGGCTTAAGAAATGCCGATAGTGAACCACTTTTTTTAGAGCACTACCTAGAATCAAGTATCGAAAAAACCATCTCTGACATTGTCGGTGAGACGGTCTCCCGTTCAAATATTACTGAAATAGGCAACTTGGCTGTAGCTCAACCAGAGAACATTCGTTGCCTACTAGCCAGCATTAATCTGTATTTACACAAAACCAATACCGATTGGGCAGTTTTTACTTGCATACGTAGCCTGAAAAATGCGCTCATTAAACTTAATATCCCATTACAAAGCCTAGGCATGGCGCATATTGATGCTTTACCTTATGAAGAGCAGAGTAACTGGGGAAGTTATTATGAAGAGAAACCAGAAGTGATGACAATAAAAAGAATTTTTCAAACGAGATAAATTCCAGAAATGAAAAATCAGATTTGTGATGCTATTTTTAGAGTTTGTTTAGAATCCCCTAATGCACCTGCAATTCGAGATAAGAATGTCATCTTAAGCTACGGTGAGTTGATGAATATGGTCAGCAAGACATCTCTCGGCTTGTTAGATGCTAGGGCAGTTGGCTTATCGCTTGATAACAGTCCTACTTGGGTAATTTTAGATTTGGCTTGCTTGAGTTTGAAAAAACCATGCATCCCAATACCAAGTTTTTTCTCTGATGCACAATTACTTCATGCCATAGATGATGCCGGTTTAGATTTACTCATTACCGATCAGGCTGAGCGTATTGAGCTTCTCCTTAAAGATGCCTCCAAATCTATACTCTCGAAAACAGAATTTAGTATTTTAGGTAAAACTTTAACTAAATTTAGCTTTTCACCAACACTTCGTTATCTACCAACTAATACGACAAAAGTAACCTATACTTCCGGCACCACAGGCAATCCTAAAGGCGTTTGTCTGGATGAAGAGTCGATGTTTAAAGTGGTTGTTTCATTAAAGCATGCAACTCAGGCATCGCGCCACGATGTCCATTTTTGCCTATTGCCGCTATCAACATTACTCGAAAATATCGCTGGAATTTATGTGCCGCTGATTACTGGAGCCTGCGTTTACGTTCCATCTTTATTAGATGCAGGAGTTTTTGGCTCATCAAAAATTGATTTCGAAGCAATGTTGCAAGTGATATATCAATCACAAGCAACCACTTTAATTCTGACACCTGAGCTGTTACGTGGATTGTTAATGGCTTGCGATCTCGACATGGGAGCTCATACTAAGCTTCGTTTTGTTGCAGTTGGAGGGGCATCGGTACCGCCGCTCTTACTAGAAAAAGCACAGCAAATTGGAATTCCCATTTTTGAAGGTTACGGCCTATCAGAATGTGCTTCGGTTGTTGCGCTCAATACACAGCAAGCCAACAAGAAGGGGAGTGTTGGCAAGCCCTTACAGCACGTGGAATTTAAAATTGAGGAAGATGGCGAGATATTTGTAAAAGGCAGTCAATTGCTTAAATATACCAACACCGAGGACATTGCTAAGCAAGAATACTTGGCTACTGGTGATATCGGCTATTTGGATGAAGAAGGTTATTTATATATTACTGGAAGAAGAAAAAATATTTTCATCACATCGTTTGGTAGAAATGTATCGCCAGATTGGGTAGAAAGAGAACTGACCAGTAATCCAGTCATTTTTCAGGCCGCTGTATATGGGGAAGCCCGGCCTTTTAATGTAGCTGTTATTGTGCCAAGCAGATTAGTGACCCCCCAAGATATTTATGCTGCACTGTCAAGCACTAACAAATCTCTACCTGACTATGCCCAAATAAAGGGGTGGGTTCTGGCTAGACCCTCTTTTTCACCTAAAAATGGCTTGACTACAGCAAACTTCCGTTTAAAAAGGGAAGCAATCTATCAACAATACAGACCTGAAATAGAAGTGTTTTATAAGGAAAGGCCTAGGCTTGTTTTATAACCAGTTACTTGAATCAACCACAAATGAGCGACAACAATTACTCAATTTACCATTAATAAGAGCGGGAGCTACTGGGCAAGTAAGTCTACAAGCTTATATCGCATTTTTGATAGAGGCCTACCATCATGTCAAACATACTGTACCGCTTTTGATGGCTTGCGGTTCAAAATTATCAGACGAATATGAATGGTTAAGGGCTGGTATTGCTGAGTACATTAATGAAGAGCTAGGTCATCAGGAATGGATATTAAATGATATTGCAGCTTGCGGCGGAGATAAGGAAGCAGTGAGAAATAGCCTGCCAGGTGCGGCGACAGAAATTATGGTGGCTTACGCCTATGACATGATTCATCGAGTAAATCCGATTGGCTTCTTAGGCATGGTATTGGTACTTGAAGGTACCAGCACTGCGCTTGCCACACAAGTTGGTGAATCTTTACAAACCAGTCTAAATTTGCCTAACCAGGCATTTAGTTATCTAACTTCTCATGGCGCTTTGGATGTGGGTCATACCGAATTTTATGCAGCATTAGTCAATAAAATTGAAGATAAAAAAGTACGTGACTTACTGATTCTCAGTGCTAAAAATTTCTACCAACTATATGGAGATATTTTTCGTGAGTTGGGTGAACGTTTTATGCCTGCAAATTTACAAGAGGTTACAGCATGAATCTCCATGGGAAAAACATATTGTTAACAGGTGCTTCTGGGGGTATTGGTCATCCTCTAGCTTTTGCGTTATCAAGTAAGGGTGCCAAGCTCGCCTTAGTAGGTCGTGACCAAGTACGTATAACTTCGCTGTGTAAAATAATTAACAAACTTGGTGGAACTGCAGTAGCAATTGCTACCGACTTTGAAGGGACAGAGGCAATACCTGAGCCCGCTCAACACGTGGTTGATGAAGCGATTCAGCTTTTGGGCGAGATTGACATATTAATCAATAATGCAGGCATCCAAGATTTCACCTTATTTGCGGAGCAAAGCAGTGCGAGGATCGCACAAATGATGCATATCAATACCGTTGTACCGATTCAATTAGCACGCGCCTTGGTTCCCAGCTTTTTGGTGCGTAATAGTGGACAAATTGTGAATATTGGATCAATTTTTGGTTCAATTGGATTCCCGTATTTCGCCGTTTACAGCGCAAGTAAATTTGCAATGCACGGCTTTTCGCAGGCGCTACGCCGCGAGCTGGCAGATAGTAGCATTGGTGTGACTTACATCGCTCCTCGCGCAATCAGAACATCTATGAACAATTACGTTGTCTCAAAAATGCTAGCCGCGACCAATGCCGCTGTAGATGACCCACGCGAAGTAGTTGCTCAAATAATTAAAGCTATTGAGGGAGAAAAACATGAGCACTATATAGGTCAGCCAGAATCATTTTTTGCTTGGCTCAATGGAGTTTTACCTAGCGCTGTCAATATAGGGCTAAAGAAACAGGCGAGAATCGCACGTCAATTTGTTGTTAACCAAAATTAAATAAGTCATTAAAGGAAAATTGCATGAAAAATATGCTGCTATTAATAAGTTTTATCACTTTGTCTTCCCCAGTATTTGCTGATGAAAGGTTAGATGCGGAGATCGCAAAAATACAACATGATTGGGCAAAGGCGAATTATCAAACACCAAAAGATACACAAGAAATCACGTTCAAGGCATTAACTGAAGAAGCACATCAAATAACGGTTAACAATCCAAATGCACCAGAAGCCCTGATATGGGAAGGCATCACATACAGTGGTTATGCTAAAGCTAAAGGTGGCATTGGCGCACTAAAACTTGCTGAAAAAGCACGCGATTTGTTGCAGATTGCAGAAAAAATTAATCCTCAAGCTTTACAGGGTTCAGCCTATACCAGCTTAGGTTCGCTGTATTATAAAGTGCCAGGCTGGCCAATTGGTTTTGGTGATAAGAAAATAGCACGTGCCTATTTGGAAAAAGCATTAGAAGTAAATCCAACAGGCGTAGATCCCAATTACTTTTATGCCGACTTTCTAGATAATCAAGGTGACCACGTTAAAGCAGTTGAATATTACAAAAAAGCACTAGCTGCGCCCGCTCGTTCAGGTAGAGAAGATGCAGATAAAGGCCGTAAACAGGAGGCTGAGGTAGGCCTACGTATGGCAGAAGAAAAGTTGTAAGTAGTTAACAATAACGGTAACTCGTTTTAAATTTATCCAATCTATTGGTGTAGAAGGACAATACGCTGGTATAGGGAAAGTCACTGACTAAGATTTATAGTTATTCATAGTATGAATTTTGAATTCCTGCATGGGTCGATAGTAGGCTTATTTCCATCACATATCCGCTACATTTTCTTGATAGAAAATGTCTTAAATCGCACCCAATATGCTAAGAAGCTAATTTATTAGTTGGTTGGTAACCAATTTCTCTTTTTCCTTAACATATAAGGGTCTGAGGCTTTATTGCCAGCAAAGTCTGGCTAGTTCATATTAAACAAGAAATGGCTGCTTTCGACCCAAAGCAGACGCTCGTAACTACTCAGAAATTGATTCCCTGTGCGTTTCATCATAAACACCTTATAGACTTTGATACTTTTATAGAATTAAAGATTTTTCTAACTAAGCCTGTAGACTTAATGATGAATGGTGCGTTTTTATCATTAAGCTGACGTACTCAGTGGAATGAATAAATAACTTATTATTTTGGAGATATATTATGAATCGCATTAAATTAGTTTGTACAGTAGCCTTAACAAGTTTTTTAGCTGCAAGTATTACAAGCGCATTTGCAGCAGAAACCAAGTGGGAAAAACACCACCCACGTCGTGACCAAGTTAACGACAGATTAGAGAATCAAAACAAACGAATTCACAATGAAGTAAAAGAAGGCGAACTTACAAAGTCACAAGCAGCTGGTTTGCACAAACAGGATTATCAAATACGCCAGGAAGAACGTATCATGGCCTCACAAGATGGTGGACATATCACTAAACAAGAGCAGAAAACGCTCAATCAACAAGAAAATGCTGTAAGTAAAGAAATCGGAAAATAAGTTTTTTGTTAGAATTTAGCAGCTGTTGGTTTGAAATAAAAACGGCTTGCAGCGATGCAAGCCGTTTTGTTTACCAATCAACCTCACACAGTTTGTTCATATTGTATAGGCACGAATAGAATGTTAGCGTTCAACCGATTTTAATCAATTTCACTGAATATGCTCAGAATTCACTCACTATCGTTTCAGCTCGGTTAAGTCTTGTTATAATGTCATCTATTCGACTTTAGATACGTTATTATTAAGTGTACGCAAGCCCTGCGTTCGGATGCAGATTTAAAATATTAATATTTAAGAGGAATGTTTATGAAAATTCAATCACTAGTTTTAGCAAGTATGTTTGCTTTTATTGGCACAACAATGACCTACACTTCAGCATTTGCAGAAGCACCAGCAACAGTGACAGCTACCTGCAAAGATGGCACGTCATTTAGTGGGTCTACAAAGAAGGGTGCTTGCTCTGGTCATAAGGGTGTAAAGGAATGGGGTGATACGAAGGGAGCTGCTCCTGTTGTAGCACCAGCTGCTGCACCAAGTGCTCCAGTTGCAAAAACACCTGAAAAAGCGACCACCCCTTCAGCAAAACCAAGCACATCAACAATGGCAGCAGCACCAGGCGGTGGCGCAGGTAAAGTTTGGGTCAATAGCAAATCAAAAACTTATCACTGTCAAGGTACTGCCTATTATGGCAAAACCAAAGTAGGTTCATATATGACTGAAGCTGAAGCTAAAGCAGCAGGCAATCATGCAGACCATGGTAAAGCTTGTAGTTAATAAATGCTTTATAACAAAGAGCCCTTGTCTGACAGGGGCTTTTTTATTACTTAAGATTATGCGCTAAGGCCAATGACAGCTATTGGCCGATAGCAGTCATATGTTTGAGCTTTGGATGTCTCCTCAATCTGGGCTCGAACCAGGGACACATGGATATTCCTGGTTTCTCCTCGCTTTGGAACTTTTTCATGATTAAATAACAAAAAGCCAGCCTATCGAAATTGACTAGCTTTCCTAATTTTGGTGGCTCCTGTGAGTCAACACAGTACCAACGGATTCTAGTTAGTGCTGAGGTGTGGCTTTTCTGCCTGGCGCTGCAGGCGGGATATAACCAGAAATTCGGCATAGCATGCCTTCAATAGCAACACCATCTTCAAAGTTTGTAACGCTGCAGCTAGAAATCGCTTTAGTTAATTCCAGCTCTAAAATAGAGTTGCGGATTTGGATAAGTGATATACCTGTTGCTTTAGCAATCTCCCTGTCGCACCTTTGTCCATGCTTCTTTAAATATTCGAGTACTAATGTGTTATACATTTCAAACTCCTAATGTGCTGAAAAGAAAAGTGGCCTAGGGATTTTACCCTCCAAGCCGCTTAGATATTGGTGGCCCCTCTGTGAGTCGAACACAGTACCAACGGATTATGAGTCCGCTGCTCTAACCAAGCATGAGCTAAGGGGCCTTGTGTTCTATTTTATCTCAACCCTGACTATGTCAAACTTCGCTTGCCGTACCCAAATGTACTGTCTGCGCTCGTTTTCCTTGTCAAGTTTGGCCAAAATAAAACAGTAAACTTTTTTTAATCTTGCCCTGTTTCCAAGAAGCTTCTTAAACGCTCTGAACGCGTTGGATGGCGCAATTTGCGCAAAGCTTTTGCTTCAATTTGGCGGATACGTTCCCGCGTCACATCAAACTGCTTACCCACTTCTTCCAGTGTATGGTCTGTATTCATCTCGATACCGAAGCGCATACGCAGCACCTTGGCCTCACGTGGGGTGAGCGATTCTAGCACTTCGCTGGTTGCATCACGCAAACTCGCGTAAACAGCGGCTTCCATAGGCGCTAAAGTTGCGTTGTCCTCAATAAAATCACCCAAGTGCGAATCTTCATCATCACCAATCGGTGTTTCCATTGAGATAGGCTCTTTGCTGATTTTTAAGATTTTGCGAATCTTGTCTTCCGGCATTTCCATTTTTTCCGCCAAGGTGGCAGGGTCGGGCTCGATACCCGTTTCTTGCAAAATCTGCCTGCTGATACGATTCATTTTATTAATCGTTTCAATCATGTGCACTGGGATGCGAATGGTGCGTGCCTGATCCGCAATAGAACGTGTAATCGCTTGGCGAATCCACCAAGTTGCATAAGTAGAGAATTTAAAACCACGACGGTATTCAAATTTATCAACCGCTTTCATCAGGCCGATATTGCCTTCTTGAATCAAGTCTAAAAACTGCAAGCCGCGGTTGGTATATTTTTTTGCAATCGAAATCACTAAACGCAAGTTGGCCTCAATCATCTCACGTTTTGCACGTCGTGCACGCGCCTCACCGGTAGTCATTTGCTTATTAATTTCTTTGAGCTCTTTAATCGGAATACCGACTTTATTTTCTAAAGTAATCAGTCTGTCTTGCTGATCAACAATAGAGTGCTTGTAACGAACTAGGCGCTCAATATAGGGTTTCTCTAGACTTAATTCGCCATCTAGCCAAGCTAAATTAATCTCATTGCCTGGAAAGCTTTTAATAAAATGTGAGCGCGGCATACCCGATTTATCCACGCAGAAATCCATCACTTTGCGCTCATGACTACGCACTTCTTCTACCAAAATACGCACTTGCTCGCACAAGGCCTCCACTTGTTTAGCAGAGAATCGAAAGGCTGTGAGCTCTTCCAACACAGATTCATGCAGTTTTTTATACTTAGGATCTTGCGAGCCTGCTTGCTCGCGGATGTCGTTCATCTCGGTATTGGCTTTGCGAATCACCGCAAAACGTTTCAACACTTCCTCTTTTAGCTTAGCCAACGCCTCTGCTGAAATCGCCGCAGCTTTTGCACCATCCTCGTCATCATCTTCTTCTTCGTCTGTGTCTGCCCCTTCTTCTTCGGTCGCTTCGGCCGCAATGGTATCCTCTAAGCCAATATCGCTATCAATCAATCCATCTACGAGGTCATCCACGCTGATTTCATCTCTTTCCACCTGCTCGACCATTGCTAGTAATTGTGCAATCGTGGTCGGGCAAGCGGCAATAGCTTGCACCATATGTTTAAGACCATCTTCAATACGACGTGCAATTTCAATTTCGCTTTCACGCGTCAGCAAATCCACCGTTCCCATCTCACGCATGTACATACGCACCGGGTCTGTGGTACGACCAAAATCAGAATCTACAGTTGCCAGTGCTTGTTCGGCTTCTTCCACGGCATCTTCATCCGTCACCGGGGGCGGTACATCAGACATCAACAATACTTCAGCATCAGGCGCTTCTTCGTATACCTGAATGCCCATATCGTTGATCATGCCGATAATGCCATCGATTTGTTCAGAGTTTTGCACATCATCAGGCAAGTGGTCGTTGATTTCAGCGTAGGTTAAATAGCCGCGCTCTTTGCCCAAAATGATGAGCGTTTTTAGGCGCGTGCGACGTGCTTCTGCATCCATTGCTTGCACAGCAGGGTCTTGCGCCGCCTCTGCCGCGAGTTTAAGGCGCTCTTTTTCTAATGTTTTGTCTGATTTTGGTCTGGCCATGCCTGATCCTTCTTGTGAGTATCGCGCAATTACGGAAAACCCTCGATTATACTGTAAAAAGTGGGTTTTTTGCTCAATTCTGCCTAACTTTTAATCAATAAAGCTTGCAAAAATAGTGTTGAATTTTACTTTTTTCTAATCGTAATGCTAGTTAACATTTCGCGCTCTTCGACAGTCAACGCACTTAAAGGTTTTTCTTTCAGTGCTTCAAGCATACTGTTACCTTGTTTTTGCAGCGCCATTTTAGTTAATTGGGTACAAGCTCCCTCGAATTCAAGTTTAAACTCAGCACCTTCATCAAACAAAGTTAACTCACGCTGAATTTCGTGCAGCAACCTAGTATCCACTTGCGATTCAATCGTATGCAACAACGCTGCTGGTTTAGATTGAGGTTGCTCAAGAGCCGCATGGATACTAGCTTTCAAAAGCACATCTTCTTCAGAGAATCCTTGCGCAAAATTCAAATATTCACTTTTTGCCAAACTTGGCTGCATCAATAACATCAACACAAAACGTTTTTTTATTGAAAGTTGCATGCGCGATTGGCGCTGCGTAGCTTTGGCTGGTGCATTATTGAGAGCGGGTAATTTTAATAAACTCTGCATTTCGGCATCCGTCACTTCAGCCAGCTCGGCAATGCGTTTGCGCAACATCAGCGAAAAACGCGGCGCTTGAATTTGCCTTAAAATCGGCTCAGCTTCGTTCAAAAATTTAACTTTATCTTCTTGTGCATTGAGTGGATTCTCTTGAATTAAATGTTGCACAATGTATTGTGAAAGCGGCATAGCACTTTGCACTTCTGTTTCAAATTTCTCTTTACCAAACTCTCGAACAAAACTATCAGGATCATGCTCTTTAGGCAGAAATAGAAAGCGCAATTTTAAGCCATCGGTTAATGCTGGCAGCGCATTCATCGCAGCGCGCCAAGCGGCGGTTCGGCCTGCATTGTCGCCATCAAAACAAAATACAATTTCATCGGTTTGGCGCATCAGTTTGGTAATGTGAAACGGCGTGGTTGCGGTGCCTAGCGTAGCGACTGCGTACTCAATACCGTATTGCGCCAGCGCCACTACATCCATGTAACCCTCTACCACCAACGCACGGCCTGCATCGCGAATGGCGCGACGCGCCACAAACAAACCATATAACTCATGGCCTTTTTGAAACAATGGCGTTTCGGGTGAGTTGTAATATTTGGGCGTATCTTCAGGATTAATCACGCGTCCGCCAAAACCAATCACCTGGCCTTTTTGGTCGTGAATGGGAAACATAATACGATCGCGAAAACGGTCATAACGTTTGCCTTGCTCATTTTCAACTACCAAGCCAGCTGTGCTTAAGGCCTCGTTTTCGTAATTTGAAAACACACTTTGCAAATTTTTCCAGCCTGCAGGGGCATAGCCAATTTGAAATTTAGCGGCAACCTTCCCGCTCAGGCCACGCGCTTTTAAATAATCAATCGCGCGTTGCGATTTTTTAAGCTCAGCTTTGTAGTAATTGGCGGCTTGTTGCAAAGTTTCTTGCAAGCCCAGTTTAATAGTTTTATTAGCAGCATCTGCCTCGCGCGAGGCTGACGAAGATTCAACTTGCGGCACAACCATGCCCACATTTTTGGCCAATTCGTGTATCGCTTCCACAAAACTTAGCCCCGCGTATTCCATTAAAAAACCAATCGCCGTACCATGTGCGCCGCAACCGAAACAGTGATAAAACTGTTTTGTCGGGCTTACGGTAAAACTGGGGGATTTTTCATTATGAAACGGGCAACAAGCAGAGTAATTCGCCCCTGCCTTTTTAAGTGGAACGCTTTTGTCTATCACGTCCACGATATCGACACGGTTAAGTAGCTCTTGAATAAATTGCTCTGGAATCATAAATGTGAGTATAAAGCGTAAATAAAAAAAGGAGCTATTCGCTCCCTTAATTTTTACTTTAATTCTATTTTACAAACTTAATCTAACTTAAGCGCGTTTTAATCAAACCAGATATTTTGCCCATATCGGCTTTACCAGCCACTAGCGGTTTAATTGCTGCCATGACAGTACCCATATCTTTCATGCTTGATGCGCCTGTATCAGCCACGATTTTTTCTAAAATCGCTTTAATTTCAGCTTCAGAAAGTTGTTGCGGCAGATAAGCCTGCAACACCGTGACTTCAAACTTTTCAACATCTACCAAATCCTTGCGATTTGCTGCCTCATACGCGGCAATTGAATCGCGACGTTGCTTGAGCATTTTTTCGATAACAGCGATGACATCGCCATCATTTAATTCAATTCGCTCGTCCACTTCACGTTGTTTAATCGCAGCCATTAACAAGCGAATCGCGCCAAGTCGCACGCTATCTTTGGCGCGCATGGCGTTTTTCATGTCTTCGGAGATTTGTACTTTGAGTATCATCGCTTAGTAGCTAAAAATTATAAACCTCTAAGCAAGACATGGCGCGATATTAAAATTTTTGAAGCGGTATATGTGTTTTATATATTACGATAAAATTTTAATATCAGCAACACAGTATTGCGACGAGATTTTAGTTTTTAATATAGTTTTGCTGGCAACGTTTGGTTGCGCAGACGACGATACTGACGCTTAACCGCGGCGGCGGCTTTGCGTTTACGTTCCCAAGTTGGTTTCTCGTAAAATTCGCGCGCGCGAAGGTCGTTTAACAAACCAGTTTTTTCAATCAGGCGTTTAAAACGGCGCAAGGCGACGTCAAACGGCTCATTTTCTTTTACACGTACACTAGACATTCAGTCACTATCCTTTTAAATTAAGCGACGCCGCATTGAAAGAGCGTCGAAAACCGCGTATTCTAGCGCGTTCATTTGGTTTAATCAATCTTTATATGTTGGTTTTGGGAATAGAGTCTTCTTGCGACGAAACGGGCATCGCACTTTACGATACCGAACACGGTTTGCTTGCGCATGCGTTGCATTCACAAGTAGAAATGCATGCAGAATTTGGCGGCGTAGTGCCCGAACTAGCATCGCGCGACCATATTCGACGCGCCTTACCGCTGACTGAATTGGTATTAAAAAATGCCAATAAATCATTGAAAGATATTAATGGCATTGCCTACACGCAAGGCCCAGGCTTGGCTGGCGCGCTGCTGGTGGGTACCAGCATTGCACAATCGCTAGCGTTTGCTCTCAATGTGCCCAGCGTTGGCGTGCATCATTTAGAAGGGCATTTATTAGCGCCATTGTTAGAAGCGAACCCACCGCAATTTCCATTTGTTGCGCTATTGGTTTCTGGCGGGCATACGCAACTCATGCGCGTGGATGGCATTGGCGAATATACATTGCTGGGTGACACTTTGGATGATGCGGCGGGTGAAGCATTTGATAAAACCGCAAAATTACTCGGTTTGGGCTATCCCGGAGGCCCAGCATTGGCGAAACTAGCTGATAGTAAATTGGCAGAGCAGGGTAACGCACGTTTCAAATTGCCACGACCAATGCTCAATAGTGGTGATTTGAATTTTAGCTTTAGTGGCTTAAAAACTGCGGTACTCACTTTAGTGAATAATAATCTTCCACTAGCTGTGGAAACCAAAGCGGATATCGCGTGGGAATTTCAAGAAGCCGTGACGGAAATTCTCACTGCAAAATGTATGGCGGCTTTGCGCGAAGCGGGTTTAGATAATTTGATTGTTTCGGGCGGCGTGGGTGCCAATATTCGGCTGCGCGAACGTTTGAACGCGGCGACTAAGAAAAAATTGTGTAAAGTGAGCTATCCACGACTAGAGTTTTGCACCGACAACGGCGCCATGATTGCCTTTGCAGGCGCCATGAGATTAAGCGCGATGCAAGCAAAACAACAAGATTATAGCTTTAGCGTAAAGCCGCGCTGGGATTTGAGCGAATTACAAAAACCCTAAATTACTTTTTGCCAGGCTTTTATTTTTTACCAAACCCAGATTCGGTGCCAGCTATCAACTTTTGAATATTGATTCTGTGTCGCCAAATCAGCAACACTGCCAACACCAGCACCATTAAAAAATAATCTTTGTAGGGCCGCAGGTAATAATAGGCGTGCAATGGTACAAACAAGGCGGTGATAATACTGGCGAGCGAGACATAGCGGCTGGCTGCGAACACGATAACCCAAGCGACAAGTGCGGCCAACGCTAACATAGGCGAAATCGCCAGCAATATGCCCAAAGCAGTCGCCACGCCTTTGCCGCCTTTAAATTTGAAATATATCGGGTACAAATGCCCTAAAAATACCGCCAAACCCACCGTGGCTACCACCCACATTAACATGTTAGATTGCAATGCCAACCAGACTGGAAGCCAGCCTTTAAGCGCGTCACCCAGCAGCGTTAAAATGGCAGGCAATTTCTTGCCGCTACGCAAAACATTGGTGGCGCCAGGGTTGCCAGAACCTACCGTGCGCGGGTCTGGTAGGCCAAATGCCTTGCTGATTAAAATACCAAATGAAATTGACCCAATCAGATACGCAGCCACAATCCAAACCAGCGGAATTAAAGTAACAGGGACAAAACCTAACTCATTCATATAAATATGCTCTAAAATCTATTTAATTACATTCTAAACCATCGCAAAAATCATGGACATAATTTTTATCAGCGAGCTTAAAGTACAAACCAAACTTGGCGTGCCCGAGTGGGAGCGCATGGTCGCGCAAACCATTATTTTGGATATTGAAATTGGCTACGACTTAAGCAAATCGTGCAAAAGCGACAATATTGCCGACACCATTGATTACGGCGTTGTGGTTGGGCGCATTCGCGACGCACTCACCGAACACAGCTTTCAACTGGTAGAAGCGCTTGCCGAGCATATTTGCCAATTGATATTGAAAGAATTTGGTGCGTTGAATGTGAAGATTAAAGTCGCCAAACCGGCGATATTGCCGGGACTGAAGGCGCTGGGTGTGGTAATTGAAAGAACAATATAGCTTTATATTGAATAAACACAGAAATTATGACTGGTAAAATAACACCTCATCTTATTACGCTAACGTATGATGCTGCACTCAAATCGTTCTGGCGGAAAGAAACATTAAAGAAATTTCTCAGAGAGTGTCACATTTCGGAGTCTCATTTATCTTCTTTCTCCCAAGATGAATCTAAAAGAGAATTCCTAGATAGAACATTTCACGCACTACAAAAAAACGACAAAGGTAAAGCAGTAATTTATCAATTAGCCATTAATTTAGCTGAACAAACCAGTTTTCCAGATTTATTAAATCTTGAAAACTCTCTAGCAATGTTATCCCAAGCAGAATCAAGCGTATCTGAATTAAATTTTCTTAACAAAACAAAGTGAAGATATAAAAAGCGAACAAGAAAAAGAAGCAATTAAAAGTCGCGCCCGTGAAGAAAAAATTAAAATTCAAAGAGCCCAGACTGACAAGACGAAGCTTGATGAACGCCTAACGCTGCTTCACCCTGAAATTGGCACACAACAAGCTGGGTATGATTTTCAAGATTGGTTTTTCGACTTACTTGACTTTGCAGAAATTACTAACAGGCGTCCTTATGTGACAAATGGCCGCCAAATTGATGGTTCATTAACACTGGAAGGTACAACATATTTAGTTGAACTAAAATTTACTAAATCGCAGTCTGCCTCTACAGATATTGATTCGTTAAAAGCAAAAATTGAAAGTAAGGCCGACAACACTATGGGTATTATGTTATCAATTTCAGGCTATTCATCGGTTGCAATTTCTGAAGCCTCAGGAAAGAAAACGCCACTATTACTTCTAGATTCATCACATATTTACCTAAATCTGGTTGGCAGTATGAAATTTGATGAAATTTTGATGCGAATTAGAAGACACGCTTCGCAAACAGGCGAACCTTTCTTACCCACAAACAAATTTGGAGGCTAACTTATTCCCCTTGCACCACGCCGAGCAACGCAATCAAGCAAGGAGTTGTCGTCGAGGACTGTTTGAGCAAAGCGAGTTCCGCAGACGCCTTGATTGATGAGTAGCACAGGGTAGGCGAAGCCCGTGGTGTGGGGTAGCCTTTTCTTTCCCCTTATTTCTTTTGCTTAGCCAAAAGAAATAGGGTCGCCGAGAAGCGAAAAACGCATGCCCTACAAGCCAATACCCATGCGGCTTACAGGCCTGTTATTTTAAAATTAATTAACCTCTTGGATGATGCGCACTATGCAATTGCTTCAACCGCTCCCTCGCCACATGCGTATAAATCTGCGTAGTCGAAATATCTGCATGCCCTAATAACATCTGCACCACGCGCAAATCGGCACCATGATTAAGCAAATGCGTGGCAAAGGCATGGCGCAACACATGTGGGCTCATGTGCTTACTGATGCCCGCCAGTAGTGCATAGCGTTTGATTAAGTACCAAAAGGCTTGCCGCGTCATAGCCTGCGCCCGCGCCGTTACAAACAGCGCATCGCAGAGGCGTTTTTGCAAAATCTCTGGGCGAGCTTCTTTGATGTATTTATCTATCCAATCCGCCGCTTCTTCGCCCATTGGCACTAGCCGTGTTTTGCTGCCTTTGCCTGTTACATGCACTACACCATCTTGTGTGCTGACTTCGTTTACTTTCACTGTGACTAGCTCTGAAACCCGCAAGCCGCTGGCGTACAAAAGCTCTAACATGGCTCTATCGCGCAGGCCAATAGGCTGGCTGATGTCGGGTGCGTTAAGTAAATCTTCAACCTCTTGCTCGTTGAGGCTTTTGGGTAAACTGCGCGGGAGTTTGGGCGATTCGATTTGTAGCGTTGGGTCAGTTTTAATTAAGTTTTCACGCAAGCAATAGCGATAAAATCGCCGCATACTGGCGATTAAGCGGCTAATGCTGCGCGGTTTGCTTTGTGGAAATTTTACGGCGAGATATTGCTGAATATCGGCTTGGTTGGCTGTTAGTAATTGTTTTTGCTGCTTTGCCAGCCAGCCATTAAACTGGCTTAAATCGGTGCGGTAACTCTCGAGCGTATTTTTTGATAAACCATCTTCTAGCCAAAGGTGATCGATAAAAGTATCGAGCTGGCCAGTGGCATCAGTCAAGCTCGTTTACCCTTTCAACTTTATCATGTTTAATAATTACGCCTTCGTGTTTTAACAACCACGTTTTAATTTTTAGGCCATCTTTATTGCCGTGCATAAAACCGCCTAAACCGTCTTTAGCAACAACACGGTGGCAGGGCACAACCAAAGGCAAATTATTGGCGCCACAGGCATTAGCCACCGCGCGTGGACCCGAGCCAATTTGCGCGGCAATTTCACCGTAAGTAAGCACTTGCCCACATGGAATCGCGCTAATGGCTTGCCATACACGGCGCTGGAATGACGTACCATTATAAATAAGCGGTAGATTAAAATCGCTACGTGCATTGCTAAAATAAGCCTCAATTTGCTTGGCGGCTTGGGCTACGATTTTATGCTCGGCAGGTTTCTGGGCATGCGCTTTAGGCAATAACTCAATGGCTATTTGCACCCCCAGCACTGAAATACCCACTGCACCAAAGGGCGCTGCTATAACAGCATCATACTGAAGTGGGTGTTTATTTTGAGTATGCATATAGTTAATATACCTTTAATAATAAGGTTCTAAATAAAATAACACCTTGCAATAAAAAAGACCTCAAAACATTTAAAAAGGTTTGAGGCTTTATTTTTTTACTTTAAAACTTATTCCGTTGCGGCTTCTGCAGTCTCTTCTGGCGCCATGATTTCTTTTTCGCGCGCACTTAATTTCTCTTTAATACGTGCAGATTTACCTGAACGTTCACGCAAATAATAAAGTTTTGCACGACGCACGTCGCCACGGCGTTTTACTTCGATAGAGGCGATTTGTGGTGAATAGGTCTGAAATGTACGTTCAACGCCCTCACCAGATGAAATTTTACGCACGATGAAGGATGAATTTAGGCCACGATTACGGATTGCAACCACCACACCTTCGTAAGCCTGCACCCGTTTACGCGTACCTTCTACTACGTTTACACCAACTACCACGGTGTCGCCAGGGGCGAAATTAGGCACTTTTTTGCCTAAACGGGCAATTTCTTCCTGCTCTAACATTTTAATAATATCTGCCATGATGCTTCCTTTGCGTTCCTTTTAGTTATGAAGATACTTGTTCCTGCTCTATTTCATTAAGCAGCCGAGCTTCTTCTTTCGTCAACGACCTTGCGGCCAATAAATCCGGGCGTTTTGCCCTTGTTAGCAATAACGATTGCTTTAATCGCCATTCTCTAATCTTTGCGTGGTTACCAGATAACAACACTTCCGGCACACTGTGTCCATCATATTCTTCTGGTCGCGTATAGTGCGGGCAATCCAGCAATCCATTCACAAACGAATCTTCAATCGCTGAATCTGCATCGCCCAAACTGCCTGGCAATTGCCGCACAATCGCGTCTATCAAGGCCATGGCGGGCAACTCTCCACCACTTAATACATAGTCGCCAATCGAGATTTCCTCATCCACCAGCGCGTCTAACAAGCGTTCATCTACGCCTTCGTAGCGGCTTGCCAGTAAAATAAAACCTTGCTGCTGGCTCAACGCCATCACTTTTTCATGCGACAGCGGCGTTCCGCGTGGTGATAAGTGAATCACATGCGGTTTTATTCCCAAACTCGCCTGGCTTCGTTTAGCCGCTTTAATCGCTTTTTCTAGTGGCTCAGCCAGCATTACCATGCCCGGCCCACCGCCATACGGCCTATCATCCACCGTTTTGTGATTATCCGTCGTAAAATCGCGCGGGTTAATCACACTTAAGCTGTAAATCTTGTTCTCTAATGCCCGCGCAGTAATACCGTACTTAGTGATGGCATCGAACATTTCGGGAAACAAGCTAATAACGTCAAAGCGCATATTAAAACTCTGCATCCCAGTCAACCAGCATAGTTTTCGCAGTGATATCTACTTCTAAAATCACTTGCGGCGTAAATGGAATCAATCGCTCGCGCTCGCCGTTTAACTTATCGCCACCAACCACAATCACATCATTTGCGCCTGTTGCAAATACATCCGTTATTTTGCCAAAATCTACATTCTGCTGATTTTTGACGCTTAGCCCGATTAAATCAGACCAGTAATATTCGTTCTCTTCCAGCTTTGGTAACGATGCTCTAGGAACCGCTATTTGCTTGCCTTTGCAAGCAAATGCCGCATCTCTGTCATCTAAGCCTTGCAGCTTTACCACCAACACATCATTATGAATTTTGGCGCTTTCAACAGTGAGCTCGCGCCAATTGTCATCTTTGCCTATCCACCAAGTTTTATAATTCAACAAACCATCCAAGACTTCGGTATCAGGATGAATTTTTAACCACCCTAAAATGCCGTAGGGCGCGATTACGCGCCCCATCACAACCAATTTACTCGAAGCCAAATTACTCAAAAGTAAAGGCTAAATAATAAAATTTAAGCGTCTTCTGCAGGCGCTTCTGCTGTCGCTTCGGCCTCAGCTGGCGCCTCTTCTGCAACAGCTTCCTCCGCTGGCGCTTCTACAGGTGCTTCTTCAACTACTTCAATTGTTTCTGCAGCTTCAACAGGCGCTTCTTCTGCTACCTCAGCCGGCGCTTCAGCGGCGGTTTCTGCAGCTTTGGCTGCATCTGCGGCGGCCTTGGCTTCGGCTTCAGCTGCTTCTGCATCGGCTTTAGCTTTCATTTTTGCTGCCATCGCAGCGGCTATTTTTGCTTTATTCGCTTCGGCTTTTGTTGCATCTTTTGCCCTAGCAGCGATCAACGCCTCCGGGCCTTTAGCGTGCGTTTTAACCAAACGTGTTACTGTATCTGACAATTGCGCGCCGTGCTTCGCCCAATGGCTCACGCGTGCTTCATCAATACGCAAGGCCTCTGTGACCAGCTTGGCGGATGGGTTATAAAAACCCACGCGCTCGATAAAGCGACCATCGCGGCGATTGCGCGAATCAGCCACTACAACGTTGTAAAATGGGTTGTTTTTGGAGCCACCACGTGATAAACGAATAACGACCATAATCTTGTTCTCTAATAAACTCTGACAGAAAGGCGCGGATTATACGTTATTTTTGCGTGCTTTAGCAAGCAGTAAAATGTGCTTTAGCTCAGTTTTACACAGCATAGTGAGTAGGGTCTTGAATGCCTGCTTTTGCAAAACCCTCACGGCGTAAACGGCACGAATCGCATTTGCCACAGGCGCGGCCTTGACTGTCCGCTTGATAACATGAAACAGTTGTACCGTAAGGCACCCCCAGCTTGGTTCCCAACGTGATGATTTGCGCTTTGGTCATATCAATTAATGGCGCATGTACGGTAATTTTTTGACCTTCTACTGCGCTTTTGGTGGCCAAATTCGCCATTTCTTGAAAAGCTTTTACGTACTCACCACGGCAATCCGGATAGCCGGAATAGTCCAACGCGTTGACCCCAATAAAAATATCTTGCGCCCCCAACACCTCTGCCCACGCCAGTGATAGCGATAGCATGATGGTGTTGCGCGCTGGCACGTAGGTCACAGGAATGCCAGTAGTCGCACTTTCCGGCACCTCAATTTTGTTATCTGTAAGCGCAGAACCGCCAAACAAACTTAAGTCTAATTGTACGGTTTTATGCTGTTTTACACCCATACTGGAAGCTATATTCTGTGCGGCTTGCAGCTCGGCGATATGGCGTTGATGATAATCCAGACTCAGGCAGTAGCAATCAAAACCCTGCGATTTTGCAATCGCCAAGCATGTGGCGGAATCAAGCCCGCCCGACAAAAGTACAACGGCTTTTTTACTCATACGCCTTGCTTTTCACCCCATAATATTTTATGGAGTTGAATCTGCATGCGCACAGGCAACTTATCTTGCAGCACCCAGTTTGCAAGGTCTTCGGTCTTTAAATCATGATAGCTGGGTGAAAATAAAATCGGGCATTTTTCGGTAAGTTTTAGCTCGGTAATTTTGGCTTTTGCCCAATCGTAATCTGCACGATTGCACAGCACAAATTTAATCTCGTCTTTGGGTTTGAGGTAATCAATATTCGCCCAAAGCATATTTTTTTCTTCATTCGAAGCTGGCGTTTTAATATCGAAAATCACTGACACACGCTTATCAACTGGGGAAATATCTATCGCACCACCCGTTTCAAGCGACACGCTGTAACTCGCATCGGATAAGGCTTGCAGCAATGTATAACATTCTTTTTGAGCGAGCGGCTCACCGCCTGTTACCGTGACATATTTTGTACCAAATTCCGCTACTTTAGTCAAAATATCTGCAATTTCCATATTACTGCCACCACTAAATGCGTATTCGGTATCGCAATAGGTGCAACGCATCGGGCAACCGGTGAGACGTACAAACACTGTTGGAAAACCAATGCGCGAGGTTTCACCTTGTAACGAATGGAAAATCTCAAAAATTTTTAAAGCCATGAATATATAAACGCCAACCGTGAAGTTGGCGCTATTTTACCGCGAAAAATGCTTAAAAATTAGAACATTACCGCACAAACCAATTTTATTGGTTTTTTGTAAAGCTATCTTTTAGCGTTTTTCTATGCACTTTGCCGGTCGCGCCGTGCGGAAGCGTATCCAAAAATATAATTGTCTTGGGCAGTTTGAAAGTAGCCAGTTGCGGTTCGGCAAACTTTAGTAATTCTTCTGTAGATACCTTATGTCCGGATTTCAACACAACAAAAACAGCGACGGTTTCAGCCAGCACCGCGTCTGGCTTGCCCACCGCAGCCACTTCTAGCACGGCCGGGTGCCGAAACAGCACTTCTTCTACTTCGAGCGGAGAAATGTTGGAGCCTCCGCTGACAATAATCTCTTTGCTGCGCCCGATAAAGTGGTAATAGCCATCCTTGTCACAGCGCCCAAGGTCGCCGGTGCAGAACCAGTCATCGTTCATGGCAGTCGCGGTGGCTTCGGGATCATGCCAATAACCAGCCATCAAGGCCTCGCTTTGTAACTGAATTTCTCCCGCCTCGCCGGCACCCGCCACATTACCTTCACTATCCATCAGACGCAAACGCATGCCCTCGGTAGCAGTGCCAATCGAGCCAATACGATTTTCAAGCCCAGGGCGATTAATCGCGTAGGGAGTCACTTCGGTCATACCGCAACCCTGATGGATGTCTATGCCCAGCACGTGACGCATATTATCGTTGAGTGTTTGTGAAATCGCATCGCCGCCACCCACGCAATAGCGCAGACTGAACATATCGCAAGGCGCTGTCTTGGCTGCCTCAACCAAGGCGCCAAACATCACTGGCAGCCCATAGAGTTGCGTCACGCGATGTTTTGTAATAAGCGCCAGCGTGTTTTTGGGATCATAACCCGTCATCACAACCACCGTTGCACCAACGCTTAATGCCGATAAAAGCTTCATGACATAGGCAAAAACATGCGCCATCGACGACATGCCCAGAATAATATCGTCGTGCTGCATATTGACCGTTCGCGCATAATTGCTGGCGCCACAACCCAGGCTGTGCTGCGTGTGCGTCACGCCTTTTGGCCTAGCCGTAGTGCCGGAGGTGTAGAGAATTGCCACGGGCGCATCTTCTGGCATATCAGCCCAGTCAGCCATCGGGGTCGCCGTAGCGAACAGCGCATCAAATGGCTTAATGCCCTCAACCGCATCAGCAGCGCCCACAACAAACATGGCTGCAACCGTTTCTAATGGGTGTTGGCTATCTTGCAGCAATGCCAGTAAAGTGTTGTGAACAACACAAAGACGCGCTTCGCTATGATTCAAGCTGTAGGCAAGCTCGTGGCTGGTGAGTTTAACATTAAGTGGTACAGCCACCGCACCAAGTTTGCAACAAGCCAAGTTAATAAAAACCAGTTCCGGGCAATTTGGCAATAAAAAGGCGACGCGATCACCCGCCCTGATGCCCCATTTACGCAAGCCAGAAGCCAATGCGCTGACTACGCCCTCCAGCTCTGCATACGTCCAACTACGTTCTTCAAAGCGCATAGCAACATTTGCCGCGTGGCGTTGAAAAGATTGAGATAAAAGTGCAGATAATTTCATGAACATTCCCCGTATAAAATTGGCTTTATACTTAGTCTGCTTTATTGCCCAGTCATTACACCGGTACCGAGAAATTAGGAAAAGGTTTCTTGTTCAATGATAACTTTCCAAGCATTCAGTTTTTGATTATATGTCATGGATGCATTGGCAGGACTAGTGGATGGCAAACGTTTATATTGTAGTGCTCTAAACTCTAGGTTAAGTTTTACATACCTATGGAAACACTTTTCAGCCATAGCCCCATTAAAAAAAACGTGTGTAATACTAGGATGGATTAAAAAAAACGCCTCAAAATTGTTTGCAGAGATTGAATCTTTATCAATATCGGCATCAAGGCTACTATGCCGGGTGCACGAGGCAAGCACATCCCAAAGTGCTATACCCGCAGCTTTCAATTTTATGGCATTCGCTTCATAAGGCAAGGTTGGTTTAGCACCAATTAAATCGCTCATAATCGGCCAGAAAGCATTGCGAGAGTGAGCATAATATTGCCCAGCCCTTAGGGACTCTTTACCTGGCATGCTGCCGAGAATGAGAACTCTTGCGGACGCTTCTTCAATCGGTGCAAAACTATGAATATGGGGCATGCTTTTGAAACCTAACGTTTAAATCAAGCCCAATCTACTTCACATATTAAAATAAAGGCAGTTCCTCAAAAAATTTTGCTCTCATGAACGAAAAATATGAGAGTTGCCTTTATTTAATCGCCTCAAGCGCTTTTAAGCGCTTTTGCGCACTTGGTGTTACGTCTGCATTCGGGTATTTAGCGATTAAATCGTGCAGCGTCTTTTTGGCACTACTTACTTGGCCGAGTTGAATTTGGCTATTGGCCATATTAAACATGGCATCTGGCACTTTGGCGCTATCAGGATGTGAATCAATCAGTTTTTGTTGGGTGGCGATGGAAGATTTGTAGTTTTTGAGCGCAAATTGTGAGTAACCCATACCGTAAAGCGCATCTGGTACCAGCTTGCTATTTGGGTATTCTTTCAAAAAGCTATCAAACGCGGTAAATGCTTCTTTATGTTTGGCCGATTGACTTAAAGCATTAGCTTCATTAAAGGCTTTGGCATCTTTTTCTTCCGCCACCTGTTGCGCAGGGGCAGTTACAGGTTGATTGCCTTGCAAACCGTTTGCCGCAACTGGTATACCACCTTCTAGCTTACGTAAGCGCGTATCGGTATCGGTATATAAATCTTTTTGCCGTTGTTGTGTAGTTTCAAGGCCGTGCGAAGCAACTTCTAAATCACCTTTTAAATTAGCAACTTCTTGCTTTAAAGCTTCGATTTGGGTTGACATATCAGCCAAGCCTTGGCCTTGCACCACCGTCTCCATTGCTGCGATGCGCTTTTCCATCGCAGCTTGGTTTTTTTTCAGCTCCGCAATCGCCGCCATAGCCGCATCATGGTTAGCTTGTTGTTTGGTCTCAACCTCTAAAATCTTTTTGCGCGCTTCTGTATCGTCAAATAACGCGGCATTTGAAGTAAGCGCAAAAAGACTTAAGCCAACAAACACTAATTTTTTTATTGCAACCATCAGTTAATCACCTTCGTAAACGATATCGGCACGACGATTTTGCGAGTAACAAGCATCATCGGCGCAATTTTGAGCGGCCTTTTCTTCGCCGTAACTTATTGTTTCGATTTGCTTATCTTGCACGCCTAACAAATTAAGTGCTTTTTTAACCGCAACAGAGCGGCGTTGTCCAAGCGCCAGATTGTATTCACGTGTGCCACGCTCATCGGTATTGCCTTGCACAACCATTCTTGCATCTGCATGCGCCAACAAATACTTGGCATGCGCCTCAACCAACGAGCGATATTCAGCCTTAATTGCGTCACTGTCGTAATCAAAATAGATATTGCGTTTGGATAAAATATTATTCGGATCTTTTAATGGGTTGTTGCCAGCATTGTTAGCATTGCTATCGGCCACAACTTCTTTCACTGCACCAGTATTTGCACCTGAATCTGCAGGCTTAGCCGTTGCCACGGGCGGAGCAGGGCTTTTATCTTCAACTTTTGCAGGCGCTATCGGCGTGCTTTTACAGGCCACCAACAACACCGCTAAACTCAAGCCCATAATTAGTTTCGTGTTTATTTTATGTATATATTGCATTTTACTCTCCTTGTTATCCCAAACTTTGGGTTATTTGATACAAACTTATAACTTTACTCAATTAACTAGCGGCCCCCAAGCAGGTTCGCGCACATCGCCAGTGGCGTCGTTTAAGCGCTGACGTACTTTGCCATCGGATGAAACTGCAGCCAGCGCGCCACGCCCGTTTACCTTGGTAGCATATAAAAGCACGCGGCCATTCGGCGCGAAACTAGGCGATTCATCTTGCGATCCTTCGCTTAACAATTGTACTTGTCCGCTTGCTAAATCTTGTAGCGCAACTCTAAATTTACCACCATCGTTACGAATATACGCCAAAGCTTTGCCATCGGGCGAAAAGCGCGGGCTAACATTGTAGACACCCTCAAACGTCACGCGGCTTGGGCTTCCACCGTCCGCAAGCACTTTGTAAATTTGCGGCTTTCCGCCACGGTCAGAGCTAAAATAAATCCAAGCACCATCGGGCGAAAACGCCGGCTCGGTATCAATTGCGTTACTTTTGGTAATTTGTTTTAAACCACTGCCATTTGCATCAATAGTATACACCTGTGAGTTGGCGCCGTAAGTAAGTACAATCGCCAGCTTGCTACCATCGGGCGACCAGGCAGGTGCGCTGTTGTTGCCTTTGTAATTTGCCAGCACCTCGCGGCTGCCACTAGTGAGTGATTGCACGAAAATGATCGGCTTTTTCTTTTCAAATGAAACATAAGCGAGTTTTGTGCCATCGGGCGACCATGCGGGCGAAATAATTGGCTCGTTAGACGAAACCACGGTTTGCGGATTGTAACCATCTGCATCGGCCACCTGCAAGGCATAGCGCTTTCCTGTTTTGGTAATGTAGGCAATGCGACTGGCAAATATGCCGGCTTGACCAGTTAATTTTTGGTAAATAATATCGGCGATTTTATGCGCTGTAGAGCGCATTTGAGTCGGGGCAATTTGGTAATCCATCCCCGCTAATTGCGTTTGTTTAAGCGCATCCATAAGATGAAACGATACTTTAAAACGGCCGCCAGCAACGGATTCCACTTCACCCACGGTAATTGCTTGCGCTTGTAATGCCGTCCATTCGGCATATTTGATTTGGGTGGGTGATATTGGCAGATTTGCCATGCCACGCGTCTCTAACACGCGAAATAAGCCGCTTCGGCTTAAATCTGCCGCAATAATTTCATTGATATTTTCTTTTGCGTTAGCAGCTCCACCAAAAGGCAAAACTGCGATGGGGATTTGTTGTGCGCTGCCGCCGCTAATTTCAATCTCTAAGGCGGCATTTGCGGCAGATGTGACTAAAAAAACTGCACAAAAAAACATCCAACGAATTATTTTCATATAACTATTAGTATCTTATTTTTTAAAAAGTTCAGTTAAATTTTACTGCAAACACGCCGTGATACCACACGATTTACACTTTATTACAACTTTTACGCTTTTTTTACATGCTAATCATTGGGTCTAAATTTAAGGTTTAGATTTTTAAATTGTGCTTTTAAACTTGGGTCATCCGGCAATGGCAAAGGCTCAGAGGCAATAATGGCGCGCTCCACAGCCTCATCGCAAGCAGAAATTTGGCTTGACTTCACTATTCTGGGGCTACCACTTAATTGACCGGTGGGTAATACACTAATTTCAAACTTCAACTCAGGATTGCCGTCACCACATAGCGTTTTGTTAACATTGCCACGAATTTTGGCTTTGATTTTCTCGGTATATTCGCCAATTAAACTCGCATTGACTGCGCTAGCTTGCTTATCATCTTGCGCTTTAACATCTGACAAAGCATCTTGTTTAATTTTATCTAATTGTTTTTTTTCGTCAGCTTTTTTCTCACGCAAATCCTCATCGCGCATTTGTTGTGCAAATTTCTTTGTTGCTTCGTCCTTCTTGTGCTTTTCTTCCAACTCTTTCTCTTTTTGCGCCAATTCTTGTTTCTTTTTCTCTAATTCAATATCCACTTTGGGCTCTTCTGGCTTAGGCTTCTCTTCAACCACTGGCTTGGGATCTGGCTTAGGTTCTTCTTTAATTACTGGTTTTGGTTCTTCTACGATCACGGGTTTTGTACTCGGTAATTTATCCCAAAGCTCAACCTCGGTGATGTTCATTACAGGATGCGCAGCTTTCCAATTAAACGAGATTAACATACCTACCAGCAAAACTAGGTGTACTGTAATAGCCAGTATGCCCGCCTTCCAAGAATCCGAATTTTCGTGCTTTCTGAGCATAGCTGATAATTATTTTAGGTTAAGGCGCTGGTTTAAAAAGCAACCCTACTTTGTCTACCTTGGCTTGTTTCAACAAGTCCATCACTTCAATCACTTTACCGTATTGGGTTTTTTCATCGGCTGCCACTACCACAGCACGCGGCGCTTTTTTAAGCTGCTTTTTAACTTCGTATAATAATTGATCACGCGGTAATTCTTTACCTTCAATTTCTGCCATACCATCTTTGTGAATAGTCACCACAATCGGCGCGCCGGTTTGCTTCAAGGCTTGGCCTACTTTCGGCAGATCCACAATACCAGGATTGGTCATCGGCGCGGTCACCATAAAAATCACCAACAGTACCAAAGTCACATCGATATATGGCACGACGTTGATTTGGTTCATCATGCGGCGTTTGCGCGTTCTCGCCATTGTTAGCTCTTTCTTTGCAAGATGTTCGTGAACTCTTCCATAAAGCTTTCATAGCGCACAGATAATCGGTCAACCGAGCTTGCAAAGCGATTGTACGCAATCACCGCAGGAATAGCTGCGAACAAACCGATGGCAGTTGCTACTAGCGCCTCAGCAATGCCTGGTGCGACTTGGCTTAAGGTAGCTTGCGCAACACTGGACAAGCCTCTAAACGCGTTCATAATACCCCACACCGTGCCAAACAGGCCTATATAAGGGCTTACCGAGCCAACCGATGCTAGAAATGGTAAATGCGCATCTAAATCATCCAACTCGCGATTATATGCCGCGCGCATAGCACGGCGCGAGCCCTCCATCACATCGCTTATATCCATCTTGGCTTCCATTCCAGGTTGTTGTTTATGACGGATAAATTCTTTAAAACCCGCCTCAAATATGCTCGCCATGCCTTGTGGCTTGCGACGCCCTGCAGTGACGGCTTCGTATAGTTTATTCAAATCTCCACCAGACCAGAATTTGTTTTCGAATTCTTCAGATTCGGTTTCAGCACGTTTAATAGTCGCCACTTTTATGAAAATGTACCACCACGAAAATAGCGATGTAACGAGCAATATCGCCATTACCAACTGTACCGGCAAGCTGGCGCCTGAGATGAGTGTAAATAAAGACATATCATTCGCTACCGTCATATTTGCTCCATTATTGATTTGATTTGCTCTGGAATTGCAATTGGTTTAAAGGCAACAGCATCAACACAAGCCAGTTTTACCTGCGCCTCGACTAAAGTTTGTTGATTGACGGAAATTTTTTGTAAAAATTCAAAACTACCACGACCTATTTTTACCAATTCGCTGGTAATAGTGAGTAAATCATTAAATTTTGCAGGTTTTTTAAAATCAATTTGCATGCTATGTACTACAAAAATTATGTTGAGTACGTCTCTAAAATAAGGTTGTTCAAAGCCTAAATGGCGCAACCATTCGGTGCGGGCGCGTTCCATAAAATTTAAATAATTACTGTGATAAACCACACCGCCGCTATCCGTGTCCTCATAATAAACACGCACTTGCCAGTTAAACTGGCCATTATTCTGGGGCTTCACTGCTGCCAAAACTCACCCGAGGCCAATGTTTTTGGTGCTTGCAAACCAAAGTGCTGATACGCCAAACTGGTCGCCACGCGCCCGCGAGGGGTGCGCATGAGGTAGCCTTGCTGAATCAAATACGGCTCTAGCACATCTTCTATCGTATCGCGCTCTTCACCAATGGCGGCCGCCAAATTATCCAGACCAACCGGGCCACCACCAAATTTTTGTAATACTGCTTGCAACAACTTTCTATCCATTACATCAAAACCTAAATTATCCACATCAAGCATTTTAAGCGCTGCATCGGCGATTTCAGAGCTCACGATGCCATCTGCTTTTACTTGCGCATAATCACGCACACGGCGCAGTAATCGATTAGAAATACGCGGTGTGCCGCGTGAACGTTTGGCAACTTCTAAGGCACCTGTCTCAGTAATTTCCACCTCTAATAAACCCGCACTACGATGCACAATGCGCCCCAATTCTTCGATGCTATAAAACTCTAGTCGTGACACAATGCCGAACCTGTCCCTGAGGGGGTTGGTGAGCATACCTGCCCGTGTAGTCGCACCAATCAAGGTAAATGGCGGCAAGTCCAACCTAACTGACCTTGCGGCAGGCCCTTCGCCTATCATAATATCCAACCGATAATCTTCCATGGCGGGGTATAAAATCTCTTCAACTACAGGTGAAAGCCGATGAATTTCATCAATGAATAATACATCGTTGGGTTCTAAATTAGTAAGCAAGGCTGCCAAATCACCCGCCCGCTCTAACACTGGGCCTGAGGTTTGGCGAAGATTAACACCCATTTCGCGTGCAATAATATGTGCTAAAGTAGTTTTACCCAAGCCTGGCGGGCCAAATAATAGTACGTGATCTAGCGCCTCGCTACGGCCGCGCGCGGCGTTGATAAATATTGTGAGCTGACTTCTGGCCTTTTCTTGTCCGATATATTCATCAAGCGCTTTTGGACGTAGAGCACGCTCTATGGCCTCTTCTTGGGAGTTTTCTACGGCAGGGGCAATGAGGCGATCTGTTTCGATCATATCTTATATTTTACTGACTTCAACACCTTATGAGTTTAATATCGAGAAGTTCTCAATTAATTTTTTAATCGGCAATGGCGAACCTAAATACAAGCCTTGGCCATAGTGTACGCCAATCACTTTCAATTCTCTTAATATGGCCTCATTTTCTACAAATTCAGCCACAGTTTTAATGTTCATGGCCTCTGCCACGCTATGAATTGATTGCACCATGGCATAATCAATTTTATTTATGTGCATGTCTTTTACAAAAGAACCATCAATTTTAAGAAAATCCACTTCAAAGTTTTTCAAATACATAAACGAAGACATCCCGCTACCAAAATCGTCCAAAGAGAAACTACAGCCTAATTTTCTTAATGCTGTGAATAAATTAATGGTGTTTTTTAAGTTCACAATCGCAGCAGTTTCTGTAATTTCAAAACAGATGGATTGTGGCGGGATTGAATATATAACAAATTGCTCGCGAATATAACCTAGCAGACTTTTATCGCCAAGTGAGGTGCCAGATAAATTGATTGAAAATACATAATCACACTTTTCATTACTTATATCTAACAACTGGCGATAAGTTGCAAATGTATTTTTGATGACCCATCTATCGATATTAGGCATTAAAAGGTAGCGCTCTGCAGAAGGGATAAATGTGGTTGGCAACATAATATTGCCTTCGAGATTAATTTTTCTAATTAATATCTCATAATGACGGGGTTGTGTCATAAGCGAAGAAAGAAGCACGATTGGTTGGCAATACAACATAAACTGCTCATCATCAATTTCATCTGTAATATCAGAAATTGCTTCTACAGCGCTACGACGTTGCGCTACCTCAACATCACCAGCACTAAACAAAAAGCTTTGATTTCGACCCGCTTTTTTTGCAGAGTAACAAGCCATATCCGCCGCATGAATAACATCACTGACACTTTCAAAACTAGCGTTAATCACTACCAAGCCAATACTGACACCAATATTAAAAATTTTATCCTCAAAAATAAATCGATAATCCCGAACCAGCTTTAGCAGTGCATTAGTAATTTGATTGGCATCAGCTAAGCTGCAATTTTCTAGCAATAACCCAAATTCATCACCACCTAAGCGCGCCAAGGTGTCTCTATCACGCATTCTGTTAGCGAGTAGCACGCTTATTTGTCTAAGCAACTCGTCACCAGCAGTATGGCCACAAGTATCATTCACTAGTTTAAATTGATCCAAATCTAGGTAACAAAATATATGTTGTGTATTATTTTCACGCACTCCTTTCAGGCTCCGCTCTAACCTTACTTCAAACTCTCTGCGATTAATTAAGCCTGTTAAATCATCATGCTGCGCTTGATGACGCAACATTTTGGTGGCCTCGTTTACTTTATCTTGCATTAGCTCATAGGCTTGTTTAAGGCTGCTTGACATCGAATTAAAGCCTTTTTGCAGAGTTTTCAATTCTCCGCTTGAATCTTCAATAATTGTTTGCGAAAACGAGCCCTCACCCACCTTATTCACAGCATAGGCAATTTCTTGAATTGGTTTGGTAATATTTCGACCTATTCTCCATGCAATTAACACGCTTAACAGCAAGCCCAGTAAGCCTATTAACACAATTTTTGTTACCAAATTTTGCTTTAGTCTACTTAAAGATTGGTTGCTTAATTCAATATATACTTGGCCAATCTCTAGCTGTGAAGCGCCTTTTTTTTGCTCTTCGTCACTGCCTGATAGCCCGCTAAAATCATCAACTTCTACCAAACTTCTATAAATTGGTGATGTAAAAATAATGCCTTTACTACGTTTTAATTCTTGAACATTGCCTTTTTTAATCGTATCAATTACCTCTACTGGTAGGTCTGGCCCGCTTTGCGCCAGCACTTGGCCATCGTTATCTGTTACCACTACGGTTGTTACCTCTTGCCCAGCAGAAAGTATTTTTTGCACTAGTTTTTGTAAAATTTGTTTGTTACCCGAAATAACGCCATATTCGGCTGCAGGTGCGAGTTGTGAGGCAATAATTCGCCCACGATCGTATAACGATTGATTCATCACACCAAAAATATTAGAAATGGCATAGCCCGCTAAAATAATGGCAAATAGCAAGGCTGGAACAGTGCCAAGTAATATTACTCTTGACTTAATGCCTAAATTTTCAATGCCTAATTTCTTCATGTCCCTGATTCTCTATGGCCTCAGCCTCTAGCATTTTTTTGTATAGCGCCTCTTCATCCATCAAAGGGATATTGAGCGAATGTGCTACTTGGTAATTCAACGTAACTGAAAAATATTTGGGTATCTGTGGAGGCGGCAACAGGCTTGGTGCTTGCTGTGATTTAACGGCAATCTCAGCCGCTTGTTTCGCCATCTGTTTGCCACTACTATACACCGAAGCTAAAGCGCCCGCACGTACGTATGATTGAGAATATCCAAACATTGGTTTTTGATGTCGATAGCTTGTTAATAAAATGGGTTGTGCAGTTTCACGGTTGTAAATTAACCCATCAGGAACTGCTAATAATGCATCAGTATTTTCCAGCAGTTTTTTTAATTTTGGAATTAACTCGGCTTCTTGATAAACAGTCTCATCCAAAACACTAAACCCTCTTTCTTCACCCTCATCTTTTATAACATCCATATACTGTGACGAAACTGTGCCTAACAAGACACCCACTTTTTTAGCCTCAGGTAAGATTGCTCTTATGAGGGACAATTGCCGCGAATAGGGTTGATCTAACACGATTGCACTAAAATTTCCCAACTCGCGTCTGCTCTTGGCCAATAAGTCATTAAACACTGGTAATGGCGTAAACACGCCCAATACTGGCGTGGTATATTTCAATCTACTTGAAGCCTCAAGCGCTTTTACGCCTAATGCAATCACGAGTTCACTATTTTCAGCCACCACCAATTTTTCCGACTCTTGCAAAACAACTACATTGACTCTAAGGTTGGTATTTTTGGTGCTGACAAGTTCGTTTTTAAAATACTCAACAAACTCAAGATTCGTAGCCGTAGGTGCATTTATTACAATGGTGACACCAGTGTACGCATGCGCAAAAATAGGCGCAGCCAAGCTTAAGATTAGCGCTGAATACGCTATCCATTTAGCAAGTCTCTTTCGATATCTAAAGTAACTCAAAATCAATTATTTTGCTCAATACTAATTTACTAAAAATCAAGATTACAATTAATTACAGCACGTCGCCCTAATGTGTTGTAGAGCGCATATTCATGATAATGCTCATTAAATAAGTTTTCTACTGCCAAAGATACCTCACCGCTCGCACGATTCACAACAAATTTTCGTGCCAAGCGCACATCAGATCTTCTATTAAGGCCGACAGGAGCGCCATCCCCCAGTGCACTAACAGCCCCAGTTTGGTAGAACGCATAGCTAGCATCCCAATTACTATCAAATTGATGCGTAATCAAAGCGCTGAAGGTATTTTCAGGCATGGAAATTGTAAAATCTGTTGGTAAAGTCTTGTCGCCAGAAATCTTTACATGCGCATAATTTGCAATAATCTGCGTTTGTTTAAATAAACGATATTTTATTTGTGTTTCAAAACCGCGTACTTGTGCGTCAGTACCATTGAAATAGATTCTAGGTAACTGGCCCGCAAGCACAATTGTTGGTGGGAGCGTTAGAGTCATTCTTTTGGTATTTAGTACATCGCGTATTTCATCGTCGAATAGTCTGGCGTCCACGTTTAAATTGCCCATTTGGCCTAAATAACCTATTTCTTTTGACAAAATACGCTCTGGGTTGACATCGCCTGTATCTGCAAAGGTTTGAATTAGATAACTAGCCGGAGTTGTTGTTGGTATCAAGATAGGATTATTAAATTTTTCTTCGATATAGTTGGGTGTTCGTGTCGCCGACGAAATACCTAAGCGTAAAGTCTGGTTAGGGGTTAGTTTAAAATTGAGGCTAGCGCGCGGTGATATATCGGTGCCAGTAAAATCGTTGTGCTCAACCATACTACCTATATTCATTAAAAACTGATCATTGATGCGCCACTCTGCATGGCCAAATAAACGTTGCAAATTAAAATGATCTGTAGCACTTGTTCCCAGCCAATACGGTGCGAAGGTGGTATCTAACCTTATATTCCCACCCCAAACCACGCGCAGATTGTTTGCCGGTGCAAAAGTATGCTGCGCCTCAATATCAAAGCGCTCCATCTCAATATCGTTGTTTATCTGCAAAGTAGCCGATAATAATGCAGGCACTGCAGGCAAAAAAGGCCTCAAATTTACTGTTGTAATCTGATCATCTGAGCTATTTAACGAGTGGTAAGCCTGTAGCGAAAAATCACTGTCGTCACTCACGTTATGCCGCCATCGTACAAGCTCATAATGATTCAAGATATCCCGCGTTCTTGGCACAAAAAATCGGTTATCTTTTACCGCTTCGCCATCTGCCCGCTCGCCACCAGTAATTCCCAATTCAAAATCAATTTCGTTAGTTGCATTTAAGCGTTTATCGGCTTGCACGTTTAAAAGTTGTGTGCGCTTAAAATCATTTCGGTTTTCCAGTCCATCATCTTCACGGTAACCCACGGTTACTCGATAATTAAAATCGTCTATCTCTCCTGCATGGCGATAAAATGCTTCGTTTCGGCCATCGCCATGCGTTAGTTTGACTGACGAACCTAATGAATCAGCTGGATTCTTTGTAATAATATTAATCACGCCAAAAAACGAATTGGCACCATAACTGGCTGCATTTGGCCCACGCGTAATTTCAATGCGGTCAATATCGTCGATAGAGATTGGCAATTCGCTCCATTGCACGCCGCCAAAAAGTGGGGTATAAACTGAACGCCCATTGATGAGTACCTGCATCGATCCAGGATAAGCAGATGCCATACCGTGATAACTCACTACATGATTTGAGTTATAGATAAACCCGGCATTTTTAGCCACATAAAACCCAGGCACTAAGCGAAATATCTCAGCCAAATCTACAATACCAGCTGCGCGAATGGTTTCGTGATCTATCACCGTCACCGCAGAAGGCGCGTCAGCCTTCGATTGCGATAACCTTGAAACCGTGAGCACTTTTGGTACTTCACCAAAGTAGTCATCCTCAGACACGCTATCTGACGACCCAGTTTGTGGCCATGCATCTTTCTCGTAAGCCGCATTTGTATCGACTTCTTCAGCATATAAAACCTGGCTGTAGCTAATAAATAGCGATATATGCAACGCAAAATATTTAACGTAAGTTTTCACAATAAACTTCGGTGAGTTAGCGCCAGAAAAAAATCACATGAGTTTAGTTTTAATTTTTGCCCAATATCGGCGTGCCAGCCAAATAATTGGAATGCCTATCAACAGCCACGGAATTGCGCTCATCACAAAAGTGATCACTGCGCCAAAACTCTCCATCATCACGCGACCAGCATCTTTAAGTGCACGCGCTACTGGAGCAAAAAAACCTTGCTCGGTAATGCCTTGCGCTGCAGTAAAATCAATGTTCACCGCTACTAAATCGGTCTCCTGCGACAAAATTTTACGCATGCTCACCATGCTGTCCAGCTGGCTTTGCGTATTGGCGAGCTCGCGCTCCACATCAATAATATCTTTGAATTTAGCGCTTTTGTCAGTCAACATTAGGCGTAATCTATCACGCAGCTCAGTCAAATTTTTAATACGCGCATCTGCATCCACCACTTGATTGGTTTTATCTTCAGAGTCGCGACTATGCTGCAACACCTCGCCATTTTTAGCGAGTCCTGTTAAAAATATTTCCACATTTCTTGGCGGCACACGCACGCTAAGGCTTGCTGATGGCGGATTGTAGGGCGTTTCTTTATTGTAATTGGCGCTTAACATCTGGCAATTTAGGGCTTCGCAATGCTGCACCGCAGCATCAAAAGCCGCCTGCATTTTCTCTGCTGGCGTTTCAATTTGCAGATGATGGCGTAGTGCAATATATTTTTTTACTGCATCAGTATTTTTGGCTGGTTCCGTAATCTCGGTCAAACTCTGCTCCGCGCCTCCTTGCTCTGCGGCATTCTGCACGTCCGCTACCATTTTCGGCATGGTACGGCTCATTGATGCCGGCGTTGGCGCAGCTTCTGGCGCTTGCGGAAGGTTGGCTGAATGCTGCCCGCAAGCAGTCAACAAAAACTGCATCGCAACAACTAAAAAAATAATTCTCATGGCAATCTCACTTTGCAAATCTATTATTTTGAGAGCAACTTTAGCGCTTGTTTTATGCCATCAGTCACGCTAGCATCCGCTGGCAGCTGCTTCACCGCCAACAGAGCTTCTCGCTCATTGTAGCCCAATGCAATTAGAGCATTGAGCACATCGTGGCTGGCTGATTTCGGCTGATTTCCTATCGACGCAACACCTGCAACACCAAATTTGTCTTTCAGCTCCAACAACAAACGTTCCGCCGTTTTTTTGCCTATACCCGGGATGCGTGTGAGCATGCCTACTTCTTGCATACTCACCGCTTGCACAAGGTCTTCAATACTTACTCCGCTTAAAATAGAAAGTGCAGATTTTGCACCTATGCCGTTTACCTTTAACAATTGCCGAAACGTATTTTTTTCCTGTTCTGTGCCAAAACCATAGAGTAATTGGGCGTCTTCGCGTACCACCATGTGCGTGAGCAAATTCACTTTCGCACCGATTTCTGGCAAGTTGTAAAATGTGCTCATCGGCACTTCCACCTCGTAGCCCACACCGTTACAATCAATCACAACCTGTGGCGGTGTTTTTTCAATCAAAATACCATTCAATCGTGCAATCATACTTATCCTATCAAACGACCATTCTTAATGCGAAAACCTGCCGTAGCAAGCTTCCCCAATCCTTGCCCGCCATGCGCATGACAAATCGCACAAGCTAGCGCATCCGCCGAGTCTGGGCTGGGTGTAGCAGGTAAATTTAAAAGCCTTTTCACCATTTCTTGCACTTGTTCTTTTTGTGCATGACCGTTGCCCACAACGGCCTGTTTCACTTGCAGCGCAGTATATTCAGCCACCATTAAATTGCGAATCACCGCCGCACTTATCGCCGCACCGCGCGCCTGACCTAACAACAAAGTAGATTGCGGATTCACATTTACAAACACTTTTTCCACCGCCACTTGGTTGGGCTGGTAAGTATCAATCACCTCAAACAAGCCGTCTAATATAATTTTTAGACGCGCTGGCAGTTCTTCTTTATCGGCTTCACCCTCTACCTTGTTTTTTTTCCCACTGGCAGTTTTAATCGTACCACTCGAAATATAAGTGATTTTTTCACCTATTTTTTCGATGACTCCAAAACCTGTGAGTCGCAGGCCAGGGTCGATGCCAAGAATCCTAATCTCGCTCACTAGTCCCCTAAAACTGCTGTTGTATAAACATCTTGCACATCGTCTAGGTCTTCCAACGCATCCAAGATTTTTTGCATTTTTATGGCATCTTCCCCTTCAAATTCAACTTCATTCAGCGGCTTCATCATCACTTCTGTCAACACTGCTTTTAAACCTGCCGCTTCTATTGCTTCTTTCACCGCCACAAAATCATTCGGTGGTGTAATCACTTCAATGCTGCCATCTTCGTCAGTGACAATGTCCTCTGCGCCAGCATCCAGTGCGGCTTCCATCACTTTGTCTTCTGAAGTTCCAGGCGCGTAAACCAAGCTGCCACAATGTTTGAACATAAATGCTACGCAGCCATCTGTGCCCAAATTGCCGCCAAATTTAGTCAGCGCATGGCGCACATCGGCCACCGCGCGTTGTTTATTATCGGTCAAACAATCGATAATAATCGCCGCGCCATTAATACCGTAGCCTTCGTAGCGAATCTCTTCGTAGTTCACGCCTTCTAACTCGCCTGTGCCTTTTTTAATGGCGCGGGTAATATTGTCGGCTGGCATGTTTTCCTCTTTTGCCTCAGCCACGGCGGCACGCAGACGTGGATTCATGGTTGCATCACCGCCGCCAAGTCGTGCTGCCACGGTAATTTCTTTGATAATTTTGGTAAATATTTTCCCGCGTTTGGCGTCTTGACGGCCTTTGCGGTGTTGGATATTTGCCCATTTACTGTGTCCTGCCATACTACATAACCTTGATAATTATATAAAAATTTAATTTTACCACGTCTAATCTTGTGCTCTTATTCCTGACCTTGCGCGAGGTCTACTGGCATGTGTTTTTTAATACTAATGGCTGAAATAATAACCAATGATAGGACAATAAATAACATACCAATCAGCTCTCCGGTAGTTGGTACCTCACCAAGTTGCAACCATGCTGACAACACACCTATCACTGGCGCCAGCATTGATGCCATGCTCGCCACGCCCGCTTGCAAGCGCTGTAAGGCATACATCCATAACACCCAAGCCAGCGAACCGCTTAAAAAAATGCTATAGACGATGGTTAAAGCAAAAGTGTGTGTCCATTGAATGGGGGGTGCTGGCACAATTAGCGCTATGAGAATAATGGGAATTGAGCCCAGTAAAGTTGGCCACGCGGTGATATTAAGCAAATCTAAATGTGGCGCACGTTGGTGCAATTTTTTAGAAACAATCGCCGAAATTGCCCATGAAATGCCCGAACACAGCGCCAAAAACATACTAAATCCATCCGATTTTATATGCAGAGGATCGAATATCAGCACAATGCCAAACAATGCAAACACCACCGCCAGCCATTGCCAACCTTGCACTTTTTCTCCCAACATTGGCCACGCAAATAACATCACCCAAAACGGCATGGTGTACGCCAGCACCGCCGTTTTGCCTGCACTACCTTGCACCAGCGCCCAAATGAGCAAGCCCGTAAAGCCGCATGTTTGCAGCAACCCAAGCGTTAACATGGCAGGAAATTCTTTTAACTCCAATGGTCGTTTAGTTAAATATAGCACAATAAATAACATGATTGCCCCCAAAAACGTGCGCAGAGCGGCAAACTGAAACGGGCTGGCATATTGCACAGCTAGCTTCATCACCACCCAGTTGTAGCCCCAAATCAGCGTGAGTATAAAAAGTGCGGCAAGCGCCTTGACGACGGTATTATTTTTCATGATTATAGGTATATTGAATTTGCTATCGCCATTATAAGGTGTATATTTTTATTAATGCTTAGGGTCGGGGAATTTCATGAAAACATTACAACAAATTTTGAATGACAAAAAACAGAAAGAAATCATTTCAATTGCGCCAAATCGCCCAGTTTTTGATGCTTTAGTGATATTGGCGGAATATAAAATTGGCGCGCTCGCGGTGATTGAAAATGAAAAATTAGTAGGCATATTCTCCGAGCGTGATTACGCGCGCGAAGTGGTGCTACAAGGCCGTTCATCTAAAACTACACAAATCAGTGAAATAATGACCGCTAAAGTAATTGCTGGCAAACCTGACGATTTGGTGGAAAAAACCATGAACATAATGAGCGAAAAGCACATTCGTCATTTGCCGGTCGTGGATGGCGACAAAATAATAGGGATGCTCTCGCTAGGAGATTTGGTGAAAGAAACCATCGCCTACCAGCAACGGCTGATTAAAGAGTTAGAAAGCTATATTCGAGGCGGCTAGACCAATATCTGTCTTAGTCGCCAATAATTTTCACCAGTACGCGTTTTTTGCGCCTACCATCAAACTCGCCGTAAAAAATCTGCTCCCACGGCCCAAAATCTAGCTGGCCATCGGTAATCGCTACCACCACTTCGCGGCCCATGATTTGGCGTTTCATATGTGCATCGGCGTTGTCTTCACCGGTGTCATTATGACGATAACCGCTCACGGGCTCGTGCGGCGCCAGACGCTCTAGCCACTGTGTGTAATCGTGATGCAGGCCACGCTCGTCGTCGTTAATAAAAACGCTAGCGGTAATGTGCATGGCGTTTACCAGCACCAACCCTTCGCGCACGCCGCTTTCGCGCAGACATTCCTGCACTTGCTCAGTAATGCGAATAAACGCCACACGGGTGGGCGGATTAAACCAGAGCTCTTTACGATAACTTTTCATTTTTGGCCTCCCCAGATTTAAATCTAAAGTTTATTAGCTCATTCTAGCACCACCAAAACAAAAAAGGCCTCCAAATGGAGGCCTTTAAATTAATTAAATCTTAGCCTTTCACTTCCACTTCTTGCGTAAAGCTTTTGCCTTCATTATCCGTCGCCACCACTTCTAGTTTACCAGGCGCATCTGGCACAAAATTAAATTTAAAATATGGGTCTTCCGCTGTGCCCACACCTACGTCTATAGTCATCACAGATTTGCCGTTGTAATTAAATTCCGCTTTTTTAATGTAAAACGCAGGCACAAAACCTTGCGACACCAATTCGCGCTGTAAGCCAGTACGCATGGGATGTTTGATGTTAAAAGTGGCAGCCGTTACATCGCCGATTTTTACTGGGTCATCTACTTTAAATTTGATTTTACCTGCCGATGCGCGAATTGCCGCCTCATCGCCATCTACCGTTCCACCGCAACCGCCCGCGGCGCGGATTTCGCGTGATGCCAGATACAACTTACCATCAGCCGTTTCGCCCACTAAGCGCACGAATGCGTCGGTTTCGAATCTAATCCGAGTCGATAACTGAAAATTACCGAGCAAGTCGGTTAAATGGTAAGTTGCCGTGAGCGGAATAGGATTGGCATCTACGAATGCATAGAGTTTTTTAATCACTACACCGTTTGCAGCGGCGTTATCCACACTATAAGTTACCGGCACTTGCGCACCGCTTTCGGCGCGGCGCGGCGCGGCGATTTTAATAAAATCGACTTCTTTCATCTCGCGATTTTCAAAAAACGCTTCTTTCACTACAGACCACAACTTGGGGTCTGGCTCTGCAAAGGCAGATAGGCTAGCAACCAATAAAATAGCGCTTACCAGAGTGGTGAACAATAACCTATTCAACTTCATACCTTCTCCATATTGCTTGCACCAAACGTTAGGCATTTGTAAACCTAAGACTACATGACACTATTTTAGTTTTATTCAATTTCTTGTATGTGATGCGAGTCACAAAGGCTCTAAGCTAAATTTTACTTGGGTCGCCAGAAGGGCGCATTTCATAATTCGGGTCGCGAAACTCTTCAAAATTGAGCTCAATACCATTGCCCGCAGGGTCTTTCATATTAATTTGATGCACACTATTTGCTAACACCCGCGTCGTATAGGGCACGCCATGTTTGGTCAGGTGCGCCTCCATCCCCGGCATATCGGTGCAGGTGAAGGAAACATGGTCATATGTGCCATGCACGTTGATTCCCGGTGGCGTCGCGGTTTTATATTCCGCCAAATGCACCACATCATTATTGCCAATGTACAACCAAAAACCGTACGTCGTACTCGCCACGCGCTTGCCTACCGTTAAGCCGATAATGTCGCAATAAAAATCTCTCAGCTTATGCATCGTCTCGCGGTCGGAGCGCAGATTGATATGATTGATTTCGGTGACTGGCAAATCTATCCTTTCGGTGGCGGCGCAGGCGGAGGAGGCGGGCGAGGGCTTGTGGGCGGGGGATTGAGATTTTTCTGTCCCATAATTAATCTCCATATCATTTTACAAATTCAACCATCTCTACGGCTTCTGCTGCAATCATTATCTTTTCTTCAACAACTAAAACAATTTCTGTATCATCTTTGTTTAACCAAACAGCATTACTTAAGACAAAATGCCCATTTTTTGGTTCGGATGGCCACTGCTCAGGCCATCCATAAATTCTACGATTATCAGTTAAATGCAAAACGACATATGTTATCTGCTCACTAAAAGCCCCAAACCATTCTGATGGATATGCTTTTCTTTTAGTTAATTTACATTTCCGAGCAAAAGCATAAAATTTATCGTTATTTGCAAAATAACAAGTTACCAAGCCAAATAAAAGCCCTGTAATAGTTGTTACAAAAATCTGCGCATCGTTATCCCACAAACCTATTAAAAAATAATTTCCCACCCAAACTAAAAAAAACTTTTCAATTGGAAGTAGCGCTTTAATCAAAAAACTAAAAATTAGCGCTTGTAATATTCTTTCAAATTGAGATGGTTTAGGATAAGCAGTAAAACCATAAAGAACCCAAGCAGCCAAAAAGCCTGGCATAAGCTGAAAGAGTAAATTAATTAATTCTGTAGATAATCCTTCCATTTGAATAAATTATAAGTCTCTAAGCTACAGGGGTTTGGGTACGAACTCGGATGTGAAGTTCTCTTAGTTGTTTTTCGTCGACTTCGTTCGGTGCATTCGTCATCAAGCATTGTGCACGTTGTGTTTTTGGGAATGCAATCACGTCACGAATTGACTCTGCACCCGCCATGAGTGTTACTAAACGATCTAAACCAAACGCTAAGCCGCCATGCGGTGGTGCGCCGTATTGAAGCGCATCGAGCAGAAAGCCGAATTTCTCTTGCGCTTCTTCTTTACTGATTTTGAGCGCGTCGAACACTTTAGATTGTACCTCTTGTTTATGGATACGCACAGAACCACCACCGACTTCCCAGCCGTTTAGCACCATATCGTAGGCTTTGGATAAGCATGCGCCGGGATCTGAAGTGAGCAAATCTTCGTGACCGTCTTTTGGTGCGGTAAATGGATGATGCAATGCCGCCCAGCGATTATTTTCTTCATCGCGTTCAAACATCGGGAAATCCATCACCCACAGCGGCGCCCAAGCACGGCCATCGAGGTGATTTTTTTCATGGCCAATTTTATTTCTTAAAGCACCGAGCGCTTCATTCACAATCTTGGCCTTATCAGCACCAAAGAACACAATATCGCCATTCTGCGCGCCTGTGCGGTCAATAATAGCTTGCAGCGCTTTGATGTGAATGTTTTTCACAATTGGGCTTTGCAGACCTTCTTCATTCAGTTTCGTAATGTCGTTAATTTTGATATAAGCAAGACCCTTCGCCCCATAGATTTTTACAAACTCGGTGTAAGCATCAATCTCGCTACGTGAAATCGCCGCGCCGTTAGGCACACGCAGAGCAGCAACGCGCCCACCCGCCATATTAGCCGCGCCCGAGAACACTTTAAAATCAACGTCTTTCATCACATCAGATAGCTCAGTAAGCTCAAGCGTGACACGCAAATCAGGTTTGTCAGAGCCGTATTTATTCATAGCATCAGCAAAGCTCATACGTGGGAAAGTGGCTGGCAAATCAACGTTTTGAACTTTTTTCAGCATTTGTCGAATCATCTCTTCGACAATATCCATGATTTCATTTTCACTCATGAACGACGTTTCAATATCCACTTGTGTGAATTCTGGCTGACGATCTGCACGTAAATCTTCATCGCGGAAGCATTTGGTGATTTGGAAATAACGGTCAAAACCACTCACCATGAGCAGTTGCTTAAATAGTTGTGGCGATTGCGGCAAGGCGAAAAAATGGCCTGGGTGCACGCGGCTGGGCACTAGGTAATCGCGCGCACCTTCTGGCGTTGAGCGCGTAAGCATGGGCGTTTCGACTTCGATAAAACCGTTTACATCCAAGTAGTCGCGCAAAGTTTTAGCAACGCGGTAGCGCAGCATGAGATTCTTTTGCATCGCGGGGCGGCGTAAGTCAATGTAACGATGTTCTAAACGCACAGTTTCAGTTAGATTTTCATCATCCAGCATGAAAGGTGGGGTGAGCGATGCGTTCAAAATTTCAATTTCAGACGCGAGCATCTCCACTTCACCAGTTGGAATATTCGCATTCACTGTGCCTTCTGGCCGCGCGCGTACCTTACATACCACTTTAAGTACGTATTCACTACGCACAGTTTCGGCATTTTTAAAGGCTTCCGGGGTATCTGGGTCTATCACAATTTGCGCCATGCCTTCTCTATCACGCAAATCAATAAAAATCACGCCGCCATGATCGCGGCGGCGATGTGCCCAGCCGCATAAAGTCACTGTTTGGCCAATATGGGTGCGGTTTAGTTGGCCGCAGTAATGTGTACGCATCATAATTTAAGTCTGATTCTATAGAGGATGTTGTTGTGTTGTTTGTTGAAAACGAAGTTGTTTTGTGAGGTGATCTTTTGGGGCAACCGTGCCCATACTAATAATGTACTTCAAAGCCTCGTCCACGCTCATATCCAGCTCTATCACGTCGGCCTTTGGCATCATGAGAAAAAAGCCAGAAGTGGGGTTGGGCGTGGTTGGCACATAAACACTAATATAATTACCATGCAAGTGGTCCACCACATCACCACCGGGAACGCCAGTAACAAAGGCGATGGTCCAGCTACCTAGCCTTGGATACTGTACCAACACAGCCTTGCGAAAAGCATTGCCAGAATCTGAAAACAGCGTATCGGACACTTGTTTAACGCTGGAATAGATGGTTTTTACAAACGGTACGCGGGCAAGTAAAGATTCCCACAGTCTGATGAGTTGCTGACCAAAGATGTTAGTTGCTACCAAACCAGTGACAAAAATAATCACTAATGTGAGAATTGCGCCTAACCCAGGAACATGAAAGCCAAATAAATGCTTGGGCTGCCATGACTCTGGCAACAGTAGCAGGCTTTGATCCATGGTTTGGATGAGTGTGCTAACAACCCAAATGGTGATAAATAAGGGCACTAGCACCAAGAGGCCAGTAATAAAGTATTTTTTCATATTAATTCAATGAGTTAATGACAAGCACAACCCGGGTTGCAAGCCACTGCTTTTGTATCTGAATCAGCCGGTTTTGCCTCGGTTTTTTCTGTTACTTCTTGGTTTTTATTTTGTTTTTTATCTTTAAAATCAGAGGCATACCAGCCACTTCCGCTAAGCTGAAAGCTTGGTGCAGATAGCATTTTGGCAAAAGTTTCTTTTTGGCAATTTGGGCATATAGTGATGCTTGCTTCGCTTATTTTACGCATCAACTCATTTTTAAAGCCGCAACTAGCACATTGGAAATCATAAATTGGCATACTTTTAGCTTCTTACTTCTAGATTATTCAAAAAACAGATTATAACTGATGTCAACCAATTGGTTAATTGATTGTTTATAAATAACAATAGCCATAATGTTGAATAGGTTTTTGGAGCACTAAATGCAAATGTCAAAATTAACATGGATACAAATCTGCATACTCATCATTGGTTTGTTTATTGCACATTCTGTATTTGCATAAACGGCTGAAACCGTAACCTTTATAATCGACGATGTCAGTGTTGTCTTGAAATAACTTAATTGTTAGCAAAAAGCCCGCAATTGCGGGCTTTTTTATTGTTTGCTTAGAATGGTATGTCATCCTCAAAATCATCAAAATTACCACCCCCAGATTTTGCTGGCTCTTGCTGTGCTATAGATTGTCGATCTGGGGCTTGATTCATATCCTCTGGTGCAGCGCCTTGATCCACCGCACTATCAAAGCTGGCGTTTGAGCTACCACCTTCACGCGAACCTAACATTTGCATGTTATCGGCAATAATTTCTGTGGTGTAGCGCGTTACTCCATCTTTCTCCCACTTGCGTGTTTGCAGGCGGCCTTCTATATACACCGGGCGGCCTTTCTTCAAGTATTCGCCAGCGATTTCAGCCAATTTGCGGTACATCACAATGTTGTGCCATTCGGTTTTTTCTTGCTTAACGCCCGATTTGTCTTTCCAATTTTCCGTGGTTGCGATACTAAAATTACACACTGCCTCTCCATTTGGCATGTAGCGCACTTCTGGGTCACGCCCTAAATTACCCACTAAAATTACTTTATTTACCGATGCCATTATTTGCTCCCAATAATCTCTAAAATTTCTTGCTCATTCCAAGTAAGTTGATTTTTAATTTTAACAATTAATATGCCCTCGGCGGCAATTGCTATTGCCTCATGCACATAAGGCAAGGCCGAAATTGTTTTAGTGAGTTGCGCTGCTTGCGCCTCATTTAATTCACCTAAATGATACATCTTTGTTATAACGCTGGGTGGAGTTTTCATGCTAAAAGTGAGCATTAACCAAATGCTCATCAGCGCCGCACAAAACATAAATACTACCGAATAACTATAATGATGCGCCAAATAACCACCAGCCAAGCCACCTACCGCCACACCGAACGATTGCGAGGTATTGTAAACGCCCATTGCAGTGCCCTTAGCAGCGGCTGGAGCGAGCTTAGAGATAAGCGATGGCAGACTAGCCTCTAAAATATTAAATGCCACAAAATAAGCAAATAGCGAAAATATAATGCCCCAAAAGCTGGTAATCAAACTGGCGAAACAAAGTTGTGCCACCAACATTAAGGCTACCGCACCTATAAACACTGGTTTCAAAAGCCCTCGTTTTTCACCCACTATAATGGCTGGAATCATTAACACAAACGAGCCGAGCAAGATGGGTAAATAGACTTGCCAATGATGGTTTACATCTAAGTTGCTGGTTTTTTGAATCGCAAACGGCACCACGATAAACATGGCCATTTGCGCCGCATGCAGCGCAAAAATACCATAATTTAAGCGCAATAATTGTGTGTTTTTTAACACGTCTTTAAGTTTTGCTGGCACAGCACTGGCATCTGAATGAAAGCTACTGGCGATCGGATTTGGCACCACAAATTTAACCACTAACATGGCTAAACTAGCCAGTATCGCTGTAAGCCAGAAAATGCCAGCAATGCCTGCCCAATGCGCCAGTGCAGGACCCAATACCAGTGAAATAGCAAATGTCACACCTATGGTTGCACCTATCATTGCCATAGCTTTAGTGCGATTTTCTTCGCGGGTTAAATCGGCCAATAATGCAGTCACAGCGGCAGAAACCGCCCCTGCACCTTGAACAGCGCGCCCTAAAATCACCATTGTGATATCTGTCGCCAAGGCCGCGATAATGCTACCAATAATCAGCATCACTAGCCCAATATAGATGATATTTTTACGCCCAAATTTATCGGATGCCATACCAAATGGTAGCTGCAATAAAGCTTGTGTCAGCCCATAAGCGCCAAGGGCTGCGCCGACTAGCATTCTATTATCACCACCTTGATAGTGCGTTGCGTAAATCGCAAAAATTGGCAAAATGAGAAACATGCCTAACATGCGTAAACCGTAAATGGAAGCCAAACTCACGCTGACTTTAAATTCATTTGGAGGCATTTTTTCGATGGGATTCATTAAATATTTGAAATTATTTGGCTAAAGGCGGTATATTAACAGGTTGCTCAAAATTTAGAAAAAGCCTCATGGAATTTATACGTATTCGCGGCGCTCGCACGCACAACTTAAAAAATATTTCGCTAGATTTGCCACGCAATAAAATGATTGTAATCACCGGCTTATCTGGCTCGGGCAAGTCATCGCTTGCCTTTGATACCCTATACGCAGAAGGCCAACGTCGATATGTGGAAAGCCTTTCTGCCTATGCACGGCAGTTTTTAGCCCGCATGGATAAACCCGATGTTGACCTGATTGAAGGTTTATCGCCTGCCATTTCCATCGAGCAAAAATCGACTTCGCACAACCCGCGCTCTACTGTGGGCACGGTGACTGAGATTCACGATTATTTGCGGCTTTTGTATGCGCGCGCTGGCGACCCAGAATGTCCAGAACACGGCATTAAACTTGAAGCACAAACGGTGAGCCAAATGGTAGACACCGTTTTAAAACTGCCAGAAGACACCAAGCTAATGATACTTGCACCAGTGGTGGCCAACCGTAAGGGCGAGCAGCTTGATTTGTTTGACGAGTTGAAAGCGCAAGGTTTTGTGCGTTTAAGAATCGACGGCAAAATTTATGAGATGGACGCCTTGCCGCAACTCGCTAAAACCACCAAGCACAATGTGGACGTGGTGGTAGATAGAATCAAAGTAAAGTTCGACATGAAGCAGCGTATTGCAGAATCGCTGGAAACCGCACTGCGCCTGGCGGATTGCAAAGCAATTGCAGTAGAAATAGATAGCGAAAAAGAGCATTTATTCTCTGCCAAGTTTTCGTGCCCGGTATGTGATTATTCTTTGGCAGAATTAGAGCCGCGCTTATTCTCGTTTAATAACCCGATGGGCGCATGCCCTAAGTGTGACGGCTTGGGCAATGTTAACTTTTTCGACCCCAAACGCGTAGTCGCTTTCCCACATTTATCACTGGCAAGTGGCGCAATTAAAGGTTGGGATAAACGCAATCAATTTTATTTTCAAATGCTTATGAGTTTGGCTACGCATTATAGTTTTGATATTGAGATGCCGTTTGAAAACCTGCCCCTACATATTCAAGACGTGCTGTTAAACGGTTCTGGACGTGAACAAATTGCATTTAAATACCTTAACGAACGCGGTACTTTTTTTGGCAAAACGCATAGTTTTGAGGGTATCTTAAACAACCTGCAACGACGTTATCGCGAAAGTGACAGCATGGCGGTACGCGATGAGCTCTCTAAATATATTAATAGCGCGCCTTGCCCAGATTGCGCCGGTACGCGTTTGCGCATAGAAGCGCGCCATGTGAAAGTGGGTGGAAAGAATATCCACCAAGTGTGTGAAGTTCCGCTAAAGCAAGCGCTTACTTTCTTTGAAACACTCGAATTACAAGGTACAAAGCTTGCCATTGCCGATAAGATTGTGAAAGAAATTGAGAACCGTCTTAAGTTTTTAACCAATGTCGGGCTGGAGTATTTGTCACTTTCACGCTCGGCCGAAACTTTATCTGGCGGCGAAGCACAACGCATTAGATTAGCTTCGCAAATAGGCAGTGGCTTAACAGGTGTGATGTACGTGCTGGATGAGCCTTCAATCGGTTTACATCAGCGTGATAACGACAGGCTGTTGGAAACACTAAAACGTTTGCGTGACTTAGGCAATACGGTAATTGTGGTGGAACACGATCATGATGCGATTTTGGCGGCGGATTACGTAGTGGATATTGGGCCCGGCGCGGGCGAACATGGCGGACAAATTGTCGCCGAAGGCACGCCTGCAGATATTCAAGCCAATACTAAATCGCTTACAGGCCAATATTTAAGTGGTAAAAAGCAAATCGTCTACAAAAAAACTCGCACCAAAGCCGACCCTGCGCGCTGGCTAAAACTCACTAACGCCTCGGGCAACAATTTGCGCGATGCGTCGGTAGAAATTCCTGTTGGCTTACTCACCTGCGTCACCGGCGTTTCCGGCAGCGGCAAATCTACATTGATAAACGACACCTTATATCGTGCTGTCGCCCAGCATTTATATGGCAGCAACACTGAGCCCGCACCGTTTGGTGAGGTAGAAGGATTAGCGTTTTTTGACAAAGTAGTGGACGTTGACCAAAGCCCGATTGGACGCACACCGCGTTCTAACCCGGCAACTTATACAGGCCTATTCACCCCGATTCGCGATTTATTTGCAGGCGTGCCAGAAAGTCGCGCACGTGGCTATGGGCCAGGCAGATACTCGTTTAACGTAAAAGGCGGCCGCTGCGAGGCCTGCCAGGGCGATGGTGTGATTCGTGTAGAAATGCACTTTTTGCCCGATGTGTACGTGCCCTGTGACGTATGTAAAGGCCAACGCTACAACCGCGAAACTTTAGAAATTTACTTCAAAGGTAAAAATATTCGAGAAGTGCTGGAAATGACAGTGGAACAAGCGAATGAATTTTTCAAACCCATTCCAGTAGTCGCACGCAAGCTAAAAACGTTGTTGGACGTGGGCTTAGGCTATATCACGTTGGGGCAAAGCGCCACTACTTTAAGCGGTGGTGAGGCGCAGCGCGTGAAATTATCTTTAGAGCTAAGTAAACGCGATACTGGTCGCACACTGTATATCCTCGATGAGCCCACCACTGGCTTGCACTTTGCGGATATTCAGCTGTTGTTGGATGTGATTCATCGTTTGCGTGATGCAGGCAATACCATTATCATTATTGAGCATAATTTAGACGTAATTAAAACCGCTGATTGGATTGTGGATATGGGTCCGGAGGGCGGTGATGGCGGCGGCTTAATTATCGCCAAAGGCACGCCCGAGCAAGTGGCTGAAAACAAAAAAAGTTATACCGGGAAATATTTAAAAGCCATACTTTAGAAAATTTATGAAAATCGGCGCTAAACATTCAAATTTGCTTTTTGCATTATTTATGTCTGTACTCATGGCATTTCTCATGTCGGGCATACTCACCGCCATTCGTTTAGGCCTTACCTCACACTTTATTGCACTGTGGCTGTATTCTTTCGTGCTTGCTTGGCCGATAGCTTTCCCCAGTATTTTGTTACTGGCACCAATAGTTAGAAAAATAGTTGCCCGCCTTATAGCAGAGTAGAAATTATAGGGCTATTAGCATAATCCTAATGCGCGCTAAGGCAAAATATTAATACCATCCGCATATGTAACCATATGAAATCTTTGCAAAAAATATGTTTAAGTTCTTTTATAATTTGAGTTTATAACGAAATTTAGCAAGATTTGTAATGTTATGCATAAAATTTAGCAAGATTTGCTAATTCAATATATGTTATGGTCTATCCTAACTGCAAATTAAGCTGAATGTATATGTCAAAGCTTGCTGACTCCCAGAGGTACGAAGAACGAATTAACCAAGTCACAAGCTACATCAACAAACATCTGGATGGGGATCTTAGCTTACACAAACTAGCAGAATTTGCTTTTATGTCGCCTTATCATTTTCACCGAATATACCGAACCACAAGAGGTGAGACGATTATTACGACTGTAAGACGCATACGTATGCTTCATGCCGCATTACTTCTTACCCAGTCCGATATGTCGATTGGCGAGATTGCACAAAAATGTGGTTACAATAACACGCAATCGTTTACGCGCCTTTTTAAATCGATTTATGGCAAACCACCTGCAAACTTTCGTAACCATGAAAATCAATCAAATCAAGCTTATTTGGAACATACCGCATATAAAGTCAGTATCCAAAGCATCGATAACTTTGACGCTATTTATGTTGCGCATAGCAGCCTTTATTTAGAAGCAAGCCATGCTTTCGACCGATTGTTTACGTGGCTTAATTTGGAAAAATTTGCAACGACTGATTTTCAAAAGCTACGTATTTTTATAGATGACCCATGCTTAACTCCCAGCCATTTAGTACGTTCCCGCGCCTGCGTTACTATGAACTCAAAGTTTAAGCCTCAACCACCCCTAGAAGTCATCGTTATCCCAGGAGGTAAATATACGGTAATAAGACACAAAGGCCCATATGAAAATTTAGATGCTTTATATAGTTGGTTTTCCACAACTAGACGGGGGGTAACAAAAGTGGACAACAACAACCCAGTATTTGAAAAATATGTCAATAATTCTCACACCACCCCATCACATAACCTGCTTACAGACGTATATTTCCCATTATAAAGTAGCTGAAAAATATCTATTATCAAGGCAGCTCTGCAAAGTGCATTCTAGCTTGTATGGTGGCAGTGCGGCGGTTTAAATAAGTTGTAGATTTATGTACATCGTAAAAGCGTGGGTTAGGAATCATGGCGGCAAGTCTGGCCGCCTGTTGTGTAGATAAATTACCTACGCCGGTTTTAAAATAGTGCCGCGCGGCGGCTTCTGCCCCAAATATGCCGTTGCCCCATTCGATGACGTTTAGATAAATCTCCAAAATGCGCCGCTTGGTCAGTATTTTTTCTAACATCACGGTGATTATGGCCTCTTCACCTTTACGCCAGGGCGTACGTTTGCTAGATAAAAATAAGTTCTTAGCCAGCTGCTGACTAATAGTGGAGCCGCCTGCGACGATTTTGCCTTTTTTAAGATTCTTTTCGTAAGCTTTTTCTATGCCTTCCCAATCAAAGCCTTCGTGATCACTAAATTTGGAATCTTCACTAGCAATCACCGCGCGTTTTAGGTTATTGGAAATTTGTGAATAATCGACCCATTTATACTTCAACTCGGCATCTGGCTTGGTTTCTTGAATGGCTTGCAAGCGGTCTTCCATAAACGCGCTGGTAGATGGATTAAATTTGGTCCACCAGCAAATGTGCAAAAAAATCCAAAGTTGATACAGCAAAACAAATAACACAAACAACACAAAAACGCGCTTGAATAGCCCTCCAAAACCCATGGGACGCGCATTTGGCTTGGCGTTAAGTAACCAACGAATCAATTATGATTTCTCAGCATTGCGATAACTGGGGCAGTTTGTGGACGCACATTGCGCCAAATATAAAACGCTTCTGCGGCTTGCTCTACCAGCATACCTAAGCCATCTGTCGCTTTCGCGCCGTTTGCCCGAGCTTGCTGCATAAAAGGCGTTTCGCGGCCGTACATCATGTCATAAGCAAGTGTGTTTTCGTTAAATAAAATATCCGAAAGAGACAGTTGCTCGCCACTTAAACTTGCGGATGTAGCATTAATTATTAAGTCGAATTCTTCATAAGGGATATCGTCAAATGTATAAGCTTGTATAAGCAATGGCTCTGTAAGCTGTGCATTATTTATTAGCTCAACCGCTTTATCCACATTGCGATTTGCAATAATTATTTGTTTAGGTTTTTGATACCATAACGGTAATAACACACCTTGCGCTGCACCGCCAGCCCCAAGTAGCAGTATCCGCTTACCTTGTAATTTAGTGTTTAAATTTTGCGTAATATCATTTATTAAACCTATACCATCGGTATTGTGGCCCTGAATGTTGTTTCTATCGAGTATAAGTGTATTTACAGCACACACCGCTTTGGCAAGCGGTGAAAGAGAATTGCTAAGCAAAAATGCCTGCAATTTAAATGGCACCGTCACATTCACGCCTTTATAACCCTCATCAATTAACCTACGCGCCGTCACCTCAAACTCGTTTAATGGCGCCAATATTGCTTTGTAGCTTATATCCTGATTTGTTTGTTTAGCAAATTCCATATGAATTTGCGGCGATTTGCTGTGCGCAATCGGGTTGCCAATAACGGCATATTTATCTGTCATTATTTAGTAGAGCCTTCAATTATTCCAAGGCAAGCCAGCGTGCTTCCAACCGTTGATCAGCGTGCGTTGTTTCTGATTATTGGCCTCGCCCTCAAAGCCTTCTAGCATGTTGTATGCTTCTGCAAAGCCTGACTTCGCGGCGGTTATAGCCGCGTTATGCGAGCGCCCTCCAGTTCGGCACATAAAAATAACCAGTGCTTCCTTATCAACCTGCCTATCTAAATGCGCTGCAAAATCAGGGTTAGCTGCCATGCCTGGGTAAAATGCCCACTCTATATGAGTTGCCCCAGGGATTTTACCTACGAGATCTAATTCTGCAGTTGTACGCACATCTACCAACTTAGCATGCGGTGTTTTTTGCAACAGCTCGTATGCCTCTCGCGGCGTAAGTGCGCCCGCATATGGCAAATTTGATTCTTCTGCGCGTTTTTTTGCGCGCTCCAAGATTTTGCTCATTGTTTGCATTTCATACTCCCGCATTACATTAGTTGCATCAAATTATAGCGCGAAAAACAATTGTAATGACGGCAATCCTAAATTGCACCATAATAGTGCATTTTTAAGTCTGTTGCACATTTTTTGAGCATGAAGATTTTCATGTTTTTGCTAAGTGAATGACTAAAAACCAATTTTTTCTATTTTTCACTGGCATAGTTCCTGCTAAAATATTGTCCTTAAGGTTTTTGTGTTAAAAGTTTATTCAATAATTGTTTTGTCTAATCATCGTCTAGGAGATTCTGATGTCAGTGGCTAAAGTAATGAAAATGGTAAAAGATAACGATATCAAGTTTGTCGATTTTCGTTTTACCGATACACGCGGTAAAGAGCAACACGTTTCTGTACCTGTTTCAGCGTTTAATGAAGAAAAATTTACCGAAGGCCATGCGTTTGATGGCTCTTCCATCGCAGGCTGGAAAGGCATTCAGGCATCAGACATGCAATTGATGCCAGACGCATCGACTGCGAATATCGACCCATTTATGGATGAGCCAACACTTATTTTAACCTGCGATGTGGTTGATCCAACCGATGGCAAAGGTTATGACCGCGACCCACGTAGCTTGGCAAAACGTGCCGAGGCGCACTTAAAATCAAGTGGCGTTGGTGATACTGCTTATTTTGGCCCAGAACCAGAATTTTTCATTTTTGACAGCGTGACCTGGAACACCGGCATGGGCGGCTGCGGCATGCAAATCAACTCAGAAGAAGCAGCGTGGGCTTCTGGGGAACAATTCGAAGGCGGCAACACTGGTCACCGCCCTGGCGTCAAGGGTGGCTATTTCCCAGTGCCTCCAGTCGATTCACTACAAGACATCCGCTCTGCAATTTGTATGTCGCTAGAAGCGATGGGTGTGCCAGTTGAAGTGCATCATCACGAAGTGGGTACTGCCGGTCAATGCGAGATAGGGACTAAATTTTCCAGCCTGACACAACGTGCAGACTGGACACAAATCTTAAAATACGTAGTACTAAACACTGCACACGCCTACGGCAAAACAGCGACATTTATGCCAAAACCAATTGTTGGCGATAATGGCTCTGGCATGCATGTACACCAATCCATTTGGAAAGATGGCAAAAACTTGTTTGCGGGTACGGGCTATGCGGGTTTGAGCGATTTTGCGCTATATTACATTGGTGGCATTATCAAGCATGCTCGCGCATTGAATGCGATTACCAACCCAGGCACAAACTCTTACAAGCGCTTGGTGCCAGGCTTTGAAGCACCGGTAAAATTGGCGTATTCTGCTAAAAACCGCTCTGCATCTATCCGAATTCCATTTGTACATGGTGAGAAAGCTCGCCGTATTGAGGCACGTTTTCCAGACCCAATCGCCAACCCATACTTGGCTTTTTCGGCATTAATGATGGCAGGTTTAGATGGCGTACAAAACAAAATTCACCCAGGTGAGCCAGCAACTAAAGATTTGTACCATCTGTCTCCAGAAGAGGATGCTAAAATCCCAACCGTATGTTCTTCATTAGAACAGGCCTTGGATTACTTGGATAAAGATCGCAAATTCTTGACCAGCGGGGGTGTTTTCTCGGATGACTGGATCAACTCTTACATTGATTTAAAAATGGAAGAAGTCACCAAAATACGCATGACACCGCATCCAATTGAGTTTGGCATGTACTATAGTTGTTAAATTGGTTTTATGCACCAAATTGGGGCAGCTTAGGCTGCCCTTTTTTGTTTTTAGTTATTTCTAAGTCTGTTGTAAGAATTGCACTTATTTCTTTTTGAACTAAAGCAGTCAACCAAAATAGCTAATACTTCGTTGCTAACTGTAAGAGTCTCGTCTAAACTATTGGTATGAATAAACAATTTACTTTTTTATGCGTTTTATTATCAGCTTTAATGCTGCCAGTGTTGGCGCATGCGGCTATCTATAAAGTTGTTGATGCCGAGGGTCGCGTCACCTATTCTAATGTTAAAATTAAAGGTGCAAAAAAACTCGATCTAGAACCTGCAGATACTAGTTTCGGCACAGGTTCTGGTGGCGAGACAAAACGCGGGTCACAGACACGAACCGCAACGCCAGCGGGCTTCCCTAAGGTAGAAGCAAGCACGCAAAATCAGCGTGACGACAAGCGTAAAGAGATTTTGCAGTCTGAACTCGACGCTGAGAAAAAAGCGCTTGAAGATGCTAAAAAAGCCTATGCTGAAGGTGAATCTCACCCTGAAGTTTATCAGCAGAAAAATGCCAATGGCACATCAAAAACTTTTCGTAACGTGCCTAAGTTTGATGAGAAAATGAAAGCTTTACAGACCGATGTAGATGCGCATCAGCGCAATATTGATTTACTACAAAAAGAAATGAACGCAACAAATTAGTTAGTCTTTTAGATTTTAGACTGATCCCAAAGGTGGCTTAGCTTTTGCTTATATACAAGCAATTATCCAATTGCTATACAATCTTAAGCTATGCTTCAAAATGTTCCCACAGGTTTTTCTGGTTTAGAGCACCTTGCAACAGCGGTGATGCTACTTAATCAATCGCATAGAGTTGTTTACGCCAATCCCAGCACAGAAATTTTATTTGCACTTAGTGCCACACAAATTAACGGTAGTCATATTTCGGAAGTATTTTTAAATTGCGAGATTTTACAAATCGCCATTGATAATGCGGTTAAAAATAACAGCCCATATCGTGAACATGAGTTTGCACTCACGACTGTGCGCCAACACTCGTTTGCAGTTACTTGCACAGTAACGCCAGTAGATATAGGTGATGCTACGTTATTGCTCGAGTTCCAGCAAATGGACCAACAACTGCGCATCGCGCGAGAAGAACGTATGTTGATTCAGCAACAAGCGAATTCTGAATTACTTAGAAATTTAGCCCACGAAATTCGTAACCCTCTGGGCGGTTTGCGCGGTGCGGCGCAATTGCTAGAACACGAGCTGCCACAACCCAATTTGCGCGAATATACGCAAGTGATTATTAAAGAAGCGGATAGGCTGCAAAGCCTGATGGACAGGCTTTTGGTGCCACATCGCGTACCAAAATATGAACCCACCAATATTCACGAAGTGCTAGAACGTGTGCGTAGTCTATTATTGGCGGAATCTCCAAATAACATTAAAGTACGGCGCGATTACGATACCAGCCTGCCCGATTTGATTGGGGATCGCGAAAAGCTCATTCAAACTGTACTTAACATTGCACGTAACGCAGTGCAGGCTATGCAAGCAAGCGGCACAGAAAAAGCTCAAGTTACCTTGCGCACACGTGCTGAACGGCAAGTAACGCTCGCTAAAAAACGTTATCGCGTCGGGATTAAATTGCAGATTATTGATAATGGCCCAGGCATTCCTGTGGATATTCGCGACAAAATATTTTACCCCTTAGTAACAGGACGTGAAGGCGGAAGTGGCCTTGGGCTTGCTTTAGCACAAACTTTTATTACGCAACATCACGGCATGATCGATTGTGAGAGTCAGCCTGGTAACACGTGTTTTACCATATTGCTGCCGGTTGAAAGCACAGTGATTAAGCACGCCATTATTCAACAATAGTAAGTGCATATTAAATAATAGAGAAAGCTATGAAACCAATTTGGATATTAGATGACGACAAATCAATACGCTGGGTATTTGAAAAAGCACTAGCGCGTACGGATATGGAGTTCAAAACCTTTTCATCGGTGGCCGAGGCGCTTAATGCTTTGAACCGTGAGCAGCCACAAGTGGTAGTGAGCGATATCCGCATGCCTAATGGCTCTGGGCTAGATTTCTTGGCAGAAATCAAACAGAAATATCCTGACATTCCTGTCATCATCATGACCGCATATTCTGACCTTGAAAGCGCTGTGGCGGCGTTTCAGGGTGGTGCATTTGAATATTTGGCCAAGCCGTTTGATGTGGATCAAGCGATTGATGTGATTAAGCGCGCGGTAGAAGAAAGCATGCGCCAAGCGGTTGATAACGTCATTTTGGAAGAAACGCCCGAAATTATTGGTCAAGCGCCTGCCATGCAAGAGGTTTTTCGCGCCATTGGTCGCTTAAGCCGTTCGCACGCTACGGTGCTTATAAATGGCGAATCCGGTAGCGGTAAGGAACTGGTAGCCAGCGCGCTACATAAACACAGCCCGCGCGCTCAAAAACCCTTTATTGCCATCAATACAGCGGCTATTCCTAAGGATTTATTGGAATCTGAATTATTTGGCCACGAACGCGGTGCATTTACCGGTGCAGCAGCAGCGCGGCGCGGCAGATTTGAGCAAGCAGATAATGGAACTTTATTTCTTGACGAGATTGGTGACATGCCAGCCGATTTACAAACGCGATTATTACGGGTGTTAAGTGATGGCCAGTTTTACCGTGTCGGTGGTCACCAGCCGCTTAAAGTCAATGTTCGCGTGATAGCTGCTACCCATCAAGATTTAGAAGAACGCGTTAAACTTGGATTATTTCGTGAAGATTTATTTCATCGCTTAAATGTAATCAGATTGCGTTTGCCGCCGCTACGTGAGCGTCGTGAAGATATTCCCCACCTTACTAAGCATTTTCTCGCCCAAAGCGCCATACAATTGGGCGTGGAGCCAAAGCAGCTATCAGCAGCAGCAATACGCTATTTAACTGCGGTAAACTGGAGTGGCAATGTGCGTCAGCTCGAAAACGTGTGCCACTGGCTTACCGTGATGGCACCAGGGCAAAATGTAGACGTGGCTGACCTACCACCAGAACTAAAAGAAGACAATTCAAAATCATCTGGTGCAAATTCATGGCAAGAGGCACTCGCTTCTGAAGTGGCTGATGCGCTCAACCGTGGCGAGCAAAACGTGCTAGATGCGCGCACTAAAGATTTTGAGCGAGTAATGATAGTTAAAGCCCTGCAACACACAGACGGCCGCCGCATAGAAGCTGCCAACCAGCTAGGTATGGGGCGCAATACGTTAACACGCAAAATTCAAGAGCTGGGGATTGATGAATAAAATTGGAGTGTTTCTAGAATGTCTTTAACAATAAAAAACGGCAACCGAAGTTGCCGTTTTTAGTTTACATCAAGCTCAACTTAAAGCTTCTTAAACTAACACAGGGCAAGCCCTGCCGTTAATTTTAGAAGAACAAGATTGCGCCAAGATCCACAATATTTGATGTGTTTCTAGCACCTGCTTGATTTTCTGCTCTAACATTTGAATACTCAGCCACCAAATTAACATGTTTTGTTAAAGGATGGTATGCACCCAATGTCCACATTTCATTTTTCCTAACTAAAGTAGGATTAACTTCACTGTTAGCTAAATCAAGTTTTGACTCACCCCAGCTACCAGCGATTTTAGTACCTACACCTGGAATAGTGAAATCAAGTTGTACATAGCCACCGTCTGAATCACGTCTGTCACCATTAACAGCGAAGCCGTCCATTAACAAACCGGTAGTACCTACACCTTGACCATTGTAGTAGTAACCAGTCAAGCCAAAGCCTGAATAGCCCACTTTACCGCCGATGCCGAATACATCTGCACGTTTTTTGACACCAGTTGATGCTGGAGGTCCAACTGTAGCACCAATACCGTCAACTTTTTGTGAGAAACCTTCTAGCCATGCTTTACCAGAGAAATCGCCAGCCCATTCGTAGCTAACTTTGCCTTCCCATGCCGGTTGTTTTTGTGTACCGGCTGAAGTACCGCTAGTTCCCAAGTTAAGTGTGTTCCATGGTTGGGTAATACCGGCCACAAAGCTAAAACCGTTCCAGTTTGGTGACATATAGTCAATTTGACCAGTGAAGTCAGCATACAAGAAACCAGTACCGATACGACCTAAAGTAGTTGTAGTACCGCCTGCAGGACCAACAAGACCTTGAGAACCAACACCGAGTAATGTTTGGTCGTTCAAGATAGCATCTTGACCGAATAAACCTAAATCTTTACCGATTTTGATAGAACCCCATGATTTGTCGCCAAATGTCATGAATGCTTGACGGAACTCA
>JADGRO010000034.1 GCA_017880905.1 Methylotenera sp.
ATGAAGTGCGTGAAGCCTTATCCAATATAGGAGTGCAAGGCATCCATCATACTGACTGAATTGCCTGATTGGACTACATCGGCGTCAGCAACGGCGGCGGAAATGGCTACTGGAGCAAGAATAACTGGGATGGTGCCACCATCCTTGGCCATACACCCGAGGATCTAGTCGATACCCACGTCGTCTTTACCGTTGATCGCATATTTTAAATCAATGACTCTTCCCTTGAGGGTGCCTATGGCATCCTTTTTTTGCTGGATTTCAACTCCAGACGATAGGGTAACAATGTTGTATATACCTATGAATTTTTACAAAAGTTTTATATCTGCGCAGCATTATTTTTCACGATTTTTATATTTTTTTCTTTAGCATTTCACTTGGGTTCAATTGAATCCAATACTTGTAAGACAGGAGAAAATTAATTGAGTTGTATTAGTTTGTTACTCATGACCTCGGAGGTCATGGCTGTTCGTAGAGCAGTTTTCGCGGCCGGGGCGAGTCGCGTCGTTGTTTCTTCCTTGCCTAAACATACATGGGCAGCGCATTTTCAGGACTGGAGCTTCGGCAAAGACAATACAAGGTGCGATGCTCCCATCCGAATTGAAGTGGGAGTCGACGAAGACCATGCGGACGAAGTCGTTTCAGCCTTTCTGACGACAGCACATGTCGGCACGATCGAACGAATTGCAAAACACCCCGCAAAATCGACAAAAGGTATCTTCCAGAGGCTCCTCCATGCAGCCTAAAAAAGAACATGGGCATGCTGCTAGAACCTCTGCTGATCCTTGCGTGTTAAGCTATGATCGAAATGCCGATGTTGAAAAAAGAAATCTCCCTCCCAAGGCAATCGTGTCGCCCAGCATCCACACGGCTGTTCAAGAGGAAATTTTTATCGCCGTCGATCATGCTAACCCGACGCAATCAAGACTATATGCACATATTTGTCCTATGTGTGGCAGAAAGCATGTTGTCAATGCGCTAAGACATCGTTTTGCCTATGGCAAACAACTCGCCTGCAGTTTTGAATGCGACATTGCAAGACGCAGGGCAATGGGTAGTTTATTTGGAATGCCATGCGCACGAAGTGTTTGCTTCAAGTCCAGAGAGTGAACTGAATGAGTGATATTGAGCCCATTCAGGACCATATCACTACCGTCAAGCTCTTGCTCGTTTGGCAAAAGTTAGTAGAAAACTTGAGGTATCTCCAGCACAACGATCTGGCCGAATATCTCATACACAAACAAAATCTGGGGATGTTAGAAAAGCTGCTTGAAAGGCTCGAAATTTCGAGCTCTGTCCGGATGGAACTACTATCCGAGCCAAGCCGAAGAGCTAGCACATGACGATCCGGGTATTTGACCTTTATGAAGGGCGCTTGTGCCAAATTCCCATTTATAGACGGGAGGATCTAGCTGAAGCGCACCCGGTCTGGATAGACCTGGTCACACCCGAAGATGAACAACTTGATTGGGTTAGAGAAATTTTTGACGTACATCTGCCTAATCCAAAGGATCTGACTTACCAAGAGACCAGTGCACGCTTTTATGTGGAAGAGAATGGAGAATTACATTTACATTCCGACTTCCTGCTTGACTGGGAGGACGAATCACGTAAAGTGGTTGTGGCATTTGTTTTGTACAATGGCATTTTATTCTCGGTGCGGGCTGAGGAACTGCCGGTGTTTCGTTTGCAGCATGTACGAGTAAGTGCTCAGGCAGGATATGTATCAGATGCAAAAGACGTGTTACTCAATCTTTTTGCTATTGATGTGGAATACTCGGCAAATGAGCTTGAAGACATATACGCCCGGCTAGAACAGGTTGGAAAGCAGGTATTCAGGTCTAATAAGACTAATGAGGAAGCAGCAAAGATACTTACTGCCATCTCCTTAGAAGAAGACCTTAACGGATGTATACGTCGCAATATTCTGGATACCCGCAATGCTTTATCTTTTTTGACGCGTCGAAAGATTCTGTCAATCGCACAGCATGAGGATGTCCGTGAAATTCTTCACGATATTGAATCTCTGGACGGACACACAACCTTCTTGTTCAACAAGATCAACTTTCAGATGGATGCCACTGTTGGTTTCCTTAACGTCAACCAGAACGAGAACCTAAAACGGCTGACGATCATCAGTGTCGTTTTTATGCCAATCAATGTGTTGGCAGGCATTGGTGGGATGTCAGAATTTACGATGATGACGCAGGGCATCCCTTGGCCCATCGCTTACAGTGCTTTAGTTATGGTCATGGTCGCGATTGGTATCATGACTTTTATGGTCTTGCGGACATTTGAAAACCGCAAGATAAGAAATCATCGTGCGCGATCAGACTAAACTTAAAATTCGCCCGATAGCCGCGAATTAAATAACCTGATTTCATATTGCATTGTGTCGGTATGTACTTAAATTAAGACCCATTAGGGTCATTCTAAGAATGCAATTCAACAGCCAACACCAGACATTGAACTAAAACTGCTAAACTTAACACCACTTTAGATTTACCTACTAGAAGAGGAACACATGAAACGCTATTTAATATTATTGATAATTGCTTTAACATGCATGAGCCTGTTATCTACAGTGGCGGAAGCTAAGCGTTTTGGGGGAGGCAGCAGTTTTGGTAAGAGCCGTTCGATGCCAACAAGACAGGCACAAAGTACACCTGCTTCTCCGCCCACGCCTGTAGCATCTGGCGGCAACAAATGGATGGGCCCCTTGGCTGGTTTGGCATTAGGTGCCGGCTTGGCCACCATGTTTGCCAGTGGTGGCATGGGCGGCGGCATGAGCTCAATTTTGATGATGATACTTGCTGCTGCTGCAATTATATTTTTGATTTCAAAATTCAAAAAATCCCAACAACAAAATATTCAGTATGCAGGGGGTAACACACCATATAACCCACCACAGCAATTATCTGAACAGAATTATAGTAGGGCTAGTGCGACCAATATCCCACAAGATTTTCCAGTAGAAAGTTTTCTACGCAATGCAAAAATGTCATTCATTCGTCTACAAGCCGCAAATGATCGTAAAGACATCAACGATGTGCGTGAATATACTACGCCTGAAGTATTTGCTGAAATTTCAATGCAAATGCAAGAGCGTGGTAATGCGGTGCAAACTACCGAAGTTATCGCAATTAATGCTGAATTACTTGAAGTTGCCAATGAAAGTGACTTTTCAATCGCCAGTGTGCGTTTTACTGGACAGTTGAGCGAAAACAACGGTAAACCAGAAAATATAGATGAAATTTGGCATATACAAAAGAATCTGCAAGAAAATAATTCAGCGTGGCTATTAGCAGGCATTCAGCAAACGAATGTTCAATAAGGATGATGCTTCTTAGTTCAGGGACTTGATGCATTGGCTATTGGTATTGTGTTTGATCTTCTGAGCGGCAGCCATATTTTGTAATAAACATAGACGGTTACGTATAGACTCCCCTTCGGACTGCAAGTGCTCTGACCTATGATATTTGGTTCGACTGCTCACGCATTTCAGCCTTTAATTACTATATCTATGCTTATGATTGGGCCTTGATGGGCTGTTCGCGTATTGGCTATCTTTCGCTTCGACGGGCTTTGACGCCTCAAATATTCTCCGGTCCGTTAGCGCCGATTAGACCAGATCACCCTTAACGAAACTCTATTTATCTGCAGAAACGGCGTATTAGGGTGTTTCTCATGTACTCATTTTTATATAATTTTTATATCCACGGCTTAACATTTTTCACTTTTTTTAGAAACTTAGCTATAACATTTAATAAGGGATTTCTTTGGTCCCTGACACAAATGCAGGAAAACATTAAATGAATCATATTAGCATGTTGCTTAAATCCTCGGATATCAAGGCCGTCCGCAGAGCAGTTTTCGCGGCAGGGGCTAGTCGTGTCGTTGTCACCACGTTATCTCGGCAGGCCTGGATTGTCTCCTTGCAGGACTGGTACTTTGGCAAATCAGTTTCATGGGTTGAAGCTCCCGTAAAAATCAATGTGGAGGTCGATAAGTGCCATGCGGATAACGTCGTCTCAGCTTTTCTGACAACGGCAAGTTGTGGCAAGATTGAAAAAATCACACAATACACTAAGAAGACAAAAGGTTCCCCCTTGCATATCCTGAAGGCTGCATAAAGAATGTACAGTTGGAGCCCTTTCTTGCTTGGCATGCTCTTTCTGGCAGTTTTCCTGCCGATTCTGCTATGCTATGCATTGGTCGAATTACAAATGGCACACAATGCAATTATCCAACCGGAAACGACGGCATCTTCTGGTGCCAACAGGGTTGGTCATGAATGGATGAACGACACAGCTGACTATCCAGAATCTGAACCAACAAGACAATACTCTCACCTTTGTCCGGTTTGTGGTGAAATGCATTTTGTTTATGAAACAAGATAACGAATAGTTAATGGTAAACAGTACTTTGCAGTTTAGAATGTGAGATAAAAAGACGTAAGGCATGACGGAATCCCGCGCAGGCCTACTCCTCCCAACCATTTAGGAATCCTGAATAATGGCTGATATCAAGGATCAACGCCCCAACCCAGACGAGCTTCTGGAAAAAGTGCAGCGAGAAAATGAAAAAGCGCAACGCGGTAAACTAAAACTATTTTTCGGAGCCTCAGCGGGGGTGGGTAAGACTTACGGCATGCTAGCTGCTGCAAGGCAGTTGCGTGCACAAGGTGTGGACGTAGTGGTTGGTGTAGTAGAGACTCATGGCCGCAAGGAAACTCAGGCCATGACCGAGGGGTTGGAAATTCTCCCCCTTAAAAAAATTTCTTACCGCGGCCGCATCCTCAAAGAGTTTGACTTAGATGGCGCACTGGCACGCAAGCCAGAACTTATTATGGTTGACGAGTTAGCACATTCCAATGTTGCTGGTTCCCGCCATCCCAAGCGCTGGCAAGATGTGGAGGAACTGCTGGCTGCCGGCATTGATGTGTGCTCCACTGTTAATGTTCAGCATTTGGAAACTCTTAACGATGTAGTAAGCGGCATTACAGGCATCAACGTTTGGGAAACCATTCCAGACCGTATCTTCGAGAGTGCAGACGAGGTGGTGCTGGTCGACCTTCCTCCCGATGAATTGCTGCAGCGCCTCAAAGAAGGCAAAGTCTACTTACCGCAACAGGCCGAACGTGCCATCCAGAATTTCTTTCGTAAGGGTAATCTGATCGCCTTGAGGGAACTTGCACTGCGCCGTACTGCCGACCGTGTGGACGTGGAAATGCAGCAATACCGACGCGAAAAGGCAGTAACTTCCGTGTGGAAGGCCAGGGAATCAATCCTTGTCTGCATCGGTTCCGGTGTAGGTGGGGACAGGATCGTGCGCAGTGCAGCTCGTCTGGCAGGCCTTCTGGCCGTGCCTTGGCACGTAATTTATATCGAAACGCCAGAACTGCAAGGATTGCCTGATACAAAGAGAGATAAAATCCTCAAGACCCTGAAAATGGCTCAGGACATGGGCGCCGAAACAGCAAGTCTATCTGGGAATGACGCTTGCGAAACTGCGGTCGACTATGCCCGGCAACATAATCTATCAATCGTAATGGCCGGCAGAGATCATCCTCGCCCCTGGTCACCATTGCGGCGCTCTTTTGCAGACAAAATAGGCGTTCTGGCCCCAGAGCTTGATGTCATTCAGGTATCAAGAGAAGAAGGCGATGCCCGGGAGAGTTTTGCCATTTCTCCATTGCAACAGCAGATTGATCGTATGGAGAAAGGTTGGCACGGTTATGCAATGGCGACGCTTGCTTGTATAGTTGCCACCTTAATCGCAGCGCCATTACATACGGTGTTCGAGCTTTCCAATATTGTGATGCTATTTCTGCTGACGGTAGTTTTTGTAGCAATTCGTTACGGGCGCGGGCCAGCAATGCTGGCGTCGTTTCTCGGTGTTGCCGCATTCGATTTTTTCTATGTGCCACCAAGATTTAGCTTCGCTATTGGCGATATGCAGTATCTGCTGACCTTCATGATCATGCTGGCGGTAGGATTAATTACCGGTCAGCTTACTGCCGGCCTCAAGCACCAAGCACGTATTGCGACCAGTCGTGAAGCGCGTGTCAGGGCGCTTTATGAAATGTCACGTGACTTATCTGGCGCACTGATTCCGGAGCAGATTGCTGAAATATGTGGGCGTTTCATTGAGTCACAATTTGGTGGCAAGGCATCTATTATTCTGTCGAATCTCGAAGACAAGTTGAAGCCTCCAATAGCCGCTACTGCGAAGCCGCCAATCATTGACCATGGTATAGCACAATGGGCATTTGATCACGAGGAAGCCGCGGGCAATGGTACCGACACTCTGCCAGGTAGTTCGGTGCTGTATTTGCCACTCAAGGCGCCGATGCGAGTGCGCGGGGTATTTGCTTTTGAGCCTGTAAATCCTGGCCAGCTAATGACGCCGGAACAAAGAAGACTGCTGGAGACTTTTGCCAGATTAATATCAATTGCACTTGAGCGTATCCACTACGTGGACATTTCACAATCTTTTGCTGTAACGATGGAGTCAGAGCGGTTACGTAATTCGCTTCTTTCCGCTATTTCACATGATTTGAGAACTCCGCTTAGTGTTCTTGTCGGGCTGGCTGACTCAATGACCTTAACTAAGCCGCCCCTTACTGGGCAACAAATGGAAATAGCAAGTACCATGCGAACGGAAGCCATGCGTATGTCTGCGCTGGTGAACAACTTGCTTGATATGGCACGTCTTCAAGCTGGAGAGGTGAAACTTAACCGTCAGTGGTGCCTTTTGGAAGAAGTTGTGGAGAGTTCCCTTCGAGCAGTAAGTACAAGTCTCTCGCATTACAAAGTGAGCGTGCGGCTGGAAGAGAATTTACCTCTGCTCGAAATTGATGCTGTGCTTATGGAGCGTGTTTTTTGTAACCTGTTGGAGAATGCAACTAAATATACTCCGGAGAACAGTAAAATTGAAATCGGCGCATCATCTGCTGACCAGGAAGTTATTGTATGGGTCGAAGATAATGGCCCTGGATTACCCAAAGGTAAAGAGGAAGAAATTTTTAAAAAGTTCGAACGCGGTCAGAAGGAGAATGCTACTCCCGGAGTAGGTTTGGGCTTGGCTATTTGTCGCGCCATTGTCGAAGCCCATGGTGGTAGTATCCATGCTGAGAATAGAAGTACAGGTGGCGCTAAGTTTGTGTTTACTCTACCTAAAGGCAACCCACCAGCCATTGAACCAGAGTTTGACAGCTCTGAAGGCGAGTGCGTATGACCATAGACTCCACCAAGCCAGTCATTATCGTAGTAGAGGACGAAGCGCAAATACGTCGTTTTGTGCGTTTGGCACTCGAAGTAGACAACTGCATCGTTCATGAAGCGGAAACCTTGCAACGTGGCTTGATCGAGGCAGGCACACGTCATCCCGATCTTGTCATTCTCGACCTTGGATTGCCAGACGGGGATGGTGTTGATTTTATTCGTGACCTTCGCGTCTGGTCACAAATACCAATTATCGTTTTATCGGCTAGAACTGAAGAAACAGATAAGGTCAGGGCCCTAGATGCTGGGGCAGACGATTATCTTACCAAACCTTTTGGTGCTTCGGAACTAGTCGCTCGAGTTAGGGCACATTTGCGTCGCAGGTCGCTAAATAGCAATGAAGATAATTCCGTTATCGAGTTTGGTAACATACACATTGATTTTCGGAAACGCATCGTAGAGCGAGCAGGTGAGGCACTTCATTTAACCCCTATTGAATATCGGTTATTGACTTATCTCGTTTCCAATCCCGATTGCGTTCTAACACATCGCCAAATACTCAAAGCGGTATGGGGGCCATCCCATATTGAGGACGCTCATTATGTCCGAATATATATGGGGCATTTAAGAAAAAAACTCGAAGAGAATACATCGCAGCCCAGGCATATCACTACAGAGTCTAGTGTCGGGTATAGATTTATGCCTTGATACCGTTTGACGTTAAACTTGTTGCTGTATAGATAGTCATCTCTTAAATGTTTATATTCAACCAGAATGATACGGCAGCAACTTAATAGGTAGCTACCAATAAGTTCAGAAGTTGAGTTGAAAGTCTGCTTTCATCAACCCTGGATGTCTCAAAAGGGTCGTATACTGACATTCAAATTCAAATAGTAATTGGGTTATAGTTTCTGAGGAAACTATAACGTAGCTAAAACGTAACTGTCTTGGCTTATTTATGCGCTTTTTACGACTGTTTGAAACTAAATTTTAAAGCAGCGGGTATGGCAGGTTATTGATTTAATTAATAAATTTATTCAAGTCTAATTCTTTTAATCCGTTTGTCGTGGGTTCGATCCCCGCACGCCCTACCAATATATAAATGGTTCACAGAGATGCGGCCATTTATTTTTCTAATCAGTTCTGTAAACGCTGACTAATTTGCTTTAATCGTTGGTCTACAAATATTGATAGCTCTGGACTAAGTGTTGTGCTGGATTGTACGCGGGTAAAAGCTTCTTGGGATTGTTCTAGTTTGCCAATTGCCTGCAACGAAATGCCAAGGCCGACCAACATGCTAGTGGTAGCATTAGGTGTGCCAGTAGGCACGGTAGAGTTGAGGGAAAGTGCTATTGTGTAGTGACTGATTGCCTCTTCGTGGCGGTTAGCGCGTTGCAACAGCGTAGCTAAAAAATTTTGGTAATCGGCATTGTCTTTTGCGTATGACAGGCCTTGTTCTAAAGTGGTTAAGGCGCCAGTATGATCGCCAGCCTCTACTTGTAGGCGAGCGAGCGCCATACGAAAATCATTTTGCTCAGGCGCAATAGCCAAGCCAGTGGCTAGTGTTGCCCTGGCTTCATCATTTCTCTTATTATCTAACAACAGTCCTGCAAGCGTTTGCCTTGCTTCATGATTGCTTGGATTGGCCTCAAGCGCTAATGTCAAATTGGCCAGCGCCTCAGAAACTCTACCTTGTTGAAGATATGAAAGTGCTTGGCGATAGTAATTTTCTGATTTTTGATCTGGCCTGATTTGTTTACCAATTGCTATATTGTCTGTGTTTGATTTGCCAGATGGTTTTTCGGCGTGCTCTAGTGCAGGCGATTTTTCAGACGTAGCTGGGTTTATTAATTCTGCCGGTTCTACTGGTTTTAATTGCTTTACTGGTGTGGCTTCTGGCATCAAATTCGCCATAATTCCTACTTTTTGTATTTTTTTAGCTTTCTGTGTATTTTCGGTCAGTGGTTGAGTATCAGATGGGCTGTAGCTGAGCTTGGTTTCAAATAGTGGTGGCGATTCAACTGTAGTATCAGTAGTGACTATAGTTCCAGTATTGTCGGTAGTGGCCGTAGAAGGTGCTATTGTTGGCTTAACAGTTATTGCAGATGTCGTATGAGTAATCGGCTGCGGTTTTATATTCAAAGTGTCAGTAATATTACTGTTGTGAGATAGTGCTAAAGTACTTTGCATCCATAAATAGGCACCGCTAGTTAACAAGAGCACGATGCCCCCCACCTTGATGAGCGGTAATCTATGGTTTATCGCTGGTAATTGGATTGATTGAGGTGTGGTTGCATCTGGTTCAGTCGCGATAATCATTTCTGCGTCAGCAACATTGACATCATTTGCTTTGGCACCACGCTGTTCTAAATCCTTTAACATTTGATTAATTAAACTCATTTTAATATTTGTCTTTTATTTGGGTTAAACCAATTATTTAGGGTAAGCGAACAAAGCACTACCGATTAGACTGAGAAATACGCCTAAAGAAAGACCATGAAAGTGCATTTTTCTCCAAATGGATTCAATGGATTTAGTGTCTGAAACTGCTGCAAATACCTCACTTAGTCCCACTAGATGTTTGCCCTTGCCGTAAGTTGCCAATAACGCTTTATGGGCTAGTATGTTCACTAGGCGAGGAATGCCTTTGGATTTAAAATATATGAGGTATAACGCCGCACTACTAAACACACGGCTACCCTGATAGCCAGCGATGACCAGACGATGATTTAAGTAATATTGCATTTCGTCGCGGCTTAGACGATCAAGCTGATATTCGAAGGTAATGCGCTGTTTTAACTGCCTAATCGAGGCATGGTTAAGTTTGTCTTCAAGCTCAGGCTGCCCAAAAATCACGACTTGCAGCAATTTGCGTTTTTCAGTTTCAAGGTTACTTAACAGACGTAGCGCTTCGAGCGTTTCGATTGGCATCGCTTGTACTTCATCTAGACACACCACCACTTTGATATGGTTTCGAGCAAAGTTTAACAAGCCATGCGTAAGTGCATTTAAAAGAGCGTGTTGAGTGATAGCTGCTGGTAAGGTAATTCCCAATTCTCTAGCCAGTACTATTAACAGGGATTGTGGTTCTAAAGAGGGATTAGGCACATAGGCTACTTTAAAGCGTGAATCTAAGCTGGACATTAACTTACGGCAAAGCAATGTTTTACCTGTGCCAACTTCACCCGTTATTTTGATAAAGCCCTCACCAGAACAAATGGCAAAAAGCAAGGTATTAAGTCCTTCTTGATAGCTATGCGAGGCAAAATAGAAACTGGTATCAGGCGTGATACTGAAAGGTAGTTCTTTTAAGCCAAAATGCTTGAGATACATCATTTATCTGTTCTCCCCGGTGTTTCCATTAGCGGCATCATTAGCGGTTCTGGCCATGGATTCTGGTCTTTGCATGTTTTCAATACGTTGCTGGCTAGATAAAACGTCATTGCTCCAGCTATCTTGGCTTTGTATTACAGTCGCTTTAAGCAAGATAACGAGTTCTGTTTTGCTTGTGTTTGAACCATGTTGACGGAAGGCAGCGCCAACGCCTTTTACATCACCCAAGCCAGGCACTTTAGATTTGCTACTAGTTGTGCTTTCGGTCATTAGTCCACCAATAGCGATAACCCGACCATCATGTGTGCGTACAATGCTATCGGTTTCACTCACATTGCTTGAGGCAAGTGGTAAGTTAATTTGGCCTGAAGTGCCACCCAAACTAACTTGCTTGTTCACTGTAGAAACCTGGCTGATAGAAGGGTGCATGTGCAAGATTATATTGTCGTCTTTGTCAATTTGTGGCGTCACATCCAATGCAATACCTGAAAAGAAAGGTTGTAGCGTCACTTCAGGAACTGTCGTTGTAGCACCTGTAGAAGCCGTTGTGCTGGATGAAACGCCTGTGACAAAAAACTCATCCGTACCCACTTTTAAAACTGCTTTTTGATTGTTAATAGTGGCAATGCGTGGACTGGATAGCACTTGAACGTCGCCTTGCGTTTCTAGGAATGATAATAAAGCAGCAAAATTAGCGCCTTGTAACGCCACGGCAAATAATGGCCCGCCAATCGCGGTGGTGGCTACATTTGCCAATATAGAGCCAGCTGAAGCACTTAAATCACCACTACTTAATGAGCCATTACCACTTTTACTAAGCTGGGTGTTAGCGTTGACACTGCCGACGATGCCTGTGTTAGAACCTTTACGGCCAAATACAGACCAATTTACGCCACTTTGTGATTGGTCGTTAAGTTGTACATTAAGAATTTTTGCTTCCAAGATAACTTGGCGCTCAATGTTTACTTGCATTAAGCGTAAAAACGCTTCTACATTTCGCACCTCATTAGGCATGGCGCGCACCATAATCACACCTGATTGCAAGTTAACAATAACGCGCCTACCATTTTCATTACCAACAATGCCATTGAGTGAGTCAGTTAGATCTTTCCAAAAGTCATTATTAGATGTCGTTTCAATGCTCGTACTAATTAGTGGTTCACGGTTTCCTGAGTTGCCAGAGCTGGTACTGGTAGTTCCGCCTGAGTTTTGTTGCCCGCTTTGATTGCTACCTCCGCTGACTGATCCCGAAGTGACACGTATATCAGACGCGCCCTTACGTTGCCCCAGAATATAACTTACCTGAAACACGCGCGTTTGCATCGCCTGCGGCTCAATAAAAATACGTGTACCTTCTACCCTGTATTCATAGCCATATAGATCACGTATGGAATCTAATGCTTCAAACACGGTAACATCTTTTAAATTGACTGAAATCGTGCCAGTCACATCTTGGCGAACCAACATGCTGTAGCGAGTGCCGCTGACTATCCCCATGAGTACCTGGTTTGCGGGTGCATTATTGATGACTAAATCAAAGCGCTGTTCAAGTTGCTTTGCGCTTGTTTTTGGCATAGTGATTTTTAAAGGCGGTAACAGTGCATCGTTTACGGCAGCTGGGATAGGCGTGGTGTCCTTCACTTCTACGGCATGTTTTAACTCGTCCTTTATTTTATTGAGAGTAGAGTTATTTTGTGGTTGCGTCGTGGCGCAAGCGCTCAATAGTACTAAAACCATTAATGATAAATAAGTGTGTAATTTTTGCATCATTATTTCTCGCTTACTTCAATCGGTTTGGAAGAATGCGTCACCTTTCTTTTTGTTCCAGATGAGCTTGCAGCAGGTGACAATATTTTTTTCTCTATGGCATAATCCATCAGTAAAGTCTGTGTGGTCATATCTGGGTTTTGCAACACTGCTTCATGCTCATTGAGTCGAATCAGTGTCGCTTGCTGATATTTTTTGCCCAAGAGTATTTTTTCACCGTTAATAATTGCTGCGCGATATTGCGGGCCTATCATTACAGATTGCAGCACTGGGGCAGATGCAACTTCTTGACCTTCGCCAGCTTCGCCATAAAGTGATGCTGGTGGCTGTGTGGGATCTTTTAATGTGTCTGCCTGCGCGGCAGGCATGGCCAGTGTCATTACTATGCCAAGCAAGACGACTAACAAGGGTTTTAACTGAGCTGAATGGGGTAGTTGGCTGATCAGTTTCATTGTTAAATACTCAACCAAGTTTGATCTAAACTTAAGGTATATACCGTTATTTTTAACTGACTGTCAGGATAATGTTCCGCATTTAAAGCAGCTTTGCTCCATAGCACACGCCAAGGCATTTTTTCCAGATCAGATACATATTTAAGCAAATCCAAATAACGCCCTTCGATGGTAATTTCCACGCCATGTTTGAATACAGGGGAATTCTGCGTGTTGGCGGTTGCTACTTGAGTGCCAGCATCTTTAGTGTTGGCATCTTTAGTTATGGTGCTTTCCGATGAAGTCTCAAGTAAACCTTTTGTTGGCAGTGTCTTGAGTTCAATCAATATAAGTGCGCCATTTTTCTTCAATAAACTACGTAGTAACTCTGGCATTTTGTCGGGGCTAATGAGAGTGGTTTGCAGGCCATTTAATTTGGTTTCTAGTAGTTGCAGATGTGACTGCAGATCGGTAATGCGCTGCTTATTTTGTGCATCGGGGTCTACCACAATTTTCTGTGCGAATTCATTAATCTGTTGATTTAATCCTTGAGTCTGCGATTGATCCGCTGCAAGTTCATTGATAAGTATTTTTTGGCGCGCTAGTACTGGGCTGAGCAATAGCATATTGATAATGGCATATACAATCACAAATAATGTGCAAGCAACCATCCAGCGTTCACGTTTATTAAGCGCTTCAAATTTATTACATATTGTTTGCCAAGATTGTTTCAAGATTTCTTTTCGCCTTCTAAAGCTTTAGTGCTGGGTAGTGATTTTTCATCAGTCGATTGCAATGCAAATTCAATAAATTTAATCTCAGTTACATTTGTGCCTGTCGTTTGTTTAGCTGGGTTTGCAGGCGTAGCAGAGTTACTATTTTTAACGACCGATACTATAGGAACGCTTGGCGCAGAAGAATTGCTACTGGATGTATCAGCCTTTGGTGAACTCATGTTTAAGGCAGAAAATAACTTGCCCTTTAATGCAGGCTCATTGCCTAAGTGAGAAATGTATTCTGGTACAAGGTCGGCTTGTAATGTACGGCCGTTTATATTGAGTTTTTCAGTATTGCTATCAAAACTAAAGCTGGTTAACCATAAACCATCAAGGCTTTGTTTGGCAAAAGCTCGCATTAACGCTGCGTAACCTTTTTCAGGCGTGGCTGAGCTTTGATTAACAGTTTGCAGTATTTGCTGTTGCATGGTTTCTTTTTGCTCCAGTTGCATAATTTGATCTAGCAATGCTTTGTTCGGCGCATGTGGCGCATGTAACAAAGCAGTTTGTTTCAATTGCGCCTGCGCAGCTGATAAGGCTTCCGCCGCCTGGCTGCGCTGCTTGTTTAGTGATGACACCTCTTTTTGCGCATAGCCGTAATACCCCAGCATTAATACAGACAATAGCCCTAGCGTTATGGCTATAGTATTAGGTTTTAAGAAATCCTTTTGCTTGATAAGAGCGGGATTTAGTAGGTTAATCTGCTGACTCATATGGTTGCTTCCTCACGTAAGGCTGCACCTAGAACGGGTAATAAGCTGGCCTGCCTGCTTAAATCACCCAACTCTATATGGCTATCAAAATCAAAGATATCACTCAACTCGAAGCTCTCAACTGGCAAGCGGATGTAATTGCGCAAGTGTTCACAAAACGCATCACGTAATTCAAAAGGCGCCATAATGAGTTTATTAATGGTGATGAATGAAAATTGACTTTCGAAATGATCTAATGATCGTTGTAATTCAAGAGTAATCGTTTCAAATGCAGTTTTATTGCGCTCGCCCTCAATTTCTATGCGCCTTGCATGAAATAACTCTCCATCAGAGGTAAAAGTGAGCAAACCGCCAGAGTGATTGAAACTTAGCATGGCTAGCCCTCTATCTTTTTGCTCGAGTAGGCTCGCAATATTGCGCTGAGCCATTACACGCACATCAATTGCTTGTAGATTCACACCACCTTGTATCAGGTGATTGCTCAATTCGCCTATTAGTTGATTTTTAGCTGAAACTGCATATATATATTGCTGCCTGTTAGCGTTGGCAGGATCTGGTGGTATATTAATCATATCCATCGTGGCCTGCTCCACAGGGTAGTCAATCATATCTTTTAGTTTCCAGCTTGCTGCTTGTTTCAGTTCTGTTAGTGGCACATTGGGTTTTTCAATTTGTAGTAACTGGTAGTCAATAAAATCCAGTAACAAAGTACAGCGTGCTTTTTTAAGCTGGTATTTACTAGTTAATGCTTTAAGCGTCTGCTGATTCTGCAGATTGCCATCTTCAATCTCTGCAATATTCACCAGCGGTTTGGCATTGTGGCGCTTGGTCAGCGTCGCAATACTGATGTTGTCGTCTGTGCTACGAATCGCTGTCCAAGCTTTACTGTTCTTTTGTTTAAACCATTGCATAAGCTTCGCCTTAAAAGTTTTCGCGCATATAAATAATGGGCGTTTTGTAGATGCCGAATGTAGCGCGTGATACAGGGTTAGTGCCAAACCAAGGGATATTTGCAGCTGTTGCTGCGCTTGCTGTAGATGATATGCAAGTGCCGCCGCTGGCACTATTTAGATTGAGCGTCAAATCTACGCTGCCATTATTACCTGCGCCTGGTTTAGTCAACCGCAAGTAATTGGAAACACCATTACTGAAAGCGCCAGAACCACTTGAGTAACCAATTTGTGTTTCACAGGCGGATAGATTATTTCTGTAATTACTTAAGGCGATGCTAGATGCAGCTAGGGTAGTACAGCTATCTTGTTGATTTCTAATATACGATGAGCCATTCCAGTATTGGGATTCTAGTGGCACAGGTAGGGCCAATAACTCAGAGCCGTATACATTTTGCAAACGAAGGCGACCACTACGAATGACTGCGGAACCTTCGGTAAAACCAGAGGAGCTTGACTCGCCGTCAGAAGCACGAAGTGACAATGTAATTGGAGCGGTTTGAGGAATAGTGAATGTAAATACGGGTGATGCTGTTGCACTTCCAGCTGCAAAACTAGCAGCAGCTATGGTGTTACTAATAAAATTACCAGCTGTTGAACCATTTCCATCCGACAGCGTTACTAAATGTGCAAAGGCGCCATTATAATTTGGTGTAATAGTTGAAGTTCCATCCATAGCTTTTACTGTGGCTAATGTGATGGGTTGGCCTGAGTAAGTGAAAGTGCCGCAACCTTGTGTGTTTACTACGGTTTCCAGATGGTGCGGTGAAAACCTTCCTAGTACTGCACTTTGACCAGTAATAGTTTGCCCGAGATAAGTGCCGGATGCAGAAATTCGCATGGTACCAACTTGCGACCAACTTTGGTTAGCAATCGTATTGGTGCCTGCCGTAAGCGTCGTGCTAATGGTTGATATTGCACCCAAACTTCCTCCAGACGGTGCCATTAGCAATGGAGCAAGGGTAATAGAACTAGCAAAACTTGGTGCTACTGGATTATCTGATAATTCGTTATCTATATCACTAGTCCACAAAGCGGCTGTCATCGTGGATGAAAAAGTACTTCCAGCTGCTGCTACTTTTGCATTTGCACCAGAGCTAGTATCGCAGCTTACAGAAGGGCCGCTGGCGCAACTGGTTTGTGTTGTTGAAGATGCAGTAACAGTACTCGCCGCTATACCAAAGCCTACTGGGATAGACTTTGCCGAAGTCGTGCCACTAAGCGTCAATGCAGGAGTAGTGCTTGTAGCAGCAGCGTTCAAAGTAGCAGAAAGGTTAAATTGCCCCGTATCCATGTGTTTCAGCCATAGGGTCGTCATTGCATTGCTATCGAAGCTGAGCCCAGTCACATTGGTTGAAGCCGGTAGGGATGATGGTGTATATACATAACTTCCCCCAGAAGAATTTGCTACTTGAGGCGATCCGCCCACAGTCACCCCAGATGAAAGGCTTGTACTCGCAAAACTAGCCGGGATAATTGCAGAGCTCCATACTTTAAGACCTACGCCAGCTAGGCCTGAAATTGGCGCACAGGCTGCACCTGGTGTTGGCCCTGAGGAATGTACGCCTTGTACCAATACAGCCGTTGGCTTAGCGCCTGTTATAACACCAGAGTTTGGTACAGTAAGCAGTAAGCCATCATTGGCTGATGTCCAAACGCACGACCCACTTATGCCGTTACATTTTTTCACGTTTGCTTCGGCTACTGGAACCCCTGTTCCCACCACACCAAATGTTGCAGTACCTGAAGCGGTGTAAAAATTTTTAGTGGTGCTAGACTGGCTTGCGCCAATAACAATAGTAGATCCTCCAGTTGTAGAATCCCAAATTGTTGCAGCACCCGTAGCTGATAATGTTGCCACTACGCCAGAAGAATAAAGTGTTGAACAAGTCGAATTGGTACAAGCCACTACGGTCATTGTTCCAGGTGTGCAGGAGATTCCTGACCAAGATGAATGACGAAGCTCCAAGTGGTCTATAAAGAAAGCAGGGCAGGCGTGCGTTTTACTACTTTCACCAAGCACTTGCCCTTGATTCAACTCAAAGTTATACAGCCTAAGTTCATCAACCATTCCATTTGCAGAGTTAACGCTACCTTTAGTGCCAGTAAAACCTGAAGGGTTATCTCCGATATGAACATAATCAAGAGATGCGGACATTGTTCCGCTACTTGTGAATGAAGATATGACTGGTAAGCCACCATTCACAAATATTTGCAGGTAATCACTGTTAGCTGCCGGCGAAGCATTAAAGTTCCAAGCCACGGCGATATGCACCCACGTACCTGCTGCAAAACTCTGAGCAACAGTTTCCACAGATCTAACGGCACCGGAACTGTCCGTTACTTCAAAAAATAGCGTACCAGATGCTGTCTTGGTTAGGGAAAACCATTGCCCATTGACCTGGGTGGCATCTAACAGTTGAGCTGCTTGTGCTGTGCCACCGTTCCAAGCTAAATTTGATTTGTACCAAAACATAATCGAGCCTTGCCCAAGCATATTGACCCCAGAATCTGAAAACTTGACGCCAGTTTTTATGGCATCTACTGTCGCTACTGACGTATTAACTGGAATTGAAGCGCCACGGCAAACGTACCCTGTGCTAATTTCCTGAGTAGCGCCAAGTGCCATACCTGGTCGACCGTTACCAGAAGCGTCAACTACTTGTCCGACCCCTCCAGAAGACCATGCTCCTTCCTCAAACCGATATTCGGCTAGCGGATTTGCGGAAGGAACATAAAAAAGAATGGCTGTGTTAGGTGGCGGCTCGCTAGACGCTCCGAAACTTAGGACACCATAATCAGTACTGCTCAGTTGCCAACCAATTTGCGCTGTGCCGGTTCCACCGTGAACAATATTTCCATACTGGTAAATGAAGGTGCCATTCTCGTTGAGAATCACCTGTAGATCGAAGGAACCGCTGGTATTGCTGGCGCTGACCCATTCCGGAACATTTTTCCACGTCACAACAAATTGGCGATTAGGTGCAGTACCGATGCTAGCATAACTCACATAGCAGTTAGCGTAACTATTGCAATTGGTAGGGTAAGTTGGCAGATCAGCTTTGTTCGTTGGATCAAGATCAACACCAAACACTTTCATGGTGCTGTTCATGCTAGCATCAGGATAGACATAGGGGTAAGTCTGCGGCGGACCAATATTCTGCGTACCATAACCACACGTGCTGTTGCCGAATTGCAAACGCCCATTACTCTGGATTTGAAGTGTGGTGTAGTTTGCGGCGCCATACAGGAAAGTAAAACCTATAGGTATAACATCACTAATAGTGTCATCAAGTGTCGGTGGTGTAGTTCCGCATCCGGTACCATTAAATTTGTAGGGTGCAGTGTTATAGCCGATTTTGGTGTGTCCGGACGGATCAATCCAGGCGAAGGTAGTCGAAGCATTGGTGTAAGTTGCGGCAATCGCGGGCAATTGCCAGAGGGCGATTGAAATAAATACCGCTACACGAATAATTCTGACTAGGGTTAGAGACAAAAATGTTCTTAGCGTGGCCTGCAAAGCCCCACTTTTCGTAGTATTCATTATCAACTTAGCAATCAATCTAAACCCTTAATCCAGTTTCGGTAGACTAGGTTATTATCTGATTAGCGGGTGTACTTCAAAGCCCCAATTAACAAGGGTTTTAGGCCTTATTCAACTGCATTGATAATTTGGAACTGCATCAGTTCCTAAACACTTGCTGAGTGTAAGTTGTACTTGTCGTTCAATGTAGTTAAGCGCGCCAGCTGTGCCAATGCTCGCAGTTGCTATAATGTCATACATGGCGATGTTATGATCCGTGCCCTGCTCAAAGTAATCTGGATATCTAGTACAAGTCACAGTTACAGAGAAATTATCAATACTGATGGTGCTTGGACTGGCAGGGCAGTTTGCCAAAGCTGTTGACCCTGGCGACAATACTTGATAGGTGCCCCACTCAGCGCCGGCACGTGCGGCTTGGTAAGCTCTTGAGCCTTGTACGTCTTGTGTGGAAGTGGCTTGTTGAATGCTGGTGATGTTGAGCGCATAGGCGCCCAATGCGGCCAAAATAACCAGTATAAATATCGCTGCAGGCAGCAAAAACCCTTTGTTATGTTGATTCATCATGGCGAATTCACTACATTTACTTGATGCATCAATTTGACATTGGCTACATCTTGCGTAAAACCAAGGTAAATGGCGACCACGCCAGTCCTCTGCAATACACCGGCCACATAGTTGATTTGGCATGAGGTCAGATTTGTCGCCAATTGGCGAGCAGTAGCAAGCCCATTGAGTGTTGCCACACTGGCAGGCTGAGCGGATTGAATGGCATAGCCGCTATATTGTAAAAGTACACGATTGGTCATGTCGCATGCATACGAGACAGGCGTGGATACCACATAAAAGCGACTGGATGGTGATGCTTGCGGAAATGTTCCGCCACTAAAACTCAATATGCTGAGATTACCCGTGGTAAGCAGCACACGACTATTGCTGCCTTCATAAACATCAGAGCCTGGAATGCCTAAATTGTAAATCACCAGCTTGTCTCCAGCTGTGACTGTAACGCTTGGCCCAAGCACGTCAAAGGTATCGGCAGCAAGCGAAAAATCAAGTGGATTATCCGCAACAGAAGTTCCAACAGCGGCGCGATACCTTCCTACCTCTTTAACAGGTACAAATTCTATAAAACTGTCAACGCCATTGGTGGTAGTGCGCACGCTATTGGGCAAGGCGTTGCGAATATCACGTGCCATACGCCGCAATGCAGTGTCGGCGCGGTCTGTGAGGTTGGCACGATTTTCGCCATCAATAAAAGCTTGTGTAGGGTTGCGAATGAACGTGGCCGCGCCTGCCGCAAGAATGCCAACAATGGTAATCACAATCACCATCTCGATCATGGTAAAGCCTGTAGATTTAGATATTGGCTTAAATATTGGGTGCATAGCGAACTCGGTAACCTGTTAATGTCACGTCAGTATTTGCTGGCCCAGTAACGCGAACGCCGATTTTTAGTACTGCATCTAGGGGAAAAGTAGCAAAGGGTGCTGCTGCCCCCGCCCGTGTAATGGTGACAGCGGCAGTATAAGCATTTAAACCGGTAAGTGGCGTGGTATCCCCCGGACCGCAAATCCCCGTGCAGCCGCCGCCCGGCATTGCAAATCCGCCATAGTCAGCGACATTATCAAAAGGGTCGGTGCTGCTGTAGCGGCTTTCGGAGGCGGGTGTGGGGCCGGTGAGCGCCGCACCGCCTTTATCTTGTGAGTTTGTGCAGGCCGCTGTGGAAGTTGCTATTGAAACATTAGCATCATCAGGATCACAATAAGTAAAAGGCTGTTGTTCTATTTCCATTAATAGTGATTCGGCAATTGAAAGCGCTTGCTTACGCACCAGCGGGTCTACACTACCGCGATTAGTAATATCAAGCACTTTAAGCACGCCAACTAACGCCACGCTGACAATCACCATAAAAACCACCAGTTCAACCAATGTTACGCCAAGTTGTTGCTTGGCTTGTGTGACGCCTATTTGTTTATTTCTAGTGCACATAGCCAGTTTCTGCCTCAACGGTGATGGTGCGGGTGGATTCGCTGGGGACAACGGCGTTTTGGATGGTAAAAGTGGCTACAGCGTTTGGCACTGGCCTACCAAGTCCATCAAACCCAATAGGAGTGGTTGATGCTGTGATAATCACATTGTTAGATAGCGTTTTGGAGTACGCCGTCTGTGTGGCAGGGTCAATCACTGCGCTGCTGCAATTGCTGGCATAGCCTAAACATAAAGTGTGCGTTGAAGCGTTAACATTGGCATACACATTTCTGCGCTGTGCGATTGCGGTTTTTTGTGCATAGCGCAAAGCTGAAACCAATGTTCCGTAACTGCCTCGTGCATCGAAAGCATCCACGCCAATAAAGCGTGGTGCGGCGATTGATGCAATAATGCCAGCAATCACCATTACGGCGACGAGCTCGATTATTGTGAAGCCAGTTTCTCTTCGCATGTTGATATCAGACTGTAAGTAAACCAACAACTAGAAAGAGCGATTGCTCCTTCTAGCCATGAGAAAAGTATTAACAGCCAGTTGTGGTAACAACTACCGCACCAGTCGTATCGTTATAGCTGGCTTGGCATGTAGCACTTCCGCCTGATGTTGGGCGGAAAGTGACTGCAGTTGCTACAGTGTAATCTGGCGTAAAACCATCAATGGATTGTAGGGCATTACCAATACCAGCGGCTGTTCCAGTTGGGATGCCTGTAGTTGTACTAACGGCTACGGTTGTAGTGTCCACCATTGTTACTGGGCTTGTGTTGGTACCAGTCGCAAAGAAGCGTGCCTGTACAACACCAACAGCAGAGCGAAGCCCACCAGCCATGCCGTTTACTGTAGAAATACGTGCATCGCCAGTTAAATTAATAAATCTTGGCAATGCTGTGGCTGCCAAAATGCCTAAAATAACGATGACGACGACTAACTCTACTAAAGTAAAGCCAGATTGGGTAAAACCAAATTGTTGCTTTCTCATTTCAATTACCCCTTCTAAATAAAAAAATACGACATCAGTACACAACGCTTAAATCAATAAAACTAACAGCCAGTAGTGACAGCAGGTGCTATCACAGGGGCGGTATTTATGGCGGCTGCCTCTGTGTAAGTAAATTGGCAAGTGGCTGGCGCTGGAGCACCTTGTATCTGGAACGTGGCTACAGTGGCTGTGTTTGTGTAGTTGTAGCCATCTGCATTGAGTTCGACCAATGTCGGGTTAAATGAGGTAGTTAAACCAGCCGCAGATAGCAGACCAGCCGTACCAATTGCCGTGACATCAGGATAGGCGAATACCATGGCAACAACGCCTGCCTCGGTACATAGTGTGCCCGCCGCCCCATTATTGTTGTTGGCAAAACCACCACCACCAGGGCAAGTTACCGCATCGGCAATATTGTTTCTTGCCAATACTGTGGCGTGAGTTAAAGCTGCGGCTGCGGCCACACTACCTCTAGCGGCGCTGAGTTTTGCGACGCGTGCGTCGCGTTGTAGATTGGTGAATCTGGGCAATGCTACCGCTGCCAAAATGGCAAGGATAAGAATTACTACAATTAGCTCAATTAAGGTGAAACCTTTTTCTTTATTCAACATGATGAATCCTTTTTAATCTAAAAAATTGTTAATATTGTTTCTATCTGCTACTTTATTATTTTGAACATCTAGTACTAGATCAATGCCTCCAATACTCACTAATGAGGCTCTCGCTTGCCCTGCTGTGCTGACAAGCTTGTATTGCGCTTGATGGCCATCGTTAAAAACATAAATCAGCCTTTTCTTTTGTATATCAAAATACCAAATCGCTTTACTGCTACTTGGCGCCTGTAAACGTTCTCCTACATAATTGCTCGGTTTTTCTGCAATCAACCACATGGGGTTGCTATTTTTTAATGTTTCAATATCTATAGACTGATTCGCCACACTTTTATGTACCCAAGTTTCAGCTATACCAAGTCGAAAATTGTTGAGTTCAGTATCCAGTATTACTTTTTCAACCTCAGTCTGTGCATCATTTAAGCGATGCAATAACCATGTTGCAAGTATTCCAATAATGCACACTGTGACTACGAAATCGAAACGATGAACACTCGGTGCATATTTTGATAAATGAAAACTCACTTTTAAATTTACATTAACCTTTATGCAACGCTATGTTTCCGAGATCCCAGATTGGTAAGAAAATACCCAATGCTAGAATCAGCACCATGACACCTAAAAACACAATCAAAATAGGCTCAATTTGCGCGCCTAACGTTTTAATCTCATATTCGACATCGCGCTGATACATATCAGCCACTTCTTGCATCAAATCATCAAGCGCGCCAGATTCTTCGCCCACTGCAATCATTTGCAATACGATCGGGTTAAACACGCCGCTGTTGGTGGCGGTACGTAAAATACTTTCGCCGCGCTCTACACCTTCGCGCATCTGCTCAAGTTTGCTCGCGATATAATCGTTATCGGCAGTTTGCGCGACTAACTTTAGTCCGCTGGTAATCGGCACTCCGCTTTTGCTGGCCAAGGCAAAACTTCTGGCGAACCGCGCCATGGTGGCTTTGTGGATAATCTTGCCTGCAAGTGGTGTTTTTAATTTAAAACTATCCCATTTGTATCTGCCTATGCTGGTGGCAATATATGAGCGGAAGAGAAAAACTGCAGCAATGCCACCCACGATAAGAAATGGCCATGTGGCTAGCAAGAACTTAGAAAAGCCCAGTAAAGCGCGCGTCAATATGGGTAATTCAGCGCCAAAACTTTGAAAAACTTTGGCAAAGGCAGGGATTACAAAAAGATTAACAACAATAATGGCAACGGCCATTGCAATCATCACAAAAGTTGGATAGCGCAGCGCAGCTTTGATCTGATCGCGCATGAATCTCTCAAATTCAAGGTGGTCAAATAATCGCAGAAATACCATATCCAGCATGCCGGTCGTTTCACCGACACGCACCATGTTGATGTAGAAACTGGAAAATACTTTTGGATGTAGAGCCAGAGCAGATGAAAGCTCACGTCCGCTACCAAGGCTTTCGCGTATTTCGGCTATGATGGCAGAAAATGCTTTGTTTTTGGTTGAAGCTTGTAAGCCGTTGAGCGCCTTCATAATAGGGATGCCGGCTTTAAGAAGCGTGTACATTTGGCGGCTAAACAGCATCACATCGATGGTTTCGATTTTTTCTTCAAATAGATGAATCGAGATATTTTTTGTGGACGATGTGGCAGCCTGTGCTTGAATCTCAATGGGTGTAATACGGAGATTAAATAATTGGCTGGCCAGCGCGCTACTGTCTTGCCCTTCTAGCACGCCTTGTACCAAAGCGCCACTGCCATCACGACCCTTGTAGGTAAAAAATGGCATTCTGTTACTCTTCAAACTGATTACTGATGCGCATGGCTTCAGTTATCGTGGTACGCTTTTCAATGACTAAATCCACGGCACCCTTACGCAATGTTTTGTCTGCCATATGTTGCCGTGCAAGTTGAATAAAATGATTCGGGTCGTGTTGATTGGCAGCATCAACAAGCTCGTTATTCATTTCAAGCAACTCATAAACGCCAACGCGCCCTTGGTAGCCAGTACCATTACATTGGCTACAACCCTTGCCGCGCACATAGCTATGGTTATCTACTTCTTTACCAAGCTCGTGTTGTAGCCATGCGTGTTCTAAAGGTACTGGCGTATGCGCTTCAGAGCAGCCTTCACAAACCAAACGAACCAAGCGTTGTGCGACAACTGCCACAATAGACATTGCGACCATGAATCTAGGCGCGCCCATGTCAATCATTCTAATAGGAGTGCTAATTGCATCATTGGTGTGCAAGGTAGAAAGTACCAAGTGACCAGTCATGGCGGCCCGCAAGCCAATTTGCGCGGTTTCTTGATCGCGCATTTCACCGATGAGAACAATGTCAGGGTCTTGCCGCAAAGTAGAACGTAATACGCGTGAAAAATTTAAATCAATTTTTTCATTCACTTGCACCTGATTAATACCAGGTAAACGATATTCCACGGGGTCTTCAACGGTGATGATTTTGTTTGAGGTGGAATTGAGTTCATTAAGCGCAGCATAAAGTGTTGTTGTTTTGCCACTACCTGTTGGGCCGGTGACCAATACCATGCCGCTAGGACGATGGATGAGTTTACGAAAGCGTTCTAACATGCCAGCTGGCATGCCAAGCTTTTCCAGTGAGAAGCCGCTGGTGTTTTGTATTAATAAACGCATGACTACCGATTCGCCATATTGTGTGGGCATGGTTGAGATACGTACGTCAACAGTTTGCTGCTTAACCTTGACTGCAAAACGTCCATCCTGTGGCAGGCGTTTTTCTGAAATGTCCAAGCCAGACATCAGTTTTAAGCGTAATACCAAAGCCGATGCAATTTTTAATTCGGCCTGGGTTTGCAGATGCATCACGCCGTCGATTCTGAAACGAATATGCAGCTTATTTTCTTGTGGTTCGATATGAATATCAGAAGCGCGTACTTGCACTGCATCCTCAAAAATCGTTTGCAATAGCTTAACAACGGGCGCTTCTTCAGCGCTTTTTCCTTCCCCAATTGAGGAAAAATCAATCGCTGCGTCGCCTAAGTCCTCGCCCAGTTCCATTGCCAGATTTGATATTTCATCGGTACGTCGGTAGCTGCGATCAATCAGTTGCAGCAGCGAGCCTTCTTGTATTACCGCAAGCTCAATATCTTTGCGCAAAAGCCGAACTAATTCGTCGTATGCAAATAAATCGGTAGGGTCTACCATACCCACAAAATAGCTGCTGCCCTTATCTTCGAGTACAGCACAGCGGAAGCGCCGTGCCTGAGCCTCTGGTAGTTTGCTGACGATTTCTGGCTTGGTGTTGAACTGTTGTAAATCAATAAAAGGGATTTTTAACTGGCGTGCCAAAGCTTCAGAAATCTGTGTTTCTGTCACATAGCCACCATCCACAAATATCCGCCCTAGTTTTTTGCCAGTGCGTTTTTGCTCTTCTAGTGCTCTAGTTAAATCATCAGCAGAAATTAAATCATGCTGAACCAGAAGTTCGCCAAGACGAATCTTTACAGGACTTGCCATTTAAGCTCCATTAATATGCGTTCATACCTCAAATATAAACTGGCATGAGCGAATTCAATTGCGAGAATAAAGGCGGGATTTGCCCTGAAATTGACAGTCTGGGTTTTGCTGACAACCTAGAGTTTGCTGTGAATGTGGTTACAGATGTCTACAAAGTTTTTTACGGAAAGGTTTTCTGCGCGAAGTTGCGAATTTAGATTTAATTTTGCGAAATCTTCATTGCTTAAAAAGTCCTTTAGCGTGTTGCGGATAGTTTTACGACGCTGGCCAAAAGCAGCAAGCACAATTTTGGCAAATAATTTGTAATCAAGCGCAACATAAGGTTTGGCGGCATATGGCAGGCAGCCCACAAATGCTGATTCTACTTTTGGCGCTGGCTCAAATGCTTCCGGCGGCACAGGGATTAAATATTCCATTGCCAAATGATATTGCAGCATCACGCTGAGCCGTCCGTATGCCGGGGTTGAGGGCAGTGCCACCATGCGTTCCACCACTTCTTTTTGCAGCATAAAATGCATGTCGGTGATGTGCGCGAGATTATCCAACAAATGAAACAAAATGGGTGTGGAAATGTTGTAAGGCAAGTTGCCAACAACGCGCAGATTTTCACCAGACTTATTATTGACTAATTTGGCAAAATCAAACTTAAGCGCATCTACATTGTGAATTGTGACAGCAGTATTGGCGTATTCTTTTTGCATCCAACTTACAATGTCGCGATCAATTTCCACTACATGTAAGTGCTTGATTATTTTTAGTAATGGCTTGGTGAGCGCGCCTAAGCCAGGGCCAATTTCTACGATAATTTCTTCAGGCTGTGGGTTGATCGCGTCGATAAGGCTGGCAATAATGGCTTGATCAGTTAAAAAGTTCTGTCCAAATCTTTTCTTGGCAATGTGCTTCATTGCGTTTTTTTGTGTACTAATTCAATCGCCAAATCAACCGCAGCTTGCATGCTGCCAATATCAATCTTGCCTGTACCCGCACTGTTTTTTCCAGCTAGGTCAAGCGCTGTGCCGTGATCGACCGAAGTGCGGATAATAGGTAAGCCAAGTGTCACATTAACACCACGGCCAAAACTGGCGTGTTTAAGCACGGGCAGGCCTTGGTCGTGGTACATGGCTAATGCACAATCGGCATTTTCAAGATATTTTTTGGTAAACAAAGTATCCGCCGGCAATGCGCCAATTAGCTGCATATCTTCAGCGCGTAGTTTGGCCAAAACAGGGTTGATAATCTCGATTTCTTCGCGACCTAAATAACCATCTTCTCCCGCGTGCGGATTAAGCCCCGCAACTAAAATACGCGGATTTTTAATACCAAATTTACTCATTAAATCTTTGTGTAAAATGCGGATGGTTGATTCAAGGTTATCACGAGTAATTGCGTTTGGTACATTTTTTAGCGCTAAGTGCGTAGTTGCTAGTGCAACTCGCAGACCGCCGCCAACCAACATCATCACTACTTGAGGCGCTTGTAAGTATTCGGCAATAAATTCGGAATGGCCAGTAAAAACTATGCCAGCGTCGTTGATGACACCTTTGTGTACAGGGGCGGTCACGAGCGCATCGAATGCACCACTTATACAGCCATCTGCTGCACAAGTGAGCGTATTTAGCACATATTGGCTATTGGCATGGTTTAGAACACCAGCATTGACGGGTGCTGCAGTGGGTATATGTAATACCTTGAGTATGTTTTTGACGTGTTGGCGTGATGTTTGAGCACCTTCATAAGGCTCAAACGTTAGATTGGTATGGAGTTGCTTGGCGCGCGCAGACAGCATTTCAGCATCACCAATCACGGTGATATCGGCATCAATTTCGTGTTGTACCAGCATCATACAAATATCAGGCCCGATACCAGCAGGTTCGCCAGAGGTAATTGCAATGCGGGGAATAGAGGGGCTCAAAGACATTCTTGCTTTAAAGCAGCGGTGACTAGAATTTAACTTCCATACTAAAACTTATCTTCAAGTCGCAACTCAACAAAAGCGCGGTCACGCAGCTCGCGTATCCAATCTTGATAAGCCTCTTCAGATTTACGTGCACGAATTTCTTGTCGCGCCTTAAGCCTAGAAGCTTCTTTGGTCATATCTTGTTGGCGGCGCTCTAGCACTTGAATAATATGCCAACCGAAGGGGGAGAGCACGGGCTCGCTTACTTCACCTACCCTGAGCGCATTCATGGCTTTTTCAAATGGCGGCACGGTGTCCCCTGGGTTCACCCAACCTAAGTCGCCGCCATTATTGGCGCTGCCATCTTCTGAATATTGACGCGCTAATTCTTCAAATTTAGCGCCATTATCAATACGTTCTTTGATGACATCCATTTTGCGTTTACCATCTTTTTCTGAAACCACCTCAGAGAGTTTAATCAGAATGTGACGTGCATGTGTTTGACTAATCACTAGGGATGAGGTACCGCTACGGCGGTTGGTAAGTTTTAATATGTGAAAACCGTTTGGGCTACGAATTGGTTTTGATACCTCGCCCGGTTGCATACCTTTTACTGTGTCCAAGAAAAGTGCTGGTAATTGTGAGCCACCCTTCCAGCCCATGGTGCCGCCTTCAAGCGCATTAGGTGCATCTGAAAAGGCCGCCGATACTTGCGTGAAGCTTGTGCCATCGGTAAGCTGTCTGAGTACCTTTTCGGTTTTGGTTTTGGCTTTTTGTAAATCCTCGGGTGAGCTGTCTTCGGGTGTACGGATCATAATATGTGAGATTTCGAATTCGTCATTTTCCTCGCCACGATTAGCTTGCGTGGTTAAGTAGTTGTCTACTTCACCTTCAGACACATTAAGTCGGTTATCAATTTCGCGTTCACGCAGCCTGGCAATGGTAATTTCGTTACGGATATCTTCGCGAAATTTATGCATGCTAATACCATCTTTTTCCAGCACAACTTTAAATTCATCCACACTTAATTTGTTTTGCTCGGCAATACGCTCTATGGTTTTATCTAGTTGTGTGTCATCAACTTTTAAACCAGTTTGGGCTGCCAGCTGTAATTGTAGGCTGTCAGCAATTAGGCGCTCTAAAATTTGCTTTTCTAAGATATTTTGTGGTGGTAATTCTGTGCCTTGTTTTTCCAGTTGTGCTCTAACCGTGTGCATGCGATCTGCCAGTTCTTGCTCAGTAATAACACTTTGATCGACAATGGCGATAATACGATCCATCTTGACGACCTCATTGGTATTTTTAGAAGAGCGATTTTCTGCCGAGACTGCAAAACAAGAAGTAAAAAAAATACTTAAAATCAATATCTTAAAAATATTTTTTGCTGGAGTTGATGCCAAATTTAATAATTTCATTGGTTGTAATTCTGTTGCCTATAAATGTTAGGGATTTGACTAGAACTCAAGTAACCCGGAATGTCGCGTCTGAGCAAATTAAGTGGGTTTGCCCCAATGGAGGCCAAGCTACCGAGCTCCAGTTGGAAGAATAGACCATAGTTTGCGTTAGCAGTTGCAGTTTCCACGCGCTGAATTACAGCGCGTGCTTGCCAACAGCCAGCATCATATTCTAGCCCGGCCAAGGTTTCAATAGGTTTACTGTCGCGTAATGAATAGTTGTATCGTGCTACGCCATACCAGCCTTTGTTTAGCGGCCATTGTCCAGAAACATTGAATTCTTCTAGCGTGTCTTTAGTGTAAAGGTAGCTAAAATTAAAGAGTTTTCCAGGTTCAGGATTGTAGCGCGCTATGAGGTTATTGCGTATAAAGTTGCCCGAATCGGTATTGTATTGCGTAGAAACATCTAAATTCCATTGATTTGAGAGCCTTGCTGCTATCGCACCAATAATGTCAGAACGCTTGCCTTGCGATATTACGCCACCAGGCAATGTCACGTTTTGATTAGTAAAATAATAGCGCTGACCTACTGTCGCAGAGAAACGTTCTATGCCGGTGTCTTTATCTATCATACGTGAAGTTAACGCTAAACTGACTTGATTAGCGTTATTAATTCTATCGTTGCCTGTAAATTGGTTTTCAGAAAATAAAGTAGTTTGGTTTAAATCAGCCAAGGCAGAATCGAATACCGGTAGTAAATCTTGATTTTGATTGGGAATATACACATAAAACAGTCGCGGTTCGATTGTTTGCGTGTAACTATTTTTGACTATATTTAGATCACGCTCAAAATATAAACCACTATCAACACTAAAAATAGGTAACGTACGGCTATCGCTATTGTTACTGATGTTTACGCCATTAATATTGAAATTGTTGTTATTAAGTTTATATTGCGACATGTGCAGGCCAAGCTTTGGCGTAATAAAACCATAGGATTGTGTAAACGGCATGCTGATACTGGGGTAAGTCACTAAACGACTACCTGTAGCGGCAAGTGGAGCCTGAGGGCTGCGGTCAAAATATGTCCACTGGCTGTATAAATCGGTGTTGACGTAGTTCCATTCTTTGTTGGCAGTGAGCGTGAGTTGTGGCAAGGTCTCATATGGAAAATTGATACCATCAAGTGTTTGATATTTTTGTACTAAGCCATTAAATTTCCACACATCTCCCGCGTAGTCTACGCGGCCTCCTTGTGGTAAATTCACGCGGCTGGTGCTAATAATGCGTGTCGACAAATCAGAAAAGTATTGGTTGTCAGACACTTTTTCAAGATTGTAACCAGCTGACCAGCCATCGCCAAAACTATGGCTGTGGCTGAAGTTGGCGTAGTAACGGCGTTTATTTGATGAGCCGTTTTGATCTAAATACTCTAAGCTATCAATGCCGGAATAGTTTTCACTTAAGTATCTAAATTCACCCTGCATTTGTAAGCCACGCTTGCTCAAATAACGTGCAGCAACTGTTGCATCCATATTGGGTGCAATATTAATATAGTAAGGAATTGTTGTTTCAAAGCCACTTTTTGTGGTGGAACCAAAAGTTGGTGTGAGTAAACCAGATTTGCGTTCATTGTTAAATGAAAAATCTAACCATGGTGTGTAAAGAATCGGCACTCCCTTGAATTCTACGTACGCATTTTTTGCTGTGCCTGATTGTGTATAGTCATCTAACTCAAGTTCTTTGGCCTTTATATACCAATCATCAACCCCCGCCTCGCATGTTGTGTATCGCGCATTTTCCAGGCGCTTTTTATCTTGGCCTTCAAAAAAAACTACTTTGGCATCTCCACGTGATTCTATTACTTTTGTAACTTGCGCATCTTGCCCAATTGGTTTGGCGGGTTCACGGAAATTATCTTGATATTGTCTGGGATCGTCAGTCAAACTTGTTTGTGTATTTAACAGTTTCGATTGCGTATATACGGTAGGATCGTTGCGTTGTTTGAGTTCAGTGTTGACTTTTTTATTTAATGTAATCGAAGCATCGCGCATTTCGCCTATGCTCTCACTTAAGCGCATATTCAGTGCTGGGCCGCGAATTTCGCTATTTCCTAACTCAATGCGCACATTGCCGTTGACTTTTAGCTCATCGTTTTGTACGTCGTATTCAATATTATCACCATAGATTTTTTGATCGCCCTTAGTAATCACCGCTTTACCAGTGGCGCGCATTTTGCGGTCGAGATACAAATCGAGTTTGTCACCTTCAATTTCAATCGCGCCGAGTTGTGCGATGGGTGGCGTAGTTTCTGGAACTTCTGAAAGTTCAAGTGTCAGTGTTTCTGCAGATGCAGGTACGCCAATGCTAATCAACAGAAGTGTAGCGAGGCTCGCAAATAAGCGCTTTGCGTAATTAATGTTTAAGCGGCTGTAATGCAATGCGGTTGTTTAATTAAGCTAAAAAATGGTTTAAGTTATGTATTTTACGCATGAATGATAAAATCGCATAAAAGCTTGTTTTAATCAATCAACTTGTTTTAATTAATTTAAAAAAGCGGCTTTAAAACCACCATTATAAAGGCTTGCATTGGATAGGGACATCATAGATAGAAAACAGCAATTAGAAGCTTGGCTTAAACAAACATTAAACGCTCAAGTGTTTACCCTAACTGTAGCCTCAGCCGACGCCAGTTTTAGGCGCTATTTTCGTGTGCATTTAGCAGATAAGACCTTGATTGCCATGGACGCGCCACCGCCGCAAGAGGATTGCGCGCCATTTGTAAAAGTGGCAAAACTCATGCTGGATGCTGGTTTAAACGTACCGGAAGTGTTAGCACAAGATTTAGAACGCGGTTTTTTGTTATTAAGTGATTTGGGCAACGATACTTATTTAAGCGCGCTAAATAATGATACTGCGCCTAGCTTGTATTTAAGTGCGACAGATGCGCTGATTAAGCTGCAACTGGCAAGCCAAGCTAATGTTTTGCCGAATTATGACCAAGCCTTGCTTACGCGAGAGATGCAATTGTTTCCAGATTGGTATGTGGCAAAGCATTTAAAAACCGAATTAAATGCCGAGCAGCAAGCCGTTTTAAATAACACATTCGACATGCTCAATAAAAATATTCTGTCACAAAGCCAAGTTTACGTACACCGTGATTATCATTCCCGTAATTTGATGATTACAAATGAAAATAATCCAGGCATATTGGATTTTCAGGATGCTGTGTACGGTGCCATTACATACGACTTGGTATCATTGTTAAAAGACGCTTATATCAGTTGGGATGAAGAACAAATCATCGATTGGGCGGTACGCTATTGGCAGCCAGCCAAAAAAGCCGGTTTGCCCGTGCCCGAGGATTTTAGCGAGTTTTATCGCAATTTTGAATGGATGGGAGCACAACGGCATACCAAGATTTTAGGCATATTTGCTAGGCTTTATTACCGTGACGGCAAAGCTGGTTACTTAAAAGATATGCTGTTAGTAATGGGTTATCTGTGCAAAGTGTGTGAACGCTATGTGGAATTGAGGCCAATGTTGAAGTTATTGAATCAGCTTGAAAATACTCAACCGCAAATAGGATATACCTTTTAATGCGCGCTATGATACTGGCTGCTGGTCGTGGTGAACGCATGCGGCCTTTGACAGATACAACGCCAAAACCATTACTAAAAGTCGGCGGAAAGCCACTTATTGTTTGGCATTTGGAGCGTTTGGCCAAAGCCGGCTTTAAAGAAATTGTCATTAATCACGCGCATTTGGGTGAGCAAATTGAGTCTATCTTAGGGAGCGGCGCACAATGGGGCGTGTCGATTGTGTATAGTCCCGAAAAAATTGCACTTGAAACTGCGGGTGGCATTGCGAATGCCTTACATTTATTGACTAAAGATGGATATGAAAGCGAGCCATTTTTAGTGGTGAATGGCGACATTTATACTGAGATAGATTTTGGTCAAATTAAAACTGCACTGCAGCCCAATATCGAAGTGCACCTTGTGCTAGTGAATAATCCACCGCAGCATCCACAAGGCGATTTTTCCATTAAAGAGGGAATGTTAAAAAATGCGGGGGAGCAAATGCTGACTTTTTCCGGCGTTGGCGTATATCACCCCGATTTATTTGCAGATATTGTAAAAGGTGAATCTGCCAAATTGGCACCTTTGCTGAGAAAATCGATTGACAATCTTCGCGCCACAGCCCAGTATTATCAAGGAGTTTGGCACGATATTGGTACGCCAGAGCGATTGCAACAGATAGATGAAAAATTACTAAAACATGTTTAATTTAAAAGAATTTCAACAGCGCCGTAGCCAACTTCTGAAAAAGATGGGTGAAGGTATTGCCATTATCCCCACCGCGCCAGAAGCGCTTCGCAGCCGCGATAGCCATTATCCATACCGTTTTGATAGTTATTTCTATTATTTAACGGGTTTTACTGAGCCTGAATCTGTGTTGGTGTTAGTTGCGGGTAAACATCCAAAATCCATCCTATTTTGCCGCGATAAAGACATGGAGCGCGAGATTTGGGACGGCTTTCGCTATGGCCCAGAAGGCGCAAAAAAAGAATTTGGTTTTGATGAAGCGTATAACATCAACCAACTAGATGAGCTTGCACCCAAACTTTTGGGTAACCAAGCCAAGTTGTTTTATAGCTTAGGTGCTGATGGCCATTGGGATGCACGCGTGACGGGTTGGCTAAATGCGGTTCGTGATTTGGTTAGGACTGGCGTTGTTGCGCCCGCTGAAATCGTCGATGTGCGCCAGTTGGTTGACAGCATGCGTTTGATGAAAACGCCGTTTGAGATTGAAATCATGCGTCACTCCGCCAATATCGCGGCGGCAGCGCATAATCGAGCCATCAAGTTCACTAAGCCGAATAAAAAAGAATATGAGATTGAGGCTGAGTTTTTGCATGAGTTTTATCGCAGTGGCGCGCAATCACCCGCTTATACCAGCATAGTCGCAGGTGGCGCCAATGCGTGTACGCTTCATTATAACGCCAATAATTGCGTGTTGAATGATGGTGATTTATTGTTAATAGACGCAGGCTGTGAGCTGGATGGCTATGCGTCTGATATTACACGTACTTTCCCGGTGAATGGCAAATTTAGTGCCGCGCAAAAAGATTTATACGAGCTAGTGTTAAGCGCACAGTTAGCGGCGATAGCCGCTGCCAAACCGGGTAACCTTTGGAATGCGCCTCATGAAGCCGTGCTAGATATATTAGTACAAGGTTTTATCGATTTTAAATTGTGTAAAGGCAGTAAAGATGCGGTTTTAGAGAGTGGAGATTATCATCAATTTTACATGCACCGCACCGGGCATTGGCTGGGGCTAGATGTGCATGATGCGGGTCAATACAAAGACAAAGCCGGTAATTGGGGATTATTAAAGGAAGGAAACACGCTTACTGTTGAGCCAGGTTGTTATGTGCGTCCAGCAGACAATGTACCAGAGCACTTTTGGAATATTGGCATCCGTATAGAAGATGATGTGCTGATAACAAAAACGGCCAACGAAGTGTTGACCAAAAATGCGGTAAAAACTGTCGCGGATATCGAAACTTTAATGAAAAGTTGATGCAAGCAGACAACATCATCATTGTGGGCGGTGGACCGGTTGGCTCGGTACTAGCATTGGCATTGCAGCAACAAGGTGTGGAATTCACCATGCTGGAAGTACGCGCAAAAGGCGCTTCGCACGCCGACAAGCGCGCGCTGGCTTTATCTTACGGCAGCAGGCTGATACTTGAAAAACTTGGTGTTTGGCCCACTGTGGAAGCGAAAGCCACTGCGATTAATACCATCCATATCTCGCAACGCGGTGGCCTTGGCCGCACTAAATTAAACGCTGCCGAACATAACCAACCTGCGCTCGGCTACGTATTGCCGTATGGTGAGTTAACAAAAGCGTTAGACAATGCTTTAGATACAAACCGCGTGATGTATGAAGCAGAAGCCATAGAAATCAAGCCTGGCGAGCCATTTGCTCAGGTGGTATTCAATCAACTGGGGGAGATGAAAACACTTAAAAATCCGCTGCTAGTGGTGGCAGATGGCGGCCGCAGTTTGGGCGAAATAGAGGGTATTGAGCGTGAAACCAAGGAATACGGTCACGATGCGCTAGTCAGCAAAGTACAAACCGAATTACCGCACAACAATATCGCCTACGAGCGTTTTACACCAAGCGGGCCAATGGCTTTGCTACCCAACGGGGAACGAAACTTTTCCTTAGTGTGGACAGGAAAAAAAGCAAGCATTGATGAGCTCTTGAGTCTAGATGACAAGACTTTTTTACACGAATTGCACCAAGCATTCGGTGACCGTGTAGGTAAGTTTTTAAGCGTAGAAAAACGCATGAGTTTCCCGCTTAAATTGAGTAGCTTGAAACCTACAACCGCGTCACATCTTGCAGTAATCGGTAACGCCGCACAAACTATGCATCCGGTGGCGGGGCAAGGTTTTAATGTGGGTTTGCGCGATGCATGGACGTTAGCCGGCTTAATTTTAAGTACGCCACTACAGGCGATAGGAAGTGCGGAAATGCTTAGTCAATATAGCCAGCAGCGTAAACGCGATACACGTGGTGGCCTGGTATTTACTGATTTATTGGTAAATGTGTTTTCTAATAATTTAATTGGTGTCTCGAGTTTACGTGGTTTGGGTTTGGGGTTTTTAGAGGTGGTAAAACCGGCTAAAAATGTGCTGGTTGGCAAAATGAGTTTTGGGAAATGAAATCTGTCGAGGCAGATATTATTGTTTTAGGTGCCGGTTTGGTGGGTTTATCAGCCGCCATTGCGTTTGCCAAGCAAAGTAAAAGTGTAGTGTTGATGGATGCAAAACCCGTAAAAATTGAGAAAAAACAAGCTTGGGATGAACGTATTTATGCGTTAACGCTCGGGACAGAGTTGTGGCTTAAAACTTTGAACGTTTGGCAACATGTGGATTTAAATCGCGTCAATGCGATTCATACCATGTATTTGTGGGATGAAACTGGTGATGACCGGCTGGTGTTGAGCGATAGCGATGCCAATTTGTCAAAATTGGGCATGATTATTGAGAATCAAAATCTCGTGCACGCGCTATGGCAACAAGTACAAGCACTAGATGTGACTGTAATCACAGACGCAAAATGCAAGTTTTTAGAGTATACAGAACAACACATAACGCTCAATTTGGAAAATGATACTAAAGTCTCAGCAAGGTTATTGATCGGGGCAGATGGCGTCAATTCTTGGGTTCGAGGCCAAGTGAATATTGCAGTGAAGCAAAAAGATTTTGAGCAAACTGCAATCGTGGCAAATTTTTTGGCTGAGAAAAATCACCAAAATATTGCTAGGCAATGGTTTGCGCCGCACGCAACTTTGGCTTTGTTGCCCTTGCCTGACAAATATGTGTCGATGGTGTGGTCTGTGTCAACCGAAAAGGCGAATGAACTGTTAGACTTGTCAAGTAAGCAATTGGCGGCGGCAGTACAAGCACAATCTCAGGATGCGCTGGGTGATTTGAAACAAGTTGGAAAGACTTTGTCGTTTACATTGAGTCAGCAAACTGCGGTGCAGTTAATCGCTGAGCGTGCTGTGTTGGTGGGCGATGCGGCGCATCAAATTCACCCAATGGCGGGGCAAGGCGTGAATTTGGGTTTTAGAGATGTGATGGATTTGCAAGATTTATTGTTCATAGCACATGCGATGCAAGATATTGGTGAGCACAATTTTTTGCGCAAATATGAGCGCGCTCGCGGCATGGATATTGCTTCAATGAATACGTTAACAACAGGCTTAGATTATTTGTTTGCTAGTGACACAGGTTTAGTGAAAAAATTAACCCATTGGGGGTTGAGGCAACTAAATCATCAAACAACAATCAAAAAATTATTGATTCAACACGCGGCTACGTAAAGCGTCGTATTAAAGAAAGTAAAAAATGAATTTAAAACACATGAGTTTAAAACAGGCTGTTGCCTTATCTATATTAACCATGAGCCAATTCGGGCTTGCGGATGAAGCCAGTCTAAAAAAGGCCATAGAAGCGGCTTACCCTAAATTTAAGGTAGAAAGTGTCATTAAAACACCCTATGCAGGCTTGTACGAAGTTTTTATGGGTGGGCAGATTGTGTACACCGATGAAAAACTCACTTTTTTAATTGCAGAAGGTCGTTTGGTTGATCCAAAAACCAAAAAAGATGTGACGGGCGAGCGTTTAGAAGAGCTCACTAAAGTTGATTTTGATAGCTTACCTTTAGATCAAGCAATCAAAGTAGTAAAAGGCAACGGCAGTCGAAAATTGGTAGTGTTTTCTGACGTGGATTGCCCTTATTGCAAGCGCTTAGAGCAAAATGAACTCGTTAATATCACGGATGTAACTGTTTATACTTTTCTTTACCCATTGCAGCAATTGCACCCGGATGCGCCAGCCAAATCCAAATCCATATGGTGCGCTGATAACCGCGTAAAAGCTTGGCAAGATTGGATATTGAATGGTCATTTGCCCCCAACTATAGGCACTTGCGAAGTGCCGCTAGAAAAAGTGGGAGAGCTTGCCAGAAAAATTGGCGTGACTAGCACACCAACGTTGATTTTTGCTGATGGTAGACGCATGATGGGGGCGCAGCCATATAAAGAAATTGAGAAATATATGCAGGCAGCAATAGCAAAAAAATAACTTAATTACCTTTTTTATCAACTTTTTGGTTTAAATAATTTAGACTTAAACCACGGAACCCATTTTGAATATAGGTAAGTACATGGCAATAACTAAGCCGCCAATAAGCACACCGAGTACCACCATAATAATCGGTTCCATCAAGCTAGAGAGTGCTGCAACAGCATCATCTACTTCAGCTTCATAAAAATCTGCTACTTTACTCAACATTGAGTCTAAGGCCCCCGATTCCTCACCAATAGCAGTCATTTGTAATACCATGTTTGGGAAGACCTGCGCGTTTTGCATGGCCACTGTTAGGCTAGTGCCTGTGCTGATTTCACTTTGAATGCGTTTGGTGGCATCGAAATAAACACGGTTGCCAGCAGCGCCAGCCACAGAATCTAGTGCTTCAACTAAAGGAACACCTGCGGCAAACATGGTAGCTAGAGTTCGCGCAAAGCGTGCAATCGTAGCTTTGCGAATCACATCGCCGAAAATTGGTAACTTTAGCATGAGCCTATCCATAGTCGCTTGCATTTTTTCGGAACGCTTCCAAGTGTAAAAGAAAAACCATATACCAAAACCAATGGCACCAAATATAGCCCACCACCATTTAACAAAAAAGTCGGACATTGCCATTACGATTAAAGTTGGCGCTGGTAAGGCTGCACCAAAGCCATCAAATAACGACTTAAATGCAGGAATCACGAAAATCATAATCACCGCAGTAATCACAAATGCAACTACAATAATTGAGATTGGGTAGAATAGCGCTGATTTAATTTTGCCCTTGATGGCCTGAATTTTTTCTTTGTAAGTCGCCAGACGATCCAGTAATGTATCCAAAATGCCTGCTTGCTCGCCTGCACCTACCAGGTTACAGAATAGATTGTCGAAATAGAGAGGATACTTTCGGAACGAGGTACTTAGGCTGCTACCGGTTTCAACATCAGCTTTAATATCACCTAAAAGCTTAGCTACCGCAGGATTGCTATGGCCTTTGCCCACAATATCAAAAGCTTGCAGTAGTGGCACGCCAGCTTTCATCATAGTGGCAAGTTGACGTGTGAACAAAGTAATATCTTTATCGGTAATTTTGCCTTTTTTGGCGAAGCCACTTTGTTTTTTAACCTTGGTAACAAAAATGCCCTGACGGCGTAACGTGGCATTTACAAATGATTCGCCGGCAGCGCGCATTTCGCCTTTAATGACTTTACCTTTTTTATCTTTACCTTCCCAAAGGTAAGTAACTTGCTTAGTTGCAGTTGCAGCCATAATGCATCCTTATCCTAAATCCGCAAATGATGGTTCGAAAATATTAACATGTTGATTAAGCATTGAATTTTTATTCATTGGTGCATGCCTCAATTTCTTCAATCGAAGTTAAGCCTTGCTTAGCTTTTAAAATTCCAGATCGACGCAAATCGTTCACACCTTCTAATTTTGCTTGGTCGGCGATGTCGTGTGCCGTGCCGTGTTTCATGATGATTCGGCTAATGGCGTCGGTGACAGGCATCACTTGATAGATACCTACGCGCCCCTTATAGCCGTCATTGCACAATTCGCAGCCACCTTCTTTTGGACCGTAGAGCTGAAATTTCTCCTTAAAGTCTTCTTCAATGAAACCTACTTCAAGCAAGGCTTCTTTTGGAACTTCAACAGGTACCTTGCAGTTTTTGCATAAACGTCTCGCGAGTCGTTGTGCAGTAATTAGTGACACTGCAGAAGCGATATTGAATGGTGCAACGCCCATATTCATCAGGCGAGTTAGCGTGGCAGGCGCATCATTGGTATGCAATGTAGAAAGTACCATGTGGCCCGTTGAGGCGGCTTTAATCGCCATATCAGCGGTTTCGAGGTCGCGAATTTCACCAATCATGATGATGTCAGGATCTTGCCGTAAGAACGATTTTAGCGCGACCGCAAACGTGAGGCCTTGCTTATCGTTCACGTTTACTTGATTAATGCCTGCTAGCGGAATTTCACATGGGTCCTCCGCTGTGGCAATATTTACGCCTGGGTTATTTAAAATATTCAAGCAGGTATAAAGCGAAACTGTTTTACCTGAACCGGTTGGCCCTGTCACCAATACCAAGCCATAGGGACGACTTACTGCAAATAGTAACGCGTCTTTTTGCTCTGGTTCGTAACCCAACGCTTCGATACCCAATGTTGCACTGGTAGGGTCTAAAATACGCATTACAATTTTTTCGCCATGAATCAGCGGTAAAGTACTGACGCGGAAATCAATGGTACGTGTTTTAGACAGCACCAATTTCATACGCCCATCTTGCGGAATACGTTTTTCAGAAATATCCAGATTGGAAATAACTTTAATACGTGAGGCCAATTTATCTTTAATGGCCAGTGGTGGCTGTGCAATTTCTTTCAAGATACCGTCAACACGATAACGGATGCGGTAAAATTTTTCGTAAGGCTCAAAATGCAAGTCAGACGCACCCATATTGATAGCGTCCAACAACATTTTGTTTAAAAATTTAACGACTGGCGCATCATCAACCTCCTGAGTGTTATCAGCTTCAGTCTCTTCATCGCCCGCGCCAATATCAAGATCAAAGTCGCCATCTGTATCAAGTGAAGTCATTGATGTATCTTTTGACTCAACTATCTTGTCTATCCATTTGCCTAGCTTGTCATCTTCCACCACTACGGGGGATAGAGTCATACCCATCTGGAATTGCACACTATCAAGCGCATGCAAATTGGTGGGGTCAGAGATAGCAACGAATAAAACGTTATTTTGATTTTTTAATGCAATCACGCGATTTGATTGCATCAGCTTTAAATCGATGGATTTAGGCGGCAGGTAATCAGGGTTAAACGCATCCAAGTTTAAATAGGGAAACCCGAAAGATCTGGATGAGGTTTCTGCGATTTTTTCAGCAGAAACCTTTCTGCTAGTAATTACTTGCGTGATAAACGGGCTTTTTACAGTATTCGCCTGAGCTTGAATAATATTCGCTTCAGCCTCTGAAAGCAGCTTCTCTTGCACCAGCATGCGGGCAAGACCACTCAATTTTATCGATGTTGCAGCAGCAGCCATAAGTCAAGATTTCACTTCTAATTTAACATTTAATCTAGTTATTTACTTATTCTATATAAACTATTGTAGTTAAACAAGTTTTTAGTTTTAGGTAATAATGCACTTTAACATTTTTTTTGTAAAGATAATGCAACTTATTTTTAATAAATTCAACCTTTTCGCAACAAAACTGGTTGCGATTTAAGCAACACAGCTAAAATGCGCTTGACTTTTTACATTTTGTAACATATAAAGCGCGTAGGTGTTTGAGTTCGAGTGATATTTTAGCCTGCTGTAGTTTTATTGCGACTTGAGTTCTTGAGACAAACTTTTTTGGGGCGCCCCCCTTGTTATGTAAGGATGTAGAAATGGCACTAGGTACCGTGAAATGGTTTAATGATTCAAAAGGTTTTGGTTTTATTACTCCAGATGATGGCGGCGATGATTTATTCGCGCATTTTTCAGCAATAGTAGAAGCAGGTTATAAAAGTCTTAAAGAAGGTCAACGTGTGAGCTTCGAAGTGACTGAAGGCCCAAAGGGCAAACAAGCTTCAAATATTCAAAAGGCTTAAATTCTCAGAATATTTAGCTAAAAAGTCTAAAATTGAAAAAGCTCGCATCGCGAGCTTTTTTTATGTCAAAAATTCCTACATATTTTCGATAATTTCATCGCCAAATTCAGTCGTTCCCACCTGTGTTGCACCTTCCATTTGACTAGAAAAATCACGTGTCACGCGTTTAGATAAAATCGCTTTTGCAACGCCATTTAACACTAAATCTGCTGCTTCCAGCCAACCTACGTGGCGCAGCATCATTTCGGCTGAAAGTATGATTGAGCTGGGGTTGGCTAAATTTTTACCCGCAATTTTGGGCGCTGTACCGTGCGTGGCTTCAAACATCGCAACCGTATCACTTAAATTTGCCCCTGGTGCTATGCCGATGCCGCCCACTTGCGCAGCCAGTGCGTCGCTCATGTAATCGCCATTTAAGTTTAAGGCCGCAACCACGTCATAATCTTGCGGGTGCAATAAAATTTCCTGTAAAAACGCATCGGCGATACAATCTTTAATCACAATTCCGTCAGGCAATTTACACCAGGGTCCGCCGTCCATTTCAACCGCGCTAAATTCCTGCTTGGCGACTTCGTAACCCCAATCTCTAAAGCCACCCTCGGTAAACTTCATAATATTACCTTTGTGGGTAATGGTGACCGATTTGCGCTTATTATCAATCGCATATTGAATTGCCTTGCGAATGAGGCGTTTACTGCCTTCCAGCGATACTGGCTTAATGCCAATTGCACAATTTTCGGGGAAGCGAATTTTTTTACGCATGCCCATATCGCTTAAAAATTGAATGACTTTTTTAGCTTCGTCCGTCCCGGCTGCCCATTCAATGCCAGCGTAAATATCTTCGGTGTTTTCACGAAAAATCACCATATCAGTTTTTTCTGGGTGCTTCACTGGGCTTGGGACGCCGGTAAAATATTGCACCGGGCGCAAACACACATACAAATCAAGCTCTTGGCGCAATGACACGTTAAGTGAGCGTATGCCGCCGCCTACGGGCGTAGTCAAAGGGCCTTTGATCGAAATCACATAATCACGCACAGCTTGCATAGTTTCAGCGGGTAGCCAGGTGTTTGCATCGTAAACTTTGGAGGCTTTTTCTCCTGCATATACTTCCATCCAAGCGATTTTGCGCGCGTTACCGTAGGCCTTGCTCACAGCTGCATCCACTACTTTTTGCATGGAAGGCGTAATGTCTGCACCTATGCCATCACCTTCAATAAATGGGATAATCGGGTTATTCGGCACGTTGAGCGTGTCATCTGCGTTGATGGTGATTTTTGCGCCCATGCTAGGGATTGTTATTTTTGAAGCCATATTTTATCCATGTTAATTTTATTTAAATGATAGTCTTATTTAACAAGCCGTTTAACGTCGTGTGCCAATTTGGCCCACACCAGAAGCATGCCACGTTAAAAGAATTTATCGCTATCCCCAATGTTTATGCGGCAGGACGACTGGACACCGATTCTGAAGGTTTGCTTATTTTAACCGATGATGGCGCTTTGCAGCACAAATTAAGCCACCCAAAGCATAAAGAAATTAAAACTTATTGGGCGCAGGTAGAAGGCGCGCTTCAAGACACTGATTTAGCGCCGTTGCGAGGCGGCGTAGATTTGGGCGATTTTGTCACACAACCCGCACAGGCTAAAATAATACAGGAACCAAGTGGATTATGGCCTAGAAAGCCGCCAATTCGTGAGCGCAAGGCGATTCCGACCAGTTGGTTAGAAATCAAAATCGTAGAGGGGAAAAATCGCCAAGTGCGGCGTATGACAGCTAAAATAGGCTTTCCGACATTGCGCTTAATTCGCTACAGTATCGGCAGTTATAACATTGATAATATTAAAACTGGAAGCTATAAAATTATATGAAACCTGTCGTTATTTTTCGTTTTCTAGCGCACGAAGGTCCCGGCTATTTGGGTGATTTTTTAAGCGCGCAGAATATTCCTTGGCAACTTGTTAAAGTGGATGAGGCAGAAGCTGTTCCAGTGTCTATATTGGCTTACAGCGGCATGGTGCTAATGGGCGGCCCGATGAGCGTAAACGATGATTTGCCGTGGGTTCCGCCTTTGCTAGATTTAATTCGCGAAACCAAAGCCAACGATATTCCGCTACTCGGCCATTGCTTGGGCGGGCAACTTATGAGCAAAGCTTTGGGAGGAGTGGTGACGAAAAACCCAATCAAAGAAATCGGCTGGGGCGGGGTTGCTGTGAGCAATAACGAAGCAGCTAAATTTTGGTTTGGCAACACCGAAACCTTTAATGCTTTTCACTGGCACGGTGAAACCTTCAGCCTGCCACAAGGTGCTATTCATCTGCTTTCCAGCCCATATTGCCAAAACCAAGCGTGGAGCATAGGCAAACATTTAGCCTTTCAAACGCACATTGAAATGACGCTTGAAATGGTGAAAAAATGGTGCGAGGAAGGTGAAAATGAATTACTTGAAGCAGCCAGTAGTGTAGCCGTGCAACAAGCGAATAAGATGCAGCAAGAGCTGTCGTTGCATTGTTTTTTCCTCAACATAGTAGCAAAACAGGTTTACACGCAGTGGATTCGTGGGCTTAAATTCTGACACCTAACATTTGATATAAGGCGCGTCCGCTTGAATGATGGGTTAGCCATTATAGTTATGCACCAATAATCTTAAAAAGATAACTTACGGCTTTGAAACCCCAATATAACAACAGCCCCAAACCTGACAACATAAGTAAACCGACAAAAAATAAATACCACTTAGAGTAAATTGGCTGAAATTGAACTTGAATAAGTTGAGCTGCCCCTTGATCAGAGCGGACTCTCAACAAGACTGGTATTTTTGAGTGACTTAAATATTGGATATTTAGAAATTCTTTAGGGCCAAGGCTATCAATTTTTATTATATGTTCACCATTAGGGTTGAATTCTTCTTTGTACGCAATAGCCTGTGAAAACTGAAAATGATCTGGCTTTTCTTTGTGCACAATTTCAATATTAGTTGCGGATTTTCTACCGCCATTTTGTATAGTTAGTGAATCAGTTTGCAGTTTTATCTTTGGGTAGTTAAGTGCAAAAGTGAATGTACCTGGTAAAAAATATTGCAGCTTTGGTTTGTCAGCAAAGCGCTGCAAAGCCAAACCTACAAGAAAAGAAACAAGACCCGTTATTACATATCCAACTATTGGGTTCATCTGATCTCCCTATAGGGCTAACGTTTGAATTAAGGGGCTGGCTTTAGCCAGTCCGGCTTGAATGATGGGTTTGTGTGACTAAAGACGTGTTAAACATTTTTTAGCAGCCAAACATTCTCTATTGCTGTACATTTTCCCTTCAATCCACCAGATACATTTGTGCTTGCAATGAGAGTTAACTCATAACTATCTGCATAGTGTTGATTTATTTCCTCGTTACTGATTGAAAATGGAGGGCCTTCCATCATGCTTTGGTCGTACTCGTAACAAATTAGTAACTGCGGCGCTTTATCCGTAATTTGCATTAGGCGTTCTGTGTATTGATTGCGCATTTCTACGGGTAGAGCGACTAAAGCAGCCCTGTCATAAATTGCATCAACCAGACCAAGTATGTTGCTAGATAAATCAAATATATCACCAACAAATATATCGATATTTGTTGCGCTGGAGTGTTCTAGTTCACCAACACTTGATATTTTGGGCTCTATTCCAAGTTCTGCAAATAATTGCACAATGGCTATTTTGCTTAATTCAGCTCCAGCAACCCTATAGCCATTAGTAAGTAACCAAGCAATATCACGAGTTTTACCGCACAATGGTATAAATATACGACTGCCTTCTACTAAAGAAAGCTCTCTAAAATATTTAACCAGTAGTGGGTTGGCTTCATTTTGGTGGAAAGCAATGTCATTTTTTCCCCACTTTCGGTGCCAAAAATTTGCATCCATAATAATCTCTTTGGAAATTTACTTACGCATAACGTTTGATATAAGGGGTAATGCGCGTCAGCGCAGCGTCTCGCAATACTTAGCATAAATTAAATTATGAAGTTACACGGGCCGCAAAGCAACTGCTTATCACAACATTACATATGATTGAGTCTGAATCGGCGAGGTTTAGACTGTGTTAAAATAGCGCTATGTCCGGAAACACAATTGGTACTTTATTCACGCTCACCTCGTTCGGCGAATCGCACGGTCCCGCTATTGGGGGCGTGGTAGATGGCTGTCCACCAGGTTTGGAGTTGAGCGTCGCTGATTTGCAGGTGGATTTGGATAGACGCAAACCCGGAACTTCGCGCCACGTGACGCAACGCCAAGAAGACGACGCGGTAGAAATCTTATCGGGCGTATTTGAGGGCAAAACCACAGGCGCGCCGATAGGCTTGCTGATTCGCAACACTGACCAGCGCAGCCATGACTACAGCAAGATTATGGATACGTTTCGGCCTGGCCATGCTGATTATACCTACAGCCAAAAATATGGTGCGCGCGATTATCGTGGCGGCGGGCGCAGTAGTGCGCGCGAAACGGCGATTCGCGTGGCGGCTGGTGGTATTGCCAAAAAATGGCTCAAACAGCGTTTTGGCGTGCAAGTACGCGGTTATATGAGCCAATTGGGTGAAATTGAAATTCCATTCGAGACTTGGGATTGCGTGAATGAAAACCCATTTTTTTCGCCCAATACCAAAGTGTTACCACAATTAGAAGAATATCTGGATAAAATCCGTGCCGAGCGCGATTCAGTCGGCGCACGCATCACCGTGGTGGCAGAGGGTGTACCGGTGGGTTGGGGCGAGCCGGTGTTTGATAGGCTGGATGCGGATATTGCGCATGCCATGATGAGCATTAATGCGGTGAAAGGCGTAGAAATTGGCGCGGGCTTTGCCGCCATTTCGCAGCGCGGTAGCGTGCATTCAGATGAATTAACCCCACAAGGTTTTGTCACCAATCATGCGGGTGGTATTTTGGGCGGCATTTCTAGTGGGCAAGAGATACGCGTCAATGTGGCGTTAAAACCGACTTCTAGCATTCCGCAAGAACGCCGTTCGATTGATAAAAATGGCAAAGCCGTAACTATGCAAACCACGGGGCGACATGACCCATGCGTGGGTGTGCGTGCCACGCCGATTGCTGAAGCCATGTTGGCGCTGGTGTTGATGGATCATGCGTTACGTCATCGTGCGCAAAATGCTGATGTGGTTTCAACTGTACCTAAGATTTAATTAGTAATGAGATTTAACTCGTTTTGAGTCACGCGCTTCACGCAAATCTTTCCCGTTTTTACTTCGTTTATTACTTTTTTGTAGGCGCGTTTGTGCCTTACTGGGGCTTATACCTTCAATCCGAGCAGTTTTCGGCGGCAGATATTGGCATTCTCATGTCCCTGTTTCAGATCAGCCGCATTTTTGCGCCCAATGCGTGGGGCTGGCTGGCAGATCATACCAAGCAACGGGTTAAGTGGATAAAACTTACTGCCTTTTTGGGTTTGCTGGGCTTTGTGGCAGTGTTTTGGGCGCATGGTTTCTTTTGGCTGTTTTTTGTCATGGCATCCTTAAGTTTATTTACCAGTTCTACGCTGCCGCTATCTGAATCACTCACCTTGGCGCATTTGGCCACCACTAACGGCCATTACAGCCGCATCCGCATGTGGGGCTCTCTAGGCTTTATTTTTGCTGCGGTGATACTCGGTTTTTTAATTGATGCGTATGGCATTAAAAGTCTGTTGTGGTTTTTGCTCGCGGTACAAATTACTTTATTTGCACTAACTTTTAAACTGCCCGAGGCCAGCATTGCACCGCATGCGCATGACCATTTTTCCATCTGGCAAATCATTAAGCAACCCGCCGTGATTGCGCTATTGGTGGGCTGCTCGCTGATGGTGACCGCACATGGCGTTTTGTACAACTTTTACTCGATTTATTTGGCTGAACACGGCTACAGTAAAGGCATGATAGGCCTGCTGTGGTCGGTGGGTGTGATATGCGAGATTGCGATTTTTATGCTGATGCCAAAAATCATGAAAAAATTTAGTCTAAAAGCGATTTTATTAACAAGTTTAGCGCTCGCTGTCCTCCGATTCGGCCTGATAGGCGTTGCTGTGAATAACATTATGCTGTTATTAATCGCACAAAGTTTACACGCTGCGACGTTTGGCAGTTTTCATGCAGCTTCGGTCGAGGTGATTACGCAGTTTTTTAACGGACGCCATCAAGCACGTGGTCAAGCCATTTACAATAGTGTGGCGTATGGCGTTGGCGGCACTATTGGCGGGATTTCTGGCGGATATGCTTTGCAGTTTTTAGGCGGTGAAAACACATTTTTATTGGCAGCAATATTTCCGTTGTTGGGATTGATTGTGATAGCATTAGGTTTAAAACTGGCCCAAACACATGCACGTGCAGGTATGTTTAGTTAAGTACGCGAACAGGAACTTATGTTGAAAATTAATTTAGCAGTTGGCTTGATGCTAGTTTTTTTGGCGCTACACGCGCAAGCTGATACGCAGGTGAATGTGGTCGGTTTGTTTAGCAATAAAGCTGTTGTGACCATTAATGGCGGTGCGCCTCGTAGCTTAACTTCTGGTCAAACGGTGGATGGCGTAAAGTTAGTTTCAGCCAATAGTGAATCCGCCACGTTTATGGTAGAAGGCAAGCGTCAAGTGCTCAAAATGGGACAAGCTGCATCAGTCGCGGGTAATGCTGGCCCGGAAAATAACGATCCTGTGAGTTTGTACGCGGATTCTGCAGGACACTTTTTAGGTAATTTAACGATTAATGGTGCGACGCTTAAATACTTGGTGGATACCGGTGCTACAACAGTCGCTTTAAATAGCGGTGACGCAAAATTCGCTAAAATTGATTATGAAAAAGGTGAGAAGGCTTTAAGTTCAACAGCAAATGGCTTGGTGACAGTGTATAGAGTGACACTCAATACATTAAAAATAGGCACTATTATTTTAAATAATGTCGAAGCAGTTGTTATTGAGGGTGGTTCACCCCCTGTTGTGCTACTAGGCATGTCGGCGTTAAATCGTTTGGATATGAAGCGTGATAATTCGATAATGACGCTGACTAAAAAATACTAGTCAGTCTTGAATATTAAGGCGCTAATAAAAAAACGGGCTTTAGCCCGTTTTTTATTAAAATTCAACAAGTTATTTCTTTTTTGTTTTGCTGGGTTTAGTTACTACTTTTGGTTTATCTTTTAGCACAAAAGTGAGTTTTAAGTTCACGCGGTATTCCGACACTTTACCGTTAGTTACTTTCACACTTTGCTCTTTCACCCATGCGCTGGAAATGTCATGTAGCGAATCTGCGGCTTTTGCAATGCCTTGCATAACAGCATCTTCAAAACTTTTTTTACTAGAGGCAATAATTTCTATCACTTTTGCGACGGACATTTGAGCTTACCTTTTGTTAAAAATAATGTGAAAACAAACAGTTAAAATTAAAAATGGGTTTTACCCCATATATTTTACAGCTAATATAGCCAGCATAGCCATAATTGCAGTAAATGTTATCAATGCCAGTATGCAGGCAAAACCCACCTGCATAGGTGTCATTCGTTCAATGTCTTTTTCATATGGTTGTTTTTTGCGGACCCCCAGAATCCTCAAAGCGACAGTTATCACCAGATGAAACGTAGCAGTTGGTTTTTGCAATGGCACTTCAACATGGGTTTTTAAGGCTGGTTCAACTTTAGTCACGTATGCCCCGCATATTTTATAACAAGCCTCACTATTGTGAGCATGGTTACAACAAATATCAGCCCGCCGATTAAGCCCGCAATCACCGCTTGCTTGAGCGTGATTTTAGTGGTGTCGTCCTCGTAGCCTTTTTGTTGACGCACGCCCAGCATGCTCCACAAAACGGCTTTAACTATTTGAAATATCGAGGCTTTTTCTTGAGTTTTTGATTCAGTTTCGGTCATGATTATTCTAGTTTACTTTTTGCGTTTGTCGTTTTCAATAAGCGCATAAGCAGAGTGGTTGTGAATACTCTCAAAATTTTCACTTTCTACAATGTAAGCATCGATGCGCTTTTCGGCGTTGAGTTGCGCAGCCACGTCGCGCACCATGTCTTCGACAAATTTAGGGTTATCGTATGCACGTTCAGTAACAAATTTTTCGTCCGGGCGTTTTAGCAAGCCATATAGCTCGCACGAGGCTTGTTTTTCGACTAAAGAAATAATGTCTTCAATCCAGATGAAATCATTGATGAGCGCAGTAACCGTAACGTGCGAGCGCTGATTATGTGCGCCGTAATCGGAGATTTTTTTGCTGCAAGGGCACAGGCTTGTGACCGGCACCAGCACTTTTACCGTGATCGCGAATTTACCATTTTTGATTTCGCCGATAAATGTTACATCATAATCCAGCAAACTTTTAACTCCGGAAATCGGCGCGGATTTATTCACAAAATACGGAAAGCGCATTTCTACATAGCCGGAATTTGCCTCAAGGCGCTTGACCATTTCGTGCAAGATCGTTTCGAACGATTCAATCGAAATCGCGTGCTCGTTCATGTTGAGAATCTCAACAAAACGTGACATGTGCGTGCCTTTAAAATTGTGTGGCAGATGCACATACATATCAAACACCGCAACAGTGCTTTGTTCGCCGCCGCTTTTATCTTTAACAATTACAGGATGACGAATCGATTTGATACCGACTTTGTCAATGTCTAAGTGCCTAACATCGGGCGTGTTTTGAACATCTTCGATGCCCCGCAAAGTATTTTTAGCTTCAGTTGGTAGATTCATAAATTCGGAAGGTTCCAAAAATTAAGCACAATCTTAGAATGACTTAAAATTAGCGTAAAGTTTACTCGCATGCGCTTTAGTAAACAAATTTTTAATTAATATAGGTGACCGATGTTGGGTTGGATAAGCTGAAATTCAAGCTCTGATTACATTACTAAGCTTAATTTTTCTTTTATTGCACTGACAATTCCGACACTGTCTAGACCGCATTCTGCCAACATGGTTTCATGCACGCCATGCTCAATAAACGTGTCTGGTAAGCCAAGGCACAGTGTAGGCGTGGTTAAATTAAGTCTCTGCATAGCTTCCAGTACCGCTGCACCGGCGCCTCCCATGACTGCGTTTTCTTCGATGGTGACAATTAAATCGTGCGTTTTGGCGAGTTTCTTGATTAAATCAACATCAAGCGGTTTCACAAATCGCATATTAGCAACTGTAGCATCAAGCATGGATGCGGCCTGAAGAGCAGGGGTCAGCATGCTACCAAACGCTAGAATCGCGATTTTTTTGCCCTTTTTAATTTTTGACTGGCGTTTGATTTCACCTTTGCCAATGGGCAAAGTTTCAAGCGACGTACAAATGACAGCACCAGTACCGGTGCCGCGCGGATAGCGTACCGCAGCCACGCCATTGTATTGGTAGCCAGTAGTGAGCATTTGGTGGCATTCATTTTCGTCACTTGGTGCCATAATCACAATATTTGGGATACAGCGCAAATAGCTTAAATCGAAACTGCCTGCATGGGTTGGACCATCGGCGCCAACCAAGCCAGCGCGGTCGATGGCAAACAGCACGTCTAAATTCTGTAGTGCAACATCATGAATCAGCTGATCATAAGCGCGCTGTAAAAATGTGCTATAAATCGCCACTATTGGTTTAAGGCCATCACAGGCCATGCCGGCAGCGAATGTTAGCGCGTGTTGCTCCGCAATGCCCACGTCAAAATAACGGTTTGGATATTTTGCTGCAAACGCATTTAGGCCAGAGCCATCGCACATAGCGGGCGTAATGCCAACAAGCTTGTCGTCGCTATCTGCCATATCCACCAGCCAATCGCCAAATACTTGTGTGTAGGTTTTAGCGGTGGTAGTTGCATGCGAAACACCATTGCTGGAATCGAATTTGCTCACGCCATGATATTTGTTTGGGTCGTCTTCGGCGGGTTCAAAACCTTTGCCTTTTTGTGTCACAATATGCAAAAACTGCATGCCTTTAAGTTCGCGGATGTTGCTTAAGGTATCGAGCAATACTGGGATATCATGGCCATCAATCGGGCCGATATAATTAAAACCAAACTCCTCGAACAACGTGCCTGGCGTAACCATACCTTTAGCATGCTCCTCCGCGCGTTTAGCGAACTCTTTCATCGGCGGCACAATATCCAGCACTTTTTTCCCGCCGCGCCGCACGCTATCGTAAAAGCGCCCAGAAAGTAATCTGGCAAGATAATTGTTAAGTGCGCCGACATTGTTTGAGATGCTCATGTCGTTGTCGTTTAAAATCACCAGTAAATTCGCATCCATATCGCCCGCGTTATTGAGTGCTTCAAACGCCATACCGGCAGTCATCGCGCCATCGCCAATAATCGCTACGCTGCGGCGCTCTAAACCCGCTTGCTTGGCGGCAATCGCCATGCCTAAAGCGGCGGAGATTGAGGTGCTGGAGTGGCCTGTGCCAAAAGTATCGTATGGGCTTTCTCCGCGTCTTGGAAAGCCCGCAATGCCTTCAGGTTTGCGCAAGTTTGCCATTGCCTCACGACGACCGGTGAGGATTTTGTGGGGGTAAGTTTGGTGGCCAACATCCCACACTAGCCTGTCGTCAGGTGTGTTAAACGCGTAATGCAAGGCGATGGTGAGTTCCACCACGCCTAAATTTGAGGCTAAATGACCGCCTGTTTTAGAAACGCTTTCAATTAAAAATGTGCGTAATTCTCCAGCTAATATTTCAAGTTGATCGCGGTCAAGCTTGCGCAAATCTACAGGTGAGTTAATGGAATCTAATAACGACGGCATGATGGGGCCGCCTTAAAAACTGCGGTGTGTAATAAAACTGGCCAGATGTCGCAATAAATCTGCTTCACGGCCATAAAACGAAAGTGCAGCCATAGCGTTGGCGTGTAGCTCGCTGGCTAGTTGTTTCGCAGCCGATAATCCAAGAATGGTGACGTAAGTAGATTTGTTATGTAGCTTATCTTTCCCTGCAGTTTTGCCTAAAGTTTGCGTGTCTGCTTCGGCATCTAAAATGTCATCCACCACTTGAAACGCCAAACCTATTGACTTGGCAAAGTGGTCTACCGCTTCTACTTTTTCTTCTTTGGGTTTATCAGCGCTATACGCGCCCAATAAGGCTGCGGCGCGAATCAGCGCGCCAGTTTTTTGGATGTGCATGTGCTCCAGCTCGGCGCGTGTGAGTGGTATGCCAATGCTTTCGATATCAATGGCTTGGCCACCCGCCATTCCGCGTGAGCCGCTGGCCAAAGCTAAAATATGCAACATTTGCAATTTTTGCGTGGCGTTTTTAAGTAATTTATCCTGTGAAATAAGCTGAAATGCCAAACTTTGCAAAGCATCACCGACTAACAAAGCCATGGCATCGCCATATTGCTTGTGCGTGGTGGGCTTGCCACGACGCAAATCGTCGTCGTCCATACACGGTAAATCATCGTGTACCAGTGAAAACGCATGAATAATCTCTACAGAAGCGGCCGGGATATCAATTTTTGCCTGTTCTGCGCCGCAAAATTCGCCTGCTGCATAAGCCAGCAAAGCGCGCACGCGTTTACCACCACCCAAAGTGGAGTAACGCATTGCCTCATGTAGGCGCGAGGGTGAAGTGCTAGCCGGCGGCAGGTGCGCATCAAGTATGCCTTCCATTCGCATTTGCATATCAGTTGCCCAAGCGTTGAAGGCGTTTGTTTGCTCGTTGTTGGACTCTACCATGGGTTTATTCATTAATTGGCTCAAATGTGGTGAGTTTATTAGCTTCGGTCAAAATACGCACTTGCTGTTCGGCATCGGTTAATGATTTTTGGCAAATTTGTAATAGCTCTGCGCCACGTTTATAAGCGTTTATGGATTGCTCAAGCGGCAGATTGCCTGATTCCATCTGGCTGACAATTGATTCCAACTCTGCTATAGCAGTTTCAAAGTTAGGTGAGACGTTAGCTTGAGGATTGGTCGTCATTTTTATAGTTTTGTTTGTTTATAGAATTTTAGCAAAACAAATCAAAGTTGCGGGCTTTTTCGCGTGCCATTTCAGGTTATGTGAAGAATTAATGCAAAGTTGTGCGTAAAAACTCGCGAATATCTTCAATTTCTGGTTGGATTACCGAGTGTGCCATTGGATACTCGTGCCATTGAATGGTGTAATGCTGCGCCTGTAACACCTCAAAAGAGATGTGGTTGGTTGCCAAGCTAATCACATTATCAAACGTGCCATGCGCCATAAAAATGGGGATATGCTGATTTTTTGTGGATTTTTCTTTTGCCAAACTGGTTTTTAATGGCAAATAGGTCGATAGCGCCAGAACGCCTGCCAATGCTTGATTATGGCGCAGCGCCGTCTGCAGCGCTACCGCACCACCTTGTGAAAAACCAGCCAAAACGATGCGATTGGCAGGAATGCCGCGTGCGATTTCTTTGCTAATAAGCGATTCGATATACGCTTGGCTTTCACGTACGCCAGCTTCGTCCTCGCGACTGCCAGGTGTAAAGCCAAAAACGTCATACCAAGCACGCATTTCGTAACCATTGTTTGCGGTTACTTTTTTGTAGGCCGCGTGTGGAAGAATAAAGCGCACATCGGGCAAATTGAGCATTTTTACTACAGGCACAAAGTCGTTGCCATCAGCGCCCAAACCATGTAGCCAAATCACACTGGCGGTTGGCGCAGCGCTAATGCTTATTTCAATTGGGGTGTCGTACATAGGGTTTTTCTGATGTGTGTTGTTGTTATCAAATCATATAACAAAACGCGCTATTCATTGCGTAAATTATGCGTTATGCTTACACATAAAATTGGAAAAATAACATTAAAATCAATTAATTAAAGTAGTATTTTTATATTCTAATGCGCTTATTCTCACTGACTAAACTTAAAAATGTTGTAAAGCAGCATGGTGTAAGTTTTGCACTTAGTCTGGCTATTATTGTGCTTATGTTGTTACACGCTAGCAATGTATTACCGCTGGGGTTTATCCATAAGCTAGAAAATTATACTTATGATGTGCGGCTCAATTTGCTCATGCCCGACACCGTTGATAACCGAATTGTGATTGTGGATATAGATGAGAAAAGCTTGATTGAGCAAGGCCGCTGGCCGTGGGGCGCGATAAAATGGCCACACTGGTAAATCGGTTATTTGATACTTATCACATCAATACACTGGGTTTCGACGTGGTATTTGCAGAGAAAGATGAAAGCTCCGGGCTTAAAAACTTGGAGTGGTTGCAACAACAGTATTTAAAAGACGACACCGGTTTTGCTAATGCTTTGAATATAGCGAAACCTAAGCTGGATTACGATCAAATTTTTGCTGATAGTTAAAAAATCGCAATGTGGTGTTGGGCTATTATTTTCAAATTCACGGTGATACCAACCATGTTGGTCAATTACCTGCTGAAATTTTTTCAGCTGAGAGTTTTGAAAATAAGCCCATTACTTTTACCGAAGCCACGGGTTATGGCGCCAATTTGGCTATTTTGCAGCAAAATACGGTTTCTGCGGGTCATTTTAATCCAGAACCAGATGCTGATGGCATTACCCGCAAAATTCCTGTGTTGATAAAGTATGGCGAGCATTATTACGATGCTCTAGCCGTTGCCGTTGCGCGTGCCTATTTGCAAAATCCGTTGATGGAAGCCAAATTTGCAACTGTGGTAGCAGATGAAAATTACGCTAGATTGGAAGCGTTTCAATTGGCCGATAAGCGCATTCCTGTGGACGGTACAGCGGCTACGCTCATCCCTTATCGTGGCGCTCAAGGTAGCTTTAAATACGTTTCAGCAACGGACGTGCTTAACAATAAAGTACATCCGGAAACACTTAAAAATCAAATTGTTTTGGTGGGGACCACTGCACCGGGACTAATAGATTTGCGGGCAACGCCTGTACAAAGCAACTACCCAGGGGTTGAAATGCACGCCAATATTACCTCAGGTATTTTAGATAACAACATTAAAGAAAGACCAGCGTTTACAAATGGCTTGGAATTTGTTTTGATACTGTTGGCAGGTTTATTGCTTACATTCACTTTACCAAACTTGAATCCGCTAAAAGCAACATTGATGACCTTGGTAGTATTGGCGACGATATTGGGTATAAATTTTGCGAGTTGGAAGTATGCAAATTTGGTGTTGCCAATTGCTTCATTGTTGCTAATGATAGGCTTGGTTTACTTATTGAATGTGAGCTATGGATTTTTTGTAGAATCGCATGGAAAGCGCCAATTGACAGGGTTTTTTGGCCAATATGTGCCGCCACAATTGGTAAAAGAAATGGCTAAAAATCCTGAGGTAAATAGCCTCAAGAGCGAAAGCCGCGAGATGACGGTTTTATTTTCTGATATTCATGGGTTTACGAATATTTCAGAGGGGCTAGACCCCAAGCAGTTATCGCAAATGATGAATGAATTTTTGACACCAATGACAAAAATAATTCATGAACACCGTGGAACGATTGATAAATACATGGGTGACGCATTATGGCATTTTGGGGCGCGCCAATGAGAGATAAAAATTATGCCAAGCACGTGCTGAATGCGGCGTTGCAAATGAATGCATCGATAAAAGACATCAACGCAAAATTTGCAAAAAAGGGTTGGCCGGAAATTCGAATGGGATTTGGACTTAATGCAGGCAATATGGTGGTGGGCAATATGGGCTCTAGCTTTCGCATGGCATACACGGTGATGGGCGATAGCGTAAACTTGGGCTCGCGCATTGAAGGTTTAACCAAATATTACGGCGCTGATATTGTGGTGAGTGAGTTTGTGAAAGCGCGGGCACCGGACATGATTTACCGCGAATTGGATATTGTGCGGGTAAAGGGTTAAAGATAAACCGGTGATTATTTATGAGCCACTTGGCACGGTAGAACAAGTGTCAAAAGAGATGCTAGACGAGCTAGAATTGTACCAAGAGGCGATTTCGCACTATCGCAATCAAAATTGGGATTTGGCTATGAAATTGTTGAAAAAATTGGAAAAAACAGCGTCAAATCAACTCTATGGGCTGTATATAACGCGGATTAAGCAATTTAAACAATCGTCACCCGGCAAAAATTGGGATGGCGTATTTAATCACGAAACAAAGTAGAACGAGACAATAATTTATGCAGATAAAAGTATTAGGCTGTAGCGGTGGTATAGGCGGCGATTTGCGCACTACTTCATTGCTGGTAGATGAGGATGTGCTAATAGATGCAGGCACCGGCGTGGGTGATTTGTCGCTTGAAGCTTTGCTAAAAATTGACCATATTTTTGTCACGCACACACATCTTGATCACATTGCAGCTATACCCTTGCTACTCGATACGGTGATGGGGCTGCGCGCCAAGCCAGTCACAGTGCATGCCACGTCTGAGGTGATTAATATATTTAAACAGCATATTTTTAATTGGCTGATTTGGCCAAATTTTAATTTAATTCCCGACCCTGCCAACCCGTTTTTGATTTACCACGAAATTACTTTGGGCAACGCAGTAAGTATTAACCATAAAAGCATCACTGCTCTACCTGCGAACCATGTTGTGCCAGCGGTGGGTTATCAAATTGATAGTGGCGCAAATAGCCTTGCATTTACCGGTGATACCGCAGGCGGTAAGCCTTTTTGGCAAGCGGTGAATAAAATAAAAAATTTGAAGTACCTGATTATTGAAACCGCATTTAGCAATGCGGAGGCTGAATTAGCAGCGGTTTCGAAGCATTTATGTCCAAACACACTAGCATATGAGCTTGAGCATTTGCAAAGTCAACCAGAAATTTTTATAACGCACTTAAAACCAGGCGAAGACGCAACTATTATGCAAGAAATCGCAGCACATCCGACAACGCAGCATTGCAAGGCTTTGCAGCATCAACAGCTGTTTGAATTGTAAAAATATGACTGAAAATAAACATGGTAGAACATAGCAAACCAGTTCCAATCGCAAAATCTACATTGGCTCAATTCGAGCCAATCGCAAGGCTTTCGGCCAACCGGCTAGAAGAGCTTGCGGCGGTGTGTTTTGTAGAAAGCGTCAGCAAAGATTTAGACCCAACGCGCATGTCTGTTAATGGCACGCAAGCGCTTTATGTAGTGAAAGGCGATTTGGGTATTCGCTACGACAACGGCAATAAACTTATTTTGCGCGCAGGCACCGATGCCGCCAAACACTCCGTGGATGCTGATAGATTGCAAATTAAAGATACTATTGCGCTGACGCAGATTGAAGTGGTACGTATCGATTTGGATCTGCTGGATATCATGATGACATGGGATCAACTCTCTGGCTACCCACCTGCGCAAACGCAAAAAACTGTGAATGCGCAAAGTGGTAAACAGGGCTGGAAGATTGATGCGGCTAGTTTTAACGCATTTAAATTGCAAAACGGCGTGTTTGCCAAACTGCCAGCAGCCAATATAGAAGCCATGTTTGCGCGTATGGAGCCGATAGATGTTGAAGCTCACCAAGCTATCATTACGCAAGGGCAAGAGGGCGATTACTATTATCTGATTCAACAAGGATCGGCTAAAGTTACTCGTGTAAAAGACCCAAGTCAGCCCCCTATTGTGTTGGCAGAAATTTCCACTGGCGCTGGGTTTGGTGAAGAGGCTTTGGCCTCAGACAACAAACGCAATGCGACTGTCACTATGAAAACCGATGGTCAGCTACTGAGGTTAAAGAAACAAGACTTTGTTGAGCTACTAAAAGCGCCGATTGTGAACACTGTCAACATGGCAGAGGCCAAAGCTAAAGTAGCGGCTGGGGCGGAGTGGCTTGATGTGCGTTTTGCTTCGGAATATGGCTACCATCATATCGAGGGGGCAATTAACGCACCCTTGCACGAGCTACGCAGCTTAATTTCGCAATTAGATAACACAAAAGAATACATTGTGTATTGCCAAACAGGCCGTCGCAGCTCTGCCGCCGCGTTTATTCTAGCGCAATTTGGGCTTCATGCAGTGGTGCTGGAGGGCGGAACTAGAAATAGTAGCTAAAAAATAGCGAGTCCAAGTCATAAACTTTGAATTATGATAGCATCTGATTCAAAGGTTTATCGGTGTAAGTTAATAAACCAGCAATTTCTTAATTCACTAACATGGTCGGCAAATGCCTATAAACAGTAAGTTCGCTACCTCAATACAGTTGCTATTTCTTACTTGCTTAATTCTATCAGGCTTCTGGTATATAGGTAGCGCGCTGACAGGCGTGCTACTGATTATCGCAGCGGTATTTGGCTGTGTTGGTGCATTTAACCGCCATACTTTTCAGAGTTACTCTTTATCCAAACTGATGCTAATTTATTTGGTTTGGTTGTATGTGGTAGCTCTAAGTAGTTCCGTACCAAATACCAGTATGATGACGCTAGCGGTTTTAGCAGGTTTGCCTGTAATGTACTTAGTCGCAAGTAACACTCCCAACTTTGCTGAAATATGGAAAAGCCTGCGTGTAGTGATTTTTGTTACAGCTGTGGGATTGGCTTTGTGGGCAATTTGGCAAGTGGAAAACCATATTGGTTATGGCTGGGCAGTTGGCCCATTGGTAGATCGCAATGCATTCGCCGCACTGATGAATTTGTTATGGTTTCCTGCGGCCTATTTGTTTATTTCTAACGAATTTGCATCGAAACGTTGGGTGCTGTTGCTATTGGGAGGGGGCTTATTCATAATAAACATGGCTTTGTTTGCCACTTCTTCACGCGGAGGAATAGTGACTTGGCTGCTATTGCTACCTTTTATATTATGGGCAAGCTATCTATATACTAAATCTAAACAGTTAATTGCAATTGTGCTTGGCATAGCGCTATTTGCTTATTTTTGTAGCGCACAATTTTTGCATAGTAACGTTGCAGATCGTACCTTTCAGATAGGCCCATCAACTCAGGCAGGTCAGCTTTCAAAAGATGTCTCAACCAATGTCCGCTTACTGATATGGCAGTCTACAATCAAAATAGCACTGAATCACCCATTTACGGGCACTGGTTGGGGTACTTTCGAGGCCTATTATCCTACCTATCGCTCACCCCTTGAAAACTCATCTTCGGGAGTTGTTGCGCATAACGACTACGTACAGTTGCCTGCAGAAGGCGGTATCCCAGCTTTATTACTACAACTGAGTATAGTATTAGGCTTGTTGCTGCAGTTAAGAAAAAGCTTGAAACGTGCATCTGAAGATGCAGGTTTTGAAAGTACAGCTTTATTACTAGGATGTTTGGCCATATTTATTCATGCGGCCGTCAATTTTATTTTTGTATTCGCATTTATGAATATCATGGTAGGGCTTTACCTAGCTCGTGCTGTGCAATTAATCGATACGCCACAGTCCGTTAAAATTTCCAGTTTTGAACAAATCAGGCCATCAGTAAAACGCCTACTTGCTGGCTTTATTATTTTAATGGTTAGTACGCCATTCGCTTTGCATCTTTTTGCGCAAGCTTTTTTAGCGGGCTCGCAGCCAGGCTTAAAAGCAATTAATCTGGTTGCGCCAAAAGTGACGGTATATAGTATCGCTAATTTTATTACTACAATTCGCCCACAAGAAGGTATTGCACAGGAAGCAATGCTGCAAACAGCAGAACAGTTTTTAGCTGTCAGTGCTAATAACAATAGTCCGGTTACAGATGATTTTAAGCATGAGTTGCTTAATGAGACAATTGAGCGGTATGAGTCCGCGCGCGCACGATCTGCAAACAACCCGAACATGGGCGTGCGCGAGGTTAAAATGCTAATCGCGTATCACGATATGTTGGGCGGTGATATTGCCTACACTAAGGCGCAACAGATTCTTAGTAGTAGTTTGAAAACCGATCCTTATCATGCGCAAAGTATGATTATGTTGGCTCGCTTGCAAGTAGCGGAAGGTCAACGTAGCGAGGCAATACGCACATTGCAATACGCAGAAAACCATGTTCGCACTCAGCGAGACCAGCAGTTAATCGTTGTAGAAACCTTACGACAGCTTGCAGCGCCTAAAAAAATTGCTGAGCTGGATGACATAGAAAAACAATTAGGACTAGTGCACTCAGATTCTGAAACTGGTAGACCACTCATTTTGCCGCCGAATTTTAATGAGAATATCAATGCGAAGTTAAAAGCAATTGCAGGCCAATTAAAGCAAGCGCAATAATAAAGCTTCTATTTTTTGCGAGCTATTGCTTTTGGTTTCGCATCAATAATCTCAATAAAGTTACCCGTTTTAGCGTCTACTACCGCAGACATCTCTGCCAATTCTGAGCTAATCGGTAAAGCTAAAAAATCACTTTCTGGGCGATGGTTTTTGTTTAAAAATTTGTCAATGACAAATTTATTTTCAACGCTATCAGCAGCAAGTCTAGCAAGTGGTTTGCCTGCTGTAATCACTTCTTCGCGATGTTTGTTGTACTCGTCATATAGCTTAGGGTAGCGATAAGCATAAGCTCGCACTACCATCGCAAACGCTACTGCCTTTTTATCTTTTTTATTTGGCTCACCAATAGCGACCAGTTGAGGGCCTGCAGTGGGGGCTTGCCGCCACAGCGGGTTTTTAGCTTTTGTTAACTCTTCTGGAACGATATCGACAAGGGCACCAATTTGGAATTTATCTTTGTTAAACACAGTAAAAATGGGGCGTGCTTGCAGCATGACATATACGCCATAGGAGAGCGCAGCTACCTGTACTAATCCTATACAAAATAAATCAAACTTAAGACCTTTTTTGCCAGATTTAAATACAATAAAAGTAAGTAATGGACCTAAAAAAACGTCCACAATGCCAATTAAAATAATTAATTTTTTACCTCCCATCAGTGCAAAGTAAGCTTTTGGAAACCATAAAAAATACATGGCACTGATGACCAAAGTGACAATAAACAAACTCAATAATACGTGCAGACCAGCGGCTTTAAATCTATTCATAATGTAATAAATAAGAAAGTTTAATAGTTAAAAGTATAAAGAATTAATTCTAATTTAACTCAGCACAAATAAAATCCCCCTCACTAGGAGGGGGGTCAGAGACTAACTACAATTAAGGGCAATCGCCAGCACCAGATTTAAAGCCTCTGGTTGCATTGCATGATGTGCCGGTGTTAGTCCAAAGCATATTTGCATTACCTGCAGTGTAAGTCGGAGTGTCAACGATGGTTAAGTTAACAGGAGGTGAAGCTGTGTCTGTAGCACCAGTGGTTACAGTGATAACACCGTTAGTAACTGATGTTACTGCGGTGATATTTTTAGTTTGTTGTGGTGTCGGCACACCGTTAGTGCCTGCGCTACAACCTGTAAATGTACCAATTTCCTGATAGCATAACGCAATACCTTTTTTGGTTGAGTTTAATTCTGATGCGGCACCAGCGGCACGTGAACGTGATACATAGTTACCGTATTGTGGAATTGCAATTGCAGCCAAAATACCGATAATGGCCACTACAATCATTAACTCGATCAGGGTAAACCCTTTTTGAAATTGTTGCATTATTAACTTCCTTTATAAATAATAAATTCTAATTTAACTCAGCACAAATAAAAACCCCCTCACTAGGAGGGGGGTCAGAGACTAACTACAATTAAGGGCAGTCGCCAGCACCAGATTTAAAGCCTCTGGTTGCGTTACAAGATGTACCAGTGTTAGTCCACAGCATATTAGAATTACCTGCGGTGTAAGTTGGAGTATCAATAGTCGTTAAATTAACAGGAGGTGATGCTGTGTCCGTTGCACCGGTTGTTACAGTGATAACACCGTTAGTTATGGATGTTACCGCGGTAATATTTTTAGTAACTTGAGGAGTTGGTACGCCGTTAGTGCCAGCGCTACAGCCTGTAAATGTGCCAATCTCTTGATAACACAGAGCGATGCCTGCTCTTGTTGAGTCTAACTCCGATGCAGAACCAGCGGCGCGTGAGCGTGAAACATAGTTACCGTATTGTGGAATCGCAATCGCAGCCAAAATACCGATAATTGCAACCACAATCATTAACTCGATTAGGGTAAAACCTTTTTGAATTTGTTTCATTGTTCATTTCCTTTATAAAAAATAAATTTAGTATCACTAATTAATAGTATTCACACACCAGAAGTAGTTAATACCAGTGCTTGGAAAGGTATGAGCAACAGGCATGCCAACTTAGGCTTTAAGCCGAGCCAACCTAGGACTTATTTCTGTAACTTATTGTTTTTTAAAATAAAATAGTCTACAGCAAGAAGAGAAAGAGTTTTTTTGACACCCCAGGCGTAAAAAAAGCGGGTTTTACGCCACTTTTTTCTGTATTTTAACTGACAAAAAATGTCACATTTATCTAATAATGTCACTTGCAAATGGCTTTATAGCCTGAGTAACGTAACAGTATTGAGGTCACTTTTATACTACCAGAATTTCCACCAAGGTTTTTTATCAACACTCACTTTGGTGCTAGTTGCATTGTTTACCGCCCCTGTGGCGGCATTAGCTACTTTGAGTTTTCGGCTACCTTTTTCAAGCTTGCCAAGCCACTATCGTAAACATCGGTGACGAATTTAGTGGCTGTTTCGTCATCCTGACCTGGCGGAATTGGTGGATTTAGCTTGTAAGTACGATAAAAACGACCCACCCATGTCACAGTGGTTTCACCAGCACCTGGACCGGCCGCCACCGTCATAACAGAGTTATAATCAGCCACTGGCGCCACGCCACTGACGATTTCATATTTAAGTTTCATGGTGGCATCATCTGCGCTACGCAATTTCTCGTATATATCGCCACCAGATTTTAAAGTGAGTGTTCTATAAGTAGCCATTTCACCATTGTCGTCTTTCTTTTGCTCGGTTTTATCGCTGGCAATGGCGGGGTGCCACACTTGCATGTTGCCAAAATCTTTTACTAGCGCCCACACTTTTGCTGGCGGTGCTTTAATGGTCACGGTTTTTTCAACTTTTTGTGGAGTTGGGCCGTGGGCTAAGGCGCTAAACGGCAAAATTGCTAGTGCTAGCAATGCTATAAACTTTTTCATTCTATATCTCCAATTAGGTAGAGCAAGCAAAAAATAAAACTACACGTTATTATAAACTCAGTTGCGGCAATATGCCCACGTATTCAGTAACGCTTGATGATAGATGGCGTTGACCCATGCTACTGCAATATAAATAAGCCGAATGCACGGCTTTTGTCACCTGTTTTAATGTGCCCTTTGAACTTGCTAGTGTGTGCATCAATCACGCTGACTTTGTTTTCGCCCCAGCTCGCGACCAATACTTGCTGGCTAGCCGTGTCATAGCTAATGCCTTCTGGTGTCATGCCTACTTCTATCGTCGCAATGGTTTTTTTTGTGTTTAAATCGATAATAGAAACCGTGTCGTCTTGCGTGTTGGTGACATAGAGCGTTTTATTATCTGGGCTAGCAACCGCGCAATAAGGGTGTTCGCCCACCTTTATTTTGGTTTGTTGCCAAGTGCTGGTGTTGATAATTGAAACAGAATTTGCATACACGTTCACGGCGTAAAGCGTGTTGCCATCTTTACTTAGCGCAAGCCCAAACGGGTGTTTGCCGACAGTGATGCGTTTGGTGATAGTGAGTGTGGCAGTATCAATCACCGCGATTTCATTGGTGTCGCGCGCAGCCACATAAAGCTGCTTACTATCTGGGCTAACCACCAAGCCTGCGGGCGCCTTAGCCACAATCACTTCTCGGCGTTCATTATAGTTAACGGTATTAATGGCAAGAATGTGGTCGCTATACCAATCGGCCACATACAAGGTTTTATTGTCTGGCGCGATAGCAATGCCCACCGGTGAACCTTCAATTTTAATAGTTTCAACCACTTGATTTGTGTTGGTGTCGATGACCGAGATATTTTGACTTTCTACATTGGTGATAAACACACGATGCAAGGCCTTTGAAATCGCTACGCCCACAGGCGCTTTGCCAACGGCGATTGTGTGAGTGACTTTTGCTTGGCCAACATCAATCACCGAAACTGTGTTATCGCCTTGGTTGGTAATATACGCTGTGCTGTTTTGCGTACATGCAGCAAGCTGCAACAACAAAAATAAAATAAAAATTTTCATCATTTACATTTTAGATACAAATGTGTGCTTTCCATAGTGCAAAAAATATGAAAAAATGACATTAAATATTTTAGGTAGTCGCAATATGTTAGATCGTGACGGATTTCGCCCGAATGTGGGGATTATTCTATGTAACGCTCAAAATCAGGTATTTTGGGGCAAGCGTATTCGAGAACACGCTTGGCAGTTTCCACAAGGCGGTATTAAATTTGGCGAAAGCCCAGAGCAGGCTATGTATCGTGAGCTGATGGAGGAAATTGGCTTGCGCGCCGAACATGTGCAGATTTTAGGTCGCACACGCGATTGGTTGCGCTACGAGGTGCCGTCGAGCTGGGTTAAGCGCGAATGGCGTGGTAGTTACAAAGGCCAAAAACAGATTTGGTATTTACTGCGTATGGTCGGCCGCGACACTGATGTTTCGTTGAGAGCGAGCGAGCATCCTGAGTTTGACGCATGGCGCTGGAGTGATTATTGGGTGCCGCTGGAAGATGTGATTGAGTTTAAGCGCGCGGTGTACAAATCGGCGTTAAATGAGCTATCAACGCATTTGCATCATAAAGTTAAGGTACGCCAAACTGCTAAAGACTTGGCTAGTCACACCAAGCAAGTTTAGCTGATTATTTTATACCCATCATTTCGCCCAGCATAACATTGCGCGTAGCTTGCCAATTAGGATTAAATTGCAATGACTCTTTTTCAAACAGCAACACTACAGTAGAGCCTAACAGAAAACGCCCCATTTCATCGCCTTGTTTTAAAAAGATGTTTTTATCGGCATAAAACCAAGTGCGGATATTTTTATAACGTGGTGGATTAACAATACCGTGCCAAGCTGTTGCCATACTACCGACGATGGTTGCGCCTACCAGTGTAATCACAAAAGTGCCATGCTTTTCAGATTCAAATTCACACACCACGCGCTCATTGCGCGAGAATAAATTCGGCACATTGGTGGCAGTGATGGGGTTTACCGAGAATAGATCGCCCGGCACATAAGTCATGGTTTTAAGTAAGCCATCGCAGGGCATGTGAATGCGATGATAATCTTTAGGGCTTAAATAAAGACAAGCATAATGGCCGCTAGCAAACTTTTCGGCTAATAGCTGATTGCCCGCAAGTAGTGCCAATATTGAATAGTAGTGTCCTTTGGCCTGAAAAATCTGGTCTTTTCTAATGTTTCCAATTTGACTGATTGTGCCATCGATAGGGCAAATAAAATCGGCTTTTGCCAATGGGCGTGTGCCTTCGCGCAGAGACCGCGTAAAAAATTCGTTAAATGTTTTATAGCTTGAAACATCGGCGTTAGCCGCTTCAGTCATGTTTACGCCATAACGTTTTACAAACCAGCGAATTACTGCTGTGGTTAGAGCGCCAGCTTGCAAGTTGGAAAATTTGCCCGCAAGTGCCGTAATTGCTTGTTTTGGCAGTAAATATTGCAAGATAATAGAAAATGGCACATAAGCCTTTCAATAAAAAAGGGCAAAACGACTTGCGTCTTGCCCTTCTAAATTACTCAATTTTTCTAGTTTTTCGATTGATCAACAAGTTTGTTTTTCGCAATCCACGGCATCATCGTGCGCAGTTGACTGCCCACTTGTTCAATTGGGTGATCAGCGTTTAAGCGACGTCGCGCAGTCATTTCAGGGTAATTGGTGCGGCCTTCCAAAATGAATTGTTTGGCGTAACTGCCATTTTGAATGTTGGCTAAGGCCTCTTGCATGGCGTAGCGCGATTCTTCATTGATAATTTTTGGACCAGTCACGTATTCGCCGTATTCTGCGTTGTTGGAGATGGAGTAGTTCATGTTGGCGATGCCACCTTCGTACATCAAATCGACAATCAATTTCATCTCATGCAAGCATTCAAAATAAGCCATTTCTGGCGCATAACCAGCCGCGACCAGTGTTTCGAAACCAGCTTTGATGAGTTCCACGCAACCGCCACATAAAACAGCTTGTTCGCCAAATAAGTCAGTTTCGGTTTCTTCGCGGAAATCTGTTTCTATTACACCACCTTTGGTGCCGCCGTTAGCTGCCGCGTATGAAAGCGCCAGTGCTTTGGCTTTGCCCGATTTGTCTTGATACACGGCAATGAGTGATGGTACGCCGCCGCCTTTAAGGTATTCTGAGCGCACAGTATGGCCGGGACCTTTTGGCGCAATCATAATTACGTCTAAATCCGCACGTGGTGTAATTTGGTTATAGTGGATATTAAAGCCATGCGCAAAAGCCAGTGTCGCGCCTTGTTTCAAGTTATCAGCCACTTCAGCGTGGAAGATTTGTGACATGGTTTCGTCGGGTATTAGCAACATAACAACATCAGCGCCTTTTACTGCGTCGGCAATATCTTGCACGTTGTGACCTGCGCCAACAGCCTTAGCCCATGAACTGCCACCTTTGCGTAAACCAATGGTGACGGTAACACCGCTATCTTTCAGGTTGGCAGCGTGGGCGTGACCTTGCGAGCCATAACCCACAATGGTCACTTTTTTGCCTTTAATGAGATTAAGGTCTGCGTCTTTGTCGTAATAAACTTTCATTTCTTTTCCTTTAGTCTTTATTTATTATTTAGTACTTGATTTGTTAAATCTTTAAAATGCGATCGCCACGACCTATGCCAGATGCACCTGTGCGCACAGTTTCTAAAATCGCGGTTTTGTCTAAGCTTTGAATAAAAGCGTCTAGTTTGGTGCCAGAGCCGGTAAGCTCAATGGTAAAACTACCATCAGCCACATCAATAATGCGGCCACGGAAAATATCGCACATGCGCTTCATTTCTTCTCTGAAAGCCGAGGTAGCTTTCACTTTTACCAACATCAACTCGCGCTCAATATATTTGCCATCATTTAAATCGAGTACTTTTATCACGTCAACTAGCTTGTTAAGCTGCTTGATTATTTGTTCAATGACTTCATCCGAGCCGCTGGTGACAATGGTCATGCGCGACATAGTTAGGTCTTCGGTCGCGGCAACTGTGAGCGATTCAATGTTATAGCCACGCGCAGAAAATAAACCCGCAACGCGCGAAAGCGCGCCAGACTCATTTTCCATCAAAAGTGAAATAATATGGCGCATTATAAATCCTCTGCCAAAATCATCTCTGAGAGGCCTTTACCATTTTCAATCATCGGAAAAACGTTTTCTGTTTGATCGGTCATAAAATCCATAAACACTAAGCGTTCTTTTAGTTTTGGGCCAAACGCTTCTTTCAGTGCACCTTCAACATCGGCGGGGCTTTCCACACGAATGCCCACATGACCATATGCTTCGGCCAGTTTTACAAAATCTGGCAAGGCTTCCATATAAGATTCTGAATAACGGTTGCCGTAAAAAAACTCTTGCCACTGGCGCACCATGCCCATGTAGCGATTATTTAAGGTGATCACTTTAATCGGCAAATGATATTGCTTACAGGTAGAAAGCTCTTGAATACACATTTGTACCGAGGCCTCGCCCGTAATACACGCCACCTGTGCTTCCGGGTGCGCAAACTGCACACCCATGGCATACGGCAAGCCCACGCCCATGGTGCCCAAGCCACCAGAATTAATCCAACGACGTGGCTTATCAAACGGATAATATTGGGCCGCCCACATTTGGTGTTGGCCTACATCAGATGTGATAAAAGCGTCACCTTTGGTGACTTCGTACAGTTTTTGCACTACGTATTGCGGCTTAATGAGTTCTTTACTTTGGGCAAAATTTAAGCAATTTCTGCTGCGCCAACTTTCAATTTGTTTAAGCCAATCTTTAAGCGCAGCGGTGTTTTGCACAGGTTTTTCGGCTGCGATTATGTCGTTCATGTCGCTAAGTACAGATTTAACATCGCCTACAATTGGCACATCTATTTTTACGCGTTTTGAAATGGACGACGGATCAATATCAATGTGAATAATGGTGCGTGGACGTGACAAAAAGTGTGCTGGGTTACCAATTACGCGGTCATCAAAACGTGCACCAACCGCCAGCAACACATCGCACTCTTGCATGGCCATATTGGCTTCGTACGTGCCGTGCATGCCCAGCATGCCTAAAAATTGTTTATCTGTCGCAGGGTAGCCGCCCAAACCCATCAAGGTGCTGGTGTTGGGCAGACCGAGGGATTTAATGAATTTAGCAAGTTGTGGCGAAGCGTCAGCCAATACTACGCCGCCGCCCGTGTAAACCATCGGGCGTTTGGCTTCGGTGATTAATTTAAGCGCTTTTTTAATTTGCCCGGCATGTCCCTTGGTAATTGGGTTGTAGGAGCGTAGCGATACGGTTTTAGGATACTCAAATGACGCTAACTGGTTAGTAATATCCTTTGGGATATCGACCAAAACTGGCCCCGGACGACCGCTGGCCGCCACATAAAATGCTTTTTTAATGGTGGCCGCGATGTCTTTCACGTCTTTCACCAAAAAGTTATGTTTTACGCAGGGGCGGGTAATGCCAACTGTATCGCACTCTTGAAAGGCATCTTCGCCAATGGCATAAGTAGGCACTTGACCACTAATAATGACAATAGGAATTGAATCCATATAAGCTGTCGCGATGCCTGTAACAGCATTGGTAGCGCCAGGGCCAGATGTCACTAATGCCACGCCCACTAAGCCCGTAGAGCGCGAATAAGCATCAGCTGCATGAATAGCGGCTTGCTCGTGACGCACTAATACATGCTTGAATTTATCTTGCTGAAAAATAGCATCGTAAATAAAAAGGACGGCGCCGCCAGGATAGCCAAAAACAAATTTGACTTTCTCTTCGTGCAGGCATTTGATGAGAATCTCGGCACCAGTATATTGCTTTTCAGAAATAGTTTTTTCTGAAGCTTTATCTGATGCTGATGATTCTGCAGTTGTGGTTGAAACTTTATCCATAAATCTTTACTTGGGCCGAATTAATACTAATTATCTACAACCCTAAACCTTAACTGTTTAGCGGCATTTGGTCAAGGTTGAGGCCTAAAAACCACTAAAAATAAACAAAAAATTATGGCGGGAGCGTTTTAAAACTTTTGCAGGAACGCTATTGAAGCTCTATTGATCTAGCGGCGGGGCGACTTTCAGAAGTTCTTCAATCGTGGTAAGGCCTGCAGCTACTTTCTCAGCACCGTTTAACATCAGTGGCTGCATACCTTCTTGGTAAGCCAAGTTTTTTAGTTGCGCTAAATCGGCATTTGGAGTGATGAGCTTGCGTAATCTCGGGGTAATTGTGAGCATTTCGTAAATGCCGTTACGGCCACGATAGCCAGTGTTGCGACACTCGATGCAGCCCACTGCTTTCATGACGCTGGCGGGTTTTGCGGCTTTGAACGGGTGCGTGATAGAAGCCCATTCTGCATCGGTAATTTCATGAGGAGCTTTGCACAGCGGGCAGAGAGTACGCACCAAGCGCTGCGCCATAATACCCAATACGGAAGAATGAATTAAATAGGCAGGCACGCCTAAATCCAGTAAACGCGTGACGGCAGAAGGCGCGTCGTTAGTGTGTAAGGTAGATAGCACCAAATGGCCTGTGAGTGCTGCTTGTATGGCCATATCGGCGGTTTCTATATCACGAATTTCGCCCACCATGATGATGTCTGGGTCTTGTCGCATCAGCGTGCGAATGCCGTCGGCAAAGTTGAGGCCAATATTCGTTTGCACTTGCATTTGGTTAAAGGCAGGCTCTACCATCTCGATAGGGTCCTCCACTGTACTCACATTCACTTCTGGTGTTGCAAGTTGTTTTAGCGTGGAATACAAGGTAGTTGTTTTGCCCGAGCCGGTCGGGCCAGTCACCAAAATAATGCCGTTTGGTGCTTTGGTCCATTGCGCCCATAAATCCGCCTGTTTTTTCGAAAAGCCGAGCTGAATAAAATCTTGTACGATGACATCGGGCGTAAAAATCCGCATCACCAGTTTTTCGCCAAAGGCGGTCGGCATGGTAGATAAACGCAGTTCGATTTCTGTGCCATCGCCGCTTAGCGTTTTAATGCGGCCATCTTGTGGGCGGCGCTTCTCCACCATGTCCATGCGGCCGAGCAGTTTAATGCGGCTGGTAATGGCGTTCATAATATTGCTTGGCAGTTGATACACTTGGTGCAGCACGCCATCAATACGAAAACGCATCATGCCCATATTGCGGCGCGGTTCCAGATGAATATCACTGGCACGTTGTTCAAACGCGTATTTGAGTAACCAATCCACAATATTCACCACGTGCTGTTCGTTGGCATCTAGGTTTTTATCTTTGCCTAATTCAATTAATTGCTCAAAATTTTGCACACCAACAATTTGGCCGGCTTTGGCAGTGTTGGCTGAGCTGATCGAGTGGGCTAGGTTATAAATTTCAGGTAAATAACGGCTAATTTCTAGCGGATTCGCCAGCACCAGTCGAATGTGCATGCCCAAAATGCGCTCTAAATCTGGAATCCAATCAATTTGGTATGGCTCAGCAGTGGCAATCGTCGCTTCGCCGTTTTTAATCGAAATAGGCATAATTTTAAGGCGCTCGGCATACGCTTTAGAGACCATTTGCGCGGCCGAGGTGAAATCGAGTTTTAGTGGATCAATATGGTAGAAATCAAGCCCCGCCTGCTCTGCCAGCCAGCGTGATAAATAATCTACATTCAATACTTTGTGCGGCGGGCGCAAATCTTTCCATTTTTGCTCGCCGATGATAATTATTGGATGCAAGTTCGAGCTATCAAGCTTCCTATCTTTGTACAGCTTTTCGGCTTGTGTTTTATCCAGTTTCCCGTCGTTCACCAGCATACGCAGCACATCGACCAAATTAAGTTTGGTTTTAGATCTGGTAAGGCTTGAGGCCTTAGTATTGGGCTGAACTGTTGTATTAGGTTTCATATCGGTGTCCATGCTATTTGATTCGTAGCGATAAATCAATGGCGCGGATATTTTTTGTAAGGCTGCCGATAGAAATGCGGTCAACCCCTGCGAGAGCTATATCGCGCACAGAGCACAAATTAACATTGCCAGAAGCTTCAAGCAGTGCGCGCTTAGCGGTGATGCGCACCGCTTCTTTCATGTCAGAGATGCTAAAATTATCCAGCAAAATACTCTTTGCGCCTGCATCCAAAGCTTGTTGTAGCTCATCCAGATTTTCAACTTCAATTTGTATGCTGACATTTTTATTCAAAGCTTTTTTATTTAGATTCTGAGCATGCTCAAGAGCCGCATGAATACTGCCTGCTGCGGCAATATGGTTTTCCTTAATTAATATACCATCGTACAAAGCTAGTCGTTGATTCGTGCCACCGCCCACAGTGACTGCATACTTTTGCGCTAACCTCAAACCAGGCAGCGTTTTTCGCGTATCTAAAATTTTGACGTTGGTGCCAGAAATAGCAATTACGTATTGGCGTGTGTGCGTGGCCACGGCTGAGAGTAATTGCAGAAAATTTAAGGCGCAGCGCTCAGCGGTAAGTAGCGCGCGGGCATTGCCCGAAATCTCGCATAGCAATTGGTTTGCGGTGATTTTCTCACCTTCATTTACAAACCATTTTATGTTGGTATCTTTGTCTAATTGCTGAAAACATGCGTTTGCCCAATCGATTCCGCAAATCACAGCGTTTTCGCGCGAGATTATTGTGGCTTTGGCTTGTTGCGAGGCGGGTATTAGCGCCACAGTGAGGTCGCCGCTGCCAATATCTTCGATCAAAGCTTGTGCAACATCGTGCTGAACCAAATCGTTAAAAGCCTGCGAGCCGCGTGGATATTGCTGTGCGAATAATGGAGGTGAACACATATATACATTATAATGCAGATAAACAACTAAAAACGCACACAAACATTATGAAACTTTTATATACAGTAAATAGCCCCTACGCCCGCAAAGTGCGCATTGTCGCGCTCGAAAAACACATTGAGATGGAGCTGCAAGAAGTGGTGCTTAGCGACCCCGATTGCCCGGTTAAAAATCACAACCCACTCGGCAAAGTGCCCGTGTTAATTTTGGATGATGGCGATAATTTGTACGACTCACGCGTGATTGTAGAATATTTAGATTTCCATACACCAGTGGCGCATTTAATCCCGCAAGATCATAGCAGTAAAATTTGGGCGCGCCGCTGGGAGGCGCTTGCAGACGGCATTTGCGACGCAGCCGTAGCAGCGATACTAGAAGGACGCAGACCGCCAGAGCAGCAATCCAAGGCTGCAATTGATAAACATCTGGATAAAGTCGCACGCGGTTTAGAGGTGCTTAATTTAGATATCACCAAAAAGAAATGGTGTGTGAATGAGACATTTAGCTTGGCCGATATTGCGCTGGGCTGCATGTTGGGCTACCTTGATTTGCGCCATAAGCAGCTCAATTGGCAAGATAAATACCCCAATTTGGCTAAACATTACGGTATTTTGAGTAAACGGCCGAGCTTTAAACA
>JADGRO010000007.1 GCA_017880905.1 Methylotenera sp.
CTCAAGCCTGTCATAAAATAATGCTCTGTTGGGCAGCCCTGTTAGTAAATCGTGCAATGATGCTTCTGTAGCAATATCTTTTTCTATTCTTACCTCTGCCAATTCTATCTCAATAATTTCTCGCTCTTTTACTTCGTCTTTTAATGCATTATTCACAATATTGAGTTCGTCTACTGCCGAATGCACTTTATTTTCTACCTTTGAATTTTTCTTGATCGCATTTTTAACAGAAGTCTGTGGATTCTTAATCGATAATTCTTCTTTTAGTACTGTGTTCACGATAGATAAATCATCTGCACAAACTTGTACCATGTCTTTAATTGATTCGCTGTGAGCAATAGCAGTAGACAATTTTTTATTATTTTTTATTATTTTTGATTTTTTTGATTGATTTTGGTTTAGTTATTTGTTTAATCATTTAATGTGAAATGCTTGCCCCATTCAATATAATAAGTTTTGTCCCCGTTTATGTAACACGGGGGGCTATAAATACATTTTGCATACAACACTAGTAGGCTACACTAAAGTAATCAATAAAATGGTATTTTTATCTATAAATTACTAGGGATTATGTAATGTAATACGTTAAAAGTACTTATTTGTGTATTGGGTTGGCTCACCAGTTTAGGCTCGAACCAAAGGTAGTTGAAAGCTGGGGCTATGTAATTGAATCATTGGTAACGTAGCGCTTCAATCGGATTCATACGTGCAGCCTTGCGTGCAGGATAAAATCCAAAAAATATGCCTACGCTGGCTGCTACTGCAAACGCGATCATCACCGAATACCCTGATATGACTACAGCGGCTTGCGTGAGTTTATTGACCAGCATTGCGCCAGTGATTCCAATAAATAGGCCAATCAAACAGCCAATCACCGAGATGACGATAGCTTCTAGCAAAAACTGCAAGAGAATATCGCCCTCGCGGGCGCCAATCGCCATGCGAATGCCAATTTCACGTGTGCGTTCGGTGACAGAAACCAGCATGATATTCATGATGCCGATTCCGCCAACCAATAGTGAAACAGAGGCAATTGCCCCAAGTAATAAAGACATAGTGCGTGTAGTTTCCGCTGCTGAGTTAGCAACAGCGGTGAGGTTGCGTACGTTAAAATCATTATCAGCACCTTCACGAATATTATGGCGCTGTTTTAACAAACCGTTAATGTTTTGCTCAACCATAGTCATTGCTTCCGGTGAAACCGCCTGCACCATAATTTGTCGTACACTTCCTGCAAACTGATTGCCGAGAATCTTGCGCTGAGCAGTAGTTAAAGGGATGATGATAGTGTCATCTTGGTCGCGGCCGTCTAAACTTTGCCCTTTGTCTTTTAGAACACCTAGCACCACAAAGGGGTTCTGTTTGATACGGATAGTTTTGCCAATGGGATTAATATCTCCAAATATATTCTCCACAACCGTTTTACCAATGAGTGCAACACGTGTCGCAGAGCGCATGTCAGAATCTGAAAATACGTAACCATCATCTAAATCCCATGCACGGATATCTAAATAGGTTGCAGTAGTACCCATAATACTAGTACTCCAATTATTGCCACCAAAAACAACTTGCGCATTACCCATGCTGATGGGTGCCACGTTGCCAACGCCATCCAGCTCGCCAATCGCGTTTGCATCGTTTACAGTTAGCGTGCTGGCATTGCCGCTGCCAGATCTAGCGCCGCCAGAGGTAGAAGAGCCAGAAAGTACAATAAATAGGTTACTACCCATAGCATTGATTGATTGTTTTACTGATTCTTCAGCGCCTTGACCGACCGCCATCATGAGTACAACCGAGCCTACGCCAATTACCATACCAAGCATAGTAAGAAAAGTACGCAACCGATTGGCGCCCATGGCCTGCCAAGCTTCGCCTAGCATAGCAGAAAACATTAATTCAACACCCCTGCCTCAGTGACATTTTCCATTGTTCTGCTTCGTGTATCTTGCACAATACGACCATCTAAAAATCTTACCTGACGACTAGCGTGCTCGGCGATGTCACTTTCATGCGTCACTAGAATGATTGAAATACCCTCAGCATTTAATGCGGAAAAGAGTGCCATGATTTCTTCACTGGTTACACTATCCAGATTACCTGTTGGTTCATCGGCAAGTATTAATTGAGGACGATTTACCAGCGCACGAGCAATGGCTACACGTTGTTGTTGTCCGCCGGAAATCTGATTAGGCAGGGAGTTGATGTATTTGCCTAAGCCCACTTTTTCTAGCAGTACTTTTGCTCGTTCTTGGCGCTCGCTTTTACTCACACCTGAATAAACTAAAGGCAGCGCAACATTATCCAGCAAACTAGCACGAGATAACAGATTGAACCCCTGAAACACAAAGCCTATGGTCTGGTTACGTATCTTAGCCAAGGCATTGCCATCAAGTTCTGCAATAGGGTGACCATTGAGCGCATAATGGCCACTGGTAGGCTTGTCTAGACAGCCTAGGATGTTCATGAAGGTGGATTTTCCTGAACCAGATGGGCCCATAATGGCGACGAAATCACCCGCATCCATACTAAAATTTACCTGCTTAAGCACAGTAATAGCTCCGGCTGCAGTCTGATAATCTTTATGCAAATCTTGCACTAGAACTAGGCTTTGCGCCATCAAGGAAGTCCTGAACAGGTCCCACATGGCCACGCACTCGGCTTTGCGGGATGAGATGCAAGGAAGACTTTGATGCTAATGGTTATTCCCTTAGCGAGAAGGCTGACATAGCAGGCCGCCTGCAAAGCCAGTGACCTTTGGGTTACTGTTAAATTTGAGCGCTTACTTTGTTGCATCGTTTGGCTTCGTAGAATAACTACGACCTGCGCGATGCGTCGTGTAATCATCTCAAATTTAACAGTAACGTGGCTCATGGCGGACTTATTCAGGGCTTCCTAGAACATCCTAAAGCGCATATTGCTGCCGACTGAGGCCGGCGCATCATTATTGGATTGGTTTTCGCCAACAATTACTTTGTCGCCTTCCTTTAGGCTGTCACTGGTAATTTCAGTAAACCTGCCATCGGATATCCCAACTTTAACGTGGACAGGAGATAATTTTCCATCTTTTATGACAAAAATCTTTCCATTAGAGACATCTTCTTTCCCGGTTTTTTTCTTGCTTCTGCCTTGACCTTGACTATCTCCACTTGTTGTTTTGCTTGTCTGGTCTTCATCTTGTTTAGGTTTAAAGCGTAGTGCTGCATTAGGCACTAGTAGCACCTTATCATGCTTGGCAACCACAATATTGACGTATGCGGTCATGCCTGGCAGTAATATCTGTTCTGGGTTATCGACTGATATTACGACATCGTAAGTTACGACGTTGGTAGTGACGGTAGGATTAAGACGAACTTGTTTTACAACGCCTTCAAAGTTACGGTTAGGGAAAGCATCAACATTGAATTTTGCTGGTTGCCCAACTTTAATATTACCAATGTCTGCCTCGGCATAGCTGGTATCAATTTGCATTTTGGATAAATCCTGTGCGATTTTAATCAACTCTGGTGTTTGAAAACTGGCGGCAACTGTTTGCCCGACATCCACTAATCTGGCGATTACAATCCCCGAGACTGGTGAACGGATAATCGAATAACTGAGATTGGTCTGGTCACGACTCAATTGTGCCTGTGCTGTTTCAAGCTGGGCGCGGGATGACTTGAGTGCCTGGACTGCTTGATCTAGTTCCTGTTTCGAGACATATTCTTGTGCAAAAAGTGTGCGCATACGTGCTTCATTGGCTTTTGCCAATTCTACCGAGGCTTGTGTGTTGCGCACATTCCCCTGGCTTTGGGCAATTTGTGCCGCGAATAAGGAATCATCCAGTTCCAGTAATTTTTGTCCTTTTTCGACCTTGTCGTTAAAATCCACATAGAGTTTGCTTACACGCCCAGACACTTGAGTGCCAACGCTTATTAGCGTTACAGGGTTGAGCGTGCCATTGGCAGATACGCTATGCGCAATGTCACCTTTTGTAATTTCCTGTAGTCGGTAAAGTTGATCTGGCTGTACTGTGGACTGTTTTTTGTAATAGTAATAACCGCCACCGACTAGCCCCACTAAGACAATTGCGATGATAATTTTTTTAATAATGCGGGTCATGGTTTGCTTTCGGGCAGTGAATGAATCATGGCGTTATCTAACTCGCCTATTGATTGTGCTAGTGTTGCGCGGGCAATATTCCAATTGAGGTTAGCTTGGATTTGTTGCTGAAGGGCACTTGCTAGGGCACTCTGTGCATTGATGGAGTCTAATATATTGCCAACGCCAGCTTTATAGCGCCCCAGTGCTACGCGTGATGATTCTTCTGCACTACTGACTAGTACAGCTGCGGCACGGATTGATTCATTTGCAGTACGCAAGCTTTGATAAGCGCGCCATACATCTAACGAAATTTGTAAGCTCAATTGATCTCTTTGCGCCGCTATGACTTCTGCATTAGCTTCCGCTGCTCGGATTTTATATGTTGGACCGTAGCCGCTGAAAATGGGTATGGATACAGTCACCCCAAAAGATGAGTTGTTACTTAATGATAAATTACTGCCATCCTGTAAATTATTGGAAACAGCGACTGAAACCGTTGGCTTGGCTGCTGAGCGGTTAGCTTCTATATTGGCTTGAGCAGCTTTTAATTGTGCTTCGCTAGCAATTAAGTCTGGCCGACGTATGCGTGCTACATCAATAAGGGAATTGATATCTTGATCCAAATTTTGTAACGGTTGAATAGGGTTGTTAGCCGCTAACTTGAGAGCTTGATTGGCTACCAAGCCCATCACGTTTGCTAAGGTGCCATAAGCAGTTTTTAGCGCGCCTTCTGCGGTAATTCGGGTTAAGGTGTTTTGTGCGAGCAAAGTCTGCGCTTGCAACTTATCAGCTGGTGTTGATACGCCTGCTTTATAGCGTGCTTCTGCCGCCTTGTAGCTTTCTTCACTGGCACGCTCGGACTCGCGCGCTGCGTCAAGGGCAGCAATGCTGGCCTGCACTTGATAATAGGCCTGAATAGCGCTGAGCAACACATTTTGCACGATACTGCTTTGTGTTGCGCTGGCGGCCTGCAATAACTGTTGTGCATTTTCCAGATTAGCATCGCGATTGCCAAAATCATATAAAAGGTAAGAAGCAACGATGTTGTTACTTAGATTGCTATAGGGATTATTACGTGATGACTGCTCTGGAAATGCCACATTCAAATTGCCCGAAACGTTGTCATTAACAGAAGGTAGATAGGCTGATTTGGCAATGCCAACCTGCGCCGCTTGTACTCTGGCGCTGGCGTAGGCTTCGCGTGTTTGAGGGTTGTTACATAGTGCAGCCTCGGCAACGTCGGCTATTGTGAGCGCCTTGTCATAACTAGAGGCGATACAGGCAGTGCTCTCTAAATAACCATCAGGAATGGCTGGTGGCATCAATGCTTCTGTTTTTAGCGGATCGCTGTTTTTGTACCAAATTGAGTCGTCGGCAAACACAAAGTTTGATTGCCAAAAAAGTATGTAGGCCAACAGAAAACCTAAAGAGTTAACTTTAGGTTTTAGATGTAACGTTTCTTTTAACATATGCGCTAGGTTAGTCTTAATTCCTTACAAAAGTCTGACAGGTTAGAAACTCAAGTCATTATGGCACATCATAGAATTGGCTTCCGGAATCTTATTGCCATTCAACCTGATATTGTTGTAGGCATAAGCTAAACGTATGGAGAAAGAACAGGTTTACATAATAAACCTAGTCCTCATTTAAAAAAAGTCAGCGAAAGTTGACTTTTTGGCGGAAAGGGAGGGATTCGAACCCTCGATACGTTATTCACGTACGCCTGATTTCGAGTCAGGTACATTCAACCACTCTGCCACCTTTCCACAAAAAGTAATTCACTCAACACCTTGGTTTGCTAAATAATCTTCATAATTGCCCGTGTAATCTATAATACCATCAGCTTTTATTTCCAATATCCTAGTCGCGATAGAGCTTACAAATTCGCGGTCATGACTTACAAAAAACAGCGTGCCTTTGTATTTATCCAGCGCGGTATTCAGTGCCTCGATAGATTCCATATCCATGTGGTTGGTGGGTTCATCCATCAATAGTACATTAGTTCTAGCGAGCATGAGTTTGCCATAGAGCATGCGGCCTTTTTCGCCGCCTGAGAGCACTTTGACGGTTTTTTTAGTATCGTCGCCAGAGAATAATAAGCGCCCCAACATGCTACGTACGGCTTGGTCGTCTTCATTGGTTTGACGATATTGCGCCATCCAATCAAATAAAGTTTCGTCTTTTTCAAATTCGTATTCGTGATCTTGCGCGAAGTAGCCAAGGGTGGCTTTTTCTGCCCATTTCACTTCGCCATGTTTGGGTTTTAAATCGCCAGCTAAGCAACGTATAAAAGTGGTTTTACCAACACCATTTTCACCAATAATGGCGACTTTTTCACCTGCTTCAAACATCATATCAACGTTATTAAACAAAAGCTTATCAAAACCGTGGCTGAGTTTTTTAAGCTCCACCGCGTTGCGATGCAGTTTTTCGTGCTCGTCATATTCAAAACGTATAAACGGATATTGGCGGCTTGAAGGCTTAAATTCTTCAATTTTAATTTTATCGATTTGTCTGGCGCGACTGGTGGCTTGCTTGGCTTTGGATGCGTTTGCCGAAAAGCGGCGCACAAACTCTTGCAAATCGGCAATTTGCTGTTTGGCTTTGGCATTATCTTTGGCTTGCTGGTTGCGCGCGGCAATCGAAGCTTCCATGTAATCGTCATAATTGCCTGGGTAAACCGTCAGCTTGCCGTAATCCATGTCACAAGTATGCGTACATACTTGGTTTAAAAAGTGCCTGTCGTGCGAGATGATAATCATAGTGCAATCGCGATTGTTTAGTACATCTTCTAGCCAGCGAATAGTGTTAATGTCGAGGTTGTTGGTGGGTTCATCCAGCAATAATACGTTTGGGTTGGCGAATAGCGCTTGCACCAGTAATACGCGCAGCTTCCAGCCTGGCGCAACTGCCGACATTAAGCCTGTATGTTGCTCAATAGGGATGCCAACGCCTAACAATAACTCGCCAGCACGCGCCTCTGCCGTATAGCCATCGTATTCGGCGAACACGTGTTCTAACTCCGCTGCGTGCATGTAATCTGCTTCAGTGGCTTCTAGGTTAGCGTAAATCGCGTTTTTTTCCAGGTTTGCTTTCCACATTTCCTCGTGCCCCATCATCACTACATCCAGCACGCGTTGGTCTTCGTAAGCAAATTGATCTTGGTGCAAAAACGCCATGCGCTCGTGATTGTCTAGAGTGGCATTGCCGGCACTAGGTTCTAGCGTACCAGCCAAAATTTTCATGTAGGTGGATTTTCCGCAGCCATTGGCGCCAATCAATCCGTAGCGATTGCCTTCGCCAAATTTTACCGAAACGTTTTCAAACAGTGGCTTTGCGCCAAATTGCATGGTGATGTTATTACTTATTAACACGAGATTACCTTAAAATAGTTAGAATTTGTTGCTAGAATTTATTTTGGATAACGACTTCATCTATGGTGAGCTGCCCGCCACGGGCTGAAGCTTCTTTTAATGCTTTGCCAACTACCACAAACATCGCTGGGGTGTGGTCGGCAGGTAAGTTTAATAGTTTGGCTACCGCGTCAAAATCAAAGCCATCCATGGGGCAGGTCTCATAGCCCATCTCTTTGGCAGCCAGCATAATGGTCATCGCCGCTATACCGCACGAGCGCATACCTTCATCGCGTTGTACTTGCTCTTTGTCTTTGTAATAAGTGCCGATTGCGGGTACAAGATAATCTTGCACAGGTTTTGGTGCGTTTTGCCAATAGCGTTCTGGTTGTTTCGCCCAAGATTTCAAATCGGCAGTCAGCACAATTAAAAGTGAGGCTTCTTCTACTTGTGCTTGATTCCAACTCACCGCGCGAATTTCCTTGCGCAGTGCGACATCAGTCACCACTACAAAGCGCCAGTTTTGGATGTTAAATGCGGTGGGCGAGAGCATGGCTAGTGCCATCAACTTGGCGATTTCTTGTTCTGTCATGTGGTGGTGCGGGTCGAAAGCCTTGATGGCACGGCGTTTTACAATAGCTTCGGAAACGTTCATTTCTTACTTTCTTTTAATATTTTATTGCAATGATTTCTAACAGGCTATTGCCCGCAGGCCGCGTCCATACTACAGTTTCGCCCACATTGTGGCCAATAAGCGCCTTGGCCAAAGGTGACGTCCAGCTGACTTTATTGGCTTTAATATCGGTTTCGTCTTCGCCCACAATTTCATAAGTGTGACTATCGCCATTTTCGTCTTCTACCGTCACTTTTGCACCAAATAGCACTTGGCTGGAGGCCGCATCTGGCTTAGTCAGCAGAGCACTCTCTAAACGTGCAGCCACATAACGTAAATCGCGATTCATAATGACTAATCTTTGTTGTGCGGCAGATTCATCTTGTTTGGACTTAAGACTTAGTATTTCTTGCTCTAAGGCCGTTGCTTGTTGTTGTAATTGCGCGTAGCCATTGGCGGTAACATAATTTGGCTGCATGCTTACTGGTCGCTCAGGCACGTCAGTGCCAGCGTGCTCTAAATCATCCTCTTTTACAAATCCGCGGCTCATAAAAATTAAACCAAGCTTAGATCAATCTAAGCTTGGCGTTTATATATTTATCAGTTCGGATTATCGATGAACTCAAGCGCAACGCCGCTTGTAGTGGCTAAATCGGTAAGATTTTTCTGCGTTTCCTTGGCACCAATCACAATTGCTTTTGAACCACTGATGCTGTCTTTGCCCATAGTAAGCGCTTTGGCAACTGTTGTGGCTGTGAGCGATTCGTTTTCACCTGCAACCACTACTGTGCTGGTTTTAAGGGCTAGGGCGCTAATTATCGCAACCACTTTGCCATTATCTACATCATTTTCAACCGCAGAAGTCGCCAATCTAGGCGCAATAAAACCTTCTGGCGCGACAATGAAAATGAGCGTGTTTTTATCGGCGGGATAATTAGCGCTGACAGTTTCAAAAATCTTTTGTGGGTAAACAGAAGTATCGTGCTTATCACTCAAACAGCCCGTTAATAAGGCAAAAATACAAGCTAAAAAATAAATTAAAGAATGTTTCATGGTAACCTCATCTTATTGATTTATAGGCGAATATTAACATATCCACAGCGATAAACACTATTCCCATTCAATCGTTGCGGGCGGTTTGCCAGAAATATCGTACACCACGCGGTTAATGCCACGTACTTCGTTGATGATGCGGTTTGAAACGCGGCCTAGCAAATCATAAGGTAGCTCTGCCCAATGTGCGGTCATAAAATCGCTGGTGACCACAGCACGCAAAGCGACCACGTAATCATAAGTGCGACCGTCACCCATCACGCCAACCGATTTTACTGGCAAAAATACCGCGAAGGCTTGAGAGGTTTTTTCGTACCAGCCAGAACTTCTCAATTCTTCGATAAAAATCGCATCTGCGTGGCGTAATAAATCTGTATATTCGGTTTTTACTTCACCCAAAATGCGCACGCCTAAGCCAGGGCCTGGGAAGGGGTGGCGATATACCATATCATGTGGTAAGCCAAGTGCAATGCCAAGTTCGCGCACTTCGTCTTTAAATAAATCGCGTAGCGGTTCCAGCAGTTTTAAGCCCAAAGTTTCCGGCAAGCCACCAACATTGTGGTGGCTTTTAATGGTCACGGCTTTTTTGATACCGCCGCTATGTTTAGACCCGCCAGATTCGATGACATCAGGATAAATCGTACCTTGTGCAAGCCATTTTGCATTTGAGAGTTTTTTTGCCTCACGCTGAAATACTTCTACAAATTCACGCCCGATGATTTTGCGTTTGGCTTCTGGGTCGGTCACGCCTTTTAAATGCCCCATAAATTGGTCAACAGCATCCACGCGAGTGACTTTTGCGTGCAATTTGCCCACAAACATATCCATTACCATATCGCCTTCATTGAGGCGCAATAAACCGTGGTCAACGAATACGCAAGTGAGTTGATCGCCAATGGCGCGGTGAATCAGAGCGGCTGCAACGCTAGAATCTACGCCGCCCGAGAGGCCTAAAATAACTTCTTCTTTTCCCACTTGCGCTTTGATTTTGGCTACAGCTTCTGCAATATGGTCTTTCATCACCCAGTCTGGTTTTGCGCCACAAATATCTATTACGAAGCGCGTTAAAATCGCTTGACCAAGCTTGGTATGCGTGACTTCGGGGTGGAATTGCACGCCGTAGAATTTGCGTGTTTCATCAGCAAAAGCGGCGATGGGCGTGGTTTCATTACTGGCGATGACTTTAAAATTTGGCGGCAATTCGGTGACTTTGTCACCATGGCTCATCCATACATCAAGCAAGCCGTGACCTTCAGCATTGGTACGGTCTTGAATATCTTTAAACAGCGTAGAATGACCCCTGGCGCGAATTTCGGCATAACCGAATTCGCGCTTGTGTCCAGCTTCTACGTGTCCACCAAGTTGTTGCGCCATGGTTTGCATGCCATAACAAATGCCCAACACCGGTACACCTAATTCAAATACGGCTTGCGGTGCTTTGTCAGTGTCTTCTTCGTAAGCGCTGGCGTGGCTACCAGAGAGAATAATGCCAACTGCGTCAAAGTTTTGCACGAATTCGTCCGATACATCGCACGGATGAATTTCGCAATACACATGCGCCTCGCGTACGCGGCGGGCAATGAGTTGAGTGACTTGTGAGCCGAAATCGAGAATGAGAATTTTTGAATGATTCATTTTACTTAAAGTAACTGATTATAAAGCGCATGCCTGTAAGCCAATATCTATGAGGCCTGCAGGCTAGTCGATGCGATGCTAGTCAATTCTATAATTGGGCGCTTCTTTGGTAATTTGCACGTCATGTACGTGCGATTCGCGCATGCCAGCACTGGTGATTTGCACGAATTCAGCTTTTTTACGCATATCGTTAATATTGGCTGCGCCTACATAGCCCATAGAAGCGCGTAAACCACCCATCAGCTGGTGAATTACCGCCAACACGCTGCCTTTGTAAGGCACGCGACCTTCGATGCCTTCAGGCACCAGTTTATCTGCGTTGCCGCCAGTATCGGTAATGTCGTCTTGAAAGTATCTGTCGCTGGAGCCTTGTTGCATAGCGCCGACCGAGCCCATGCCGCGATAAGATTTATATGAACGGCCTTGGAAGAGTTCGATTTCGCCCGGGGCTTCTTCGGTGCCAGCAAACATGCCGCCAAGCATTACAGAATATGCCCCCGCGGCGATAGCTTTTGAGATGTCGCCAGAAAAACGAATGCCACCATCCGCAATAAATGGCACACCTGATTTCTCGAGTGCCTTGGCCACGTTGCTAATCGCGCTGATTTGCGGTATGCCAACGCCAGCAATAACTCTAGTAGTGCAAATGGAACCTGGGCCAATACCCACTTTCACACCGTCAACACCTGCATCTACAAGTGCTTTGGCGGCATCTGCGGTGGCGATGTTGCCGCCAATCACTTCAATTTTTGGGTAATTTTTCTTCACCCAAGTTACACGGTCTAACACGCCTTGCGAATGGCCGTGTGCGGTATCCACCACAATCACATCTACCCCAGCCTTTGCCAGTGCTGCCACGCGGTCTTCCGTGCCTTCACCCACACCCACTGCCGCACCAACCCGCAAACGGCCTTTACTATCTTTGCAGGCAAATGGGTGATCGTGCGATTTTTGAATATCTTTAACGGTAATGAGGCCTTTAAGCGTATCTTTTTCGTCAATCACCAACACGCGCTCTAAACGGTGTTGATGCAGCAAATGGATCGCTTCTTCGCGCGAAGCACCTTCGCGCACAGTAATTAATCTATCTCGTGGCGTCATGATGTTGCTAATGGCTTGGTCTAAGTTGGTTTCAAATCGCAAATCACGATTAGTTACGATGCCGACGATTTTGTCGCCATTGACCACTGGCAAGCCAGAGATTTTATGTTTTTGCGTGAGCGCGATGACGTCGCGCACAGTCATGTGTGGTGCAATGGTCACCGGGTCGTTCACCACACCAGATTCAAAGCGTTTAACGCGTGATACATGCGTCGCTTGCTGTGCAATGGTCATGTTTTTGTGAATCACGCCTAAGCCGCCTTCTTGTGCCATTACAATCGCCAATGGCGCTTCGGTGACGGTATCCATGGCGGCAGAAACCAGCGGTATATTTAATTTAATTTTGCGGGTGAGTTGCGTACTTAGATTAACTTCGCGTGGCATGACCACAGAGTGAGCGGGAACCAACAGGACATCGTCAAAAGTAAGGGCTTGTTGCAGCAAACGCATGTGTAATCCTTAATTCCAAAACAAGATTATACAGATTTGCAATGCTTATTAAAAGTTGGTAAGCTGAAATTACTAGAAAAAGTGATTAAAAACATGAATTAATGGTTAATTTATCAATTAATTTCTAAAAAAAGCAACATTGAGTAAACTTATATTTATATAAAGACGTTGTTTGAGATAGCATTCGCTTATAACGATACGATGAAATTGATAGGAATGACAATGAAATCACACCATTTACTTTTAGTTTTGATGATTTTTAGCATTGTGCCGACGTTAAGTCATGCAGAGATTTATAAATGGAAAGATAAAGATGGCTCTATTCGGTATACCGATATACCGCCACCTGCAAATATTAAGCAAGAAGTGATTGGCGCAAAAAAAGCGGCGCAGCCAACGGGGAAAGCGCCGCTGTCGCCGGTAGCAAATGGTAAACAAGAGCCGCCTAAAGCTAAAGCTCCATCTGCAAGTACAGAAGATGCTGCTGCAAAATTGCGCCAACGTAACGCAGAAACGGATAAGAAAAACAAGCAAGAAAAAGAAGCTGATGCTAAGCGAAAGGAAGAAAATTGCAAAGCGGCCAAAGCTAATTTTGAAACCTATTCACAAGGCGGCCGCGTGTATAAAGTGAACGAAAAAGGCGAACGCGAATATATGGACGACAAAGATTTACAAGACGGTAAAGTGCAAGCACAAAAAGAAATTGATGAAAACTGTAATTAAAGTTTTATAGAGTTATTCCTCAGGCGGCGCATCTCCACCGCCTTTTTTCATGGCTTTTCCATCCGCGGCACGCTGTTTACGCACTTCTTTCGGGTCGGCAATCAACGGGCGATAAATTTCAACGCGATCTAGATTGCGTAACGGTGTATCAAGTTTAGTGAGTTTGCCAAAAATGCCAATTTTATTCACGTTCAAATCAATTTCTGGAAATTTTTTCAAAATTCCAGATGCCTGAATTGCAGTTTCTGCATTGGCATCTGCCGGCATTTGTATGGGTATAATTAATTGCTGATCAGACAATGCGTAAGCTACTTCTACCATAATATGTTGTTCGCTACTCAAGTCGCATCCTTTGCACTATAAATTTTATCAGCTCTGGCCACAAAGTCATCTACAAAGGTAGCGGCGATATGGTTAAATACGGGCGCGATTATTTTCTCTAAAAAACTATTGGCAAATTCGTAATTCAAGCTAAATTCGATTTTACAGGCATTTGGCCGTAATTCAACAAAACGCCAATCGCCGTCCAAATGCTTAAACGGTCCGTCTATTAATTGCATGTCCATACTATGCGGAAAAGCTTTTATATTTTGCGTCGTAAAATTTTGTTTTACGCCATGATAATTAATGTGTAAAGTCGCGCTGGTACTGACATCTGTGCGCTCTAGCAATTCCACGCCGCCGCACCAAGGTAAAAATTTCGGGTAATCTTCCACTGCATCCACCAAAGCATACATTTGCTCGGCTGAGTGCATGACTAGTACCGTTTTTTCTACCTTATTCATTGTGCTTTTCTATTAGTCGGTCAGTCAAACTAGCGTAAAATGCTAATTTTAAGCTATTAGTTGTTAGTCATGAGCATCGCGCAAAATAAAAAAGCCTTTTTTGATTACTTTATCGAAGAAAAATACGAAGCTGGCATAGTGCTAGAAGGCTGGGAGGTGAAAGCTATCCGAGATAATCGCATCAACCTGAAAGAGGCGTATGTGATTATCCAGCATGGTGAAATTTACCTCATCGGCTGCCATGTTACGCCGCTAGGCGCAGCCTCTACGCATATTCGTCCAGATGCAATACGCACGCGCAAGTTATTGTTACATAATGAAGAAATCGCCAAACTCATTGGGAAAGTGCAAGTTGCCGGCTACACACTGGTGCCACTGGATATGCACTTTTCGAAAGGGCGTATTAAGTTACAAATTGGCTTGGCAAAAGGTAAAAAACAACACGATAAACGTGATACCGAAAAGGCACGTGATTGGGAGCGCGAAAAAGGCCGCATTATGCGCGCGCACAACAAATAACTTATAACTCTTAATTAACAAATTTAGGTTGAAAATCGTGCCCGATCATTTATTTTTTCGAGCAGGTATTCATCTTCTCCACAAGCTGACGCAACGTATTCAGAATCGGCGGGTAAGAGCTGCTCTGGGATCGGTTTAGTCGCAATGGGGTTGTGTACGACGGACATCCGTTTGGCGTTGCCGATAACCCAGCAATCGCTAATATCGGTTGCCCAGATTGCGCTCACCGCCTGAAAAGCCGGATCTAGGAACGTATAGGCTGGTACGGGCTTACCAATTGGTTTTGAGATGATAGGGCGATGTTGATGTCCGCTGCCCGTGGCTTTCAATGAAGTGCGATCAATGTTGACTTGGTATGGCCCGACCGCGAACACCGCCTCCACGGCAAAGGGAAGTTGGCTGATCCCCGTAAGAGCATTAAACGCGCCTCGTAGCATACGGCCATTGACGGCAATTACGTACGAATCGTCGGCAGCGACAACACCCTTTTCAAGATAGCCCAAGATTTTCTTTTCAGGATTACCAAGCAACTTCTCTGCCTTTTCCTTGATGGCGGCAGTCCATCTAAGCAGAATCGTTTCATGAGGAAAGGTTACAACGCAATTTGGTTCATCGTTGAGCCAATTCTCGGGGACGCCGGTGGGTTCGGGACAAATCACTTCGACCCAGATCTTTCGCCCTTCATGCATGACGAGGAAGTCAGGCCCGTCACGAGATGACTTCACGTCTAGCCCTGCATCTAATAGTTCGTGAGCAAGAAGAGCTTCCGAGACGCGTTGCCAATATTGTGGTTCGCCGCCACTGCATAGATTGCTTTCGAAATTTTGATCGGCCAGCCCAAGTTCCATGTGCCGCTTGCATAGACACTGGACGAACTCACGAATTTTTATACGATTGTTTGAGTCACCAGGATAGCGTGCTAGTAAGAATTGATTAAGCGTAGTCAAAAGGGTCAGCTCGCATAGGGTGCAACAGCTTGTTTCTGTATATTCATGCCTTCATTCTAAAGTTTTAATCGTATGCCAGTCAATCAGTAGCTGCCCGCGCTTGATTTTGCTTAATTTAACCCAATATTGAGAGTACAATGGTTGATCTGTTTTGGGGCTGACCAGGTTTCGACGTGGGTTACAAAGCAGTGCAGGGCATACCGAGGCTCAGATTACCTCGTAAATACAGCTGAAACAAGTATAGTCGCAAACGACGAAACTTACGCTCTAGCTGCTTAAGACCGGCTGGACGCTGCACCATCTCTCCCGTGGGGTGGGTGGCCTTAAAAACCATCGCAGCGTCATATACACGGGATACGTGATGTATTGGGTTACTTAATACTTCATTAACCTTAAGGTAACTCGTCTGTACAGCGCTTGTCTGTTGGTGTGGTGCAGATTAAACTAAACAACAAGGCTAAGTATGTAGAACTGTCTGTGGAGGACTTGCGGACGCGGGTTCGATTCCCGCCTGCTCCACCAA
>JADGRO010000035.1 GCA_017880905.1 Methylotenera sp.
ACCACGATCTCGATGATCTCTACGATCACCATCGTAGTCTCTACCACCCCAATATCCCCCACCAATATAGACCGCTGGAGCGGGCTGATAGTAGGGCTGATAGTAGGGCTCGGGCTGATAGACCACAGGCGGGGGGGCGTAACCGAAACCGAACGGAGCGAAGCCGATATCGACATTTACCCGGGCGCTGGCGGTCGTTGCCGCCGTGAGTGCGACAGCACTAAAGACAAATACAAGAATTCCTTTTTTCATGATAGTTCCTTAAAGTAGGTTGCAGCCGTGCGGAAATAACTACCGCGCGAGGCTAGGCATAGTTTTATTTCATTCCTTTGTGTCTGTTCATTCCTTTATGTATGCGATGAAGGAATACCGCGTCAGCCACCTTTTTCTGATCATCCGGCATTGAGGCATATAATGGAGAAAAAGCTTCAGAGAGCTTTCTGACACCATCAGCATGGGCTTGGGCAATATCGGCATAAGCATTCAAGTCATCGATAGCCGTCGCGGTACTAATATTTGCTTCACGCTTGTCGATCACTTGATCAAGTTCGGTTGCATTGTCATGCATCACCTTAGCCACAGCATCCCATTGGGATTCCTCTTCTGGCGTGATTTTGAGCTTTGCGTGCAGCTCCTTGATATGTTTCTCGACTTTCATGTCGTGTTTGGCATCTTCTTTCGCCTCCGCGGCGGCGGAAACATTGGGTGAGGCTGTAGTATCGGCATATGCCGGTGTAAAAGCATAAGCGCTGCTAATGAGAAATGTGGATGCGAGTACTTTAGCTATAATCTTCATGAGATTCTCCATAAAATGGTAATTTGCCTGGGATTTGTATATTAATTCGAGAACCGAGGCAATTACGGTCGATCTCAAATGTCCGGAAGCAATCAATCTTCCACGCATACCGTTGACTTATACGCGAATGACGGGTTGTTCTTTTGCTATTGCTGAAAGCCCAACGCCGCATGCTAATTTGCATTGGAGCATGAATGAACCGCAACTATCTGTGCGGCACCGCACATAGAAAATACGCACGCTAAACTTAATCACGGGAAATCAATAGTGGGGCAATAAAGTTCGATTACGGGGATTAAGGAGAGCAATGAAAGTAAAGCCCAGCTAATCATCTACTATGGCACCATTCCCTGCCTGGTTTTTGGTTGCCATGCTTGCAGCAGAAGTTGCCTTCGCTTTCAAGTTGGATATCGGAAAGATGTCGGAATTTACCCGCCTTTAAATCACCTAGCCCAACCCCGGGTGACCTCTTGGGCAGAATGCCCCGCTGTCCGCTATTGGCCGATATCTGCCATTTATAGCACCGAAAGCACCTCAATCCAGTGCCCAGTTTCATCATCTCGGGCGCGCCATATAAATCCAAGGGTTAGCTTAAGCCAGCCCTTTTTAATTCATTGATATTTGGCAAATATCAAATTCGCGCTTAGCATAATATGCATGAGCAAAATGTTAAGGTAAACGGAATGGTCAAGCGATATATTTTTAGCATTGCAGTAGTTATTCTGTGTTGGTTTACTACATCCGTTTTCGCAGCACAGACTAGTGAAACCAGAACCTATAATCTTTCTGATGGCACGCAAGATCGGACCTATGTGCTCTATCGCCCTACCACTTTGGATCGTCAGACACCGGCATCTTTGGTAATCTTTCTACATGGAGGCTTTGGTACAGATAGCCAGGCTGAAAGTTCCTACAACTGGGATGCACAGGCACACCAACAAGGTTTTGTTGTGGTTTATCCAAATGGAATTAACCGTAGCTGGAATGCAGGTGGTATGTGCTGTGGTCCAGCATTGCGTGACAATGTAAATGACCTTGGTTTTTTGACACATTTAATTAATGCCGTTTCTAAATCAGAAAATATTGATCCAAAACGGGTGTATATAACAGGTATTTCAAATGGCGCCGCGATGGCCTATCGTTATGCCTGCGAAGGAACTTATCCTATAGCGGCTATCGGAGCTGTGTCCGGTAGCTTTTCTTATCCTTGTTCCAAGCCGCATGCCGTTTCCGTTATCGCGATTCACGGGCTGGAGGACCAGCACATCCCTTATACCGGCGGACAAGGAACAAAAGGGGTGACAAAAGGTTCGTGGATGTCGGTACCGCAAACGCTGGATCTCTTTCGAAAGGCCAATGATTGCGAGCCAGTAACTACCAATAAGAATGAGTCAGTACAAACAGACGTCTCGCATTGTGCGCAAAGTCACGAGGTAACGCTAATTACTATAGAGGGTGCTGGACATCAGTGGCCGGGCGGAAAATCAAAAACGGGCATTCTTCAACGCGCAATAGGGGCTGATCCGCCAAGTACGGCCTTGGACGCCACTGCTGCAATTTGGGAGTTCTTTCAACACCATACCGCACAACCTTAAACGATAACTGATAGAACACTTGCAAGGTATTGATTGGTATCGCAGTTACCTTGAAAAAACTTATTTTTCAGTTGCTGCTTTAAGGCTTGCCAAACCTTCTTCAAACTTAGGTCCGACCATTTTTTCCATGCTAAACACTAAGCTCATCAGCTTGGAAATATAAAGGCTAGGGCCAGACATCCCTTGTGTGACGGTAGTGCTGTCGCCATTCGGTGTCAACGTAAATTCAACTATGTTGTGGGCGACCATAGGCGCTGTAAAATCCAGCTTCATCGCTATTTTTGTCGGCGACGATTCAGTGATTTCCATGCTACCAGAACCAATATTTTTGTTGCCCTCCCACGCGTATTGCGCGCCCTTGCCGCTATCCGTGCCGCTGTAGGTGCGCTTCATAGCTGGGTCTATCTTCTCCCAAGCCGACCAAGTTTGCATATTGTGAAAATCGTTGATGAGGGGAAATATTTTTTCAGGTGGCGCTTTGACGCTCACAGAGCGTGAAATGCTAAATTGGTCTGGCTTCAATGCCGCCATAATGAGCGCAATTGCTACAAGCACAATTAACGCGATAAAAATCATTTTTAACATGATATTTCTCCTATTTTATGTACTCTGTAGACCGTATGGATATTGCCTCACAGAGCACTATTCTACATCTTTTTAATCATTGCAACCATTTGATTGAGCGCCGTGCCCCAGCCCTCCTCAAAGCCCATTTTTTCGTGTTGAATACGGGCTGCTTCGGTGGCGTGTATAACAAGCGCGGTGTATTTTGTGCCCTTTTTGTGTGACTCAAGCGAAATCACCGCCGTAAAGACAAACTCAACACTCGTGGGCTCAAGGCTTTCGGCTGTCTGTTTAGCTGGTCGAAAACCAGATTCAAGCGCATTCGTCCAGGTGAGTTTTTCATTTGGAATTACTTCTAAATAGCAACCCAAACCCGGAAAATCTTGCCCTTCTGGCGATTGCATCATTGTACGAAATATACCACCCGGACGTAGGGCAATTTCGCAATCTACAGTTTTCCACGGCAATGGACAAAACCATTTTTTAAGCAGCTCTGGCGTTGTCCAAGCCGCCCAGACAAGCTCTCGTGGCACATCGACAATGCGTTCAAACATCAGGTCTAGCTCGGGGTTAAATTTAAAATTTTTCATCATTATTATCCTTTTATTTGAGTTTCTAAATAGCCTGCAAGCCGCGCCAATGTTTTTTTCCGCCTTCTATCGCGTCATAAAATTTTACAATTGCATCGCGTGCTTCTGCGGTCGGGAAGAGTAATCGCAAAGTGACTTTGGTTTGATTATTACCTACTACTTCAAACGTCCACGTGGCATCAAATTGTGCTGCTGGGTCGCCTTTCCTTCCGCCGCCGTGTGAATACTCAATACGTTCTGGTTTGGCGATGGTGGTGAAGGTGCTTTTGTTGGGATAATCCGTGCCATCAGGGCCATGCATTACGTGCTTCCACACGCCGCCGACGCTGAAATCCATTTTCTCAATAGTTGTGCTATATCCATTTGGCCCCCACCAATTGACAACATGCTTAGGGTCGGCCATTGCCTCCCACACCAGCTCGCGTGGCGCATCTAAAGTGCGTGTAATCACCATTTCGCGGTCGGTGATGTTATCCGGTTTCATATTATTTCTCCTTTGCCTGGAGTTCTTTAAGGTAGCTATCCAATTGGTTGAAGCGCTGTTCCCAAAACTGACGATATTGGTCAACATAATCGGCAATTTCTTGCAGTGGCTTAGCTTCTAGCTTGCAAAGTCGCCATTGCGCCTGGCGGCTTTGCGTGATGAGACCGGCACGCTGCAACACCTTGAGATGCTTGGTCACGGCGGGAAGGCTCATCTCAAAAGGCTCGGCGAGCGCATTAACCGAAGTTTCCCCCAATGCTAATCGTGCAAGAATAGTGCGACGGGTAGGGTCGGCGAGTGCGGCAAAGATGTTACTAAGATGATCTACGAACATTTATTTAACCTTTTAGTTAATTAACTAAAAGGTTAATATCAAATTTGCACCTGTCAAGAGCTTATCAATTAAACTTTGATTGGCAAACTTTCTTGGTAGGGCGTGCGAGGATCGAACTCGCGACAAACGGATTAAGAGTCCGCTGCTCTACCAGCTGAGCTAACGCCCCATATACCACAACTAAAGCCATTATAAATCAAAAAACGGCTTACATGAGGATGTGTAAGTAAGGTTTTTAAATGGGGGGATTTATTCAAAAAAATAATTAAACTTTTACTCTATTGTGACGTTACAAATTCATGATTAATAACACACACAAAACAAGCTATGGCTACTAACTCTTACAACTCCGCTAAAAAACAAATTTTAATACTGATTGGTTCTATCTACATTGGCGAATTGCTGATTATGGTAGCTTTTGCAGTACTTCCAAAGTTACCTGAATGGATAGAAACAATAGTAGACCCCACTATACTTTCCATATTTTGTGCCCCTATCCTTTATTTAAATGTGTTTCGCCCAACGACAAGACGTATTTCTCAACTAAGTATAGCTAAAAATCAATTACGCACTACCGCCGCTGCATTTGAAACCTATGACGCCATCATGATTACAGACGCTGAAGCAAATATTATTCGTGTTAATCGTGCTTTTGAGCGCACAACTGGTTTTAAAGAGGAAGAAGTAATAGGTAAAACCTCCCATATTTTGAAATCGGAACTTCACGACCAAGCTTTCTACACTAAAATGATGGGGGATTTATTAACTAAAAATGTTTGGAGTGGCGAAGTATGGGATAAACATAAGGATGGCAGCGTTCATCCCAAGCTTGTAACGATTTCAGCCATTAAAAATGCTGCGAGTAAAACCACCCAATATGTCTCCATATTCACTGACATTTCTGATCGAAAAAAAGCTGAAAAAGAGATTCATAATCTAGCCTTCTACGACACATTGACCGGGCTTCCTAATCGGCGATTACTACGCGATAGACTCGAAGTTGCGCTTACCTCTTCTGCTCGCAGTCACCAATACGGCGCATTGCTGTTTCTCGATTTAGATAACTTTAAAACGTTAAACGATTCTCTTGGGCACGAATATGGGGATATGTTACTGGTTGAAGTTGCCAATCGGATTAAATTCAGTTTGAGAGAAGCAGATACTGTGGCTCGCTTAGGTGGAGACGAATTCGTGATATTGGTCGAAAAAATTGGCACGAACTCAGAAAGAGCCTCACAAAGGGTTGCACTACTTGCTGAAAAAATACGTACCATTTTAACCGAGCCGTATCAGTTAAAGGAAAGCTTACGGCACTCTTCACCTAGCATTGGCATATGTATGTTCTGCGACCAAGATGAGCTTGTTGATGAATTGCTTAAACGCGCCGATATGGCGATGTATCAAGCTAAGAGCTCTGGTCGTAATAAAACCTGCTTCTTTGATCCACGCATGCAGCAATTGACAGAAAAACGCGCTGCACTAGAATCGGATTTACGTATAGCGCTGACCGAGGGGCAATTGCGCTTGCACTACCAAATTCAGCTAGACCAAGAACGAATTCCTATCGGTGCAGAAGCTTTAGTGCGCTGGATACATCCCCAACACGGCATGGTTCCACCCTCTGACTTTATTCCCGTAGCAGAAGAAAGTTCGCTAATCGTGGAAATCGGTGATTGGGTGCTGGACAATGCCTGCAGACAAATTGCTGAGTGGCGCTATAACGAGCAAACGCGCAACTTGGTGCTTGCAGTTAATATTAGCGCACAACAATTTACACAGCCAGATTTTGTGGAGAAAATTACCGCACTGCTTAAGAAATACAGCATCGAAGCCTCTCGCTTAAAATTGGAATTAACCGAAAGCGTTGTGGTTAACGATTTAAAATCTGTTGTAGCCAAAATGAATGTCTTGAGGGATACGCTAGGCGTTACATTATCACTGGACGATTTTGGAACAGGATACTCATCGCTATCATATTTAAAACAGTTGCCACTTGATCAAATCAAGATAGACCAAAGCTTTGTGCGTGACATGACGACAGATGCCAGTGACGCAATGATGGTAAAAAATATCATCGACATGGCGCATAACTTTGGCTTGAACGTTATCGCCGAGGGTGTAGAAACGGAAGATCAACTGGCGCTGCTTAAGAAAAATGGCTGTAAGTCTTATCAAGGTTACCTATTTAGTAAACCAATACCAATCGAACAATTTGAGATATTTTTAACAGAAAGCCAATTACCTTTTAGGATTGAATAAATTCCAGTCAATTAATTGCTTCAAGAAATATGTCCTATTTGAAGCTAGCGCATTCCAGGCAGCTTGCCGCCCATACTGCGCATCATTTTCGCCATACCGCCTTTGCTAAACATTTTCATCATTTTTTGTGTTTCTTCAAATTGTTTTAGCATGCGGTTTACTTCCTGCACTTGTACACCACTGCCTTCGGCAATGCGTTTTTTACGGGTAGCCTTGATCAGTTCTGGTTTTTTACGCTCTAGCGGTGTCATGCTGTTGATAATACCTTCTATGCGGCGCAAAGCTTTGTCGCTGTCTTCATTACTCACTTTAGCTGCCATGCCAGCCATTTGCGCAGGCATTTTATCCATCAGCGCACTCATACCGCCCATTTTGCGCATTTGCCCCATCTGGCTTTTAAAATCCTCTAAATCAAATTTACTGCCCGATTTAATTTTATCGGCAACTTTTTGCGCTTCAAGCATATCCACATTTTTATGTGCCTGCTCAATCAACCCCAGCACATCGCCCATTCCCAAAATACGGCCTGCCATGCGGTCTGGGTAGAATGGCTCTAAACCATCCACCTTCTCGCTCACGCCAATAAACTTAATCGGCTGACCTGTGACATGGCGCACCGAAAGCGCTACACCACCGCGCGAATCGCCATCCAGCTTGGTTAAAACAATGCCTGTCAATGGCAACGCATCACCAAAGGCTTTAGCCGTGTTCACTGCATCCTGACCCTGCATAGCATCAACCACAAACAAAGTCTCAATCGGGTTAAGTTGCGTATGCAGCGCTTTAATTTCTGCCATCATCGCTTCGTCGATGCCCAAGCGACCTGCAGTATCGAATATCACCACATCGTAGTAATTCTTTTTGGCATGCTCTAAAGTCAGTGCAGCAATTTCACTCGGTTTTTGATTGACATTACTATCGAAGCAATCAATTTCCAGCTGTTTGGCCAACGTTTGTAGTTGGGTAATCGCCGCAGGCCGATACACGTCGGCGCTCGCCAACAACACTTTTTTCTTTTGTTCTTTGAGCAATTTAGCAAGTTTGGCCGATGTGGTAGTTTTGCCAGAACCCTGCAAACCCGCCATCAAAATAATCGCGGGCGGTACAACAGTCAAATTCAAACCGACATTGGCTTTACCCATCAGCGCGGTCAGCTCATCATTCACCACCTCAATCACCGCTTGGCCGGGCGTTAGGCTTTGCAGCACTTCCTTGCCTTGTGCACGTTCTTTGACGCGGCCAATGAAGTCTTTCACCACTGACAATGCGACATCGGCCTCGAGCAAGGCCATGCGCACTTCGCGCACGGCATCGGCGATGTTATCTTCCGTAAGCCTTGCTTGACCACGCAGATTTTTAATAATGCCTTGCAGGCGACCAGTAAGATTGTCTAGCATGTTGTTATGTGCAAAATAAATTAGATGTGCAATTTTAACCCAAACACGCGATAATTAGGCATGCAAAAAATGATTCCTTTTTTAGTGGTTGCCTTTATTTATTTGGCGGTTGCGGCCGATTTTTGGCGCAGCGCGAAAGCTACCGCTAGTGAACATTCGTTAAAGCTACACGCATTAAAACTTCACTCGGCCATGATAGCACTTGGGTTGATTATTCACGGTTGGCTGTTGTATCAAGACATTTTTGCCGAAGGCTTTAATTTGGGTTTTTATAATGCACTCTCGGCCATATTGTGGCTCACTGTGCTGATTTATTGGATCGCCAATTTAAAGCACGAGTTACAAAGTTTGCAAGCGTTTGTATTACCACCCGCGGCTTTATTTGCGCTATTACCTGCCTTTGAGGTGAGTAATTACTTTCTACCAGACGCAAGCCAGCCCTTATTTATAGCGCATATAGCCATTGCGCTATTGGCTTACAGCTTATTTACCTTTGCCGCGCTACATGCGCTACTCATGATGTTTGCCGAGCGCAGCTTGCACAACCAGCCAACCGCAATTAAATTGCCCAGTTTCCCACCGCTGCTGGTTATGGAAAGTTTGTTGTTCAGAGTAATTACCATTGCCTTTGTATTGCTCACTTTTACGCTGATTAGCGGCATGCTTTTCTCGGAACAAATTTTTGGCAAACCATTGCAATTTACCCACAAAATCGTGTTTTCAATTGCCGCGTGGATGATTTACGGTTGGCTACTGTATGGGCGCTATCAATATGGCTGGCGCGGTCGCAAGGCCATTAAACTCACGCTGATTGGCTTTTTAATGCTGTTGTTAGCCTATGTTGTAAGTAAATTTATCTTGCAAGTGTTGCTGCATAGATAAAACTCAGCGCAAACTGATTTGCGGCCAAGCCTGCTCTTCTGCATAAGTCTTTAAAATCTCATCTGCATCTACCGCAACCGGATTAGTCACCAGCTTCATCAGCGCCAAGTCGTTGTGCGAATCACTATAAAAATAGCTATGCTCAAAGTCGCTTAATTTTTTTCCGCGCTCTGCCAACCATTGATTTAGGCGTGTTACTTTTCCCTCTTTGTAAGACGGCACGCCAGTAACATTGCCAGTATATTCGCCATTCACCAATTCAGGGTCGCTGCCAATTAAGTGCTCAACACCATAGGCAGTGGCGATGGGCTTGGTGACAAAACTATTGGTCGCGGTAATCACCGCACACAAGTCACCTGCCGCTTTGTGTTTATTCACCAGATTTTGCGCTTTTTCTGTCATCATCGGGCGAATAACTTTTTGCATATATTTTTTATGCAATTCATCCAAGAACGCCTTTGGGTGCTGGCTCAAAGGCTGCAACTGAAACTTCAAAAATTCCACAATGTTTAAACAACCATTTTTGTAATCTGCATAAAATTGCTCGTTACGGTCATGGTGCGTTTTAGCATCCAATAAACCCTCGCCAATTAGAAACAGACTCCAGTTATAGTCTGAATCCCCCGCTAAAAGAGTGTTATCTAAATCAAATAATGCTAAGTTTTGCATTGTCATTTTGCTTCTTTATTCTCTGCTGTTAATACTAAAAATACGCCGATTAAAATCACCGCCAGGGCAATATATTCCATCTTGTGTATGGTCTCGCCTGCCAGCCACACACCCACGACAAACGCGACAATTGGATTCACAAACGTATTACTGCTTGCCACCAACGGACGCACGGTTTTGAGCAAATATTGGTAAGCGCTATACGCCACCAACGAGCCCAGCACGATTAAAAACAAAAGTGCACTCCAAGATTTTACGCTTATTTGCACAGGCCATTTTTCGCCAAAAATCAGGCTCAAAATGCTTAACGCAATGCCGCCCACCAGCATTTGCACTGCAGGTGCCATCAAGCCTACGGGTTGTTTTAGGTGCCCGCCCCACACTGAGCCAAAAGCCCAACTGGCTGCGGCAAACGTCAATAGCAACGCGCTCACCACGTCGCCTTGCAGGCTACCACGCGTGTTAAGTATCACAATACCAGCGAAGCCAATGGCAATGCCCAGCCATTCTTGGCGCGTAATTTTGTGTCCCCAAAAACTGGAGAAAATCGCAATCCAAATCGCCGCTGTAGCGATTGCCAACGCCGCCAGGCTGGAACTCACTGTCTGCTGTACGTAGCACACCGTGCCATTGCCGAACGCAGGACCCAACACGCCCACGGCGCCAGATCCGCGCCATTGTTGGGCAGTTGGGTTTGGCGCACCATTTAACCGCAACACTGCGTATAACAAGACCCCCGCGATAGAAAAACGCACTGCACCCATTAAAAATGGTGGAAAGCTCTCAATGCCAAAACGAATGGCAAGGTAGGTCGAGCCCCAAATAAAATAGGTGCAAAATAGCGCGAGGGCTATCAGCAACGTTTGATTCTTATTCTTCACACTAGACTTGCGGGTGTGCGCGTTCTAACTTCGAATGCAATTTGTTTAGTCCATTCAAATAAGCTTTAGCCGAGGCAATCACAATGTCAGTATCCGCACCCTGCCCATTCACAATGCGCCCACCCTTAGCCAAACGCACGGTCACTTCGCCTTGCGCATCGGTGCCGCTGGTAATGTTATTGACGGAATATAATTGCAACTCGGCACCGCTATTCACCATGCTTTCAATAGCTTTAAAGCTGGCATCTACAGGACCGCCGCCATCAGCTTCGGCGCGCTTTTCTACACCGTTTTCGCTTAAGGTGATGATCGCATGCGGCACTTCACCGGTTTGTGAGGCTACCTGCAAATAAACAAGCTTATAACACTCGCTTGCCTCGCTGACGAATTCTTCGCTCACCAATGCGTGCAAATCTTCATCAAAAATTTCAGATTTTTTATCGGCTAAATCTTTAAATCGACTAAATGCCGCGTTTAACGCATCTTCACTCTCTAACTCAATACCAAGCTCTTTCAAGCGCGTTCTAAAGGCGTTGCGGCCAGATAATTTCCCCATGGTGATTTTATTGGCGTTCCAGCCCACGTCTTCCGCTCGCATGATTTCGTAAGTTTCGCGATGCTTCAAAACACCGTCTTGATGAATGCCGCTCTCGTGCGCAAACGCATTGGCGCCGACAATGGCTTTATTTGGCTGCACAGGATAACCGGTAATGGTGGATACCAATTTACTGGTCGGCACAATTTGGGTGGTATCAATACGTGTATCCAAATTGAAAATATCGCGGCGGGTTTTAATCGCCATTACCACTTCTTCCAAACTGGCATTACCCGCACGCTCGCCCAAACCGTTGATGGTACATTCTACTTGGCGTGCACCACTCGTCACAGCTGCTAAGGAGTTTGCCACCGCCATACCCAAATCGTTATGGCAGTGTGTTGACCACACCACTTTATCGCTATTTTTAACGCGCCTAATGAGCGTCGCCATCCGCTCGCCCCATGATGCGGGGATTGAATAGCCAACCGTGTCCGGTACGTTGATGGTCGTTGCACCAGCTGCGATTACTGCATCAAATACGCGTACCAAAAAATCGATGTCAGAGCGTACCGCATCTTCAGCAGAAAATTCCACATCGTGTGTGTATTCCAACGCCCACTTTACTGCCTGCACCGCCCTTTCGACCACTTGGTCTTCGGTCATTCTCAACTTGTTTTCCATGTGGATTTTGCTGGTGGCGATAAAAGTGTGAATGCGGCCATTTTTTTCTGCATTTTTCATGGCTGGCGCAATCGCCTCGCCGGCGCGTCGCACGTCATTCTCGCTGGCGCGCGCAAGCGAACATACTGTGGATTTATGAATCAAACCCGCAATCGTGTAAATGGCATCAAAGTCTCCCGGGCTGGCGGCGGCAAAACCAGCTTCAATAATATTGACGCCCAATTTTTCAAGTTGGCGCGCAATACGGACTTTTTCTTCTTTGGTCATAGATGCGCCAGGGCTTTGTTCGCCATCGCGCAAGGTAGTATCAAAAATAATAATATTGTTCATGTGTATTCCAATTATTCAATAGACGAATTCTAACCGCTGAAAACAAATTCAGCGAGCGTAAAAAACTTAAAATGGGGGTGTGATTAGTGTGCGCTGGCGCGCAGCAAACGTAGTGCGCGCAACAAAGCGAGGCTTAGTAATAAGCCTGCGTAAAACGATAAAACTTGAGATGTGAGATAATTCAACATGGTGCAAGTATAAGTATTTGCTAACTATTTTTCAACAAAAAGCTGTTAATTTTGTTCAACTTGGTTTTTTATTCGCGATTTTAACCACAAATAATAGCCGGATAACGCATACACAAAAACCACTGTAAACAACACTTCTGGCGGGCTATACGAAATCAGCACGAACATCAGCACAATGGCTAAAATCGCCACAAATGGCACACTTTCTTTTAAATTAATATCTTTACCGCTGTAGAATTTCAAATCTGACACCATCGAACCCGCCGCAAATAAGGTTAATCCCCAGGCCATCCATTTTACTTGGATAACACCAAAAAATATCTCGCGCCCACTCACATTATATTCATATGAAACCCACACAAAGCCCGCCAATAATGCTGCTGCGGCTGGGCTAGGGAGGCCTTGAAAATAGCGTTTATCTTGAAATTCATCATCTAGCTTAGTATTAAACCGCGCCAGCCTTAATGCTGCACATGCGCAATAAATAAAAGCGGCTATCCACCCCAGTTTGCTCATGGGTTGCAGAGCCCAAGTGTACATAATAAGTGCAGGCGCCACGCCGAAAGACACCATGTCTGACAAGCTGTCGTACTCTGCCCCAAACGCACTTGTAGTATTGGTAAGACGCGCAACACGACCATCAAGCCCGTCCATCACCATAGCAATAAAAATAGCGATTGCAGATTGCTCAAAATTTGCATTCATGGCTTGCACAATGGCGTAAAAGCCCGCAAATAAAGAGGCAGACGTGAATAAATTGGGCAACAAATAAATGCTGCGTACACGTACCAAGTCTTTATCTGCTGAGCGGCGTGCTAGGCGTTGTTTGGGTACTGCCATAATTTTTGGCCTGATTAAATTAAGCGCTAAGTATAGCAAAGTCTAAAGGATAGCAAAGGCTTATGATAATATCGCGACTGATTTAAAAGTTAAAGTTATGCAATTTACCCTTCAAAAATCTGATGGTCTTGCCCGCCGCGGCTCGCTTGCATTGGTACACGGCAAGGTGGAAACGCCAGCATTCATGCCAGTTGGTACTTATGGCACAGTGAAAGCCATGTCGCCGTTGGAGTTGACAGAAGTCGACGCGCACATTGTGCTCGGTAATACCTTTCATCTATGGCTGCGCCCAGGGCTAGAAGTTATCGCTGCGCACGGCGGTTTACACAAATTTATGGGTTGGGATAAACCTATCCTTACTGATTCTGGCGGTTTTCAGGTGTGGAGCTTAGGCACGATGCGCAAAATCTCAGAGGAAGGCGTGAAATTTCAAAGCCCTATCAATGGCGACACCTGTTTTTTAACGCCCGAAGAATCCATGCGAATCCAAAAAGTCTTGAATAGCGACATAGTGATGATTTTTGACGAATGCACGCCCTACCCTGCCACGCATAAAGAAGCAGACGACTCTATGCAACTCTCGTTACGTTGGGCAAAGCGTAGCAAGGATGCACATGCAGGCAATAGCAATGCGCTCTTCGGCATCATTCAAGGTGGCATGTTCGAAGATTTACGTGATATTTCGTTAAAGGGTTTAACAGAGATTGGCTTTGATGGTTACGCCATCGGCGGTTTATCAGTTGGCGAACCCAAAAAAGAAATGCTGCGTATTTTGGCGCACACTGCGCCCAAAATGCCACAGAACAAGCCACGTTATTTGATGGGTGTCGGCACGCCAGAAGACTTAATTGAAGCGGTTAACCAAGGCATCGATATGTTTGATTGTGTGATGCCAACTCGCAACGCACGCAACGGTTGGCTTTTTACGCAATATGGTGATATTAAAATTAAAAACGCGAGCTACAAAAACGATACCACGCCGCTGGATGCCGATTGCGCTTGTTACACTTGTCGCAATTTCACCCGTGCTTATCTGCACCACTTGCACAAAGTGGGCGAAATTTTGGGTGCGCGCCTCAACACGATTCACAATTTGCATTATTATCAATTTCTAATGCAAGGTATGCGTAGTGCGATTGAAGCTGGTAGTTTTGAGGCTTTTAAAACAGAGTTTTTAAGCAAACGCGCACGTTTAACGCTTTAGAGTGATGTCCTGTGAACCTCATGGATAATATCTCACAGAACACATCAATTTACGATTTATACAAACCAAATTAATGCAACCACGCCCAAAATTAGCGCGATTTTGGTGAGCTTATAAACAGTCTTATTCCAGCGTTTGAAACGTCGGCGATACTGGCCAATAACCCACACATAGTGGAATAAGTGGTTGAACAGCCCAGTCTGATCGCCTTCCTGATTAGGTGAACTGGCAGCAGTGATGAGAGTACTGCCCAAAAAGTGATTCACCGCTTGCGCCCATTTAAAACGCATAGGCCTCTCAATATCGCAAAACAAAATGATGCGGTCGACATCGGTAGTGTTACGTGCCTCGTGGATGTAGGTCTCATCAAACATCACGCACTCACCATCGCGCCAGCTATAATCTTGCCCATCCACCTTGATGTAACAGCCGTCGCTATTAGGCGTAACCAAACCTAAATGATAACGAATAGAGCCCGCGTAAGGATCCCGATGCGGGTTAAGCACGCCTTCAGGCGGCAATTCGGCAAACATCGCCGCTTTAATCGTAGGGATACTCCGCAACAGAGCCACGGTTTTAGGGCATAGCGTCTCTGCCGAAGGATGATTTGCGTCGTACCACTTCAAATAAAAGCGCTTCCAACCATATTTGAAAAAAGAATTAAAACTGGCGTCGTTATTGGTTTTCGCAGCCTGAATACGCTCCTGCTCGCGTAAATGAATCGCCTCATCGCGAATCACTTGCCAGTTTTCTGCCAGCGGCGCCAGTTCAGGAAATTGGCTGACGCTCACATAGGGGTTGGCCTTAACTGTAGAAAACATGTACATAAACACATTAATCGGCGCCAATAATCCTGATAAATCAAATATTTGCTTGAATATTCGGTGCCGCACCTGTCCCCGAAAATGCACATAAGTCACAGAACCGAAAAATAAAGCAATAAAAAACCATTTCATAGCATTCCAAATCTCAAATTTTCGCGCTAAAAAGTGCGCTAACATTTCCACCGTCAGTTTACCAAAAAATCATGCTGCTCGCACTTAGGCTAAATATGTAGCGCGATTGAACAATGTGAATATAATATTTTTAGCAAAACTTTTGCCACGAAACGCACACAACTCAATTAACAATCACTCTGTGTTAAAATCCGCCTTTAGATTTAAGTTTAGGAATTACAAGCATGTTTATTAGTAACGCATACGCCGCATCAGCCGCACCAGTTGGCGATTTAATGAGTTTTTTACCCATTGTTTTTATTTTTGCATTGTTCTACTTTATGCTGATTCGTCCGCAAATGAAGCAGGCAAAACTACAAAAAGCCATGATAGAAGCACTTAAAGCAGGCGATGAAGTGGCTACCGCGGGCGGCGTGATTGGCAAAGTGACTAAAGTGGGCGATAACTACGTCAGCATTGAAATTGCGGCCAACACGGTTGTGAATGTGCAAAAGCACACCGTGCAAACCATGTTGCCACCCGGCACTATTAAATCCATATAATTCATAAAAAATTGCCATGAATCGCTACCCCACCTGGAAATACATACTTGTTGCAGTTGTCATTTTAATTGGCCTGTTATTCACCATCCCTAATTTTTATGGTGAATCGCCAGCTGTACAAGTCTCGCCAGCTAAATCCACACTAAAAGCCAACCCTGAACTGCTAAGCAAGGTAGAAGATACACTAAAACTTGCCAACATTAATTTTAATGGCATATTTTTAGATGCCAGCGGCGTAAAAGTACGTTTTGGAAGCCCTGAAGAGCAACTCAAAGCCAAAGATAAACTTATCGCTAGCTTAGGCAAAGATTACACGGTTGCCCTAAATTTACTTTCGCAAACGCCAAACTGGTTACTGGGTATTGGTGCCAAGCCTATGTATTTGGGGCTAGATTTACGCGGTGGCGTGCACTTTTTACTGCAAGTGGACATGAAAGCCGCGCTGGATAAGGCTGCCGAAAGTAGTGTGGGCGATTTCCGCACCACTTTGCGTCGCGAGAAAATCAATTACTTTGGCATTGGCCGCGATGGTCAAAAAGTAGAAGTGAAATTTGAAAGTGCAGATGAACTTGAAAAAGCGCGCAAGCTATTAAGCAAAGATTACGCAGACTTAACCTTCAACAGCTCTGCAAGCGGCAAGGAACAACTGTTAACTGCCAGTATTGGTGATGCTACCAAAAAGAAAATTCAAGAATTTGCGCTTAAACAAAACTTGCAAACACTGCATAACCGTATTAATGAACTGGGCGTAGCCGAGCCTATCGTGCAGCAACAAGGTTTTGACCGCATTGTGGTGGAATTACCAGGTGTGCTAGATACCGCCAAAGCGAAAGAGATTTTAGGTCGCACCGCCACTTTGGAAATTCGCATGGTGGATGAAGAGAAAAAAGATTTTGCTACGCTTGAAGCCGCAGCAAAAGGCCAAGTACCGTTTGGCGATGAGCTTTACAAAAACCGCGATGGCCAGCCTATTCTGGTTAAGAAAAACGTGGTGCTGACGGGCGACCGCATTACCGATGCGGGCCCAGGAGTCAATCAACAAACAGGCCGCTCTGTGGTGAACGTGACGCTAGATGGTCGTGGTGCAGGCATTTTTAAAAACGTCACGCGCGATAACGTGGGCAAACGCATGGCGATTTTACTCATCGAAAAAGGTAATACAGAAGTGATTACCGCACCTGTGATTAACGAGGAAATCGGCGGTGGACATGTGCAAATTTCCGGCATGGATAACGCGCAAGAAGCGACAGATATCGCACTATTGTTGCGTGCCGGTGCACTGGCAGCACCGATGGAAATTATCGAAGAGCGTACCGTTGGTCCAAGCATGGGTGAAGAAAATATTAAGCGCGGCGAGCATTCTACGCTGTGGGGCTTTGCCGCCATTGCCACTATGATGATCATTTATTACATGGTATTTGGCGGCGTCTCCGTGCTGGCACTTGGCGTTAATTTACTATTATTGGTTGCATTACTTTCTATGTTGCAAGCCACGCTCACCTTACCAGGTCTAGCCGCAGTTGCCTTAGCATTGGGTATGGCGATTGACTCAAACGTATTGATTAACGAGCGTATCCGCGAAGAGTTGCGCAATGGAAATACGCCACAAGCCAGTATTAGCGCGGGTTACGAGCGCGCTTTTGGTACGATTATCGACTCTAACGTCACAACATTAATTGCAGGTACGGCCTTATTTATGTTTGGTACCGGCCCAATAAAAGGCTTTGCCGTGGTGCACGTGCTGGGCATTTTAACCTCTATGTTCAGCGCGGTTTTGGTATCGCGCGCCATTGTGAATATCATTTATGGTTACCGCCGCAAAGTAAGCAAACTGTCTATCGGCCAAATTTACAAGGCCTAATTTGTTAAGCAAAATTAAGAGCAAAAATTATGGAATTATTTAGAATTAAAAAAGATATCCCATTTATGAGCTATGGCCGTTTAACCACGACCATCTCGCTCATCACCTTTATTTTGGCGGTATTTTTCTTAGCGACTAAAGGCTTAAATTACGGTGTGGATTTCACAGGCGGCACGGTGATGGAAGTACATTATCCGCAAGCGGCTAACATTGATGGTATTCGCAAAGCGGTTGATGGCATTGGCTTAAAAGACGCCACCGTGCAGAATTTTGGTACCAGTAGCGACGTGCTGATTCGCTTGCCATTAAAAAAAGATATGTCGATTGCGCAGCTTTCTGAAATCGTGGCAAAAGCATTGCAAACTGCCGACCCACAGGCCGAGGTACGCCGCGTGGAATCGGTGGGTTCACAAGTGGGTGATGAGCTTTACTCAAATGGCGGCTTGGCTTTACTATTGGTTTGTGCAGGCATTATGATTTATTTGGCAATTCGCTTCGAATGGCGTTTTGCTGTAGCCGCGATTATAGCCAACATGCACGATGTGGTGATTATTTTAGGTTTTTTTGCCTTTTTTCAGTGGGAATTTAACTTAACCGTACTTGCTGCAGTTTTGGCTGTTTTGGGATATTCGGTAAATGAATCAGTGGTAGTATTTGATCGAGTGCGTGAGAATTTTCGCAAAATGCGTAAAGCCAATGTAGTACAAGTGATTGATAATGCGATTACCCGTACCATGTCGCGCACAGTGATTACCCACGCCATGACACAAACCATGGTGGGTTCTATGCTGCTATTTGGCGGCCAAGTGCTACATAACTTTGCGCTCGCACTCACCATCGGCATTTTGTTTGGTATTTACTCTTCTGTGTTGGTGGCTTGTCCAATCGCCATGTGGTTAGGTGTGAATCGTGCCAATTTGATAGGCGATAGCGATAAAAAAGGCTCAGATAAAGAAGCTATTGAAGCTACCCCATAATGCTAGCTGGCTGCCGCTTGATTATTCAGCTGGCTAACAGGTAAACTAGCACATCATGTTTTTTGATTTAACTCTCTTTGGATAACATCCCCTTAAGCTGGCAGCTAGCCATTTTAGCGCTGCTTTTATTACTTTCTGCATTCTTCTCCGTCGCCGAAACTAGCCTGATGTCGCTCAACCGTTATCGGATGCGCCATCTCGCTAAACAAGGCCATCGCGGTGCGCGCTTAGCCAGTGTTTTATTAGCAAAAACCGATAAATTGCTTGGCGTCATTTTGTTGGGCAACACCTTGTGTATCGCTGCTTCCTCCACGCTGGTCGCGGTAATTAGCGTAAATTTGTTTGGTGAAGGTAAATTTGTGTTGATGATAGGCACAATTGCCGTCACTTTTGCCATTTTAGTATTCAGCGAAATTTCGCCTAAAGTCATTGCCGCCGCTTATCCAGAAAAACTGGGTTTTGCTTGCAGTTACTTGCTTTACCCCATGCTGTGGCTGTTTAATCCTATCGTTTCTTTTGTAAATCTCTTCGTCAAAGGCTTTGTGCGCTTGTTAGGTATTAAAGTAAACTTTGAGGAAACCTTACATGCCGTCACTACCGAAGAATTACGCAGTATTGTGTCTGAGGCTGGGCACTTTATTCCTAAAAAAAATCGCACCATTTTATTGAATTTGCTTGATCTTGAAAAAATTACGGTCGACGACGTGATGACGGCTCACACATTGGTTGAAGTGATTGATTTTGATGCGCCTTTGGAGGATATTCTGCAGCGCATTTCTAACAGCCACCACACGCGCCTACCGATTCGCGAAGGCGATGCTGAGGAAATTATCGGCATTATTCATATTCGCAAAGTAATCAACCAGATTCGCGAGCATCAGCAAGATGACGATTTAACCAAGGAAGCTTTGCGCGAAATTATTGAGGACCCTTATTTTGTTCCCGCCGGCACACCACTTTATACCCAAATTCAGCAGTTTCAAGAAAACCATGAGCGCATTGCACTGGTGGTAGATGAATACGGCGAATTTAAAGGTTTAGTAACGCTTGAGGACATTCTAGAAGAAGTGATTGGTGACTTTACCACGCAATCACCAAGCCGCATCGGCAGCTATCGCCAGGAAGTTGATGGTAGCTGGCTGGTAGACGGCAGCAGCACGTTACGCGACTTGAACAAAAAGCTTAATCTAAACTTGCCGCTCGATGGTCCACGCACATTAAACGGCTTAATTCTAGAACATTTTGAAAATATTCCAGAGGCGGGCACCAGTTTTAGAATGGGCGAACACACGTTAGAAATTGTGCAAACGCAAGACAGAATCGTCAAAAGTGTCAAAATATTTCCCTAATTTGGCAATTATTTAAATAGAATGTAAAAGCCCTACTTGAATTGGGCTTGAAATTTTCGCTATTCGGCTCAAAATACAGTTTGGTAATTAGCAATTAAGCACATGGCAAATATAAATCCTATTGGCGATGTAATCATTAAGCCTAGCGCAGTTAAACCAAAACTGCCTGAAATGTTTAAAGTATTGCTAATAAATGACGATTACACTCCTATGGAGTTTGTTGTTGAAACGATTCAACGTTTTTTTAACAAAACGCGTGAACAAGCGACACAAATTATGCTCAAAGTACATACAGAGGGCATTGGAGTATGTGGCGTGTATCCGCAAGACATCGCGGAAACTAAGATGAATCAGGTAATAATATATGCCAAGGAAGCGCAGCACCCTTTGCAGTGTGTGGTAGAGCCTGATTAGGCTATGGCGTTAAGATTAAATTTAAAGTAAGGTAACGAAATGATTGCTCAAGAGTTAGAAGTTAGTCTCCACATGGCGTTTATGGATGCGCGACAAAAGCGCCATGAACTCATTACGGTTGAGCATTTATTGCTAGCAATGATAGATAACCCTACCGCGGCGGAAGTGTTGCGCGCATGTGGCGCAAAATTTGATGTGTTGCGTACCGAGTTAAATCACTATATCGAAGAACATACGCCCACTGTAGGCGGTGAAGATGAAGTTGATACACAGCCTACGCTTGGCTTTCAACGCGTTATTCAGCGCGCCATGCTGCATGTGCAATCCTCGGGCAAAAAAGAAGTGACTGGCGCCAATGTGCTGGTTGCGATTTATGGCGAAAAGGATTCTCATGCAGTGTTTTTCTTGCATCAGCAAGGCATTACACGGCTTGATGTCGTGAATTTCATCTCACATGGCGTGGCTAAAGTACCAGATGGCGATGGCAAAGCAGATAGCGGCGACACCGATGTTGAAATGGAAGCTACACCCAATGGCGCGCTAGAAAACTTTACGCTAAACCTCAACGCACAAGTCATAGCGGGCAAAATTGACCCGCTAATTGGTCGTGCGCCCGAGCTTGAGCGCGTGATTCAAACTTTATGCCGTCGCCGCAAAAATAATCCGCTGTTAGTCGGCGAAGCTGGCGTAGGCAAAACTGCTATTGCAGAAGGTTTGGCCAGCCGCATTGTGGGTAAGGATATTCCCGACATACTGGCAAACGCCACTGTTTACTCACTCGACATGGGCGCATTATTAGCCGGCACCAAATACCGTGGTGACTTTGAGCAACGCCTAAAAGCAGTGATGAAACAGCTCGCCGAAAAACCAGATGCAATTTTATTTATTGATGAAATTCATACCTTAATCGGCGCAGGCGCCGCTAGTGGCGGCACTTTAGATGCTTCTAACTTGCTCAAACCTGCGCTTTCAAACGGCACGCTAAAATGTATAGGCGCAACAACATACCAAGAATATCGTGGGATTTTCGAGAAAGACCACGCGTTGTCACGTCGCTTCCAAAAAATTGATGTGGTTGAACCAAGCGTGGCCGAAACTGTAGAGATACTGAAAGGCCTGAAATCACGCTTTGAAGAACATCACAGCGTGAAATACAGTGCTGGCGCACTTTCTACGGCAGCAGAGCTTTCCGCCAAATACATCAACGATCGTCACTTGCCCGATAAAGCCATCGACGTGATTGATGAAGCAGGTGCAGCGCAGCGCATTTTGCCAAAATCGAAACAGAAAAAAGTCATCGGCAATAAAGAGATTGAAGACATTATCGCCAAAATTGCGCGTATTCCGCCAAAAAATATCTCGTCTGACGACCGCACGGCGCTCAAAACACTGGAACGTGATTTGAAAGCGGTGGTATTCGGCCAAGATAAAGCGATTGAAGCACTGACTTCCGCCGTAAAAATGGCGCGCAGCGGTTTGGGTCAAAACAACAAACCTATCGGTAGCTTCTTATTCAGCGGCCCCACTGGCGTCGGAAAAACCGAAGTTGCAAAACAGCTCGCCTACATCATGGGCATCGAATTGATTCGCTTTGACATGAGTGAATACATGGAGCGCCATGCCGTATCACGCTTAATCGGCGCACCTCCTGGCTATGTGGGCTTTGAGCAAGGCGGCTTGATGACCGAGGCAATTACCAAACAGCCTTACTGCGTTTTGTTGTTGGATGAAATTGAAAAAGCACACCCTGACATTTTCAACATTTTGTTGCAAGTGATGGATCACGGTACACTCACCGACAACAATGGTCGCAAAGCGGATTTCCGTAACGTGACAATTATTATGACCACCAATGCGGGTGCGGAAGGTCTATCCAAAGGTAATATGGGCTTTACCACCAGTAAACAAACGGGTGATGAGCAGGCTGATATTAAACGCTTATTCTCCCCTGAGTTCCGTAATCGCTTGGATGCAATTGTGTCATTTAGCGCGCTTTCACAAGATATTATCATCCGCGTAGTGGATAAATTCTTGATGCAGCTAGAAGACCAATTACATGAGAAAAAAGTGGAAGTGACGTTCAGCGATGCGCTAAAAAACTATCTTGGAAAAAAAGGTTTCGATCCGCTCATGGGCGCTCGGCCAATGGCACGTTTGATTCAAGACACTATTCGCAAGGCCTTAGCTGATGAGTTGCTGTTCGGCAAGCTTGCCAACGGCGGTGCAGTGCACGTGGATATTGACGATAAAGATGAAGTGAAACTTGTTTTCACGCAAGACAAAAAGTCATCTGAAACCACACTGGCAACTACTGAATAGTTTTAGCACTTTACAAAACAGCCACTACTCAATGTAAGTTGGCTGTTTTTCCATCACACTTTTAAACAAATTACTTTCAACCCAGCTATTAAGCCACGCCTGTAGTTTCGGGTAAGGTGCAGCTTCAAACCACGCGCTATCCACTGCGGCGAATTGCCTTATAAAAGGGAAAATTGCGATATCAGCCAAGCTGGGCGTGGCTTTCAGTAGATAAGTGTTTCGTAGCAACAGAGCTTCTAGCTTTAGCAAAAATACCTCACCTTGCATGCGATAGTCAAACTGAGTTTTTTCTGGGGAACGCTCTGGATATTTATAACCATCCAAAGCCCATTTAAAACTAGTATCGTTTTCTACAATCAATGCTCCAGAAGCCTTGTCCAATATGCCTTCTGGGTCATGCTGTTGCAACGCCCAACGCATAATGTCCAAGCTTTCTTCAACCGCTATACCATCTGGCAATACTAAAACCGGGATAGTAGCTTTGGGTGATATCTGTAACAAATGTGCAGGTTTTTCTCGTAGAGAAATTTCACGAAACTCTACCTCAATATTCGCAAGTTTCAAGGCCATTCGGGCACGCATGGCATAGGGGCACCTTCGATAAGAATACAAAATTGGCAGTGCCAAAGCTATCCCAAAGTTTTACAAATTTCGTGAACTAACGCTGGGCCCTTGTAAATCAAGCCGCTGTACACTTGCGCCAAACTCGCCCCCGCCGCGATTTTTTCTACTGCGTCAAAACCACTAAAAATGCCTCCCACGCCTATAATCGGCACTGCACCTTGCAGTTGTTTTGAGAGCTGCTGAATCACGATTGTCGATTGGTTACGCACTGGTGCACCTGACAAGCCACCCGCTTCATCGGCGTTTGCTAACCCTTTAACCGCATCACGCTTAAGTGTAGTATTCGCCGCAATCACGCCATCTATCTTGTGTTGCATCAACAAATCGGCTATTTTTATCACTTGGCTACTATCTAAATCCGGCGCGATTTTTAAGGTAATTGGCACGTATTTTCCATGCTTTTCGGCTAACTTAGTTTGTTCTAATTTCAAGCTGGCAAGCAAGCTGGATAAGGCTTCCTTCTCTTGTAAATCACGTAAGTTTTTGGTGTTAGGCGATGAAATATTCACCGTAATATAACTGGCATGTGCATACACTTTTTGCATACAAAGTAAATAATCATCCGCTGCCTTTTCAATTGGCGTATCGAAATTTTTACCGATGTTGATACCCAAAATACCTTTGAACTTGGCAGCTTGTACATTCTCAACTAAATTATCGACACCTAAATTATTAAAGCCGAAGCGGTTAATAATGCCTTCTGCTTGCGGCACACGGAATAGCCTAGGCTTCGGGTTTCCTGGCTGTGGACGCGGCGTCACCGTACCCACCTCAATAAAACCAAAGCCCAGTTTAGCCATGCCATCAATCACCGCGCCATTTTTATCCAGCCCAGCCGCCAAACCAACAGGATTAGGAAAAGTTAAGCCCATTACCTGACGTGGCACGCAAACTGGTGCTTTTGGGTATAAAGCAAGCACACCTGATTTTTCTGCAAACTTAAGCGCTTTAAGTGTAATGTCATGCGTAAATTCTGCATCGAGTTGAAACAGCAAAGGCTTAACGAGTTGGTAAAAGCTCATACTGTTATTTTACGCGAGATATTAATTTATGGATAAATCTCTAGTTACTCAATCTAATTATTCAAGACGCGTACCCTAAACTTACAACCGCACGATCTGCATTTAAACAAGCGTCCGTCCTCGGTGTTTGCAAGCGGTTGAACACCACATTGCGGGCACTGCACGTCATCGCCTTCATTGGCAATTTCTGCATATCCCGTTAATGGAAAGGTATTTGTATTTAATGGGTTTGCAGTCTTTTTATTAAAATAAGTGCCAAAAATAATCAGCAAAATTGCACCAATTTCTAGTATTTCATTGATTTTTAACCCTAAAATATCGCGGTTAATCAATTTATCTACGCGATGATATGAAACGGCACGTATTAATATAAACGTGCATAGCAATATAATACCCAGCCAAGTTAATTTATAGCGTCGCCAAGAATTTGCCAAAAAATGCCGTAAACTAAGCAGTGCAATCATCATACCCAAGCCAACTATGGCGATAAAAGCAATTTGCACTGGCTTTCTATGCTCGTACCAGCCATGCGTTTGCGCCGAATCTCGCAACACTTCTGTAAACCAACTTGGCAAATCTAACTGCTTATCAATACCCAACAATAATAAAAATACAGCCAGATAAAGCCAAAATTGGTAATTTCCACCGAATTTTTTTGAATCTCTTGCTTTAAAAATGCATCGCACAACGGCTGCCAAATAAACCACAACCGTTATCCAACCAAACACATTCGGGTCATCAATGCCAATGTTCCAACGACCATCCTCAGTTGCGGCAAAAGCTAAACTGTTTTGGAATAAAAGAAATAATGTGAAAAATAACTTATTCATGCGTACATTCTAGCACTACATAAGTGACTTATCAGGGATAGCAAACTCACAGAATCGTCATTCCCGCGTAGGCGGGAATGACGGAGTAGAAATATGAAAGACTTACTAAAAAAAATAAGCAACGATGGAACTTAACTTGGTTTTCAATCCCCTTTGCCGCGCCTTCGGCTTGAGCGGCAGATGGATAGCGGCGAGGACTGTTTGAGCGTAGCGAGTCCCACAGCCGCCCAGATGAGGCGCTAAGACCGAAGGAAACAAGCGGCAGCGGGGTAGCCTTTTCTTTCCCCTATTTCTTTTGGCTAAGCAAAAGAAATAGGGTCGCTAGTCGCGCGAAAGCGACCATCTGTATATGGGGCAACGCCTTTTTTGTTATTGCGGCCAACACAAACTTGTTGACAAAAAAAATTAAATAAATAATAATACTGTAACAGTATTACATTTTAATAGGAGTATTTATGGCACCTACAATTCGTATTGACGACCAAGTTTATTTTTGGCTTCAAAAAAATGCTAAGCCTTTTGAAGATACCCCTAACTCAGTGTTACGAAGAGTAGCCGGGCTAGAAGAATCAAGCCCTTCAACTACATCCAATAATTCTAAGGAGAAAAAAATGATAGCGAATACCCCACAAAGCAGAGGAGTCTCAACTTACAAGCCTGGAAGAATAGGCCTTAGCGGGAAACAACTTAACAAAAAATGGGGAGTTGGCGCTCGCCATGCCCTATTTAATAAAGATGGTGCATTCTATGAAAATTTAAAAGAATTTCCTGGGGCGCTTTTTGATACAAAAGGTTACTTATTATTTAGAACAGAAGAAGAATATAGACAAAATCCACATTTAAAAATTACCAAGAAAACTAATGTCAATTATGACATTGCATCCATCCCTGGATATGTGAAAAAAGAATAACAGCCTTTATTATCAAGGTGTTGTTCTAATACTTTTACAACAACACCTTCTCAATCCCACCATTATTCACTCTCTCCACATATTCCTGCATCCAATTATCCCCAAGAATATGCTTCGCCATCTCTACCACAATATAATCGGCCTCAATGCCTGTATCGTCGCCATAGCGCGCCAAGCCTTGCAGACAGCTTGGACAGCTGGTCAATATTTTTACTTTTTCTTCAGGCTTACCCACTGTTAAGCCCATTTTTTCCATGCCTTTTTCCAGCTCTTCCTGTTTACGCATTTTTACCTGCGTCGCAATATCCGGGCGGGCGGCGGCAAAGGTGCCGCTCTCACCGCAGCAGCGGTCATTCAGCACGACATCCTGCCCCATCAGCGTGTTGGTGACTTTAAGCGGCGCATAGGTTTTCATCGGGCTGTGGCATGGGTCGTGGTACATGTAGCGCGTGCCAGTGACGGTTTGCAAGCGCATATCTTTTTCCATCAGATATTCGTGAATATCCAGCAATCTGCAACCCGGAAAGATTTTTTCAAACTCGTATTTTTGCAGTTGGTCCATACAGGTGCCGCAAGACACAATTACCGTTTTAATGTCGAGATAATTGAGCGTATTGGCGACGCGATGAAACAACACACGGTTATCAGTAGTGATTTGCAAACCTTTATCGTGATTACCACTTGAAGTTTGCGGGTAGCCGCAACACAAGTAACCGGGCGGCAATACAGTAATGGCGCCCACCTCGTATAGCATGGCTTGCGTAGCTAATCCCACATTAGAAAATAAGCGCTCTGAGCCGCAACCTGGGAAATAAAACACGGCTTCTGAATCCTCAGTGACCGTTTTCGGGTTACGAATCACAGGAATCATACGATCATCTTCCACACCCAGCATAGCGCGCGAGGTTTTAGATTGCATTTTTTTAGGCATGGGGCGATTAATAAAGTGCACCACTTGCGCCTTGATTTCCGGCTTGCCAACTGTGGCGGTTGGACGTTTTTTATCACGAAGCAAGCCAAATCTTTTTGCTAGAGTATGTGCAAAGTTCTGTGCTTTATAGCCAAACCCAATCATCGTAGCGCGCAAAAATTTAATCGTCGCAGGGTCTTTGGCATTTAAAAACAACATGCCTGCTGCTGTGCCGAGGTTAAATTTCTTTTTACCCTGCTCGCGTAAAAAGTTGCGCATTTTAATCGACACATCACCAAAATCAATATCCACCGGGCATGGGTTTAAGCACTTGTGGCACACTGTGCAGTGATCGGCCACATCGTTAAAATCATCAAAATGTTTGAGTGAAATGCCGCGCCGCGTTTGCTCTTCGTACAAGAAAGCTTCAATAAGTAACGATGTGCCCAAAATTTTGTTACGCGGGCTGTACAACAAATTGGCACGTGGCACATGGGTGGTACACACCGGCTTACATTTACCGCAACGTAAGCAATCGCTAATATCATCGGCAATTTCGCCAATGGCAGATTGTTCCATAATGATAGATTCTTGCTCCAGCAAGCCAAAGCTGGGTGTGTAGGCGTTCTCAAGCCCGGAACCTGCCAACAGCTTACCTTTGTTAAAGTGGCCGTTGGGGTCAACTTTATTTTTGTAGGTGGTAAAATTATCTATGGTAATTTGGTCTAAAAACTCCATTTTGGTGATGCCAATACCGTGCTCTCCAGAAATCACGCCGTCTAAGCTTTTCGCCAGCATCATCACACGCGCAACTGCGCTGTGCGCATCATGCATCATCTCGTAATCATCTGAATTCACAGGAATATTAGTATGCACGTTGCCATCACCCGCATGCATGTGCAAGGCAATAAACACGCGGCTTTTCAGCACGATTTTATGAATTTCATCGCATCGACTCAAGATTTTTTGATATTCCCGCCCACTAAAAATCTCTTCCAATTGATGTTTTAATTCGCGCTTCCAAGAAATGCGTAAATCGTAAGATTGCACTGCACGGAATACATTTTCGTATTTTGTTAATGCTTTGCTTTCCTTACCCAGTGCAGAAACTGGCGCATCAAGGCTATTCAAAATTAAACTCCAACGACTACGCAGATCACGTAATAATTGTAAGGCAATCGCTTGTTTAGCCTGCACCATTTGCACATCGGCATTGCCATCTTCATCCGCCTGCAAAGGCAACTCGCTATGCATAAAGGTTTCCAGCGCATCTAATAACTTGAGCTTATTATTGATTGAAAGCTCGATATTAATGCGTTCGATGCCATCAGAATAATCACCCAATTTTGGTAGTGGAATCACTACGTCCTCGTTGATTTTAAAGGCGTTGGTGTGTTTGGCGATAGCCGCAGTACGAGCGCGATCGAGCCAGAATTTTTTGCGTGCATCAGCCGACACAGCAATAAAACCTTCGCCATCACGCACATTGCACATGCGCACCACCTGCGACGCCACTTCGCCCACTGCATTTTCATCGTCAGAGGCAATGTCGGCAATTAACACCATTTTGGGCCGTTGCTGGCGTGCGGCCTTGGTCGCATAGCCTACGGCTTTAATGTAGCGCTCGTCCATGTGCTCCAAGCCCGCCATGATAACGGCAGGATCTTTTTTCGCCGTAGCATCAAGATAATCTTTAATCTCTACAATCGCAGGCACGGCATGTGAAACGTTGCCAAAAAATTCCAGTGCAATCGTGCGCACATGTTTAGGCATGCGGTGCAAAATAAAGGTAGCGCTAGTAATTAAGCCATCACAGCCTTCTTTTTGAATGCCGGGAAGCCCTGAGAGAAACTTGTCGGTAACGTCTTTACCCAACCCGACTTTTCTAAAACTAGGGCCTGGAATTTCGATAATTTCAGGTTCAGCTAACAAGGTTTTCATATCAATGTCATAGCGATTAATTTTGAAACGTGCTATGGCGATATCATGAATTTTGCCAAGATTGTGATCCAAGCGTTCTACTTCTAACCAAGTCGCATCGGGTGTTACCATGCGCCATGAAGCCAAATTATCCAGCGCCGTACCCCACAACACTGCTTTTTTGCCGCCTGCATTCATCGCCACATTCCCCCCAATGCAGCAAGCATCAGCAGAAGTAGGGTCGCAAGCGAATTCTAACCCTGCGTCAGAAGCCGCTTCCATAGCACGACGCGTTACCACACCTGCGCCACATTCAATGGTAGCTACTTGTCGCGCTACTCCCGGCAGCGTGCGCATTTGCACGCCGGTGTGTTGATCTAATTTCTCGGTGTTAATCACGACTGACATCGGCGTGAGCGGAATCGCACCTCCGGTATAACCCGTGCCGCCTCCGCGTGGAATCACTGTTAAACCCAGCTCAATACTGGCCTCCACTAATGCGGCGATTTCGATTTCCGTATCGGGGTTCAGCACCACAAACGGGTATTCCACGCGCCAGTCAGTCGCATCGGTAACGTGTGAAACACGCGCCAAACCATCGAACTGCACATTATCTTTACGCGTAATTTTGCTGAATTTGCTTAAGGCTTTTTTGCGTAAATCGTAAGTTTGACGAAAATCCTCTGCAAATTTTTCTACTGCAATTTTGGCGGCATTGACTAATTTTTGGACTTTTTCACTCTCGGAATTATTGTTATCACTATTACGCTCATCAATAGCATGAATACGATGGTGAAGCGCATCAATCAAGGCTTTGCGGCGTTTTGGATTGTCCAACAAATCATCTTGCAAGTATGGGTTGCGCGAAACCACCCAAATATCGCCCAGCACTTCAAACAACATGCGCGCACTGCGGCCTGTTTTACGCTCCGCGCGTAGCTCATTTAAGATATCCCAACTTTGTTCACCCAAAAAACGAATAACGATTTCGCGATCGGAAAACGAGGTGTAGTTGTAAGGAATTTCGCGTAAGCGTGTGGCCGGAAGAGGCTCAGTTTGAAAAATTTCAGCAGAAATAGGCGCGTTCATTAAGGACGATAAACTCGTAGCAAATTAAAGGCGAATTATATCATGCTGCAAACCGCCTAATAACTGCGAGCACACAGTGGTTATTGTTCGTGTTTTTATCTAAAACGCGTTAAAATCAAGCCATGATAAAATTTAAAAAGTTGGTTCTTCCGGTTGCCATTTTAGCAATATTGGCATTTGCAGGATTCACCTACAATAGGAATATGCAAGCACCTGATGTTGTTTTTACTACGATTGTGGGCAAAAAAATCAACATGGTCGATTTAAAAGGCAAAGTGGTTTTAGTGAATTTTTGGTCGACCGATTGTGGCGTCTGCGTCAAGGAAATGCCGAATTTAGTTAATACCTACAATGCCTACAAAAGCAAAGGTTTTGAAGTGATTGCAGTCGCCATGCCTTACGACCCACCTGCGCAAGTGCTTAATTATGCAACACAAAAGGCGCTACCGTTTCCGGTGATGCATGATGGTTTTGGTGAAATTACCGATAAATTTGGCGGCGTACATTTAACGCCAACAACTTATATTTTTGATAAGCTTGGTAAGCGCCTGCAGTACACGATTGGCGCATTGAATTTTGTCAATTTAAATCAATTGTTGGATAAAGAGCTTAGCTGATGTTGTGGGTAAAAGCGCTCCACATCATTTTCGTTACTAGCTGGTTTGCGGGCTTATTTTATTTACCAAGATTATTTGTAAACCACGCCATGGTGCAAGATAAAACTGTAAAAGAACATTTCGAAATAATGGAACACAAACTCTATAACTTCATGTTACCACTAGCAGTTTTGGCGATTGTGTTCGGTTTGTGGTTGTGGCTTGGTTTTGGTATAACGGGCATTTGGCTACATACCAAGCTGGTATTAGTTGCTGGCTTAGTAGCTTATCACTTATATTGTGGCAAGCTGATGCGAGATTTTAAATCGGGTAAAAATACGCGTAGCCACATATGGTATCGCTGGTTTAATGAGATTCCTGTGTTAATATTGTTTGCGGCAGTTATTTTGGTGGTGGTAAAACCTTTCTAGACTTTACAATTTTATGGACATTCTAAATTCAGATTGGCTAATTAAAATGCTCGAGAAATCGAGCTCAACACCGGATGGGCGCTTACTTAGTCTGTTTGATATACTGGATGATTGGCTAGATGCTCCAAACATTCGTGAACAAATCAATACGCAATTCTCTAAAAAAAGCCATGCACATCTTTTACAAAATTACTTAACCACTGAGGCGGCTAAAGCAGGCGCTTCTATGCCAGAAATGTTAGCAAATCAGCTGTATTTTATGGCGATAGCTGCGACACAAGAAAAGCTGCAAAGCAGTAACCATAAGAGCTTGCGCCATGCCAAAAGTGCTGCCAGCGCCTTAATTTCTGCGCAGACTAAAAAAGAGTTTCATATCGCAAAGTCATCTGCATATACAATCGCTGCCAGCTTTTTAGCAGCTTTTATTGTTGCTGGCTCGTTATTTATGTTTAATTTAAACCAAGCGACTTTAAAACAAGCCATTGAACAAAAACAAGTTGCACTCTCACGACCATTAATACAAGCCGCTATAGCCCCTTCAGCCAATTCTGAGCTCACAGCCAGCCCAGAGCAAACAGCAGCTTTAATGGCTCAACTCGAGCTTATGCGGCATGGAAATTGTCAACTAATCGAAGCAATTCAGTTGCCGGACGACCAAAAAGGCATTTATCTCAATATGGTAGTGAATGGACAAGTTTCTACTGACCCTCATGAACAACAAGTTGCAATAGAGTTGATTAAAAAAACCCGCTGTAACTACACGCCCATGTTAATGGCAAACTCTACTGGTTAAGTTAACAATATTAAGTTTTAATAACTATTGTCTGCACACTATACAGTCTAGTATAATTAAGTTGTGTCTATATTACGCGAAAAAATACTAAGTACCGCAAGCAACCTGTTTCAAACGCAGGGCATTAACTCGACTGGCGTAGATAATATTGTTGCTGTTGCGGGTACGACCAAAATGACGCTGTACAAATACTTCCGCACCAAAGAAACGTTAATTTTGGAAGTGTTGCAAAAAAACCAACAAGATTTTCAAAGTTGGTTAGATGAAAAACTAACTTCAAATAGTAGAAAGCCAAGTGATAAAATTCAGCAACTATTTGATTACATTGAAGAATGGATAGATTCACCCGCATTTATAGGTGTAGCTTTTATTAAAGCCTCGGCAGAGTTTCCCAACGAAGAAAACCCGATTCATCAACTCTCAAACCGGCAATCAAGTGAATTCAGGCAATTTATTGGCAAACTGGCAACAGAAGCAAAAATTAAGGATACTGATGGTTTAGCATTGCAACTTTCATTATTATTTGAGGGTGCAGTACAAGCCGAGCAAATGAAACGCGGCTCTGGCGCAATTAAATACGCCAAAAAAGCGGCTGAAATTTTAATTAACGGTGCCATTAAGGCTTAGCGCAATAAAAACCAAGCTTGCTTTAACAGCGCTAGCTGCAAGATAATAGTGTTTTCAAGTAACTCCAAGACAAAAACGTCATCCATGCAAATACTTATCTGTGGCTCGCTGGCTTTTGACACCATCATGGTGTTTCAAGATCAATTTAAAAATCACATTTTGCCCGACAAAATTCATGCTTTAAGTGTAGCGTTTTATGTGCCAGAAATGCGTCGTGAGTTTGGCGGTACCGCAGGTAATATTGCTTACAGTTTGCAATTGCTAGAGGGCAAACCTCTCATTATGGCGACAGTGGGTGAAGATTTTGCGCCGTACACTAAGTGGTTGGATCAAAACAATTTAAACACAGGTCATGTTAAACAAATTACCAACAGCTTTACTGCACAAGCATTTATTACCACCGATATTGACGATAACCAAATTACCGCTTTTCACCCTGGCGCCATGGTGGAATCGCATCAAAATAGCGTGAAGGACGCAGAAAATATTTGCTTAGCGGTTATAGCGCCTGATGGCCGTGAGGGTATGTTTCAGCATGCGCGCGAGTGCTTTGAAGTAGGCATTCCATTTTTGTTTGACCCTGGCCAAGGCTTGCCGATGTTTGATGGTGAAGAACTTTTACACTTTATTGAGATGGCGACTTATTTGGCCGTGAATGATTACGAAGCGCAAGTTCTACAAGATAAAACTGGGCTTAATCTTGAACAACTCGCGACAAAAGTAAACGCTCTGATTGTCACTTTAGGCGGACAAGGGTCACACATTTATGCGGATGGTCAACGTTTTGAGATTCCGTGCGTTAAAGCAGACAAGATTGTAGACCCAACGGGTTGCGGTGACGCTTACCGCGCGGGTTTGCTGTATGGCATCGCGAATAACTGGGATTGGCCGACCTGCGGCAGACTAGCTTCAACCATGGGTGCGATTAAAATCGCTAGCCGTGGCGGACAAAACCACAAGCTAACGCGTGCTGAAATTGAAAACGTTTATTGCAAAGCACTTGTCCAACATGTAACAGAAGAAGAAAAACTGACCAAATTAAGTTTAAATTAAGGAGCAACTCATGAGATTTTCAAAACTATTTTTAGTGGCATTTATATCTGTATTTTTAGCGGCATGTGCCAGCTCTAACTCTGGTAGCGTATACAAACGCGACGATGCGCGCAAAGTACAAACCGTGAAAACCGGTGTGGTTGAAAGCGTGCGCTCGGTTAAATTAGAAGGCACCAAATCGCCAGTCGGCACAGTAGCTGGTGGCGCAGTTGGCGGCATTGCTGGTAGCACTATCGGCCATGGCAGTGGCAGTGCAATTGCTGCAGTAATCGGCGCGGTTGCTGGTGGTATTGCCGGCTCTGCAGTTGAAGAAGGTGTTACCCGTAAAGACGCGCTTGAAATCACTGTTAAATTAGATGGTGGAGCTATGATTGCTATCGTACAAGAAGCGGATGAGCAATTTCACCCAGGTGAAAAAGTGCGTATTGTGGAAAATGGCGATACGTCACGTGTGACGCATTAATAAAAACTAAAGCTAATTGTCATTAACTAGTCACCTAATTTTCATTATTCGTTAACTTAGACAACATAACATCTCTCGCAATTTAGGGAGATGTTATGTTTGCCAAACAGTTAACGTTAAAATCCAACCATCAACAACAACGACTATACCTTAGCCTTGCCCGCACTTCAACAGAAGTAGCCGAAGCACAGCGCTTACGCTATAAGGTGTTTGCCGAAGAAATGGATGCGCAGCTATCAGGTACTGGCGGATTGGACATTGATGGATTTGATGCTTATTGTGATCACCTTTTAGTGCGCGAAAGCGCGACAAACCAAGTCATCGGCACATACCGTATTTTAAGCCCGTATCAGTCCTGTGAGGCGGGCGGCTATTACTCTGCGGGTGAATTTGATTTAACTCGTTTGTCCCATTTATTTCAAAGCACAGTTGAAGTTGGTCGCGCCTGTGTGCATCAAAACTATCGCAACGGTGGCACCATTACTATGCTGTGGGCTGGTTTAGCCAGTTACATGCAAATGCACAATTACGAAAACGTGATAGGTTGTGCCAGCACGCCAATTCATGATGGTGGTCATATGGCGGCAAGTATGTACCACAAACTTAAAGATGAATATTTATCACCCTCAGAATATCGCGTATTTCCGCACAACCCATTGCCAATTTCCTCGTTAAATAAAGAAATGCAAGTGGTTTGCTCGCCTTTAATTAAAGGTTATTTAAGGCTTGGTGCCTATATTTGTGGCGAACCAGCTTGGGATGCCTCTTTCAACACCGCTGATATGCTGGTAATGTTACCATTATCTAAAATCAACAGTAGATATGCATCGCATTTCTTAAAATAATTTGCAGCAAAGTAACTTAGCCACTCGACTTTATCGAATATCGTGCATTTTAATTCACACCACTACTGGATTAACGCTCGCAACTTTTGTGTTGCCGTTTGTCAATAAATCCACAACACTTAGCTTAATCAAATGGTGGTGTGGCGGTTTATTACGCGCATTCAACATAAAAGTGACTACCTATGGAAACTTGCCTGTGCCTAATTCTCAAGGCATCATGTTTGTCGCCAACCATATTTCTTGGGCAGATATCCACGCCTTAAATAGCTTAATTCCACTGCGTTTTATTGCTAAATCCGATATTAAAAGTTGGCCAGTTTTTGGCTATTTGGTAGCAAAGGCCAATACTTTATTTATTGATAGAGGCAAACGCCAACAGGCAGGACACATTGTAGAAATCTCTTCGGCAAGTTTAATAGCGGGTGATAATTTATGTTTTTTCCCCGAAGGTACTACTACAGATGGCACGCTGGTATTGCCTTTCAAGAGCAGCGTATTGCAAGCTGCAATTACTGCTGAAACGCATATTTGGCCAATTGCGATTCGCTATATCAAACAAGATGGTAGCATAAATAAAGCAATGGCTTATGCTGGGGAAACCACACTAATGGAATCGATGCATCAAGTACTAATGCAAAAAAATCCAGCTATAGAGTTACATTTTTTAGCACCAATTCTTACAAGCGGACAAAATAGGCGTGACCTAGCTCAAGCTGCGTATGATGCAATTGTCAATAGACTAGTTATATAGCAAGGTCTCTAGCATCATGATTCACTTGTGTAATTTCGTGCGTTTCTAAACACATGGCGGTTAATTGCCCGCCCCACAAGCAGCCTGTATCCAAGGCATAAATATCATTGCGCTGCAGCAGGCCTAGCGCAGACCAATGTCCGCAAATGATTTGTGATGTTTGAGATTGCCTATTAGGCGCATCAAACCATGGTGTGTAGCCATTTGGAATATCCTGCAGCTCGCCTTTAAATTCAAACTCCATTTCGCCTTGTGCTGTACAAATACGCATACGCGTCATCGCGTTGGTAATAATTTTATGTCTATCAATACCTGTTAAATCATCTTGCCAACGATTGGGTTCGTTGCCATACATATTAGCTAAAAAATCGTGATAATCATCAGCTTGCAACACGGTTTCAACTTCGCGTGCATAATTTAACGCCTCATCAACAGACCACTGTGGCAGTAAACCCGCGTGCACCATCACATAATCATTTTCCGCATGCATTAGGGGTTGATAACGCAGCCAAGTTAATAATTCATCGCTATCAGGCGCATCAATAATGGCTTGCAGCGTATCATATCTATGTGCTGGTTTAAATTGATGCACAACTGCAAGCGCGTGTAAATCGTGATTTCCCAGCACTAATTTGAGTGATTGTTGATGCTGATAACACCAGCGCAACACCTCTAGCGAGCCACTGCCGCGGTTGATTAAATCGCCCACCAACCACAGCTTATCTTGTTTAGAATCAAATTGCAGGCGCTCCAATAACGCCGTAAAAGCGTGATAGCAACCTTGAATATCCCCGATAGCATAAGTACTCATAACGCATTATACGAATAAAAAAGCCGCTTATGGCAATAAGCGGCTTAGACATATTAATTATGGCTATTTTTTGCCGAGTTTAGCGGGGTCAAAATTTGCACCTGCTTGATTTGCCATATTCGCCACCGCGCCGGCAATCTCGGCATCACTTAAATCCGGGTTGCCGCCGCGTGCTGGCATAGAACGAATACCTTCGGTTGCATGCTTAACAAGTGTTTCATAGCCTTGTGCAATACGTGGTGCCCACTGTGCCTTATCGCCAATTTTTGGTGCGCTCATCAAGCCTGCAGCGTGGCACATAGCACACACGGCTTTCACCACTTCCTCACCACTTTTTTCTGTATGCGCACCACTACTTGTTGCAGCTACTTCAACCGCTGCTACAGGCTTAATATTTTCTTCGGCATTTGCTACAACTGGCTTGGTATCGCCCTCGGCAGGAACATGCATCAAAAGCGCAATTATCAAACTAAACGCTAAAATAGCGCCAAGAATAGCAACCATAGGCTGCAAAGTACTTGGACTTGAATGCTCAACATCTTGTTTATCCATTATTCAGCTCCTACACGCTAATCAATAAAAAATATCTTGAAGCAAAGCTGCTTTGCTATAATCCCCATCAGTTGCGCCCGTAGCTCAGTTGGATAGAGTGTTGGTTTCCGAAGCCAAAGGTCACACGTTCGAATCGTGTCGGGCGCGCCAATTAGAGTTTAAATAGCCAGTAGTGATCTACCAACAATGCAGCAAAAAGTAGCGTTAGATATAAAATGGAGAATTTGAACATGCTACGTGCAAGTGCGTCGGAATACTTGCGATATAAGCCGATTGCGTAAGCCATAAAAACGCCATCCAATAGCAGTACAGAACCTAGATAGATAAATCCGCTCATGCGCAATGCGAAGGGCATTAAAGTGACCGCTGCCAGAATAATGGTGTAGAGCAGAATCTGCAAGCGCGTGTACTCCTCACCATGCGTAACTGGCAACATGGGCAAACCAGATTTAGCGTATTCTTCACGTCGATACAGCGCCAGCGCCCAAAAATGCGGCGGCGTCCATGCAAAAATAATTAATACTAAAATCAAAGCTTGGGCAGAAACCTCACCTGTTACAGCAGCCCAACCGAGTGCGGGCGGCATTGCGCCAGATAGCCCGCCAATCACAATATTAAGCGGTGTTGCAGGCTTTAGAAAGACTGTATAAATAACTGCATAACCTACAAAAGTAGCGAGTGTAAGCCACATGGTGAGCGGGTTCACATAAAAATACAAAATGGCCAAGCCAATGCTCGCCATAATCGTTGCAAATATAAAAGTTTGGCTTGAAGTGACTTGGCCTGTAGGCAATGGGCGACCGCGCGTGCGTGCCATTTTGGCGTCTATCTTTTGTTCTACCAAGCAGTTAAACGCCGCAGCAGCGCCCGACGCCATACCAATACCGATAATTGCGGCCAAAAGTATATTGAGCGGCACCATGTTTGGCGTGGCAAGGAACATGCCTATCATCGCTGTAAACACAATTAAAGTGGTGACGCGCGGCTTGCACAAGGCTAGGAAGCTTTTAAAACTTGATCTAGCGTTTGGTAAATTGATTTCAGTAACAGCACTCATCATTATCTTTCTAATTTTTCAACTCAGTTAGCTTTGATTTGTTATCTTCGAGTTGAGCACAACCACTGTAATTAAAAGCAAAGCTGCCCCCATATTATGCCCTACTGCCAGTACAAGTGGAAGATGTAACAGCAAATTTGCAATACCTAAGCCAATTTGTACGACTAGCAAGCCAAGTAAAATGTGTGCCAACCTCTTCAATTGCGGCTGCTTTATTAGGCGCAAGCCAAGTAAACCCAAGTAAATAAATGTGACTAGCGCACCTACGCGATGCGTCCATTGTATTGCGGTATATGCAGATAACGGCAAAGCCTTGCCAGACGCATCTTGACCCAATTCGCGCATCCAGTGAAAAGCATTGGTAAAATCCATGTCCGGAAACAATGCCCCATGGCAGGTGGGGAAATCCGTGCAGGCAAGCGCCGCATAGTTAGTACTAGTCCAACCGCCAAGAAAAATCTGCACAAATAAAACTACTAGCGCGCCACGCATCCAAAAGCGTAAGTTTTCGGATTGCACATACCTTGCCGATGAAACGCCCCAATGGTGGTGCGCGATCCAAACCAATATTGCCAGAGTGCCCATACCACCCAGCAGATGTGCAGTGACTACCGCTGGCTTTAGCAATAGCGTGACTGTCCACATGCCTAGCGCTGCCTGAAATGCGACCAAAATCAACAATAGCGTGGGCAGCCATGGTGAAACTTTAATCTCTTTGCGCGCACGCCAGCCTAAAACAAAAATCGCCAAAATCAACAAGCCTAGTGTGCCTGCAAAATAACGGTGAATCATTTCTTTCCAGGCTTTGTGCGCTTCTATTGGTTTGTCTGGGTAAGCAGTATGCGCATGTTGTATGGCTGATTCACTTTGCGGAACGCTAAGGCTGCCATAGCAACCCGGCCAATCTGGACAACCCAAACCTGCATCAGATAAGCGCACAAAAGCGCCCAACACCACCACACAAAGCGCCAGTATCGTAGTAGCCAATACCAATTTATCAAATAATCGCATTACTTATTTTATCCTACCCTGCCCACGAGTTCTTAAGTAGGCGTGTTAAATCGCTACGTAGTCCCTTTGGATCCAAATTTTCTGAGTAGCTCATCATCAAATTACCCAACGGATCGACCAAATAAACACTCCCTCTGGTTATATTAAATTCGGCTGAAAAATTAACAGTTTCAGCGTCAGTACCACTAAGTATTATCAAATCTGGATACTGCTTTTGTATCGCATTAAAAGTTTCGCCTTTTAGCTCGGATGGCATCAATAACACGCGCTGCACACGCTGCATATCTTTATACAGCGAAGTATGCACCTGCTTGAGCAAATGCAGTTGGGCTTGGCACGGCTTAGCACACCCTGTGGAATCAACCATGACGATGCTCCATTTTTTAAGCCACTGTTGTGCTATAAACTCTTTGCCTTGCACATCATGCAAGATGGGAAACTTCAAGGCACGCGGCGGTTTAACCAGGTTACCGTAACTATGCCCGCTGGGCTGTATGTTTAGTAAATGCAAAGTGGCTGCTAGTGTAAATGGCAGCACAAAAATCACAGCGAGTAGTAGAAGTATTTTTCTACCGCTACCTTTATTTTGTGGCATCCCTGTATTATTTGATTCAGCGCCGCTTGATTCTGTCATTACTTCTAACGCTCCACTTTCTTAACATTCAACGCAATAAATATCACCAACAAGGTCAGTGCAAAGCCAAACCACTGGTAGGCGTAACCCAAATGCATAGACACGCGTTCTCCCGGCGGCGGCCAGTTTCTAACAAAACCACCAGCTTCGCTTTTCGGATCAAGGTGAACTACAAATGACTGCACAGCAAACGGCACAGACTTAGCATAGCGCTGCATGTCCAAGTTCTGCCAAACATGATCCTGCCAAACTTGTTGCCATTTCCCATCCTTAGGCGAGGGCTCTTCTAAAGTAAAAAATTTTGCCGCGGGCACGCTAATATCACCTTCGATTTCTTGCCTGCCCTGCGGGGTGATAGCCACGGGCACTTTACGGTCTGCCGAGCCTGCAATCCAGCCTCTATTCACCAGCACATAAAACTTACTGCCTTCCACCTGCATTGGCGTTAATACGTGATAGCCAGCAACAGTATTTTCCACCTGATTATCCAGCAGCACCTGATAGCGCGTGTCGTATGTTCCAGCGAACTTAACGCGCTTATAACGCCACGCTTCTATGTCTGATATTTTATCAGGAAGCGCAACTGCCGGCTCGCCAAGGCGCGCATTCAGTTGTGTTTGCAACGCTTGTTTTAACTCAGCTTTGTTGTATTGCCATAATCCCAATTTAATACAAAGCACCATCACAACCAAAGTTGCCAGCGTCATGAATAAATTTGGGCGAAACGTGTATTTCACTAGTAACTCCCGTGTGCAATCTAGCTCAATTGCAATATGCTCAATTAAACTGCATAATTGACCGAATTAGGTTATGCAGGGTACATTATGCTAAAAATTCTCATCATTATCATGCTACTGCTTATTGCAGGTAGCCTGTTTTCTGCTTTGTACTATCTGATGAAAGGCGATACCAGCGAACGTACAGTTAAAGCACTCACTTGGCGTATTTCCTTGTCTTTGGCGCTATTCTTGTTGTTAATGCTGGGGTTTTACACTGGCATTATTGGCCATCCAAACCCAACGCCAATATAGCCATGCTAGTTTAGTTTGGTTGCGTTATCCCCTTGTTGATACAACGCAGCTTTATCTGCGCTTGGTAAGCCGTTATAAAATGCATACGATAAAGTCACCGTATGCACATTACTGGGTAGATCTGGTTTTACATAAAACATCACTGGCATTTTTCTATTTTCGCCAGGTTTCAAAGTTTGCTGCTTGAAACAAAAACATTCAATTTTTTTGAAGTATAATGCGGCCAGTTCTGGTGTAACACTTGGTACCGCTACGCCAAGCTCACTCTCCAACGCATTATTTTTTGCCTCATAGCTGGTTAAGGTAATTTCACCTGGGTGCACGCGCAGGCTGGTTTGCGATGGATGAAAACTCCAGCCCAAGCCTGGCATGGTATTTCCAGTAAAAATAACCGTTACCCAACGTGATTTATCGATTTTTAGTGTCTTATCAAATGCAGTTGCACTGCTATCCGCCCGGCCATTTAAGGCAAATTTTTTGCACATCACATCGTAAATAGGCGAGATAGCAAAGCCAAACAACAAACCAGCAAACGCTATTAAGCTTAATCTCCAAGCTAAGCGCTTATTTAAGGCAGCAATTTCTAAAATAGGCTTCACTTGCTATAGGCCTTACTTACCACCTGAGCCGTAGAATATCGAAACGACATACAAAATCACTGCTAGTATGCCTATAGTCCAGCCTACCAGTAGGTTTTTACGACGTTGTTTTTGTTTATCCTGTTCCATTTTTTCTCATTTCAATGTTTTAAAGAACGTGCCCGTTCTCTTTTGTAGCTGCTCAGCGAGCGATTCGCGCTGCTTTCTGGTCAGGTAACGTCCCACCTCGATTTCCTTGCCGTGTGAGAGCAAACTCAAGCATAATTCCCCATTCGACAACTCGCGACGCACTACCTTTGCCCAATATGGATTTAGTAGGTGTTGACTAACATGCTGTCCGTTGCAACGCTCTACAACAAGACTATCACCGTCTATGCTAATGCTTTCATAATCGCTTGCATGGCTGTTGACGTGGTAAAAAGCATAGCCAAGTGCAAAAATCTCTATGCCCACAAACGGCAACACCAACCAAGCCCCCAGTAAACTAAAACCAACACCAATACTACAGGGAATCACCGTTAATAACAAAACTACCTTGACCTTGCCGCTGGTGCTTAAGGAGCAATTGGGTTTAAACGTCACTCTGTAGCTGTTGTACGAGTCTACATCCGACGATGTCATATCTGATAGTATCATCACGCCTCCGTATGGGATTTATGATTGTTTTAGCGCTAAATAATTCGCAGATTTAGGTATATTACACAAAAACAAACGCCGCAAGGCAAGACCTTGTGGCGTTTGACAATTCTAATTAAATAATCTTAAAACTTATAGCCAATACACAAATATGAACAAGAACAACCAAACCACGTCCACAAAGTGCCAGTACCAAGCTACTGCTTCAAAACCAAAGTGGTTATGAGAATCAAAATGTCCTTTTAACACGCGGATCAAAATGACAGTCAACATAATTGCCCCCAAGGTTACATGCAAGCCGTGGAAGCCGGTCAGCATATAGAAGGTAGCGCCATAGATTCCAGTTTTAATGGTGAAACCGGCTTCAGCATATTCATGCGCTTGTAGAAACAGAAAGGTTGCTCCTAATGCGATAGTTAAAATCAGACCCATAGCGAGCTGCTTGCGGTTGTTCTTCATCAAGCCCCAGTGAGCCCACGTCAAGGTTGCGCCTGAACTCAGCAAGATTAAGGTATTGATGGCGGGAATACCCCAAGCCGCCATAGGAGTAAACGCCTCTTTAGCAGCTGGGCCAGCAGAAGGCCAAGAAGCTACAAAACCCGGCCATAGCAGCTGGGCATCAGCTAACCAATGCAATGAAACATTACGAGCATAAAACAGAGCGCCAAAAAAACCAAAGAAGAACATGACTTCTGAGAAAATGAACCAGCCCATGCCCCAGCGAAAGGATTTATCAACCTGCTTGTTATAAACTTTACTAATGCTTTCCCCAATCACTTCACTAAACCAACCAAACAACAGGTAGGCAAAAATCACCCCACCAGCCACCATTAGAAGCTTGCCTGGCGCAATATTGTTTAAGGCCATAGCGAAGCCACCAGCTAATAAAAATAATGCCGTTGCTGCAATAGCTGGCCAGAAAGAAGGACCTGGCAGGTAATAATTTTTTGTATTCTGACTCATGTTTGCTCCTAATTAAATTTCTTTGTCTAGGTTACTTTAGAACTGGTGGCGTTTCAAAGGTGTGGAAAGGTGCAGGTGACGGCACAGTCCACTCTAAACCGTGTGCGCCTTCCCATACCTGATTAGTTGCTTTAGCTCCGCCGCGAATACATTTGATTACCACATACAAGAACAACAATTGACTCAAGCCAAGAGCGAATGCGCCAAGTGAAGAAATCATATTGAACTCGGCAAATTGTTGTGCGTAATCCGGAATGCGGCGTGGCATGCCTGCTAAACCCGTAAAGTGCATTGGGAAGAAGGTAACGTTAAAAGCTATGGTTGTCAGCCAGAAATGCACCTTACCCAGTTTTTCGTCGTACATGTGGCCTGTCCATTTGGGAATCCAGTAGTAAATACCGCCCATAATCGCCATAGCCGCGCCTGAAAACAGTACATAATGGAAGTGTGCAACAACGTAATAGGTATCTTGCAGTTGAATGTCTACTGGCAGAATCGAACATACCAAGCCGCTAAAGCCGCCAATAGTGAACAAGAACACCACCGCCACCGCAAATAACATCGGCGTTTCAAAGGTCATCGAGCCCTTCCACATAGTGGCTAACCAGTTAAACACTTTTACGCCCGTAGGTATCGAAATCAACATCGTGCTGTACATAAAGAACAGTTGTCCCGCTACCGGCATACCCGTAGTAAACATATGGTGCGCCCACACAACAAAGGACAACACTGCAATCGCGGTAGTCGCGTACACCATTGAGGCATAACCAAACAGCGGTTTACGTGCGAAGGTAGGAATAATGGTAGAAAGAATGCCAAAGGCTGGCAAAATCATAATGTAAACTTCTGGATGCCCAAAGAACCAGAATACGTGTTGGAACAGCACAGGATCCCCACCGCCAGCCGCATTGAAGAAGTGTGTGCCAAAGTGACGATCGGTAAGCAGCATGGTCACAGCGCCTGCCAATACTGGCATCGCTGCAATCAGCAAATATGCCGTGATTAACCATGTCCAAACGAACATCGGCATTTTCATTAAGGTCATGCCTGGCGCGCGCATATTGAAAATAGTCGTGATAATGTTGATAGAACCGACAATAGATGATATGCCCAGAATATGCACCGCGAAGATGGTCATATCCACCGACATACCACCTTGCACTGAAAGTGGTGGATACAACGTCCAACCACCTGCGACCGCACCGCCAGGCACAAAAAACGAAGTCAGTAACAAGAAGGCTGCAGGAATCAATAACCAGAAACTCATGTTATTCAACCTTGGGAAGGCCATATCTGGCGCCCCTATCATCAGCGGCACTTGCCAGTTAGCAAGCCCCACAAAAGCCGGCATAATCGCGCCAAAAATCATAATTAAACCATGCAGCGTAGTGAGTTGATTAAAGAATTCCGGTTGAAAAAACTGTAACCCAGGTTGAAACAGTTCAGCACGAATCAACATCGCCAAACCGCCAGCGAACAAGAACATGGTGAAGCTGAACCAGAGGTACATGGTGCCAATATCTTTGTGGTTGGTAGATTTTACCCAACGCATAAGTCCAGTAGGATGGCCATGACTATCGTGCGCATGGTCGTCGTGATGTGTTGCGGTTGTGGTACTCATCAAATTCTCCTTAAAACTACAGCTAATTGTCTAATTTTCAAATCTTAAAGTATTAACGTGCTGCCTTTACCTGAGCTGGTTGCAATACATCGCCAACAGAGTTGCCAAGTGCATTTCGCTCGTAAGTAATTACAGAGGCAATTTCCACATCATTCAACAAGGCCTTCCATGATGGCATCACTCGCACACCATTTAATACACGATCTAGATGACCATCTTTTAGGTATTTGCCATCAGCACCAAAAATTGGAGCATTGGCTATTTTACTGCCTGTCAACGCTGGGAATGCTGGCGGTAAACCAGCACCACTTGCCTGGTGGCAAACTGCACAGTTTTTCTCATAAACAGCTTTACCATTGGCAACCAAATCATCTTTGGTCCACTCTTTATCTCCACTTGCTGCCGCAGCTGCAACAGCCGCTTTCTTGGAGTCTATCCACGCGTTATATTTATCTTCTGTCACTGCTTCTATCACAATAGGCATAAACCCGTGGTTCTTACCGCACAACTCAGAACATTGCCCACGATAGGTACCTGGTTGATCCACTCTAAACCATGTTTCTTTAATAAAGCCTGGAATAGCATCTTGCTTAACGCCAAATGAAGGCACTGACCATGAGTGAATTACATCGTCAGCTGTTAACACCACTCTCACTTTTTTGCCGACTGGTACTACCATAGGGTTATCAACCTCCAACAGGTAATTCTCGCCTTTTTCTGCCTTATTGTTGATTTGATCTTGGGTAGTAGCTAGATTGCTGATGAAGCGCACGTCCTTGCCTAAATATTCATACTCCCACTTCCACTGATGCCCGGTCACTTTCACTGTCATGTCAGCTTCTGTAGTGTCTTTCATGGCAAGGATAGTTTTAGTTGCTGGTATGGCCATAACAAGTAAAATCAGTGCTGGGATAATAGTCCAAACAATTTCAAGCGTGTGATGTTCATGGAACTGAGCTGCCTGATGGCCTACTGATTTACGGTGTTTGTAAAGGGAATAAAACATCACCCCGAACACCACCACAAAAATCGCCAAACATACGTACACAATCAGCATGTGCAGGTCGTAAATTTGTCTAGCAATTTCGGTCACTGGTGCTCTTAAATTAAGCTGGTAAGCTGCTTGTGCCGTGCTAACAATTGATGACAAACCTGTACCGAGAAAGAAAATAGCTTTCTTATTCATAACCAAATCTACCTTAAAATATGAGTAATTTAATAATTAGATAGCAATTAGTGCTTAAAATAAATCTTGTCACGCACTTTATTATAGCCACTCTTTTATAACATGCACTTTTTTAATGCAATTCAAAAACAATGAGAAAGTAGCACAAAAAATAATTTGCCTCAAGCAAAAAGTTACATATTTGTAACAATTTTTTTAAACTTCTGCTACATACACTTTGGCATGGTGCCGGGAGGGGGAATCGAACCCCCACGTTGTCGCCAACGCGGGATTTTGAGTCCCGTGCGTCTACCAATTCCGCCATCCCGGCTTGAGGTATAATTACAACCCCGCCATTATAGCAATGTTTTTCGCGATGCGAACCCAAGATTTTGACTTTTATTTGCCCGATAACCTCATCGCACAGCATCCTGTAAGCCAGCGTAGCGCCAGTAGATTACTGCATCTAGATGGAAAAACAGGGCAATTGAACGATCGGCAATTTATGGAATTACCAAGCTTTTTGACCGCTGGAGATTTACTGGTTTTTAACGATACGCGTGTCATTAAGGCACGCCTATTTGGACACAAAAATACGGGCGGAGCCATCGAGTTATTGGTTGAGCGCGTATTAGATGCGCACCATGTGCTGGCGCATATTCGCGCCTCGCGTGCACCTAAAATAGGCTCCAAGTTCAAATTAGCCAACGCTTTTGAAGCAGAAGTGATTAGCCGCAATGACGATTTATTTCATGTGAAATTTTTGAACGGCACTCCAGTGCTAGATTTGTTAGAACGATATGGTGCCTTGCCATTGCCACCTTATATTACACATGCAGCAGAAGCGGATGACGAAGAACGCTACCAAACCATTTATGCCAAACACGCAGGCGCAGTAGCCGCGCCCACTGCGGGTTTACATTTTGATGAACTAATGTTGAACAAATTAAATGATAAAAGCATTAATATCGCTTACGTGACTTTGCATGTTGGTGCGGGCACGTTTCAACCTGTACGGGCTGACAACATAGAAGACCACAAAATGCACAACGAGATTTATCACATTTCGGCCGAAACAGTTGCGATGATTGCAGAAACCAAAATTAAAGGTGGCAATATTGTTGCTGTCGGCACTACCAGCTTGCGTGCTTTAGAAAGCGCCGCTCAAAACGGCGAACTTATGCATGGACATAGCGAAACCAATATTTTCATTACCCCGGGTTTCAGCTTTAAAATAGTCGATAAACTTATAACCAATTTTCATTTACCCAAAAGTACGCTACTCATGTTAGTGTCTGCTTTCGCGGGGTTTGGGCACGTTAAAAATGCTTATGAACATGCGGTTAAGCAGCAATATAGATTCTTTAGTTATGGCGATGCCATGCTGATAAACAAGGCGGATTGACGAACTCACTTTGAACTTCATGCGTAAATCTAAACACTAATGTAATTGTTTACATATAAAAAAACCAGGAAGCATTTTGACATATGAAATTATCCAGGCAATTGATCATCAACACATTCATTATCTCTGCATTTAGCAGTATGCCCCTGCAGGCACAAGTGCTATCAGAAGCCGAGCTAAGTATTAAAATTCCACTCGCAAAAAAATCCACAACGCGCCCCATGACGGTGGCTTATGTACCTAACTTAAAGCGTTATTACATTGCAGATGGCGGCTTAGCGCCAATGGGATCGGAGTCTGAAGCGCCTACTTCTAAATCGCAAATTCATGCTTACGACGACACAGGCAAATACATCAACTCGGCCCAGCCAGGTTATGACAATCGCTCCATTTATTACAACCCAAACACTGGCAAATTAGAGACAATTACCTACAACATTTCTAGCGATGTCGGCTTCTCGCCCAACACCGGCATTTATTCGATTGATTTAAGCGAGACGGGTGAAGTTAAAGATAGCTCAATTGAAATTATGCAATTTAACCCGGCGTTTGGTTTTGCCAACACAATGCCCTCTTACGATGCCGCCAACAAACGCTATTTTGCTAAACAAGGAAGAAGCGGCAAAGTGTTTATTGTTGACCCAAAACTCCATGAAAAAGTAGGTGAAATAACGCTCGATCTAGCAAAAGCCGGTGTGGCGCACGATGACATTAGCGACTGTTTTGCCGCCTACACTGGCGTTAAAGGTGAGGAGTTGTTATTGCTGGATGTTGACCACAAAGCCGCTCTGGTATTTGATTTGGCTGGCAATTTTGTTGCCAAAAGTGAATTACCAAAAGATTTAAAACTACACGCACAAAATCATTTTAACGGCTTGGGCTATGCCAATGATATGTTGTTTGTGTACCATGAAGGTGAAGGCGAGTTTGGCACATATTATGGTTTTAAAATAATAAAATAATCAGCAGCGAAAATAAAAAAACCGCATTCTTACATGCGGTTTTTTTATTTTAAACAGTTTAAATTAAACTATTTATTTACTTATCATGCCTGCTAATTTACCTGAAAGCATGCCAAACACTGCGCCTAGCACTACAGATAATGCCACTAGTAACACTGGATTTGTCATGTTCATTGCTGTAGAGCTGCCTGCGCCAGTTGTTTGCAATGCGTAACCTGCTGTTGCAGCGTAGCCATATACATTTGCTGGCACTGCTGAAAGCAAGTTGCAACCTGCCACAATCACTAACAAGAACACAGTAGCTGCAATGTAAACGGCTGGGCCTGCTGCACCTGCCAAGCCTAATGGATTATGGCCTACCAAAGCCAGCGCAACGCCTGCAATTACTGCACCGTAAATCATCCCTGCGATAGTCTTTTGTAATGCGGCAGTATCTGCACCCAAAGCAAAGTAGCAACCCCAAGCAATAAAACCTGCCCAAACTAATACGTAACCAGCTAATGGGCCTAAAGCCAAAAATGCCCAAACGCCACCTAAAACTGCAATACTTACTGCCAATCCTGTTAACTTCGACATACTTTTCTCCCCAAATTAAAGGTAAAACTCTTGTAAAAATAATGTATTGAGAATTACAGCCAGTAACTTTAGTTTGGCAGCGCTACGATGAATCAGTGAGCAACACCAACTTCAATCAGCTAGACTTAGCGCAGTCTAGACTTATTTTGATTAATTTGACAAGTGTTTTTTTGCAGAATTTAGAAAGTTTTTTTATTTATCTATATTGAAATTGGGTTAGATTTAGCTGATTTTTGTGTGGTATTCCCAATTTCTACGCCATGCACCCACCACTAAATTGGGGTATTGCGGTTGGCCTAAACTGCCATTATAACGGCCTAGTGCGCGGTATAAATCGCCATGCTCCATATCCAAATAATGGCGCAAAATCGTACAGCCATAGCGCAAATTAAGTCGTAAATGAAATAAATTGTGTTCTGGGTTACCGATACTTCTTACCCAAAATGGCATCACTTGCATATAACCGCGTGCGCCGACGGTAGAAACTGCGTATTTTTTAAACCCGCTTTCGACCTGAATTAAGCCGAGAACCAACTGTGGATCCAGCCCTGCACGCGTCGCTTCATAATGCACAGATCTTAAAAAATCTTCACGGTAAACTGGGTCGGGTAAACGCTTTTCTAAGCGCTGGGACATCTCATCAAGCCAAGCCCGACCTTCCGTTTGACTAGCAAACATCAATTTTGGCACAGCCAAATCACTGATCGATTTTTGCATCATCGACTTAACGCTATTTGAAAGTGGCTCTTCAATTTGATTACCGGCATGACATATAGATGCCGCACCAATCAAAAATAGCAGATAAAGTTTTTGTATAATATGTTTAATCATTCATCGCAGACTTAATAAAATTTATTATGTCTATTACAAGCAAATTCTGTGCCGCAGATGCACTCCTCGCTTTATATTCCACTTTACCTTCTGCAAGCCCACGCTCGCCCAGCACAATTCGATGCGGAATTCCCATTAAATCGCTCTCGGCAAACATCACGCCAGGCCGCTCTCCGCGGTCATCCAGCAATACGTCTATGCTGGCTTTTTTAAAATCTTCATAAAGCTGATTCGCAGTATTTTTCACTAATTCACTTTTATCCATGCCAATCGAGCAAATCACCACCTCAAACGGCGCCATGCTGAGTGGGAAAATAATGCCTTTTTCGTCACTTCCTTGCTCAATCGCGGCACCTACAATGCGCGAAACGCCGATACCATAGCAACCCATTTCCATCACCTGTGATTGACCACTTTCATCCAAAAACGTTGCATTCATGGCTTTAGCATATTTAGTCCGAAGTTGAAAAATATGCCCAACCTCAATGCCGCGGCACAAACTGAGTTTTCCTTTGCCATCTGGGCTGGCATCGCCTTCCACCACATTGCGAATATCAGCAACTAAACTTGGTTCAGGCAAATCACGACCAAAATTGACATTGCTCAAATGGTATTTTGGTTTATTCGCACCACACACAAAATCACTCATTTGCGTGACAGCTCTATCGGCAATTACCGTCACACTTTTACTCAAGCCGACTGGGCCAATAAAACCTGGCGGGCAATTCAAGTTAGCGCGAATTTCTTCTTCAGTTGCAAATCTAAACTCGCTCAAGCCAGCTAATTTGCCCACTTTCACTTCGTTCAAATTGTGGTCACCGCGCAGCAAAGCTAAGTAAAACTCGTCTTTTGCTATCAATGCAATCGCTTTCACCGTGTGCTCTATACTTATTCCCAGCAGCTTTGCCACATCTTCACAAACGGTCTGTTTTGGCGTTTCAACTTCACGCATGGCATTGCTGGAAGGCGCTCTAGTGCTGGTTGGTGGCAATGCCTCTGCAAGCTCCACATTAGCCGCATAATCTGAATTTTCGCAATACGCCAACGCGTCTTCACCGCTATCCGTCAGCACATGAAATTCTTGCGAACCGTCGCCGCCTATAGCACCACTATCGGCTTTTACTGCACGAAACTTTAAACCAAGCCGCGTAAAAATATTACTGTAAGTTTGATACATTTGGGCATAAGTTTTTTGCAGTGATTCAAAATTGGTGTGGAAAGAATAAGCATCTTTCATCATAAATTCGCGCGCGCGCATCACGCCAAACCGCGGACGAATTTCGTCACGAAATTTGGTTTGAATTTGATAAAAATTAAGTGGTAATTGCCTGTAGCTATTGATTTCGCGACGCACAATGTCGGTAATTACTTCCTCATGCGTGGGGCCAAAACAATAATCACGTTCATGCCTATCTTTAATTTTAAGCATTTGCGGCCCAAACACCGCCCAGCGGCCGGTTTCATCCCACAACTCTTTAGGTTGCACAGCGGGCATCAATAATTCCAATGCGCCAGCCTTGTTCATTTCATCGCGGATAATATTTTCGACTTTGCGTAGAACTCTTAATCCGAGCGGCATCCAGCTATAAAGCCCATTGCCAAGCTTTTTAATCAAACCAGCGCGCACCATGAGTTTGTGCGAAATCAGTTCGGCATCGGTGGGAGCTTCTTTTTGGGTGGCAATAAAAAATTGGGAGGCGCGCATGTTGGTGACAATTATTAACGAAAAGCGAATTTTATAGGGAAACCCACGCTAAGTCAGCAATTGCCTTAATTTTGTGGATTGCTAACTTTAAGAGTTCGCGGTTTGCCGATTGGACTATCGGCTGGCTTGTAACCTGATTTCCATAGCGAGAAAGGCACGATAACCGCAGGAGCACCATTATCGTAGAACCAGCTATCTACTGCATATTTGTCACCAGTTTTAATGTCATGCATCACCGCTGTGGTATGCGGCCAGCCAGTAAAAAAGAAGTTTCGCGTACGCATATCTTCAATCTCATGAAACTGCATGAAACCATTTGATTTAAGCAGGCGCATGTAAGTCGTGGTGTTAATCGCCTCGTCATTGCAATCCAATTGTCCGGGTATATCTCCATTACCAAATGTACCGGCAAGATCGGCTGAAGTGCCATTTTTTGCACCGACAATCTGCTCCAACACGCCAATCGCCTTGCTAATTTGCTGCCGCTCTTCGCTGGCGTTGTTTGCTTTGATTTTAAATATTTGCACGACACTATTCCACTCTGATTCACTGATAGAAAGCTGATTAGATTGCGCGCAACCGCCGCCTTGACACACTTCGAACTGGTTTAAACTGGGCGTTTGGCGAAAAATACGTGAGATATCTGTGAGCGCTGCCTGCGCGGATGTACTGAAATAAAACACTAAAAGACTAAAAAATAAGCGGTTTATTAGAAATTTCATTTTTTTTAGCGCCAGTTAACGGAAAATGCTGCTCTAAAACTGCGCCAATTTTATCAATACCATGTAAAACGCCAGCTTCAAACTCACTTTTTCTAAATAAATCTTCCATCTCGCGACAGATTTTCTCCCAACCATCATGCCCAACATGCTTATCTATACCGCGATCCGCAACAATTTCCACATCGCGATCCGCCAGCAACAAATAAATCAACACGCCATTATTGAGTTCCGTATCCCAAATATTTAAACGTCCAAATAGCTCTATCGCGCGTTTTTTTGGCGTTTTTTTGTAGAAAATTTCCATTGGATGCAAGCCAGATTCCATTACCATCCGGATTTCACCCGCATGTTTTTTCTCGCTCGCCGCAATAGCTTTTTCAATTTCGAACAAAGCAATCGCCGAAAGATGACGATTGACTTGCCAAGGATGGCTGAAAAAATGCTTAAAGAATCGACAGACCGAATTCGCTTTTTTCATCACCAGCCCCCAGAAGCTCCACCACCGCCAAACCCACCGCCACCGCCGCCCCAGTTACTAGAACTGCCGCCGCCACTCCAGCCACCGCCGCTAGTAGGATAGCCTCTACCACCATACCCATTAATGCCACGCCCACCCATCATGGTGAAAAAGAATGCAACAACGCCAAAGATAGCCGCGCTGCCTAAAGCCATGCCTAATAACCAAACCACGCCACCTACCAGACCGCCATTTAGGGCACTGCCAAAAAATGTGCCAAGCATACTACGTAAAAACAGGCCAGTTACTAAGGCGCCAAACAACAAAACTGGCAGCAGACTATCTATGTTTCTTCCACTAGACTCGAGGTTAGTTGGTTCTGGCAATGGCTCTCCATCTACCAGACCGATTAACTTATCAACGCCAGAATCCAGCCCGCCAAAAAAATCACCTTGCTTAAATTTAGGTGTGATGATCTCAGAAATCACGCGCTTGGCGGTTAAATCCGGAATCGCGCCTTCTAAGCCATAACCCACTTCGATACGTATTTTGTGGTCATCTTTCGCAACCAATAGCAGCAAGCCATCGTCGATTTTTTTGCGTCCTAGCTTCCATTTTTCTACTACACGAATTGAATATTGTGCAATGTCTTCAGGTTGCGTGGTGGGCACCATCAGCAGCGCAATCTGGCTACCTTTTTTTGCTTCAAAAGCAGCGAGTTTCTGTTCTAGCTGCGCTTGTTCGACTTGCGAAAGAGTTTGCGTTAAATCGGTAACATGAGATTTGAGTTCAGGTACAGCAACAAGCTCGGCCCGCGCCAAGTACGATACAAACAGCAGCATCGCACAAAGCGCATAAACACTAGCTTTCAGGCCAGTTTTTAATTGTTGAAACACAGAAAAAATGTAAAATCTAACTTATTTTTTATCACCAAACTCTACCTTTGGCGCAATCGAAATTTCTTTCTCATTTTCCACTGTAAAACTTGGCTTAGTTTTATAACCAAACATCATCGCGGTTAAATTATTGGGGAAGCTACGTATCGCGACGTTATATTCCTTAATGGTTTCAATATAACGATTACGCGCCACTGTCACGCGATTTTCTGTACCTTCTAGCTGCGCTTGTAAGTCTCTAAAGCCTTGGTCGGCCTTCAGGTTTGGATAATTTTCCGAAACCGCCATTAAATGTGACAACGCTTGCGTTAATTGACCTTGCGCCGCTTGATATTTTGCAAAGGCTGCCGGGTCATTTAAAACCTCAGGAGTAACTTGCATACTGCCCACTTTTGAGCGCGCTTCCGCAACCTCAGTCAATACTTTTTCTTCGTGTTCTGCATAGCCTTTTACGGTAGCTACCAAGTTAGGCACCAAATCTGCGCGACGTTGGTACTGGTTAAGCACCTCAGACCAGCTCGCTTTGGCTTCTTCATCCAAGCTTTGAAATTTGTTGTAGCCGCAGCCCGTTAAAGCCAACATCAAAAAGATAACTGCGATTTTAGAGAATAAATTTTTCATGGTTGTCCTTCAAAAGAAAAGTTGAGCATATTTAAGTATATTGCGTTCATTCGTTTAATTACAAGCTTTGCATCGTCGATTTTGCCAAACACAAATCATCCCATGCTTTAGCTTTATCTGCCAAGTTGCGCAACAAATAGGCGGGATGATACGTCACAATAACTGGAACGCCACAATAATGGTGTAACTTACCGCGCATGCTAGTGACTGTGGCGTCTGAATTAAGCAATGACTGTGCGGCAAATTTACCTAAGGCAATAATCAATTTTGGTTTGATTAGCTCAACCTGACGTTTCAAATATGGGTCGCATTGAATTACTTCTTCACCATGTGGGTCGCGATTTTCAGGCGGACGACATTTCAACACATTGGCAATATAGACATTCTCACCGCGCTTTAACTCAATCGCCGCCAACATATTATCCAACAATTTGCCAGCTCGCCCAACAAAAGGCTCGCCGCGCTTATCTTCCTCAGCACCAGGCGCCTCACCAATAATCAGCCAATCTGCATTTTCATCGCCTACACCAAATACGGTTTGTGTGCGCGTTTTGGCGAGCCCGCAGGCTTGACAATCTTTAACGCAAGCCTGCAAAGCTTGCCAATCCATAGTTTCAATCGATGCTCTGGGAGCCAATACCAGTGCGGTCTGCAGGTTGATTGTTTTTTCAGATTTTTCGGCAGGCATAGGCTCTGCGCGTAGCTTCCACACAGGCAACAGCTCTAATTCTCGCAACATATCTTCTCGCGTCATACTCATAGCGCCAATCCCATTAAAACTGCGTCCTCGCGACCACTTTGAGTATGGCATGCTGGATAATAACTGCGACGTGTAGCCATTTCGCAAAACCCCATGTTTTCGTAAAGCGTAATGGCTGAAATGTTACTCGGCCGCACTTCTAAAAACATATTGGTGGCTTTGTGATTTTTAGCGATTTGTAGCATGTGTTCTAACAAATAGCGCCCCAAGCCTTGTTTTTGGCGGGGTTTGGCGATGCTTAAATTAAGCAGATGTGCTTCATCCATCACCATCATCATTAAGGCGTAACCAATGATTGTTTGATTTTCTTCCAACACCCATGCGCTGTAGCCAGAATTTAATGAATCGCTAAAATTGCCGCGCGTCCATGGATGTGAGTAAATAGTGGGTTCGATTTGCATAATCGCATCCAAATCGTCCATCTGCATAGGACGTAAAGACAAATTAGGCTTCAGTTGGGCACTCATAAACGCAAGCCCTGCTCGCGCTCTTGCGAGGTTAAAGCAACACGGTTGCGAATATAAATCGGCGCAGCCTCTGAGGCTGGTTTTGCCAAACCTGCTACAAAAATAGGTTGCGCTAATGTGAGTATCGCCTCCGCACGTGGACTGACTTCTGGCATGGTTTTAATCAAGTTTTCAGCGTAAATTTTACTTAACACTTCGCCATAAACCGCCCAACCGCCGCCTACGCCAACCCATTCGCTGCCCTCTAGTACTGGAGCAGCCTCTGGCTTGCATACAATTGTTTTACTCACTTCAAACCATTCATTATTTTTTTTCTCGAAAGCTGCATGATAACTCTCGCCCATCCGCGCATCCAAACAAGCGATAACTTTATCCTCACCACTTGCCTCAGCCAATGCCATGAGTGTATTCACCCCGACTACTGGCAAACTTGCGCCAAAGCCTAAGCCCTGCGCCACCCCACAGGCAATACGCACACCGGTAAACGAACCGGGGCCTGCACCAAAGGCGATACCATTCAAATCTTTCAACTTAACATTCGCTGAATCTAACAGTGCCTGAATTTTTGGCAAAATAAGCTCTGATGCGGCCGTTCCAGCTTGTTGCTGATGCGAAAATGACTTGTCATCCACCTGTAAAGCAAGTGATAAAAATTCGGTTGAGGTATCGAGTGCGAGGATTTTCATTCAGACGCTATTTTGCCACGAAGTTGTTTGATTTGGCCTCTTTGAACTTTACTTTCTAATCGTCTTTGCTTCGACCCATAACTAGGCCGTGTGACGTAGCGCGTTGGTTTTACTTGGTTTGCGGCGTTTACAATCCCATGCAGCCGCTTAATTGCATCTTTTTTATTCGCCTCTTGCGTGCGGTATTGCTGCGCCTTCAACACCAACACACCTTCATCGGTAATGCGATTATCCTTACTATTAAGCAAGCGCGCTTTCAACCAGTCGCTTAAGCTAGAGGCGTTAATATCAAAGCGCAAATGAATCGCGCTAGAAACCTTATTCACGTTCTGCCCACCTGCCCCCTGCGCGCGGATAGCGGTAAGTTCGTATTCGTTTTCGGGAATGATGATTTGCATTTCTGGCACTATACAATAAAAGCGTATTTTTCCAGCAAATACACTTTCGTTTGGCACTCTTTCACATGCTAGTTATGCACGAGTAATTAAGAACTTTGTAGGATATTTAGCATCGAACCTGTCATAGTGTCACAGTTAGCGAGCATCTTTAAAAGATGTTCATATCCAACAAAAACCCGAAAGGATGGAACGCCATGGCAAAGTTAACGATTGACAAGGTGCTTGTGGGTGAGGCTTTAGTAGGTGAAGGCAATGAAATCGCCCATGTTGACCTGATTATTGGTCCACGTGGTAGCGGCGCAGAAACTGCCTTCTGCATTGCCCTGACCAATCAGAAGCGAGGCGACAATGCATTGCTTTCAGTTGTGGCCCCTAACCTCATGACCAAGCCGCCTACAGTGATGTTTAATAAGGTAGATATAAAGAGCGCAAAACAGGCCGTGCAGATGTTTGGGCCAGCGCAATGCGGAGTTGCTGCAGCGGTTGCAGATAGCGTCAGAGAAGGGATTATTCCGATTAAGGAAGCGAATGACCTGTTTATTTGCGTAGGTGTATTCATTCACTGGGATGCCGAAGACAACACTAAAATTCAGGATTGGAATTATGAAGCCACCAAGTTGGCACTTAAGCGAGCGATTTTAGGCCTGCCCCTCCCTACTGAAGTTATAGCACAAGAGCGGACGGCTCATCATCCTTTAGCTGCGCATGATTATAAAAAAGGTGGGTTCTCGTCTTAGGGGTATACATTTGTCCAAACCATTGGAGTCCCATATTATCGGGCTCCAAAAAAAACTTCCACATCCGCCAACTCTTTGGTGCGCCTAAACGGCGGCAGGCTTTGCCAAATGCGCTTGCCATAAGGCTTTGTAATTAAACGCGGATCGCAAATCACTAGCACGCCTCTATCCGTTTCATCGCGTATCAATCTACCTGCGCCTTGTTTTAGCGTAATCACTGAATATGGTAATTGATATTCCATAAACGCGTTTTTACCCTCGGCATTCATTTTATCAATACGCGCAGAGAGCACCGGGTCATCGGGCGGGGCGAATGGCAGTTTATCTATAATAACCACTGACAATGCCTCGCCACGCACATCGACACCTTCCCAAAAGCTTTGTGAGCCAACTAACACTGCATTGCCATGCGCGCGAAATCGCTCTAGCAGCTCGGTACGCGTACTTTCGCCTTGCAATAAAAGCGGGTACTCAATGCCGTTGGTGGCAAATGCTTCTTTAAGCAGCGCGTGAATTTCTCGCATGGCTTTAAGTGATGTACACAGCACAAACGCACGGCCACGGCTGGCTTGGATGACTGACAGGCTGACAGCGGCCACGGCGGCGGTATAGGTGGATGAGTTAGGGTCAGGCATATCGGCAGGCGCATACAACAGTGCTTGATTGCCGTAATCGAACGGACTTTCCCAAAAACCTGTTGTCGCGGAATCCAGCCCCATTTGGGATATATAGTGGCTAAAATCACTTTTTACCGCCAAAGTGGCGCTGGTGAAAATCCATGCGCGCGGCTGAGCATTAAGTTGCTTACCAAAACTATCGGCCACGCTCAGTGGCGTGGCGTGTAACTGTACCGATTGCGTAAACACCTCTACCCAGCGCACTAAATTAGCATTCCCCGCTTTAATCCAGCTATTCAGTTGCTCGCTCAAGGCCTCGGCCCGTTGCCAGCATTTTTCCAACATGGGGTCACGCGCAGCTTGGCTTTCCAGCACCGTTGTAAGCTCGCTCAACTTATCTTGCATGTCGCTAAACGCAGCTTCAAACCCTTTTAACACCAATGCTTTTTGCACAGGCAGCCGCGAGCCTTCGTAAGCAAAAATCAGCCTAAAATCTTTGCAGGTTTTTTCTAATGCAGGAATCGCTTTGCCAAGTTCGATGCAATCTTTGGCTAAACTCAAATGCGCAATAGTACTGTCGCGCGCCAGCTCTATTAACTGGCTGGTAGAAATATCCTCACCAAAAAACAAACCCGCCACTTCGGGTAGTTGATGCGCTTCATCAAAAATCACCGTATTGGCGCTTGGCAATAACTCTGCCACGCCTTCATCGCGTAGCATCACATCGGCAAAAAATAAATGATGATTCACTACCACTACATCGGCTGCCAGCGCCTTTTTACGAGCCTCCATCACAAAACAATCTTTATAAAAATTGCAATCTTGGCCTAAGCAATTGTCGCGTGTGGAAGTCACATTGAGCCAAATGGTGGCATTCTCGGGCACTGCGGTTAATTCACTTTTATCGCCGGTTTTACTGTTTTCTGCAAAGTTTTTTATTAAGTGCACATATTTAGCATCTTCACGCGAGGCAAAGCGACCACTTTGGGCGGCAGCTTTTAAATGATAGTAGCACACATAATTGGCGCGACCTTTGAGCATAGCCACTGTCACCGGCACTTTTAAGGCATCACGCACATTGGGTAAATCACGATTAAAAAGCTGATCCTGTAAGTTTTTAGTGCCTGTAGAAATAATCACTTTACCGCCAGAAAGTAGCGCAGGCACTAGGTAGGCAAAGGTTTTTCCGGTTCCGGTACCCGCCTCTGCCACTAACTGTTTGTTATCTTTGATTGCAGACTCTATCGCCAAAGCCATTTCAAGCTGTTGTGTGCGCTCCGAAAAGCCTTCAATCGCCTCGGCCAGTGCACCGTTTGCCTTAAAAATTTGCACTAATTGGGAGGTTTCTGACATGACTGAAATTATCCCACGAATACTGTTCACGATTCTGGAACACACATAAAAAGTATTGCGTTAGGCTGTATATCTTGTTAGCCTAGCATTGCAGTTAAGTTGGTAGTAGTTGTTTTAACTCTGTCATTACTTACGGGAGGATGTATGGATTTAGCAATGATTATTCAATTAATAAGTGGCGCAGTGGGTGGCAACGTGGTCGGTAATTTGATGAAAGATTTAAGTTTAGGCACACTAGGCAACTCCATAGTAGGTTTACTTGGCGGGGGCTTGGGCGGTCAATTGCTTGGCATGCTAGGTGTGGGGGGGGCGGCGGCGGCAGCTGGTGGTGGCATGGAAATTAGCTCAATTGTTACCTCATTAGTCGGTGGTGGTGTGGGCGGTGGCGTGTTATTAGCTATTGTCGGCATGATTAAGAACGCATTGGCAAAACAATAATCAATTCAGTCGAACCCACCCTAAGCAAATTAGGGTGGGATTTCTAGCTTTAACTCTCATGAAATATTCCTTATTATTTTTACTGTTTAGTTTAGGTTTTGGCACACCTGCAATAGCCGAAGAAACATCTTCAGAAAACGTGGCAGGCATCACGCTTTATAACGTAGATGAGCCCAGCGACCAAGTACAGCCTAGTAGCTGGCAAGCAAAAACACAAGAAATAATCTTTAACGCACTTAGCTTAACCGGGATTAAATACAAGTACGGCGGCAACTCTCCCGCCACTGGCTTCGATTGTAGCGGATTTGTGCGCTACGTTTTCCTTAATGCGGCTCATTTAAGCCTGCCGCCCACCGCGCGCGCCATTAGCCAAATCGGCCAAGCAGTGAATAAAAATGAGTTGCAGCCTGGTGATTTGGTTTTTTTTAATACCTTAAAATCGGCTTTTTCGCACGTCGGCATTTACATTGGCGACAATAAATTTATCCATGCACCCAGCGCCGGCAAAGTAGTACGCGTTGAAAACATGCAGGATAGCTATTGGGTTAGACGCTTTAGTGGTGGGCAAAGGCTGGATAAAGAAGCCGAAAAATCCGCAGCAAATTCGCTTTAAATATCACTTGTCGCTGTGTCCTAAATCGCGCTCTGGTGCAATGATGTCACGGATTAGTTGCTTTAGCTCTTTCGATTCAGGAAAACGTCCCGCAATTTTGCGAGAGAATATGACAGCACCATTGAGCCGAACCTCAAATACGCCGCCAGTGCCAGGCAATAAGCTTACTGCTTTTAATTCCGCCTCAAACGTTGTGAGTAGCTCCTGCGCCAACCATGCGGCGCGTAACAGCCATCTACATTGTGTGCAATATTCAATCTCAACTTGATGCTTACTCATGACCTACCTAATCTTTGGCTTCAAAATTTTTACTTTGTGCACTATTAAAATGACTTGAAATAGCGCAAAATGAACCTATTATCCTATTGTAAGCTCATAGTTATGTGTTACGAAAGTTAAAGTGCGTAGCACCTTCGAGCGTTGCAATTAATTATTTTAATGAAAAGGGTGTACATGCGGTCTTCTTTTGAAAAATTTGGTTTGATTGGCTCCGGTGTTTTAATTGGCGTATTGATTAGCCTTAACTTTTCGGCATTGGCCGATAAAGTCGCCGAGCCACAATTACCCATCGATGATTTACGCGTGTTTGCTGAAGTTTTTGGCAAAGTTAAAAGCGATTATGTAGAGCCGGTTGAAGATAAAAAACTTATCAATGAAGCGCTCACTGGCATGCTAGCTGGTTTAGACCCGCATTCTACTTACATGGATTCCGATGCCTACAAAGATTTACAAGCTGGCACTCAGGGCGAATTTGGCGGTTTGGGCATTGAAGTTGCGATGGAAGATGGCTTAGTGAAAGTTGTCACGCCGATTGAAGATAGCCCTGCTTACAAAGCTGGTCTTAAAACTGGCGATTTGATTATGAAGCTGGACGACACACAAGTGCGTGGCCTAAGCCTGAATGATGCCGTGAAAAAAATGCGCGGCAAGCCAGATACCAAAATTTTACTCACCGTGTTGCGCAAAGGCGAAGCTAAACCGCTTACTTTTAGTTTAACGCGCGCTATTATTAAAACGCAAAGCGTAAAAAACAAATACATTGAACCCGGCTTCGGCTATGTGCGCATTACCCAGTTCCAGGAACATACTGGCGAAGACCTTGCCAAAGCGCTTAAAACTTTGCACGACCAAAATAAGGGCCCATTCAAGGGCTTGGTATTAGATTTACGTAATAACCCAGGTGGCTTGTTGGATTCTGCTGTTGGTGTTTCTGCTGCCTTTCTGCCTAAAGATGATTTAGTGGTTTATACCGAAGGTCGCGTTGCAGATTCCAAAATGCGTCTGAGCGCTACACCTTTTGATTACGCGCGTCGCGGCAAAGGCGATTATCTGAAAGATGTGCCTGCTGATTACAAAAAAACGCCTATGGTTGTATTGATAAATGCAGGCTCTGCTTCGGCTTCTGAAATTGTGGCTGGCGCTTTGCAAGACCATAAACGCGCAACGATATTGGGCATCCAAAGTTTTGGTAAGGGCTCGGTACAAACCATTTTGCCAATGAATAATGGTAGCGCGATTAAACTCACCACTGCGCGCTACTTCACCCCAAACGGCCGCTCCATTCAAGCCAAAGGCATTGTGCCAGATATCCTTGTGGATGACGGTTTTGACCAATCTAATAATCTGCACGAGGCTGATTTAGCCAAGCATTTATCAAACCCAAAAGACGCAGATGCTAATAAACCAGCTGAAACAAAAGATGCAGATAAAGAAGCTACAGCTAAAGACAAATTGAATGAGAAAAAATTTGCTGAGCAACAAGGCCCAATTGAACCAGCCAGCAAAGATGATATGCAATTTGTGCAAGCGATGAATGTGCTTAAAGGCTTACCTGTGCAAAAAACGCCAGATGCAAAGCCAGCTGAAACAAAACCTGCTGACAACAAAAAATAATTAATTCCCCATGACAACGGCTCTGCTTATGGAAATTAAGCAGGGCTTTGTTTTATCATATACTCAAATTGCAAATCATCCTCGATTTAGATTAAACTCAACGCTATGCTTTCGGATAAATTAATCATTGCTTTTAACAAGGGTTTACGCACTATATTTGCAGCCAGCACCGCTGCGAGACCGCGCCCAGACGCACATTTAGAGGAGCCAACACTTGATGATGCTAGCAAGCAACATGCCGCCGCGCTAATGCGCATTAATCATGTGGGCGAGGTGTGTGCGCAAGCCTTGTACAGCGGGCAAGCGCTTACATCCAAAAATCAGCAAATTGTAAATGCACTTGAACATGCAGCCAACGAGGAAACGGATCATCTCGCCTGGTGCGAAGCACGTATTAACGAGCTTGGCGGGCGTAAAAGCTTGCTTAACCCGCTTTGGTATGCGAGCAGTTTTACGCTAGGCGCAATCGCTGGCGCGCTGAGCGACAAATGGAATTTAGGTTTTTTGGAGGAGACCGAACAACAAGTATCGGCGCATTTACAAAATCATTTGAATCAACTGGATAAAACCGACATTAAAACGCGTACAATTGTGAACCAGATGCAGCAAGAAGAGATGGCTCACGCAGATAGCGCCAAGCAGCTTGGTGCAAGTGAATTGCCTGCACCAATTAAGGTTGCGATGACTTTCGCATCTAAAATCATGACGAAAACTGCCTATTATATTTAACTTAATTTAAGATAAAAATGCAAAAATTTAGTGATGTTTTGTTAACTCTAGATGGTACCGATGAAGTACAGCGCATCGAGCTGTATCATGAAAATGGCGAACCTGCAGGCGTTATCGAAAATAAGCCTGGTAGCCAAGGCTCACTTAAGGTTTACAATCATCTCTACAAAATGTATGGTGCAATTACCCTAGATGCGGCTGTAGAAGGCTTGGCGCTTTACGCCGAACACACGGAAGATGCCGAAAACTGCCCAGGCAAACACCCGAATGTGGATAGATTAATCAGCGTGTTAGAAAACGAAGAGCCACTTAAGGTAAAAATAATTAACCATTAAAGTTTTTAGAAATAGGCGGATGATAAATCAGCTCCAGCAAGTGCCCCACCGGGTCTAGGCAATAAAAACCGTGAGCACCGTCTCTATGTGTTTTAGGCGATTCAGTTATTTTTACCCCATTCTCAACAAAATACGCATACCAATTGTCCACATCCTGCGGTGTATTTAGCACAAAGCCAATATGATCTAAACGCTGTTGCGCTTGTGGCGCATAGTCTGCACGGTGTAATGCAAAAACGTCACCGCCATTGGTTAAATACACATTATCCGCATCGGGCTGCCATTCAATCTTCATGCCCATGATGTTGGTGTAGAAATCAACCGCAGTTTCTAGCTCTTTTACAAACAAAGCCACGTGACGTATACCTAACATGCCGCTAGGTTTGATTGAATCAGCCTTATGCATTTTCGAACGCCCTAATCTCAAAATCATGCGTAATAGCTACGCATTTACTTAACATGATTGAGGCGGAACAATATTTCTCGGCTGATAATTTCACCGCGCGTTCTACTTGTGCTTCATTCAAATTATTACCCGTAATCACGAAATGTACATGAATTTTAGTAAACACTTTTGGCACTTCGTCCGCACGTGTCGCATCAATTTCTGCCACACAATCCACAATCGGCTGACGAGATTTTTTGAGTATGGTTACCACGTCAAACGAAGTACAAGCCCCCATGCCGATTAGCAGCATTTCCATCGGGCGCATGCCAATATTCCGACCACCGCTCTCAGGCGCACCGTCTAGCACTACAGCGTGACCAGTCTCTGATTCGCCGACAAAGCTCACTCCTTCAACCCATTTAACATGTACTTTCATTACTTCACATCCAGCAATTCCACATCAAAAATCAGTGTCGCATTTGGCGGAATCACCCCGCCTGCACCGCGTACACCATAGCCCATTTCCGGTGGAATAATCAACGTGCGTTTGCCGCCAATTTTCATGCCCGCAAAGCCTTCATCCCAACCTTGAATCACTTGACCCGCGCCTAATGCAAAATCAAATGGCTGTTTTCTATCTAAGCTGCTATCGAATTTTTTACCTTTGTGGTCAGTCGCTTTTTCGTCATACAGCCAACCGGTGTAATGCACGGTGACATTAAAGCCAGGCTCTGCCTCGCGGCCTGTACCTACTTGTGTGTCAATTTTTTTTAGTTCTAAGATGCTTGTGGTCATTGCAGATTTTTCCTGTGTTGATGTTGCCGTTTCAGCCTTGCAAGCATTTAGCGTAAAAACACACGCACATGCCAGCAAAATATTAAGTAATTTCATATCCAACCTTAATCATTTAACAACTTAATTAATCGAAACGATATGATACCGTAAACTCACCTTAAGTTCGCGCGACACCAACACAACTAAGGTTGCTGATGCACCCATTCTATCAATGCATCTTGAGCGTCTTTACTTTCCGCTGCCTTTGCATGGTTGACTAGCATCACCAGCACATGACGATGATTGTTCGCATCTATCTCATAACCCGCAATTGCGCTTACACCATCTAACGAACCTGTTTTTAGGTGTGCGCGACCATTTGATTGGCCATCATTTAAGCGTTTTTTCACTGTGCCATCTTGACCCAAAATCGGTAATGATGCCATGAGCTCTGGCATCACCGGACTATTGTAGGCGCTTACTAACATTCGCCCTAAATGCTCTGCACTTATGCGCTCAATGCGCGACAAACCAGAGCCATTTTCAACTATCAGCTCATTAAAGCTTAAGCCTTTACCGGTAAGCCAAGTATTAATGGCTGCAATACCTTTAGCTTCTGTCGCAGGTGCGCTATTTTTCTCTGCCGCAATGGTTAGCAAGAGTTGTCGCGCCATCAGATTGTTGCTCCATTTATTGATGTCTCGAATCACATAGCCTAAAGGATCAGACTCCTGCTCAAGCACTTTCATTGCGCTTGTTGGCGTGTCTTGTAGCCTAAACGTTCCTTTAAACTTCCCGCCAAGTTCACGCCACAGTTTTTTAAATGTGTAAAACGCATATTGTTCATCATCGAACACACTTAGCTCTAAATAACGCTCGCCACAATCAGGCGAAAAAGTACCGCTAAATTTCACAATCACCTTATTTTCAAGCGATTTAACCGTGTAGCCAAAATGGTTGCGCCATTCACCACATGCGTCTTGGCTAAGTTTCATATTGTTATTTATTTGTACTTCTGGCAGCTCAAACTCTTGGTTAACATTCACAGTTGTTTCAGTGGCGATAAATCTAAAACTAGTGTTACGGCCATTTACCAGAAACGCACTTGGTTCTGCGTTGTAAGCGCGCCAGGTTTCGTCATCAAAGGCATGTCGCACGCCTACGCTTTTGGCGAAATAGCTTTTATCGATAATCAAATCGCCCTTTATTTTCTTGATACCGGCCTGCTGCACACTCATTAATAAGCGCCAGAATTCTTGCGCTTTAAAACTCGGGTCGCCATAACCCTTAATAATTAGGTTACCGTCCAATATGCCATTACTTATTGGTCCATCTCGATACACTTCAGTTTTCCAGCGGTAAGTAGGGGTCAATAAATCAAGTGCCGCACTGGTCACGACCAGTTTCATCACCGAAGCTGGGTTCATACTCTTATCTGCATTATGACTAAGAATTGGACTATTACTCTCAACTGCCTGCACATATACTGCCACATTTTGCTGTGGAATTCCGACTGCTTTCAGCGCATCTGCTACAGTGAGTGGTAGCTCCGCGTGCACATGCAAACTAGCCAACATTAAACTTATGCTAATAAAAAACTTTCTCATATCGTAGTTTTTAACGTCTCTATAGTTACATCCACCATAAAATCCATTTCAGTTTCTGTGATGGTGTAAGGTGGCATCCAATACACTGTGTTGCCAATCGGACGTAGCAACAAACCTTGTTGCATAGCGGCTTGATAACATCGTTTTGAGAATTGTGGTTTATTGGTTTTAACGTCAAAAGCGAATATCAGGCCTTGATGGCGTGGATACTGGATTGGCAAGGCAGTGAATGCTTGCAATTTATTTTTTAAATATGCAGTTTTTTGTTTATTTTTTTCTAAAATATTGTCTGATTCAAGAATTGCCAATGTCGCTAAGGCTGCGCTACAAGCCAACGGATTCCCAGTATAACTGTGGCTGTGCAAAAAACCTTTTGCCGTACTATCATCATAAAATGCTTGGTAAATATGGTCAGTGGTGAGTACTACTGATAATGGTAAATAGCCGCCCGTAATACCTTTAGATAAACAGATAAAATCAGGCTTCATATTGGCCTGCTCGCACGCAAACATCGTTCCTGTTCTACCAAAACCCACGGCGATCTCGTCCGCGATTAAATGTACTTCATACTTGGTGCAAATCTCTCGCGCACGCGCTAAATACACTGGGTGATACATGCCCATGCCCGCTGCACATTGCACCAACGGCTCGATGATTAAGGCAGCCAGCTCATCATGATGCGCAGCGACATAAGTTTCTAAAGCCACCGCACAGCGCAATGCAAACGCCTCTGCGTTCTCACCCGATTCTGCCAATCTAAAATCTGGGCTGGGCATTTGTGCCGATTGCATCAGCAATGGCGCGTAGATGTCCTTAAAAATCGCCACATCCGTCACGCCGAGCGCGCCTAATGTTTCGCCGTGGTAACTGTTTTGCAGGCTGATAAATTTGGTTTTGCTGGATTTGGCGCTATTCCGCCAAAAATGAAAACTCATTTTTAAGGCAATTTCAGTCGCACTTGCGCCATCACTGGCATAAAACGCATGGCCCAAGCCAGTAAGTTTGGCTAATTTTTCGGATAAGGCAACAACAGCTTCATGTGTAAACCCCGCTAGCATCACATGCTCAAGCATATCTAGTTGCTGCTTAATCGCATCTTTAATACGCAAATTATTATGCCCAAACAGATTCACCCACCACGAGCTCACTGCATCTAAATAGCGCTTGCCTTCCATATCGTAGAGCCATACACCATCACCACGTTGAATTGGGATGAGGGGATAGGTTTCATGCTGCTTCATTTGCGTGCATGGATGCCATACCGATTGCAAACTGCGGTTGAGAATGGTTTGATTGGTCATATACGCTTATTATGCCTCAGCGCTGCTGTAAATGGCACATTCGAAATTAAAGCCGCTATATTCAAAAAGAGATAGATTAAAAACAATTTATAACACTTTGATTATATTGAATGTTGTTGACATGTTTTCAAAAATTAGCTATCATATATATCCTAAATAACATATAATTATATGGGTGGATGAAATGCGCAAATTTTTGCTAATTTTTCTTATATTGATTAATGCGATTGCTTTATCTGGATGTGTAGCTGCAGTTACCTCCGCAGCTGGTATGGGCGGCTCTGCAGCAATTACACATACCATGAACGGCATTACCTACCGCACCTTTACTGCGCCGCAGGCCAAAGTCAGAACCGCCACCATAAAAGCTTTAGATCGCATGCAGATTCAGCTAGTCTCAGATGGCTGGCAAGATAAAACTAATGTTCGTTTTGTCACTGCGAAAACCAACGAACGCAGAATAGAAATTCAGCTTGAGCCCATTAGCTCAAATACCACGCGTATGCGCGTGATAGCCAAAAAAGGCTCTGGGATTTTTTATGACGCTTCAACTGCAGAAGAAATTATTCAACAAACTAAAATATCTTTAGGTTAATGCTCTAACTATCTAGTGCAGCACTTTTTTCACGCCGCTCACACCAGCTAGCTGTATTTCTGCCTGCGTTTGACTAGGCGCCCCGATATCCCAAGCGGCCTCTTTGGAAGCAAGTTGCAACATATTACACAGCGCTAAAATAAGTTCTTGAGTTAAATTCATACGCACGCTGACACCCTCTAAACATGGCATCTCAAGGGTTGGTGACTTATTCTCATTGCTTACCAGCACAACACTAATCGCCAACATGACGCCATTATGAACAATTTCTTTTCGCGGTTGATAGTCTGTTGCAAAATCCATTTTTTGCAAGGTCTCCACCGCTTGCATTTCTTGCTTAAATTGCTCTACAGCCTTTTCTGGCAGCGTTTCCGCATTAATAGAGGTTGCCGTTGGAATATTGGTTTCGCTGTTAAGTAGTTGCCAAAGCTGCTTGGTAAGTCGATAAGTGAGCCACACCAACAGTTCCGAGTTATCCGCCAGCCCAACACGTAATAGCAGTCTATCTTGCTCGGCGTTATAGCTTAAATTAATCTGCTGAATAGCTGCTTCTGGCTTATTGGTGGTCGGTGGTACTTGAGCTGTCAAACTAAATCCTTATCTATTTTTAAACTCATTTTTTATCAAATTGCTCTTGAAATATATATATTTAACCCCAAATTTAGCAATCAGGGTGTGTGAGTGCTAAAATATCGCATTGCTCAAGCAATTCTTAACAACTTAATATAGTAACCCATTAGGAGAAATTGAATGAAAATTCGTCCATTACACGATCGCGTTATTGTAAAACGCTCTGAAGAAGAACGCACTACCGCATCAGGTATTGTTATTCCGGATTCTGCCACAGAAAAACCAGATCAAGGCGTGGTAAAAGCCGTTGGCAACGGCAAAAGAGATGATAGCGGCAAAATCAACGCACTAGACGTTAAAGTTGGCGACAAGGTGTTATTTGGTAAATATTCAGGCCAAACTGTAAAAGTTGATGGCGAAGAGCTACTGGTGATGCGCGAAGAAGACATCATGGCAATTGTTGAATAAATTTCCATTTATTAAAAATTTTAAGGAGCAATTAACATGGCAGCAAAAGACGTAAGATTCGGCGATGATGTTCGCCAAAAAATGACTAGGGGCGTAAATATCCTAGCCGATGCAGTAAAAGTAACGCTAGGCCCGAAAGGTCGCAATGTAGTACTAGAACGCTCATACGGCGCGCCTACTATCACCAAGGATGGCGTTTCAGTGGCTAAAGAAATCGAACTGAAAGACAAGTTTGAAAATATGGGTGCACAAATGGTGAAAGAAGTGGCAAGCAAGACTTCTGACATTGCAGGTGACGGCACAACAACGGCAACCGTGTTAGCGCAAGCCATTATCCGTGAAGGCATGAAATCAGTGGCTGCTGGCATGAACCCAATGGATTTAAAACGCGGCATCGATAAAGCCGTAGTAGCAGCTGTAGCAAGCCTTAAGGATCAATCTAAGCCTTGCACAACCAGTAAAGAAATCGCTCAAGTGGGCTCAATCTCAGCCAACTCTGACGAATCTATCGGCAAAATTATTGCTGATGCGATGGATAAAGTGGGTAAAGAAGGCGTGATTACCGTTGAAGATGGTTCTGGCCTTGAAAGCGAGCTGGATATTGTAGAAGGTATGCAGTTTGACCGCGGCTATCTGTCACCTTATTTCATCAACAATGCAGATCGTCAAATCGCGCTTTTAGACAATCCATACGTGTTATTGCACGACAAAAAAATCTCCAACATCCGTGATTTATTGCCAACTTTAGAGCAAGTGGCTAAATCCGGACGCCCATTATTAATCATTGCCGAAGAAGTAGATGGTGAAGCACTAGCTACCTTGGTGGTAAACAACATTCGCGGCATTTTGAAAACAACTGCGGTTAAAGCACCAGGCTTTGGTGACCGCCGTAAAGCCATGTTAGAAGACATTGCCATTTTAACGGGTGGCACTGTGATTGCTGAAGAAGTTGGCTTGAAACTCGAAAACGTGAAATTGGAAGATTTAGGTTCAGCCAAGCGCATTGAAGTGGGTAAAGAAAACACCATCATCATCGACGGCGCTGGTGTTGAAGCCAATATCAAATCACGCATTGCACAAATTAAAGCGCAAATTGAAGAAGCGACAAGCGATTATGATAAAGAAAAACTGCAAGAACGGGTGGCAAAATTAGCTGGTGGTGTTGCGGTAATTAAAGTTGGCGCCACCACCGAGATCGAAATGAAAGAGAAAAAAGCGCGTGTAGAAGATGCATTGCATGCAACTCGTGCAGCGGTTGAAGAAGGCATTGTGGCTGGCGGCGGCGTAGCGTTAATTCGTGCACGTGATGCAATCGCTAAAGTAAAAGTCGATAACCACGACCAAGACGCAGGTGTTAAAATTGTATTGCGTGCGGTGGAAGAGCCATTACGCCAAATCGTGCAAAACGCAGGTGTAGAGCCATCTGTCGTAGTAAATAACGTCGCGGCTAACAAAGGTAACTATGGCTACAACGCTGCGAACGAGACTTACGGCGACATGATAGATATGGGCATACTTGACCCAACTAAAGTCACCCGTTCTGCATTGCAAAACGCAGCTTCAGTGGCAGGCTTAATGCTCACCACTGACTGCATGGTGGCTGAACTACCGAAAGACGACGCTCCAGCAATGGGCGGCGGGATGGGTGATATGGGTGGCATGGGCGGAATGATGTAAATTCACTGCGATTGTGGGTTGCTAGTTTTGTCAGTAGCGTTAGATTTTCCTAGCCGTATAAAAACATACTGTCTGCGTCGAATCTTCCTTGCTTTCGCACTATCAATTCCACACTCTTGGTGAATTGCACTAAGTATAATTGCAAACTAAAAAGCCTCGCAATTGCGAGGCTTTTTTATTCCACAAAATCATTGTGGAATTATTACAGTTGGTTTACACTTCGAAGCAAGTCAGTTACAAATTGGCTAAACCCAAAAAAAGCCCCGATTAAGGGGAATAAATCGGGGCAAAATGCCTCATCGTCTAAGGCTTCCGCTCAGGGAGGAAAGAAGCGGAAAGGTAACTGAAATTTAATTCAGTTACCATGCTAGTTCAGACAAATTCAGTCGGAAAATAGTTCCATTTTTTTCTTTCTTTTTTAGACTAATTTTTACTGCTTCGCCATGCGATAATACAGGCATGCAAACTCAATCTTCAATCCTCACCGGCCTCAACAATAAACAACTCGAAGCAGTCACATTACCGCACCAATCCGCGCTGATTTTAGCAGGCGCCGGCAGCGGCAAAACGCGCGTGCTCACGACTCGAATCGCTTGGTTGATTCAGACTGAGCAGGTTTCACCGATGGGTTTAATGGCGGTCACTTTCACCAACAAAGCCGCTAAAGAAATGTTGACTCGGCTCACGGCCATGTTACCAATTAACACACGTGGTATGTGGGTTGGCACATTCCATGGCCTATGCAATCGCTTACTGCGCGCGCATTACCGCGAGGCAGCGCTTCCGTCAACATTCCAAATTTTAGATAGTGCAGATCAATTATCCGCCATTAAACGCGTGATGAAAGCCATGAATGTGGATAACGAAAAATTTGTGCCTAAGCAAGTGCAGGGCTATATCAATGGCTGCAAAGAAGAAGGTTTGCGTGCACACACTGTCGAGGCTTATGATGCGCATACGCAAAAATTACGCGAGATTTTTGAGGAATACGACAAACAATGCCAACGCGAAGGTGTGGCCGATTTTGCCGAGCTTTTATTGCGCTGCTATGAACTGCTCGAACGCGATGCGCACATTCGTGAGCATTATCAAAATCGCTTCAAATACATACTGGTGGACGAGTTTCAAGATACTAATCGACTGCAATATTTGTGGCTTAAATTGTTAGCGGGCCAAGGTGCCAACCAAGGGCATAACTGCATGTTTGCAGTAGGTGATGATGACCAATCTATTTATGGTTTCCGCGGCGCAAGGGTTGGTAATATGCGTGATTTTGAAACTGATTTTAACGTGCAAAATATCGTTAAACTGGAAGAAAACTATCGCTCGCACAGCAATATTTTAGATGCTGCCAACGCGATTATTTCTCACAACAAAAATCGGCTGGGCAAAAATTTATGGACTTCGGCTGGCGCGGGCGAGCCAGTGCGTGTGTATGAAGCCTATAACGACACTGACGAAGCCAGCTTTATTGTGGATGAAATCAAAATGCTGTACGCAGAAGGCACCGCGCTGGGTGATATGGCGCTGTTATATCGCAGCAACGCGCAATCGCGTATCCTCGAACACGCACTATTTTCGGCCAATTTGCCATATCGCGTGTATGGCGGCTTGCGTTTCTTCGAACGGGCAGAAATCAAACACGCACTCGCCTATATGCGCTTAATTGCTAACGCCAACGACGACACTGCACTGCTACGCGTAATTAACTTTCCTGCACGCGGCATTGGTGCAAGAAGTTTAGAACAACTGCAAGAAGGCGCACTCCAAAATGGTTGTAGCTTATGGCAAGCCGCTACAAATAAAGTAGGTAATGGCAAAGCGGGTGGTAAAGGTATCGAAGGATTTGTTGCACTCATCCGCGAAATGATAGATCAGGCTTATGGCATTTCTCTACCCGAAGTAGCAGAACTTGCTACCACAATATCAGGTTTAAAAACACATTACAAAGCCGAAAAAGAAGGTGAAGATCGTATCGCCAACTTGGAAGAATTGGTGACAGCAGCCGTAGCGTTTAGTAACCAAGATTTTGGTAACCATAACAATGTGGATGGTGAAAGTAGCCAAGATTTAATGACGCAATTTTTAAGTCACGCCAGTTTGGAAGCTGGAGAACACCAAGCGGATGTCGGCAGTGAAGCCTTACAACTGATGACAGTACACGCTGCCAAGGGCTTGGAGTTTAAAGCAGTATTTATCAGCGGCTTAGAAGAAGGCTTGTGCCCACACGAACAAAGTTTTTCTGAAAACGGTGGATTAGAAGAAGAGAGGCGTTTGATGTACGTGGCTGTGACCCGTGCCAGACAACGCTTGTATTTGAGTCATGCGCAAAGCCGCATGCTGCATGGGCAAGTGCGTTATGGCATTCCATCGCGCTTTCTGGATGAAATCCCTGAAAAATTATTGAAAAGACTCAATAGCCGCCCCGTGCCTAAGCCTTCTGTTAATAACGCATTTATTACCAACACCGTGCATACGCAGGCACAGAGTAAAGCCAGCACTTATCCTTTTAAAATTGGGCAAGGTGTGCGCCACAGCAAATTTGGCGATGGCGTGGTGGTAAGCTACGAAGGTAATACGGAAAATTTGGTGGTAAAAATCAACTTTGGTCGCCAAGGATTGAAAACGCTGGCGATGGAATACGCTAAGCTGGAAAAAATTTAAGCCGCTCTAAATACATCGCGATAGCTCACATACTGAAACGCTAGCATAAGTGAGGTTGCCAGCAATAAACAGCCAAATACAACCAGTGACATCAGCATTTGCCCCAGCACAGGCACTATGTTGCTTATCACACCCGCAACAACTCCAACAATTAGCATCAAAGCCAAAATACCCACTGTAAGCAGCAACCATGCGGATGTCAGCGCAATTAGATATTGCAGCGAACCCGCAATACTCGATTTAATAGCCTTCACCAAGCTATAGTTATTGAATGCAATCAGCATGGGTGAAAACCATGTCGCCATCATGAGCGGGATTAATAACAATGTCAGTTTTGTTAAAACTGGAAACATTTTTTGCAGAAAACTCATCATTTGTGATTCGGTCATCCTTTCTTTCGTTTGCGCCAATATGGTCAAACCTTGCAAGTCGCTATTCAACACAAAACTTATCAGCACCGCATATAGCAAAAATGCGCCTCCCAGCGCCATTAATTGCGATATTTTTGGTTTAATATTATTGATAATTTCACTCAGATTTTGCTGTTTTTTCATATCTGCATTGCGATAAAGTGCAATGGCAATCGCCAAAAATACTGGCCAAATTAAAATACTAATAAACGCAAAAAACTGCAAGCCAGGTATTGAAGGTAACAACATAAATAGCCCCACATAAGCCAAACTTAGCAATAGCCATTTTCTTGGGGTTGCTCTAAATAATGCCCAACTCTCAGTCACCCAGCTCATGCCAGTTTTGGTGCGTGATTCTAAAATTGCCATATTGAATTCCCTGTTAATGTAATTGTTGCTGCAATTTAATGCGATGCTGCAAAATACGTTTGAAATGATTTGGGTCTTTGGCGTACGTCAGCTCACCTTCTGCTGGATAATAAAAATCAAACAGTCTAGACAACCAAAAACGTAAAGCAGCGTTGCGTAAAAGTGCATACCAGCTTAAGCATTCTGCCTCTGTAAATGGCCTCACCGCTTGATATGCTCCTAAAAAAACTTTTAATTTTTCGTCGTCAAAACTGCCATTCTCCAACACGCACCAATCGTTCGCCGCAATCGCCACATCATAAGCCAAGCTATCGTCACAAGCGTAGTAAAAATCGATAAAACCACCTAATTTTTCACCATCAAACAGCACATTATCACGGAACAAATCGCCATGAATGACACTATGCGGCAAATCGGCCAAATTAAGCTTTTCCTGAAAATCCAGTTCCACTTTTAACAAAGTTTGTTCATCCGAGCTAAGCTTTGGCATTACTTGCTGGGCTGTGACATTGCGCCAATCAGCTCCAAGTTGATTATGCGACTTCCGTGTAAAATCGCGCCCGGCAATGTGCATTTGCGCCAGTGTTTTAGCTACCAGTGCACATTGTGCAACAGTGGGCGTTGCCGTATCACTGCCTTTTAAACAGCTCACCATCAGTGCTGGCTTGCCCTTCAGTACGTGCAAAGCCAAGCCATTTTTGTCGGCAATTGGCGCAGGGCAAGGTACACCGTGTTTTGCTAAATGCGTCATTAAATCGACGAAATAAGGTAATTCTTCTAACTTATTTTTCTCAAAAACTGTCAGCACATAGCGTGCGTTAGCAGTGATGACAAAATAATTGGTATTGGTAATACCAGCAGCGATGCCGCGCAAATCTACGATTTCGCCGATGGCAAATTCACGCAGCCAAACACGCACTTCGTCTAAAGTTAGGGTGGTAAATACAGACATATTGCCTTACAAATAAATAATTAAGAGGGCCATGCCCCCTTAATGTTAAAACCTAAAAATCACCCATTTCGGGATACTTAATGGCTGAACCGGCCCAGTATTCACCCAGCCACCATCTTGGTCTTCTTTATGCAAATAATAAGGCACACCATGCGCTGGCGTTACTTTCATCATATATAGTTCGCCATGAATACGATATTCCTCAATCGTCTCTGTGCCTTTTTTGCGAATGGTGATTTGCGGTTCATCTAGTGGCTCACCATCCATTATTTTTGGCGGCGGCGGCACATCTTCGAGCGGTTCTGCGTTGGCTGGCGAGCCAGCCGCCAGTACATAATGCGGCAACAGCAATGCTGACAATAAGCTCAGTAGCAATGTGGATAATTTCAATTTTTGCATCTTGCTCTCACAATTAAACAGATGAATCATTCTAACAAAAAGCGCATTAAAACGCGCGTCTTGCCTATAAATAAACGTCTATATATACAATAAGGACTACAAATAAAGTTGAATGCGCTCTTCTTCCGCAGATAATTTGAATCCACGCATTTCATAATGCTTGAATATTGCCTCTACAATCTTAGCAGGGTCATCAATAACCTGAATTATGTCAAGGTCATCGACTGAAATCATTTTTTCGTCCACCAAAGTGGTTTTAAGCCAACCAACCAAGCCACGCCAAAAAGGCTCACACACCAAAATAATTGGTATTTTTAAGGTTTTACCAGTTTGCACCAGCGTAATCGCTTCCATCACCTCATCTAAAGTACCAAAGCCCCCCGGCATCACTACATAAGCACTGGCATATTTTACAAACATCACTTTACGCATAAAAAAGTGATGGAAATTTTGACTAATATCCTGATACGGGTTATTTGTTTGCTCATGTGGCAATTCAATATTCAAACCAATACTTGGCGACTTTCCATCAAAAGCACCTTTATTGGCGGCCTCCATAATGCCTGGCCCACCGCCGGAAATAACACTGAAACCAGCGTCGGATAACAGTCTGGCGACTTCTTCCGTAAGCTTGTAATATGGGTGGTTTGGCTCGGTACGCGCGCTACCAAAAACAGAAACCGCGGGTGTGATTTCCTTAAGGCTTTCCGTAGCATCCACGAATTCTGCCATAATCTCGAATGCATGCCATGCTTCATGCGCAGTATGATTACGACCTTGTACATCAGGATCGGTAATTTTTGGAATTTTTTTTGCAACAGACATAATTTAGGTACCCAAAGTATATGAAAACGTTGTTGTTAGTGGATGGCTCATCCTACCTTTATCGTGCCTTTCACGCCATGCCCGATTTGCGCAACAAGCACAACGAGCCCACTGGCGCGATTTACGGCGTACTCAATATGTTGCGCCGTTTGCATAAAGATTACCCCAGTGATTATAGCGCATGTATTTTTGATGCCAAAGGCAAAACATTCCGCGATGACATTTACCCCGAATATAAAGCCAACCGTGCCAGCATGCCGGACGACTTGCGCACGCAGATAGAACCATTATTTGAAGCGATTAAAGCCATGGGTTGGCCTCTTATTGTGGAGGATGGTGTGGAGGCCGACGACGTGATTGGCGCGCTTTCCAAGCAGGCTGAGCGCGAAAGTACACGCGTGATTATTTCCACGGGTGATAAAGACATTTCGCAATTGGTCAATGAGCACGTCACCGTAGTGAACACCATGCGTGATGCGTTTAGAAAAACCGATGAGGTGCTTGATGTTGCGGGTGTGGAGAACAAATTTGGCATTCCACCTAGCTTAATGATTGATTATTTAATGTTGATTGGTGACACCTCGGATAACGTGCCTGGTGTAGAAAAAGTTGGGCCAAAAACCGCGGTAAAATGGCTGAAAGAATATGGTTCGCTTGAAAATATTATCGCGCATGCTAATAATATCACCGGCGTGGTCGGTGAGAATCTGCGTAAAGCTTTGCCATGGCTACCGACCGCGCGGGAGCTAATTACCATCCGCTGTGATGTCGGTATTCAGGAAAGCTTGACCGACCTTGCGCCGCAACCACAAGACAAAACCAAACTTTCAGAACTTTATGAACGTTTGGATTTTAAAACTTGGCGCCGCGAATTGGACAATGCTAATGGAACGAATGAAAAAACATCTACCCCGCAAGCCAATATCCATGCACATTCCAAGGCTGGAACAGAAAGCGTTATCAACACAACACAATATGTAGCAAATAATTCGCGTCAATACGAAACCATCCTGACTGACGCAGATTTATCTCGCTGGTTGGGTAAAATTGAAAAAGCCGACCTGGTTTGCTTCGATACTGAAACCACCTCGCTTGACCCGATGCAGGCCAAGCTGGTCGGCATGTCATTCAGTATGGAAGCAGGCTACGCGGCGTATTTACCGCTCACGCACGATTATTTTGATGCGCCGGATCAACTGCCGTTTGATACCACTTTAGTGCGTATCAAGTCCATTCTTGAAAATGCGACCATTAAAAAAGTTGGGCAGAATCTTAAATATGACAAGCATGTTCTGGCCAACCACAACATTCAACTCAATGGCATCGCGCACGATACGCTGCTGCAATCCTACGTGCTAGAAAGCCATCGCGGTCACGGCATGGACGAATTGAGCGAGCGGCACCTTGGCATCAAAACCATCTCGTTTGAAGAAGTAGCCGGTAAAGGCGCGAAAGCTGTAGGATTCAATCAAGTGACTGTTGAACAAGCCAGTGAATATGCCGCGGAAGATGCTGATATTACCTTGCAATTACATCAAGCGCTTTACCCGCAAATCGCCACGGAACCCAAGCTGGACTTTATTTACAGCCAAATAGAAATGCCCGTTTCTAACATTTTATTCACCATTGAGCGCAACGGTGTACTGATAGACGCGAATATGCTCAATAAACAAAGCAACGAAATCGGCATGAAATTGGTAGCACTTGAAAATCAGGCCTATGAGCTCGCAGGCCAACCTTTTAATTTGTCTTCTCCCAAACAATTGCAAGAGATCTTATTCGATAAGCTTGGTATTAAACCGACCAAGAAGACGCCCTCTGGCGCACCGTCGACAGACGAAGACGTATTACAAGAATTGGCGATAGATCATCCATTACCGAAAGTTTTATTAGAGTATCGCGGACTAGCAAAGCTCAAATCAACCTATACCGATAAACTGCCGCGCATGATTAACCCAACCACAGGCCGCGTGCATACTAGCTATAACCAAGCAGTGGCAATTACCGGACGTTTAGCAAGCTCAGACCCGAATTTGCAAAATATTCCTGTACGCTCGGCTGAAGGTCGTCGTATTCGCGAAGCGTTTATCGCTCCCAAAGGTAGCCATATCGTTTCTGCTGACTATTCACAAATCGAGCTGCGTATTATGGCGCATTTGTCACAGGATAAAGGCATGCTAAAAGCCTTTGCTAACAACGAAGATATTCACCGCCACACCGCTGCCGAAGTTTTTGGGGTGGAACCTGGCGCTGTGGATAGTGAACAACGCCGTTACGCCAAAGTTATCAATTTTGGTCTCATTTACGGCATGAGTGCGTTTGGTCTTGCACAAAACTTGAATATAGAACGTAGTGCCGCAGCCAGCTATATCGAGCGATACTTTGCGCGTTACCCTGGGGTGCGCGATTACATGCAAAACACGCGTGCATTAGCCAAAACGCAAGGTTATGTCGAAACCTATTTTGGGCGCAGACTGTGGGTGCCTGAAATCAACAGTGCAAATGCTATGCGACGCGCAGGCGCAGAACGCGCCGCCATCAACGCCCCCATGCAAGGCACCGCAGCGGACTTGATTAAACTCGCTATGATAGCTGTGGATAAATGGCTCAAAGATGAGAAACATGCAAGCAAACTCATCATGCAAGTGCACGATGAACTGGTGCTAGAAGTGCCTGAAGCGGAACTGGAATTAGTTAAAAACGCCTTGCCAGAACTGATGCAAAACGTCGCTAAGCTAGATGTTCCGTTGCTTGCTGAAATGGGCGTGGGCAGCAACTGGGAGAGCGCTCATTAATAGAAATTCCAAAATTTAAATAAAATGGACATTTCTTATTGTTAAATTAAATAATAAAGAATTTATTTTAACATATTGTATTTAAATAAAAATTTAATTTTGTTAATTGTTTTTAATAAAACGAAAGCAATTGGATTTTTTGCCGCTTTCGTAGAGTTAAAAACAGTACTCGCATCCTAGATGCGTGGGATTATGGTTACATAGCTTGGCGAATACCAAGAAAACGTAGGTAATCAACTAGCGCGGGATATGAATAATATTCCGCGCTTTTTTAACAATTTACTCCTATTAAGTCGCCTCAATTGCGTATAAAATAAGCACCTTTCCGCAAAACAATAACACATGCAAATCGGCAATCACATTTTGAAGAACAATCTAGTCGTCGCGCCCATGGCGGGTGTGACCGATAGGCCTTTCCGTCAGCTTTGCAAAAAGATGGGCGCGGGTTTGGCGGTTTCTGAGATGGTGACTTCAAATTCGCTGCTTTATGGCAGCGAAAAAACGCGCCGCCGTGCCAATCATGAAGGCGAAGTTGACCCGATCTCAGTTCAAATCGCGGGTGCAGACCCTAAAATGATGGCGGAAGCCGCGCGGTATAACGTGGATAACGGCGCGCAGATTATCGACATTAACATGGGTTGCCCAGCCAAAAAAATCTGTAACGTGATGGCAGGTTCGGCGCTTTTAAAAGACGAACCGCTGGTTTCGCAAATCCTAAAAGCGGTGGTTAGTGCGGTGGATGTGCCCGTGACATTGAAAATTCGCACAGGTTGGGATAAAAACAGTCGCAATGCAGTTGCTGTGGCAAAAATGGCGGAAGACATTGGTGTACAAGCACTTGCCATGCACGGCAGAACTAGAGCTTGTTTGTACATGGGCGATGCGGAATATGACACGATTGCCGCGGTGAAGCAGGCGGTGAAAATTCCATTAATGGCCAATGGCGACATCACCACGCCCGAAAAAGCCAAATATGTGCTGGATTACACAGGAGCCGACGCCGTGATGATAGGCCGCGCCGCGCAAGGCAGGCCGTGGATTTTCCGTGAGATTGAACATTACCTAAAAACTGGCACGCATTTATTGCCGCCGACTGTGGAAGAAATCCATACCGTGATGTTGGAACATATCAACGATTTATATGGCTTTTATGGCGATTTAGCTGGCATGCGCGTGGCGCGCAAGCATATTTCTTGGTACACCAAAGGCTTGGCGGGTTCTGCTAGTTTTAGGCACAACATGAACACTTTGCAAACCATACCGTTACAATTGCAAGCTATTAACAACTTTTTTGCCGAACTCAAAACTAAAAATGAACGTTTGGTTTATGCAGAAAATTCCACTCATGACGAACCTGAGGCCCTGGCCGCATAATTGCGGCGGGAATAATGGTAGCGTAACTTATGAGCGACAAAAGTAAACTTCAGCAAGCTGTTAAAGAATCGCTCGAAGATTACTTTAAACATCTGGATGGCCAGACGCCACACGCCATATACGACATGGTGCTGGGCTGTGTAGAAAAGCCCATGCTGGAATACATTCTGCATAAAGTTGGCGGTAACCAGTCAAAAGCCGCAGAAATATTGGGTTTAAACCGAAATACCCTGCGTAAGAAAATGGCGCAATACAATCTTAACTAACCGCAAGCATTACACTCATGCTAACTTTGTTGCACAAAAACTCAGAAGTCCTCATTTACAACACAGTAAACTCCGGCTTTTTCACTTTCGTGCGCCGCGTTATCATTTCGCGTACTTGCTTGCTTAACTAAAGTAATTCATATGGCTGTCATCAAAAGAGCATTAATCAGCGTCTCAGATAAACAAGGTATTTTGGAACTAGCCTCTGCGCTTGCCAAACTCAACGTAGAAATTCTCTCCACCGGCGGCACCGCCAAACTACTGCGCGATAACAAAATCGCTGTAACTGAGGTTGGTGATTACACAGGCTTTCCTGAGATGTTAGATGGCCGCGTCAAAACCTTGCACCCCAAAGTGCATGGTGGCTTATTGGGCAGGCGTGATTTGCCGGAGCACGTGGCAGCTATGCAGGCGCAGAACATTCCTAACATTGATCTACTGGTCGTCAATTTATATCCATTTGAGGCCACCGTTGCCAAGCCCAACTGCACGCTAGAAGATGCGATTGAAAACATCGATATTGGTGGCCCTGCGATGGTGCGCTCGGCAGCTAAAAACTGGAAAGATGTCGCCGTTTTAACCGATGCCGCGCAATATGCTGATTTTTTAACCGAGCTGCAAGCCAATAATGGCGCAGTATCTGCCAATATTAAATTTAAGCTTTCTGTTGCTGCGTTTAATCGAATCAGCAACTACGATGGTGCGATCAGCGATTACCTTTCCAGCTTTAACGATGATGGCACGCGCAACCCTTACCCAGCGCAGGTCAACAGCCGCTTTGTAAAGCTGCAAGATCTACGCTACGGAGAAAATCCGCACCAAAGCGCCGCGTTTTATCGCGATTTGTGCCCAGTGCCGGGCTCGCTAGTAACCGCGCAGCAGCTACAAGGCAAAGAGCTTAGCTACAACAACATCGCGGATGCAGATGCAGCTTGGGAATGCGTAAAGTCTTTTAACACAACGGCGTGCGTCATCATCAAACATGCCAATCCATGCGGCGTGGCGCTAGGTAAAGACGCGTTAGAAGCCTACAGCAAGGCTTTTCAAACTGACCCAACTTCTGCTTTCGGCGGTATTATTGCCTTTAACGTAACTGTAGATAAAGCCGCTGCGGAAGCGGTTTCTAAGCAGTTTGTGGAAGTGTTGATTGCACCTGAATATACAAAAGATGCTTTAGCTTTATTTGCTGCAAAAGCCAATATGCGTGTGCTTAAAATAGATTTACCAAAAGGCGGTAACACACCCTGGGAGCAAGGTCGTAACTCGCATGACAGCAAACGTATTGGCTCTGGCTTATTGATTCAAACCGCAGATAACCACGAAATCAGCCAAGCAGATTTAAAAATTGTCACCAAAAAACAACCAACGCCGCAACAAATGGCCGATTTATTATTTGCGTGGAATGTCGCCAAATATGTGAAATCTAACGCGATTGTGTTCTGCGGCAACGGTATGACGCTGGGTGTGGGTGCTGGGCAAATGAGCCGTGTGGATAGCACAAAAATTGCCGCCATTAAAGCACAAAACGCTGGTTTAAGTTTAAAAAATTCCGTGGTGGCTTCGGATGCCTTCTTCCCTTTCCGAGATGGTATAGACGTGTTAGCCGAAGCCGGGGCTGTTTGCGTGATTCACCCTGGTGGCAGTATGCGCGATGACGAAGTAATCGCGGCGGCCGACGAACTAGGCTTGGCAATGGTGCTTACAGGCATTCGCCACTTCCGGCACTAATAATATGAAAATTTTAGTCATCGGTAGTGGCGGTCGCGAGCACGCGCTGGCTTGGAAAATTGCACAAGATAAAAAAGTAAGTCGTGTTTACGTTGCGCCTGGCAATGCAGGCACGGCGACTAATCCTGACATGGTGAATGTGCCAATTAGCAGCGTTTCAGATTTACTTAAATTCGCGCAAGACGAACAAATTGGACTAACCATAGTTGGCCCTGAAGCACCATTAAGTCTGGGTGTTGTAGATGCTTTTCGTGCGTCAAATCTTAAAATTTTTGGCCCAACCAAAGCGGCTGCCCAATTAGAAAGCTCAAAAGATTTTGCCAAAGCTTTTATGCTGCGGCATCACATTCCCACCGCCGCTTATGCAACGTTTACCGATGCCAAAAAAGCACACGATTATATCAATACTAACGGTGCGCCAATTGTGATTAAGGCCGATGGCTTAGCTGCCGGCAAGGGCGTAGTAGTAGCAATTAGCTTAGACGAAGCACACACTGCAATCAACATGATGCTGGCCGATAACAAACTCGGCTCGGCTGGTGCGCGCGTAGTGGTTGAAGAGTTTTTAACGGGTGAAGAAGCCAGTTTTATGGTGATGGTGGACGGGAAAAACATCTTGCCACTCGCCACCAGCCAAGACCATAAACGATTGCTGGACGGCGACCAGGGTCCTAACACTGGCGGTATGGGCGCCTACTCACCTGCACCAGTCGTTACGCCAGAAATCCATGCCAGAGCTTTACGTGAAGTTATTCGCCCAACCGTTGAAGGCATGGCAAAAGACGGCATTCCCTACACTGGCTTTCTCTATGCAGGTCTGATGATTTCGCCTGATGGCAGCATCAAAACCTTAGAATTTAATTGCCGTATGGGCGACCCTGAAACGCAACCCATCATGCTGCGGTTGAAATCTGACTTTGTAGCACTGGTCGAGCATGCGGTAAGTGGTACGCTTGATAAAATTGAAGCGGAATGGGACAGGCGCACCGCACTTGGCGTGGTAATGGCATCGGCCAATTATCCAGAATCCCCAAAACTTGGTGACGAAATAATTGGACTACCTAAAGATTTAATCGATGCACAAGTTTTTCATGCGGGCACTCGGTTGGTTGATGGCAAGGTTGTTACCAGCGGCGGACGCGTTCTGTGCGTCACGGCGCTTGGTGAAACAGTGAAATTTGCGCAACAACAGGCCTATCGCATTATCGAGAGCATCAAGTTTGATGGCGCGCAATACCGCACCGATATTGGCTATCGAGCCATCAAAGGTTAAGTTATTTTGAACTCACAAGCGGTTTTAAATTACTTACAAGACCTACAAACAAAAATCGTTGAAGCCCTAGAATTAGTTGACGGAAAAACCTTTTTGCACGATGGCTGGAACCGTCAAGAAGGTGGTGGTGGTACTTCTTGCATTTTAGAGGACAGTAAGGTATTTGAACGCGCAGGTGTTGGTTTTTCGCATGTGTTAGGCAGCAGGCTTCCGCCAGCCGCTACAGTAGCACACCCTGAGGCTGCCGATCGTGTCTGGCAAGCCATGGGCGTTTCTCTTGTGTTACATCCGCGCAACCCTTATGTGCCCACTGTACACATGAACATCCGCTTTTTTGTAGCCGAAAAAGAAAATGAAGTGCCAATTTGGTGGTTTGGTGGTGGCATGGATTTAACACCTTATTATGGCTTTGAAGAAGACTGTGTTCATTTTCACAACACCAATAAAACCGCATTAGATCCTTTTGGTTCTAGTTATTACCCACAATTTAAAAAGCAATGTGACGAATATTTTTATCTGAAACATCGCAAAGAACCACGTGGCGTTGGCGGCATTTTCTTTGATGATTTTAATGAACTAGGCTTTGAACAAAGTTTTGCACTGCTGCGCGCAGTGGGGGATAGTTTTTTACAAGCTTATTTGCCTATTCTGCAGCGTCGCAAAGAAACACCTTACACTGAGCGTGAGCGCGACTTTCAAGCATATCGCCGTGGGCGTTATGTTGAATTTAATTTAGTGTACGATCGCGGCACTCTATTTGGCTTACAATCAAATGGCCGCACCGAGTCAATCCTCATGTCGATGCCGCCCATTGTGAAGTGGCGTTATGATTGGAAATCAGAAAATGGTAGCGAAGAAGCCAAACTTTACACTAACTTCTTAATTGATAAAGACTGGTTATAATTACTGTACACTTGCAGCAAACTGGGAGATTTATAATGGTAAAAAGGCTTTTACGCACCAAACACATTACATCCCATGGCAGTAGTGGCCTAAAAAAATGCCTTACCGCCTTTGATTTAGCCTTGCTTGGCATTGGCTGCGCTATCGGCACCGGCATATTCGTACTCACTGGCCTTGCAGCCGCCACGCAATCTGGCCCTGCAGTGGTGCTATCGTTTGTATTTGCGGGTATTGCCTCTGCTTTTGCTGCGCTTTCTTACGCTGAACTTGCTGCCTCAGTAGGTGGCTCTGGTAGTGCCTATGGTTATAGTTATGTAGCTTTTGGTGAGTTTATCGCTTGGGTGATGGGCTGGATTTTACTGCTGGAATACGGTGTCGGCGCCGCTGCGGTAGCTAATGGCTGGGCCGGCTACTTCATCAACACGCTAGCCAATTTCAATGTTCACTTGCCCGAAACCCTTACAAAATCACCCATGATGGGTGGTAGCATTAATTTACCCGCATTTGCCATTATTTGGGTACTAACCATTTTGTTGATTATTGGCGTAAAAGAAAGCGCGCGCTTTAACAATATTATTGTAGTAATTAAACTGTGTACCATCGCCATTTTTATTGCTCTTGCCAGCATGCATGTCAATAGCAATAACTGGCATCCGTTTATGCCGTTTGGTTGGTTTACTACTTTAGATAACGGTAAAAATATCGGCGTACTCGCAGGTGCATCGCTGGTGTTTTTTGCCTATTTTGGCTTTGATGCGGTTTCTACCGCGGCTGAGGAAGCCAAAAATCCTCAGCGTGATCTGCCGATTGGCTTGTTGGCTTCGCTCGCCTTTTGTACCGTCATTTATATTATCGTATCGGGATTGCTCACAGGCATTGTGCCTTACACCGAGCTCAATACAGCCTCACCCGTTGCCTACGCGCTCTCTAAACTAGGCTACACTTGGTCATCAACACTGGTGGCGACAGGCGTTTTGGCAGGATTAATTACCGTGTTACTGGTACTACTTTACGGCCTGACGCGTATTTTATTTGCCATGAGTCATGATGGTTTAATTTCACCTATTTTTTCCAAAATTAATCCCGACAGACAAACCCCAACCCGTATTATTTTGATGTGTGGCATTGTTGTATCACTGGTCGCGGGCTTTATTCCGCTGGGTGAATTGGCCGAAACCGTGAATATTGGCACACTGGCGAGCTTTGTCATGGTGTGCGTAGGCGTCATTGTGTTACGCATTCGTCAGCCTAATTTGCACCGCCCTTTTAAAAACCCGTGGAACCCCGTCATTCCTGTTTTGGGTATATTGTCGTGTGGCGCATTAATGACTTTTCTACCTGCTGCAACCTGGCATCGCTTTCTATTATGGATAGCGGCTGGCATCGTGTTTTATTTCACTTACTCATTTAAGCACAGCAAACTTCATCATAAATAGCAAATAAAAAAACCAGCATCAAGCTGGCTTTTTTATTTGAGCATCACTTAAATTACAGTGACAGAACCCACTGCACGATTGTTTTGATATCCTCGTCTTTTACTTGCGGGCTATTTGCTGGCATTGGCATAGGACCCCAAACACCGCTGCCGCCTGCTTTAACTTTAGCAATCAATTTTGCTTCAGCACCTTTGTCACCTTTGTATTTTGCCGCAACGTCTTTATAAGCTGGGCCCAATACTTTTTTATCTACACTGTGGCAAGCTAAACAACCACTTTTTTGTGCAAGCGCTTGACCATCTGCAGCATATGCACTGCCAGCCAATAACACGGCTGCTGCTGCGATTGTTGTTAATAAAACTTTCATGCTATCTCCTTGAATTCTTTTAATAAACCTGCAATTATCTGCAACCAGTATCATACCTGACAATTAAAAATACACAATAGCCTATGTGAGTTTTAAATTACAAATTTTTCAATAACCGCTGTAAATCATTCATACTTGGCCCACATATAACGCCTTTGCACACCCACGCGTTGACATTATTTGTTAAATTTCTATACAAAGTAGCTGGCAAATTTTTTATATTTTCGTCTAGATAAAAAAATATGTGGTGCGGATAATATGTTTGGTTAATAGCATAACGCCAAGCTAACATTTGCGTAGCTTCACCGCGAATAATCACCATGGTGGGTGGCGTCAAAAATTCTTCCAAAGCATGGCATAAACTAGCGCAGGCGGCAGGGTTGTTTGCCATGCTGCTATCAAAGGTTTTTAATGTACGCTCGGTAGCTTGTAAATAGCGTGGCTCGCCCAAGATATGCCCAAGCCTTTGCAAAGCCATAGCGCCAATACCGTTGCCGTTAGGTGTAGCATTGTCGTAACCTTGTTTAGGGCGATGAATAAGCTGCTCATGACTATGGCTAGTGAAATAAAACCCACCCTCTTCCGATTCAAAATCTTCTAATAAAACCTCTGCTAAATCTTCTGCGAAAGTTAAGTCTTTGACTCGATAATTCGCTTGCATGCATTCGATTAGCGCATCAAGCAAAAATGCGTAGTCATCCAAATACGCGTTTAAATGCGCAACATATTTTCCATCTCCTTGACCCTTGCAAGTGGCTAATAAGCGCTCATTTACCCACATTCTTTCATGTATAAAATCTACCGCATCATGCGCCAATTTAATCCACTCTTGCCGATTAAACACATGTCCTGCACGCGCCAAACCTTTAATTGCAAGCGCGTTCCATGATGTAAGAATTTTATCATCACGACCTGGACGAGGCCGTTTTTCACGTGCTGCAAATAATTTCTTTTGCGCACTTAAAAATAATGCTGTTTCAGTATGCTCTGGAAGCCTCACCAAATAAGGATGATAGGCCACTCCTTCAAAATTTGGTGCCCTATCAAAACCAAAACATTGGCTAGCTACAACAAACTCTCCAGGTGTCAGCAGCGCTTTTACCTCATCAGGTTGCCACACATAAAAAGCGCCTTCTTCCAAGTGCCCATGTGTATCTAGTGAATCTGCATCTAACGAGGAATAAAACGCGCCCTGTGGTGACAACATCTCGCGCTGCAACCAAGTAACCGTTTCTTCGATTATTTGCTGGTAGTGTGGATTTTTGCTAATTTGCCAAGCATCTGTATACAAAAAAAGTAGTTGCCCATTGTCATAGAGCATTTTCTCAAAATGTGGAATATTCCAACGTTCATCTACGCTATA
>JADGRO010000036.1 GCA_017880905.1 Methylotenera sp.
GAAGTATTCAGCAGCTTAAAACGCGTGCTACCTACAAAATACGCCTGCATTAGCAGTATTCATCTTGGCGAAGGTCAGCGCGATTTGTTGCATTTTTATACTAGTTTAAAAACACAAAACTTTGAAACAGTGCAGCGGTTAGACTGCGATTTATATTTAATTCAAGACGAAAAGGGCCGTGAGAAAACCGAGCCTGGTAATGATTGGAAGCTGATTTGGAAAGGCAAACGCGCGAGTGAACGTCACGAAAGTTTTAGGTTATTTCAGCATATTTAAGAAAGCAGCATTTTACTACCCGCAAACACCAATACTAAAGCCAATAATTTTCTGATGGTTGGATTCGCCAATTTTTTACTGCCATACTCTGCGCCTATCAAACCACCTGTTACTGCCGCAGCCGCCCAATAAACTAGGCCTGCTGGCAAATTAGGTGTTTTTGACAAAAATCCTAGTAATCCGGAAATCGAATTTACTAAAATAAACGCTGCAGCCACGCCAGAAATCACTTTGGTTTTTGCCCATCTGAAAAACAATAAAATAGGGCTTAAAAATATGCCTCCACCGATACCCGTAATACCAGCAAGAAATCCCAAACCCGCCCCCAAACCAAACAACACTGGCTTGGCAACAGGCTGCACTTCAATGTCATCTCTTTTATTGGCTTTATTAAAAATAGTCCAAGCGGCATATATCAAACACAGTCCAACAATAGCCTTATAAGCATGATTAGGTAAGGTAACCTGCCCGCCAATATAAGCTGAGGGAACTGATGTGAGTGCGATTGGCCAAAACAAATGCCCATCGAAAGCACGTACTTTGTAGAACTTATATAGTGCAATTGTTGCCACCAACACATTTAGGCACAAGGCTGCAGGCCGCATAGATGCTGGTGCCATGCTAACCAGCGCGAAAGCTGCCAAATACGCAGACGCGCCGCCATGCCCAACGGAGGAAAACAGCAGAGCCGCTAAAAAAACAAGCGGAATAAGAATGATAACTTCAGACAAATTGCTAAACTTTAAGATGTGCCGAAATAGCAGAAATCACTTGTTGGTGCAAACCTGCGCCGCTTTTTTCTTTGACATAAGCCGCAAGTTGACTACGCATATCCAACGTCCAAAAGCGATTGAGATGATTCGCAATATCTTGTTGCGCTTGCGTTTGATTAGGCTCGGCCTCAAAAAAATCGCCAATCTGGTTGGCCATTTTGATTAGTGTTTCTGTTTGCATAATTTTTATTTGCTAATAAAGTTAAGTTTTAATACGGCTCGGATGCGTATAAATCACAAACTGATTCTCGCGTAAGAACCCCACTAGCGTCACGCCATATGCCTCTGCAATGCGTACTGCAAGCCCGGTGGGTGCCGAAATCGCCGCAAGTATGTGATAACCTGCAATCGCCACTTTTTGCACCATCTCAACGCTGGCGCGGCTAGATGTTAGTATAAATCCATTATTTTGCGATGGTTTTTTAGCAAGCGCACCCATCAATTTATCCATTGCATTATGCCGCCCCACGTCCTCACGTAGCATTTGTACTTCACCATCAGCATTCACCCAAGCACAGGCGTGCGTTGCTCCTGTGGCTTGTTGCAGCACTTGTTTGGTCTGCATTGCGGGAAAAGCGGCTTGAATGCTTGTCGCTTTTATAGGTGCTCTGGAAGCCGCATAGATGCTAATGTCAGTATTTTCAGGTAATCGAAGCGCATGCTCTAAACTTTCTGCACCACATAATCCACAGCCTGTTCTACCTGCCAAATTACGACGCCGTTCCTTTAACTTTACAAAGCATTCTGTCGCTACATCTAAACGCAATTCTATGCCTAACTCTTGTGCAACTATCTCAACACCGTAAAGCTCGCTTTTGCTTTGCAAAATGCCTTCGGAAAGCGAAAATCCCAGCGCAAAATCTTCCAAATCTTGTGGCGTTGCGAGCATCACCGCGTGCGAAACACCGTTGTAAACAAACGCAATCGGCGTTTCTTCGGCAATTTTATCGCGCACTTCAGTGATTCTTCCATCACGCCAGCGCTTTACATTGACTTCGCTGAGTGGCGAATTGGCTACTATAAATTTATCTTTAATCAATGTTTATGCGGGTTGCTGCGCTTTTTTGCTCAACTTATTATTCGCAAAGGCAATCTGCGCTTCGGCAAAGGTTTGATAATGTTTTTGCCAGTCCGAAAGTTGATGCTCGCGCGAAACCTGCACCGCCGTCACCTTGAACTCAGGGCAATTGGTTGCCCAATCTGAGTTATCCGTTGTAATCACATTCGCACCAGATTCAGGATGATGAAACGTGGTATAAATCACACCAGGTTGCACGCGCTCAGTAATCGTAGCACGCAATACAGTTTCGCCAGCGCGGCTCGTGATGCCAATCCAATCGCCTTGTTTAATGCCACGCTCTTCGGCATCGTGCGGATGAATTTCCACCACATCCTCGTGATGCCACTCCACATTTTTGGTGCGGCGCGTTTGCGCACCCACATTGTATTGCGACAAAATACGGCCAGTAGTCATAATAAGTGGATATTTAGCATTCACTTTTTCACTTGTGGGCACGTATTGCGTCACAAAAAACTTACCTTTACCGCGCACAAACTCATCCACGTGCATGGTTGGTGTTCCTGCTGGATTTTCATCGTCGCAAGGCCACTGTATGCTGCCTAGTTCGTCCAGCTTTTTGAAGCTCACGCCTTTAAAAGTTGGCGTTAATGCAGCGATTTCATCCATAATTTCGCTGGCATGGTTATATTGCATCGGATAACCCAAGGCTTCGGAAAGTTTGGTAGTAATTTCCCAATCTTCCATGCCATTTTTGGGTGACATCACACGGCGCACAGGTGAAATGCGGCGTTCCGCATTGGTAAACGTGCCGTTTTTCTCGAGGAAAGACGCACCAGGGAAAAACACGTGTGCGTACATGGCAGTTTCGTTCAAAAACAAATCCTGCACAATCACGCATTCCATACTTTCCAACGCGTGGGTTACGTGTTGTGTATTTGGGTCAGATTGCGCGATATCTTCGCCCACGCAATACAAGGCCTTAAAGCGGCCTTCACCCGCTAAATCTAACATATTTGGGATACGGAGCCCAGGTTCGTTACTCAATGGCCTGCCCCAAGCAGCTTCAAAAAGCGCACGAGTCGTATCATCTGATACATGTCGATAACCTGGGAATTCATGTGGCATAGAGCCCATATCGCACGAGCCTTGCACGTTATTTTGGCCACGCAATGGATTCACGCCCACGCCTTCGCGACCAAGATTGCCCGTCGCCATAGCAAGATTGGCAATGCCCATCACCATAGTGGATCCTTGACTGTGCTCGGTTACACCCAGTCCATAATAAATCGCACCGTTACCACCAGTAGCAAATAAGCGCGCGGCTTCACGCATAGTTTGTGCTTTTACGCCTAATTCTTTTTCTAGTGCTTCAGGTGAGTTTTCCGGCTTCGCAACAAAATCTCGCCACGCTACGAAAGAATCCCATTCGCAGCGTTCTTTAACAAAACCTTCCTTCACTAAACCCTCTGTCACCACCACATGCGCCAACGCAGAAATCAGCGCCACATTGGTGCCTGGGCGTAAATTCAAGTGATAATCGGCATGTACATGCGGCGAGTTTTCGACCAAATCAATCGCACGTGGGTCGGCGATAATCAGCTTGGCGCCCTCGCGCAGGCGGCGTTTCATTTGCGATGCAAACACTGGGTGGCCATCAGTCGGGTTGGCGCCGATAATCATAATCACGTCCGATTTCATCACCGAATCGAATGTCTGCGTTCCGGCAGATTCGCCCAGCGTTTGTTTTAAGCCATAGCCAGTCGGGCTATGGCACACGCGAGCACAAGTATCCACGTTATTCGTGCCAAACACCGCACGCACCAATTTTTGTGTCACGTATACTTCTTCGTTGGTGCAGCGGCTTGATGTAATGCCGCCCATCGCATCCTTGCCGTATTTAGCTTCGATACGCTTAATCTCACTGGCAGCATAGTTAATCGCCTCATCCCAACTTACTTCTTGCCACGGATCGTGGATGCTTTTACGTACCATCGGTGTAGTAATGCGGTCTTTATGGGTGGCATAGCCCCAAGCAAATCGCCCTTTGACGCATGAATGGCCGTGATTGGCACCACCGTCTTTATTTGGCGTCATGCGCACCACTTCTTCGCCTTTCATCTCGGCATTAAAGCTGCAACCCACGCCGCAATAGGCGCAAGTCGTCGTCACCGCATGTTCTGGCGTACCCGCCTCAATCACGGTTTTTTCCATCAATGTGGCGGTTGGACAAGCTTGTACACAGGCACCGCAAGAAACGCATTCAGAATCCATAAAATCTTTGTTACCCGCAGAAACTTTGCTGCCAAAGCCGCGTCCTTCTATGGTCAAGGCGAAAGTACCTTGGGTTTCCTCGCACGCCCGCACACAACGGCTGCACACAATGCATTTGCTTGGGTCAAAAGTGAAATAGGGATTAGTTTCGTCTTTTTCAGCTTTCAGATGATTTTTACCCTCGTAGCCATAACGCACTTCACGCAAACCCACTGCACCTGCCATATCTTGCAGCTCGCAATCACCATTTGCAGCGCAGGTTAAGCAATCCAAAGGATGATCAGAAATATAAAGCTCCATCACGCCACGGCGGATATCAGCTAATTTACTCGTTTGCGTATGTACTTTGATGCCTTCCGCCACGGGCGTGGTACAACTGGCTGGGTAACCACGGCGACCTTCAATTTCTACTAGACACAGACGACATGAACCGAATGGCTCAAGACTATCGGTTGCACACAGTTTTGGCACCGAAACGCCAGATAATTGTGCTGCATACATAATCGAGCTGCCTTCTGGAACGCCAATATCGACGCCGTCGATATTCAGTGTCACCAATTTTTCGCTGTGTTTTTTAGGCGTACCATAATCTGGATTTGGCACATAGTTTGGTACTACGTATTTCGATTTGGTATATTCAATGTCGTCCATAGTCTTATCCTTAAATCTACCTCGCTTACCGCTTAGGCAGTAACTACCTTGTTCTCTAAACCAAAATCCTCAGGAAAATGATTTATAGCGCTCAGCACTGGGTATGGTGTCATGCCACCCAATGCACATAATGAGCCGTTAAACATAGTATCGGACAAATCTCGCACTAATTGAATATTCTTAGAGTGGTCTTTGCCCGCAATAATTCTATCAATCACTTCCACACCGCGTGTAGAGCCAATACGGCACGGCGTGCATTTGCCGCAACTTTCAATCGCACAAAATTCAAACGCGTAACGCGCCATTTTCGCCATATCTACCGTATCGTCAAACGCTACAATACCACCGTGCCCAAGCACTGCCCAAATTTTGCTAAATTCTTCATAATCCAGTGGCGTATCAAATTGGCTTTCGGGCAAATAAGCACCTAGCGGACCACCTACTTGCACCGCGCGGATAGGCCGCCCTGTGGCAGATCCGCCACCAAAATCATACAATAATTCACGCAAAGTCGCACCAAAAGCCAGCTCTACCAAGCCGCCATGTTTAATATTACCCGCTAATTGAATCGGCAGCGTGCCGCGCGAACGCCCCATGCCATAGTTTGCATAAAAAGCCGCACCTTTGTCCAAAATAATCGGTATCGTCGCAAAGGATATGACATTATTCACAACCGTTGGTTTCCCGAACAAACCTTCAATGGCGGGTAGTGGTGGCTTAAAGCGCACCAAACCGCGCTTGCCTTCCAGGCTCTCCAATAACGCAGTTTCCTCACCGCAAATATAAGCACCCGCGGCACGGCGAACTTCTAATTTAAAGCTATATTGGCTTCCACAAATTTTTTCGCCCAAATAACCCGCTTTTTCTGCTTTGGTTATCGCTTCATTCAATGTTTTAAGCGCATGTGGGTACTCTGAACGCAGATAAATGTAACCTTGTGTCGCACCAACCGCTATACCAGCAATGGTCATGCCTTCAATCAGCACGAACGGGTCGTCTTCCATAATCATGCGGTCAGAATACGTACCAGAATCGCCCTCGTCAGCGTTGCACACGATGTATTTTTGCTCGCCTGATGTGTCTAAAACCGTTTTCCATTTAATGCCAGTGGGGAAAGCCGCACCACCGCGGCCACGCAGACCAGAGTCTGTGACGCTTTTCACGATTTCCGCCCCTGTTAATTTAAGCGCGTTTTTAAGGCCTTTATAACCGTCATACGCAATGTAATCTTCCAGCAAAACCGGGTCTATAATGCCCACGCGAGCAAAAGTGAGGCGCTGTTGCTTTTTAAGCCATTCTAAATTTTCAGTTAAGCCTAAATTCAGCTTATGCACACCACCAGTTAAAAAACCAGCATCAAACAGGCTGGGCACATCCTTCGGTTGCACTGGCCCATATGCCACGCGACCTTTGGCTGTAGCCACTTCTACCAACGGCTCTAACCAGAACAAGCCTCGTGAACCGTTACGAATCAACTCAATCTCGATACCGCGTTTTGCAGCTTCTGCCGCAATGGCTTTAGCAGTGCGGTCTGCGCCCAAGGACAACGCAGTAGAATCACGCGGCACATACACTTTTACCATTATGCCGTCCTCGCCTCTGCCACTAATTCAGCCACTTTGTCGGCATCCATGTGGCCATACACCTCTTCGTCCAGCATCACAGCAGGCGAGCAGGCACAATTGCCCAAGCAATATACGGGTTCCAGCGTAATCGCCCCGTCCGTAGTGGTTTGGTGGTAATCAATACCCAATGATTTTTTAACTTGTGCTTCTAATTTTTCAGACCCCATGGATTGGCAAGATTCGGCGCGGCAAATCTGCAAAATGTGCTTTCCGGCAGGGTGACGGCGAAAATGATGATAAAACGTCACTACGCCGTGCACTTCCGCAACGGATAACGCCAAAGCCTTAGAAATATGCAGATAACTTTCTTCCGGCACATAGCCAATATCGTCCTGAATGGCGTGTAGCAAGGGCAGAAGCGCGCCTGGCATCTGTTTATGTGATGCAATATGTGTCTCGATTTTTGTTAATTCTTGAGTAGATAATGCAGTCGTCACAAAAGTCCTCAACATAAAATTAGCTTAAATTAATAACCAAAGCATAATATACCTAATTGCAAGCTTGTTAAAGCCTAAAAAGCGCTTAGAATATAGCCTTGTTCAATACTACCAGGCAATGTGTTTAGCATGACTTCACTCACTTTAATTGATCAGTTCGGGCGTAATGTCGATTACATTCGTCTTTCGATTACCGATCGCTGCGATTTTAGGTGCGAATACTGCATGGCAGAAGATATGACATTTTTGCCGCGCGAACAAGTGTTAAGCCTGGAAGAATTCGTGCGGCTGGTGCGTATCTTTGTTGGTTTGGGCGTGAGCAAAGTACGTATTACCGGTGGCGAACCTTTAGTGCGCAAAAACGCCATGTGGCTGTTTGAAGAGGTTGGCAAGCTACAAGGCTTAAAAGAGTTAGTGCTCACTACCAATGGTAGCCAGTTGGCACAGCACGCACTTGCACTTAAAAAAGCCGGTGTAAAACGCATCAATATTTCGATTGATAGTTTAAAATCTGAGCGATTTAAAAAAATCACCCGCACTGGCGATTTAAATAAAGTTTTAGTAGGCCTGCAAGCCAGTATTAATGCGGGGTTTGAAGGCATTAAAATTAACACCGTTTTAATGCGCGGCAGCAACGATGACGAAGCGGCAGACTTGGTGAAATTTGCAATTGATCAAAAAATCGACATCAGTTTTATTGAAGAAATGCCGCTAGGCGAAGTCAACCACTCCCGCGAAAGTACCTTTGTTAGCAATGTTGATACGCTAAAACTGTTACAAAGTAAGTATTCACTACTGCCCAGCACAGAGAGCACAGGCGGCCCGGCACGTTACTGGCGTGTTGCCAACACTGATACCAAAATCGGCTTTATTTCGCCACATTCGCACAACTTTTGTGAGGCCTGCAACCGCGTGCGCATTAGCTGCCAAGGTGAGCTTTTCTTATGTTTAGGGCAAGACGACAAAGTAGAACTAATGCCACTGTTACGCGCAAACCCAAACGACGACACACCGATTATCCACGCCATTTTAGACAGCATGCGCATCAAACCAAAAGGCCACGATTTTGATCTTAGCCGCGCACAACCAGCAGTGGTAAGGTTTATGTCGCACACAGGCGGATAAATTTTAGGTATAACCATGCGCTATTGGCATATTGAAGGCTATGAAAGTTTGACTAAGATCTATGATCGAAAAGTTAAAATTGGACATTTCTCAGAGAAGCAACTCCAATCTTTGCTAATGACTCTAACTGCTAAGGCTGGTCTCAGCTTTGACGAAATTGTGGGTGCTTATGCATCCAAGCGCTCTAAAATTTCCAACAATCTTCTTTTTATCCAAAGAGACTTATATCCTGTGATCTCATGTGGTGACAATCCCCACTTTATTGCGCGAGTTGTTGATATCAATGAGTAACCATCACTTATAAAGAATGCATTAAAACGCACTAGCCAACATCAAATCATGCCGATTTCATCCATTATTCTCTCAGGCGGTCGCGCCACGCGCATGGGCGGGGTGAATAAAGGCTTGTTGTTGTTACAACAAAAGCTGCTAGTTGCACATGTAATTGAGCGTTTAAAGCCACAAGTGAATGAAATTTTCATCAACGCAAATCGAGAAATTACGTCTTATGAGACTTTTGGCTACCCAGTTTTGCAAGACGAAAATAAAGAGTTTATAGGCCCACTGGCGGGCTTTAGTTTGGGTTTGCAGCACGCCAAACACGAGTACGTGCTAACCGTGCCGTGTGATTCGCCTTTATTACCACTAGATTTAGCAAAACGTTTGTTAAACGGCATGACTGAAGCCCTTGCCGATATTGCCGTTGCTAGCAGCGATGAAAATGTTCACCCGGTGTCTTGTTTGATGAAAAAAAGTGTATTGCCGAGCCTGACGGATTATTTAGTCAGCGGCGAACGTAAAGTAAGCACTTGGCAAGAAAGCCAAAAGTATGTGGAAGTGGATTTTAGCGATTGTAGCGAAGCGTTTACCAACCTGAATACATTTGAAGATTTGAGAGCTCTAGAATTAAAGTTATGACAAAACCCCAAGTAAATAAACCAAGTTTGAACCAAATCGCCGCTGACCCAAGCTGCATGGACGATTACGACCCAAATACCATGTTTGTGGCACAAGCACGGCAATTTATTGCACAGTTTTTACAGCCTGTCACACAGACTGAAACCGTATCTGTTCGGATGAGTTTAGGGCGCGTGCTGGCGGCAAATATCGTTTCACCTTGCAATGTACCCGCGCACAACAACTCCGCTATGGATGGTTTCGCATTTAGGTTTGAGGATGCAGACAAATCCTTGAAAATCGTCGGTACCGCGTTTGCGGGCAGGCCGTTTAATGGGAAAATCCATGCTGATGAATGCATTAAAATTATGACGGGCGGGGTGATTCCATCAGGTGCTGATAGCGTAGAAATGCAGGAACACGTAACCTTGAATAGTGAAAATATCACATTAAATCAACAGGTCAAACTTGGTCAGCATGTGCGTTTGGCGGGTGAAGATTTGGCCGAAAACCAAACCGTACTCACACTTGGCAACAAAATGAAACCTGCGGATTTAGGCTTAATCGCCTCGCTTGGCATTGGCGAAGTGCAAGTTTATCGCGCGCTAAAAGTGGCATCTTTTAGCACAGGCGATGAGCTAGTAAGCGTTGGCAAACCACTCGAAACAGGTCAAATTTACGACAGTAATCGCTACACACTTTTTGGCATGTTAAGCCGATTGAACGTGCAAATTAGCGATTTAGGCAATGTGGCAGATGACCCCAAATTACTCGAAAAAACCTTACTGGAAGCCGCACAGAAGAACGATGTGGTAATTACAAGCGGTGGCGTCTCTGTGGGTGAGGCGGATTACATGAAAGCGCTTTTAGCCAAGCACGGCCAAGTGCTGTTTTGGAAAATCAACATGAAACCTGGTCGACCGTTAGCTTATGGGAAAGTTGGCGATAGCCATTATTTCGGCCTGCCGGGCAATCCAGTTTCTGCCATGGTGACCTTTTACCAATTTGTACGTGAGGCTTTGTTAACGCTGCAAGGCGCAACACCAAAACCTTTGCCGATATTCATGGTCGAATGCACTGAACCAATTAAAAAAGCAACCGGGCGTACCGAGTTTCAGCGCGGTGTTTTGTTTGAAGAAAATGGCATTTGGAAAGTAAAACCCTTGCCAAATCAAGGCTCTGGCGTACTAAGTAGCATGAGCATGGCTAATTGCTTTATTGTGTTGGATGAAACAGTTGGCAGTTGTAAAGCAGGTGCAATGGTAAATGTGCAACTACTCGAAGGAATTATTTAAGGCAGCAAGTCGCGCCTAAAGTCAGGAAAAACTCCCTATTAAAACCCATTTAAGTTGTTGTATAATCAACAGCTTAGCATTGAAGTTATACATTTTGGACATCTCAATTAAAAATTCAAACATTAGTGAAAGCACGCTTATTTGGGCAATTGTCTGCTCCATTCTGCTGCATTTATTGCTGGTTATGGTAATACCAAATTTTAAATTTGATGCAATCAAAAAAATGCCGGATGAATTGACCATTGAAATAGTACAGCCTAAAAAACTAGAGTCAGTGGTTGTACCCAGCCCACCCAAACCTGTTGAAGAGATAAAGCCAGTGCCAATTAAGCCTTTGCAAAAAAAAGAGCTTACAACTGTGCCAAAACCTATTGAAACAGGACCGGAACCTGCGCATACCGAACCGCCGCCACCGCCCGCGGTGATTGCCGCTGCACCTAAAGTTGATACACCACCGGTTATCACTGCACCGCCGCCCGAACCACCGAAAAAGATTGAGCCAACTGAAGAAGACATCAGTGCAGCATTAGGTCAATATGGCGGAATTCTAGGCCGAGCCATCGCGAAACATAAACAATATCCGAAAATCGCGCAAATGCGTGGCTGGCAAGGCGATTGCATGCTAGATTTAAAAATTGATAGTGGTGGCAATGTACTATCTGCCAACGTAAAAGAAAGTAGTGGTCACGAAGCACTAGATAACCAAGCATTAGAGATGGTGCGCAAGGCTGCACCTTTCCCGACGCCACCTGAGGCACTACGCGGTCGCAACTTTAACATTTCCGTGCCCGTTTCGTTCAAACTTGAATAGACTACCACCCGTTTAGCAAACGTTTAGCGCAAATTCAACCATAACGCGCGTTGCTTGTCACACTTGGTAATTAGAATGCAATTAATTGCAAGCCTTGTTAAATTTAAGCTTGCCTAATTGCTAATTTTTTACAACAATGAGAACTATTGATATGACAACCACTATGCTTAATAAACCCATTACCGATTTTGAATTACCTGCTACCAGCGGCAAAACTTTTAAGCTTTCAAATCATCAAGGCAAAACCCTTGTTATCTATTTTTATCCAAAAGATAATACGCCAGGTTGCACCTCGCAAGGTATGCAGTTTCGTGACCAATACGCACAATTTCAAGTAGCAAACGCCGAGATTGTTGGCGTTTCACGCGATAACTTAAAATCACACGAAAATTTCAAAGCAAAATTCAGCTTTCCGTTTGAGTTATTGGCGGATACTGAAGAACTTGCATGCGGTATTTTTGGCGTGATGAAAATGAAAAATATGTACGGCAAACAAGTGCGTGGTGTTGAGCGCAGCACCTTTATTCTCGACAAGAATGGCGTACTAGTGCGCGAATGGCGCGGGGTTAAGGTAGATGGTCACGCGCAAGAAGTACTTGATTTTATTAAAACTTTATAAATTATGGCGAAAAAAACCGCAGCAAATATCAAATTATTTGTACTTGATACCAACGTGTTAATGCACGATCCTTCTAGCTTATTTCGCTTTGAAGAACATGATATTTACTTACCGATGGTGACGCTGGAAGAGCTGGACAACAACAAAAAGGGCTTGACTGAAGTCGCCCGTAACGCGCGCCAAGCCAGCCGATATTTAGAAGAAATTATAGGTATCGACCTCACCAATTTGGAACTGGGCTGCCCACTGGCAGTAAACGGAAATAAACACCTCGCTGGTCGCTTATTTTTGCAAACATCGCAAGTGAGTATTGAGCTACCAGGCTTGGCTGGTAGCAAAGCTGATAACCAGATTATCAGCGTGGTGCTTGGCTTACAAAAGCAACAGCCAAACCGCCAAGTTATTTTAGTCAGCAAAGATATTAATATCCGCATCAAAGCCCGTGCCATGGGCGTGCCAGCAGAAGATTACTTTAACGACAAAGTGCTTGAGGATACCGATTTACTCTACACGGGCATTAAGGAATTACCACAAAACTTTTGGGATAAACACAGCAAGGCGATGGAATCTTGGCAAGAGTCTGGACGACTGTTTTATCGCATTTCTGGCCCCTTAGTAAAAACATTTCTAATTAACGAATTTGTGTATTACGAATTCGATAAGCCATTTCATGCCATCGTACGCAAGCTCGAAAACAATACTGCGGTGCTGGAAATAGTGCATGACCATACAAATCCCAAACATAATGTGTGGGGTATTAGTGCACGTAATCGCGAGCAAAATTATGCGTTAAATTTGCTAATGGATCCGGACATTGATTTTGTTACTTTGCTTGGCCAAGCCGGTACGGGCAAAACCTTGCTCACTCTTGCTGCAGGGCTCACTCAAACGCTTGATAAAAAAACTTATTCCGAAATTATTATGACGCGTGTCACCGTGCCTGTTGGTGAAGATATTGGCTTTTTACCTGGCACAGAAGAAGAAAAAATGGCGCCATGGATGGGCGCACTGGAAGACAATCTTGATGTACTCAACAAAACCGACGAAGACGCAGGCGAATGGGGACGTGCCGCCACGCAAGATTTGATTCGCACACGCATCAAAGTGAAATCGCTCAACTTTATGCGCGGCCGTACTTTTTTGCATAAATTTTTAATTATTGACGAAGCGCAAAACTTAACACCGAAACAAATGAAAACGCTGATTACCCGCGCCGGGCCAGGCACTAAAGTAGTATGCTTAGGAAATATCGCACAAATTGACACACCGTACCTGACAGAAGGCAGCTCTGGCTTAACCTATGTGGTAGATCGTTTTAAAGGCTGGGAACATAACGGCCACGTTACTTTAGTTCGCGGTGAACGTTCACGATTGGCAGATTTTGCAGCAGAAGCACTATAACCATTTAGCCTTAATTAAAAACTAACCGTGGCTAAGGGTTTTTACACACTTCTAATTGCGCAATTTTTATCGGCGGTTGCCGATAATGCGTTGTTATTCGCGGCTATCGCCTTACTTTCCAAATTAAATGCACCTGAGTGGCACGAGCCACTTTTACGCGAGTTTTTCGTTTTTGCCTACATTGCGCTTGCGCCATTTGTTGGACCTTTTGCCGATGCGCTACCCAAAGGTAAAGTGATGTTTATCAGCAATGGAATCAAGTTATTTGGCTGTGTGCTTGCTTTGCTTGGCTTGCCACCTTTATACGCTTACGCCATTGTCGGCATTGGTGCTGCGGCCTATTCACCCGCAAAATATGGCATTCTCACCGAATTATTGCCACCTAACTTGCTAATTAAGGCCAATGCTTGGATGGAAGGCACCACCGTTACTGCCATAATTTTGGGACCTATTTTTGGTTCTGCCATTTCGGTCAACAACCCCTATTTTGGCATTGCCGTGATTACTGGCTTGTATCTACTAGCTGCTTGTTTTAACTACTACATTCCCAAAGTGCCGCTGGACCACAAAATCCCGCAGCGCGACATTATTTATTTGATGCGTGATTTTTGGCACGCGTTCACCACATTGTGGCGTGATCCGCAAGGTCGCGTTTCGCTGGCCGTTACCACCTTGTTTTGGGGTGCTGGCGCAACATTGCAATTTGTGGTGCTCCGCTGGGCTTCTATCACTTTAGGCATGGAGGAACAAGACGCCACCAAATTAATCGCCATATTAGCCGTAGGAATCGCTGTAGGCTCGGCTGGGGCATCTCTATTTGTCAAGCTAGAAGATGCCGTTAAAGTGCTGCCAGCAGGCATCCTGATGGGTATTTTGGTGGTGGGAATGATATTTGTAGATACGCGCGAAGTCGCCGCGGTAGTACTATTTTGTATTGGCGTACTGGCAGGTTATTTTTTGGTGCCGCTCAACTCTTTATTGCAACATCGAGGCCACGAATTACTTGGTGCCGGCCATTCTATTGCCGTGCAAAATTTTAACGAGAATATCGGGATATTAGTTTTGGTTGGTATTTATACGTTTATGCTACACCAAGGTTTACCTATCAATACCATTATTATTATTTTCGGTGCCTTTGTAAGTATTAGCATGGCGATTATCTATAATCTTTATCGCAAGGAAACCCAAAAAACCTAGCATTTAATGCAACTTCACTTGTGTCTCGGTACGTCGCGTAATGATATGTGCCAATGTTTGCAAAACCACTTCTGGCAAGCCGTGCAAGGCCATCAAATGCATTTTGTATAATGACTGATACATTAATCGTGCAAACAAGCCTTCAATGTACATGCTGCCGCCAGAAAGCGCTCCCATTAAGCTGCCCACTGTGGAGTAGCGGCCTAAATTCACTAGTGAGCCATAATCACGATAACGATAATTTGGTAAATTTGATTGATTCGTAATGCGCTTTTTCATAGTTTTAACCAATAGCGAAGCTTGTTGATGTGCTGCTTGCGCTCGTGGCGGTACGTTACCATCATGCCCAATCCAAGGGCAAGCAGCACAATCACCAAAAGCGAAAATGTTTTCATCTAGAGTAGTTTGTAAGGTTTGCTTCACCACTAGTTGATTTATACGGTTAGTTTCTAAACCATCTAATTCTTTTAAGAAATTAGGCGCTTTAATACCCGCAGCCCACACAATAAGTTCCGACGGGATAAAACGACCGCTGTGTGTAGTCACGCCTTTATTTGAAACTTCCGTCACACGCTCACCCGTAAACACTTGCACACGTAATTTTTTAAGCTCTAATTCAACCGCCATCGATAATTTTGTTGGCAACGCAGGTAATAAGCGCTCGCTGGCTTCAATAATGGAGATTTTAATATCACGATCCACGTCAATTTTATCTAAACCATACTCTGCCAATTCGCGGGTGGTATTGTGCAATTCTGCCGCCAACTCTACACCTGTAGCACCTGCACCTACAATCACAACGTCTAACTGTCCAGATAGAATAGGCGTAGTCTGTGTTTGTGCACGTACCAAGGCATTGTGCAAACGACGATGGAATTTTTCGGCTTGGCCTTGCGTATCAAGCGCAATAGAATACTCAAGCGCACCCTTAATACCAAAATCATTGGTGGTGCTACCTATCGCTATCACCAATGTATCGTACTTAAAAGTTCGGCGCGAGATCACCTCAATGCCATCCTCGTCAAAAAATGGTGCAATCGTAACTTCTTTTTTGGCACGATCTAAACCATCCATTCGGCCCAATCTAAAGTGGAAATGGTGCCAATATGCTTGCGCCATATATTCAAGCTCATGCTTGTCTGGATTCATGCTACCTGCAGCAATTTCATGCAGCAGCGGTTTCCACACGTGCGTTCTTGTGCTATCGATCAGGGTGATATCTGCTTTTTTATTTTTACCTAAGCTATCACCCAATCGCGTTGCTAGCTCTAGCCCGCCAGCCCCGCCACCAACGATAACAATATGATGCAAGTTATTTTCTACAGTATTTTCCAAGTGAACCTTATTTCCCAACGTTTAAATAAAAACGCGCTTGCTGATTCAGCAGGCGCGCTTGTTAAATGAAACTATTATTCGTTTCCAGTTAAACCTGTACCCTTGCTACGAATCCATGCAATCACTTTTAATGCCTCATCAGGTGTGATGCCATTACTTGCATCCGATAGATCCATTAACCCCTTACCTTTAGCACCCATACCGCCATTAGTGCCATGCCAAATCGTTTCAAACATACCTTTATTGGTGGCATTTTTAGGATAATGGAATGTTGGACCAAGTAAACCAGGTCCGACTTGACCTTTAGCTTCTGGGCCGTGGCATTGTGTGCATGAATACAAACCAAAAACTTTTTTGCCCGCTGCTATTGCATCTTCTTTACCGATATAAGGATTTTTGCCAGTCGCTAAAAATTCTTTCGCTGCAGGAGTATCAAATAATGCTACATCAATTACTAGAGGTTTGCTTTCTTGCGTATCAACAAAACTAATAGCTTTGCCTGCGCTTGCGGTTGGGGCTGCCGCTGGTGCGGCATCAGTGCTAGCGCCTGCTGTACTACCAGTGTCCGCTTTGTTACATGCGACTAATGCAGATAACATCAAAGCTAAAATGACACTTATATTGAGTTGCTTCATTTATGTCCCCCGAATTATATCTATAATTATTTTGACAAAAAAACAGCTGCTATAATTATACAGCAGCTGTGTGTTTTTGTTGCTATTTTCAAAGTTAAGGCATTTATTTTAACCAAGTTTTTTCGCCATCACCTTTATATACGGTACGTATATAAGCAATCGCTTTTAAGATTTCATCCGTCGTTAAGCCATCACCGGTATGACCTTCTAACTGATTGTGCCAGATAAACATAGTGCCGCCAGAAACACCCGGCGTGCCGTCAGCAACAGTTTCGAACATACCTTTATCTGTAGCATCTTTAGCATAGACCCATCTTGTATCGAAGGCGCCTGTACCACCGTTTTTAACAAGTGAAGGTGCCATAAGCCCCCCTAAATTACCACCATGACAACCAGTACAACCATTAAATGTCATCACTTTTCTACCTGCTTTTGCAGCTTCTGCATCCGCAGCATATTTTGCGGTGTAAGGGTTTTTGCAAGTTGCTAAAAACTCTTTTGCCTCAGCAGAATCGGTGTCAACCGCTTTAATTTTAAGTGGGCTGTTGTCTTTTGTTGAAACTAAATCACAAGCCGCATTTGCTTGAAATGAAAGTGTAAGACCTGCTATTGTCAACATAGAAATAAATAAAGTTGACCTTAATGCTTTATTGCCAAACATGTTTTCTCCTAATCATTTTTATACAATGTGAGCAACGCCTTACATGCAATTGCATCTCAAAACGTTTGCTAGTTTAACGAACATCTTTCTACTTGGTTGACATTAATTTGTCACAAAATAAAAGGCTTTATTCTACTCGGATTTAGGAACGATTGCACCACGAGATTCATCTCCCTGTTCATGAGATATTTTTTCTGCACTATCTTCTTCCACCACAGGTACATGTGGGATACCATAGTCATCTAAAATTTGATTGATTTTATCTTTATTACGCTCTAAGGCCGCGTCAATCATCGCCATACGCTCTTTATCTTTTTTACGCACCCCTACAGAGATATTCCAATACTCTTTGCCTTTCGCTTTGTTAACAGGATTTGCACTTTCGTATGGAGGTATCAATTTCACCACCATTGGCACTTTTGATACTTTTGCAAAATAACCCCCAATGGGGCCCCAAGCAATAACAATATCAGTGTTCCCTTTAGCCAAATCATCAATCAAATAACTTGGCGGTAAGGTCAAGTCACGCTGCATACGATATGGGCGAGCGTTACCTATTAAATTATGGTCATTCATCGGGATAGTAGCTGGGCTTTGACCTACCACGCCAATAAAACCTTTTTTCAAATCTGGAGAATCCCAATTAGTAATATTGAAGTTACTCTCTTTACGCCACACCCAGACATGACCAGAGCGATAGTAGGGCTTTGATGTACGCACCGCATCAACGTCCTGCCCTATACCCATCACCACATCGCAACGCTTTGCGTTTAAAGTGTTACGTAAAAAACCCTGACGGTCGTATGTCCACTGGTAACTCAGTTTTTTACCTAAATCTTTAGCTAGCACTTCGGCAATTTTGTTCTCGAAGCCTTCCATTTTTTCATTGGAAAATGGCATATTATCCATATCGGCACACACCCTAAACTCTGTACCGTCATCCACACGCTGCGACTCACCAATCCGACCTGATTCCAAATCTATATCATGGGCATCTTCTGCAAAACCAACATTTGCAGTGATTACCAAAACTGCAGCCAAACTTAACTGCTTCACATGTTTCAACATCATTAATTCCTTATTTAAAATAGCGAACAATCTTGTCGCTGCACAGCATCAGAGTACTGCTAAAAATAAAAGTTCTTTATCATTAATTTTCAAACTTAAGCATTGTAACCAATTTTTATATTTTAGCTATACCCTTCTGTATAACGATTACCAACTATTCTAGATGACCTGACAGAAATAAAAACACCCCGCCGAAGCGAGGTGTTTATTTGGTACTAACTTGTATTAACTAATAATTAAGTAACTAATTATAGGCTGAATACTGTTAATGCACCGCCGCCAGGAGCAGCGTTGTATTTAGTTAGTTCGGCATAACCACCAGCAGCACCAAGTGCGTCTGTTGGGTTTGTCATACCAAGGTTCATTGCAACGCCAGCCCAACCACCGATGCCAGAAAGCACACCAACAGTTTGTTTACCAGCATGGCCATAGGTGAATGCATTACCAATCACGCCAGAACCTACTTGGAATTTCCAAAGTTCTTTACCTGATTGTGCATCCAATGCTTTAAACCAACGATCCAAAGTGCCGTAGAACACTAAGTTTGAAGCAGTTGTTAATACACCACCCCAAGCAGAGAATTTCTCTTTGTTATACCATACTTTTTTGTTGGTCATAGGATCATAAGCACCGATACCGCCCATAACACCGTCTGGACCAGCAAACATGGTCAATGTAGCACCAACCCATGGTTGACCGGCAACGTATTTACTTTCCACTGGCTCGTATGTCATGCATACGTGGTTCAATGGAACATACATCAAACCAGTTTTAGGTGAATAAGCAGCAGGTTGTTCATCCTTGATACCCAATGCAGCTGGGCAAACGCCTTTAGCATTGTAGTCTTGGTGAGTAGAAGCTGTGCCCACTTTTTGTGGAACGCCAGTTTTCATATCAATACCAGTTGCCCAGTTTACGAATGGATGGCCTTTTTCTGCAGCAATGAGTGAACCAGTATGCGCATCGAAAGTATAAAGGAAGCCGTTACGATCAGTATGGAATGCGTAAGTTTTGCCGCCTTTGTCGAACAAGATCACTTCGTTAATACCATCGTAATCCCACTCATCGTGTGGAGTCATTTGGTAGCCCCATTTTGCAACGCCTGTATCTAAATCACGTGCAAAAATAGTCATAGACCATTTGTTGTCGCCTGGACGGACGTCTGGGTTCCAAACAGATGGGTTGCCTGTACCGTAGTACACTAAGTTTGTACGTGCATCATACGGCCACCAGCCCCATACAGAACCACCACCATGTTGCCAACCATCTTTAACTGCTTGTGGTTTTAACCATGTACGTGTACCCAATTCTTTTTCGCCGATTTTGATTTCGCCGGCTTTCATAGCTTCAAAAGAACCGCCTTGTTTGTTACCACCGTTGATGTCTTTGTAAACTGACAAAGCATTGTATTGTGGGTTAGCAGAGTTGAAATCTGGGCCAATTAATACTTCAGCATCTGGGCCTGTTGAGTAGGCTTTCCATGCTAATGAACCATCTTTGATGTTGTAAGCAGCTAAGAAGCAGCGTACACCGAACTCAGCACCTGAACAACCGGTTAAGACTTTGTCTTTACGTACTTGTGGTGCGTTGGTGTTGGTCGCGCCAACTTTTGGATCGTTTACCAATACTGACCATACTTTAGCGCCTGATTTAGCATCTAAAGCAACTAAGTTACCATCGTTTTGTTGCAGATAGATTTTGCCATCGCCATAACCAAGACCACGGTTTACGTTATCGCAGCAAAGAACTGCTTGAACTGATGGGTCTTGTTTAGGGAAATAGGACCAAACGATTTTTTGATTGTCATTTAAATCAAGTGCGTATACGTTATTTGGAAATGCTGTATGTACATACATCATGTTACCAATAACGAGTGGAGCACCTTCGTGGCCACGGTTAACACCGGTTGCGAATGTCCATGCCGCTTTTAGATTTTTTACGTTACCTTTGTTAATTTGTGCAAGTGTGCTGTAGCCTTGGTTGGTATAGTTACCACGTGGGTCAGCCCAGTTATTTGCATTTGCGATCGCTGCTTCTTGGTCTGCAGCTGCTGATGCTATCATCGGCATTGCCGCTGATAAACCTGCAACTAAGCCTAAAGCTAGCTTAATTTTATTGATTTGCATTTTGATCTCCAAAGTTATATTACTAAGGGTTAATTAAAAGTAAACTCGAATTTTGCAACTTAGACTACAATTTTCACTGTGGTAATTATCACAAATTTGAGAGTTTACTTTTCGTCACATTTGCATGTGCGAGATGCAATATAAAACAAGTAAATATTAATTGCAACACTTTAGTTACAATTTATTAACAAATATTAAAAATATTTTTTTATTGAATTACAAGTTTTTTTAGGATTACTGAAATAGTCAATAAAATCAAATAGAAAGTATAAAGGTAACCATGAGTCAAACCACTTACAATTTGTATCCGGAAATCGAACCTTTTAACAAAAATTGGCTAAAAGTAAGCGATTTACATGAAATATACTACGAGGAATGTGGTAGCTCTGAAGGTGCGCCAGTGGTTTTTCTTCACGGCGGGCCGGGGAGCGGTTGCAATCCAACGCAACGGCGTTTTTTTGACCCAAAACATTATCGAATTATTTTGCTCGACCAGCGCGGTTGTGGCCGCAGCAGGCCACAAGGCGAAATACGTGAAAATACAACCGAAGATTTGGTGAATGATATTGAATCTTTGCGTGCGCATTTAGGCATCTCCAAATGGCATGTATTTGGTGGCTCCTGGGGTAGTACATTAGCATTAGCCTACGCAGTTAAGCATGCAAATCGTATTATCTCATTGGTATTGCGTGGTATCTTTTTAAGTCGCTCCGCTGAGCTCAGTTGGTTCATGGGTGGTGTCCAGCATTTTTATCCCGAAGTGTGGCAGAGTTTAATCGGTTATTTGCCCGAAAATGAACGTCACGATATATTAAACGCTTACTCGAAACGGATTTTTTCTGCTGATGCGCAAGTAAACGTGCCTGCCTCAGTCCATTGGAATGCCTATGAATCATCTATGATGCGCTTACAGCCTGCCGATACCAGCACCAACCCACCCAAAACACCTGAAGACTTGCAAAAAGAGCAGCCAATTGAGGTAGCCCGCGCGCGCATTCAAATTCAATATGTGCAGCACCAATGCTTTATTGACGGCGATACCGTATTAAAAGATGCCACAAATCTGAATAAAATTCCTACCGTGATTGTGCAGGGGCGTTATGATATGGTATGCCCGCCGCAAACAGCTTGGGAGTTGTCGCGCGCTATGCCGCATGCCGAGTTTGTGATGGTCGCTGATGCAGGGCATTCAGCAATGGAACCAGGCATAACCAGCGCATTAATTGCAGCAACCGAAAAATTTAAAGGTTTGTGATGTGCCGCTGATCAACCCAGAAAAATTTGCAAAAATAAAAAATCTAGCACACCATCCCGCGCTAGATAAACCTATTAGCGCTTATGCCAAGCATGAATACGCCACACCCTTGTTTGTGTTGCGCGAGACTTTGGCTGGTTTTGCGCGCCACAACGTGTTTGGCTTATCGGCGTCACTGTCTTTTTATGCGCTATTTGCGCTAATTCCACTCGTACTATTAATATTCTTTTTGCTCAGCCATTTAGTATTTTCGTCCGATTATGCCATTGTAAAACTGGCGATTCTCACAGGTAATTTAGTGCCCGAGTTTAGCAGCAAAATTATGGTAGAAGTCTACAGCGCCACGCAAACTAAAGCCGCTTGGGGTGCGCTGGGTTTATTCGTACTGTTGTGGACAGTCACGCCGCTTGCTAGTGCCATGCGCTCCGCTTTTTATAGTATCGCCTCTATGATCGAAGCGCCTTCTTATTTTAAACGCAAGCTCAAAGATGTAGTTTCCGTACTGGGCATTCTATTACTGTTTTTTTTGTTTACCTCGGCTGGTTTTATTATTGAAAAAATAATCCGTTTTTTAGCGGTGCATTTGCCTGTGCTACAACTTAATATTATTGGCTCAATTGGTACACTAATACTTACTACGGTGTTAATTGCTGTATTCTACCGTGTGTTTTTTCCGATGCGTGTAGCGTTTGTGCACTTATTACTGGGTGCTTTTTTAACTGCGCTATTGTGGTTATTAATGCGTCCAGCATTTGGCTTATTTTTATCACTAAACCAAAACTACGGTGCGGTTTTTGGCAGCATGAAAACCATTTTCGTATCAATCACTTGGTTGTATCTCAACTTTGCCGTATTTTTGCTGGGTAGCGAGCTTATCTCTACATTGCGTAAAAAAGATGTGCTTTTGCTAAAAGGCCTGTTTGACGGAGCGCCCAACAAAGCTAATTATATTGATGCCCTGATGAACCGCTATGGACTTAGCTTACGGCAGGGTGAGTACATTTTTGAGCGCGGCAACGCCGAACGCAATCTGTATTATCTTGTAGAGGGAAGAGTCAGCCTTAGTAATGATGGTAGAATTATGCGTGAATTGGTGGCGGGCGATTACTTTGGCGAACTCGCTATGCTGACCAAGCAACCCACCACATCGGATGCCATCGTTAGCTCGGATGAAGCGCGCATTATTGTGATTTATGCTGAAAATATTGATACCATGCTGGAAGATGACCCGAAAATAGCGATGCAACTTTTAAGACAAATCGCCAGCAGATTACAAACTAATTTTAGTTAACATTTATGGCAAATACTTTCGCATCGCAACCCAATCAGCAGCAAGTTCAAAACCTCATTCAATTACTTAACAGCGGTCAACTTTCCCAAGCCGAAAGCCTTGCCAAAAATTTAATCACCAAGCATCCAAATACTTTTATTTTGCACCATGTGCTGAGCTTAGCGCTGGATGGCCAGCAGAAATTTGCTGAAGCAGTCGAAAGTTACAAAAACGCGCTCAAGTTGCAACCAAACACGCCAGATTTGCTGTTTAATTTAGGCATCACGCTAACTCAATTAAACAGACTAAGCGAAGCAGTTGCGACCTATCAACAAGCCATTCAAACCAATCCAAATTTTTTTGAAGCTTATGGCAATTTAGGCACCATACTACAACGTCAGGGCAAGCTGAATGAGGCAATTGCCAGCTATCAAAAAGGCTTAAAAATAAACCCGCAAGATGCGCAAGGTTATTTTAATTTGGGCACCGCTTTGCGTGACATGGGCGATCTGGAAGCGGCCGTAAATAGTTATCAAAAAGCGATTCGGCTGTTCCCCGATTACACTGACGCGCACAACAATTTGGGCAAAGCATTACGCGATCAGGGCAATATGGATGCAGCGGTAAAGTGCTACCAAGCTGCGTTGGCATTGAATGCTGAGCATGCAAACGCCAACTACAATATGGCGGAGTTTTTGTATTTGTCCAAAAAATACGACGAAGCGATCTCTTATTTTGAACGCTCGCAATTGGACGATTGGCAAGAACGACGTTTGTATTGTCTGTACAAAGCAGAAAAATTCGATGCCTTCAAAGTCAATAGGGACGAGCTTATAGGCCGCATGCCGCATACCTCTCCCTTTCTTGCGACGCTTTCTACGCACTATAGCATTAATTTTAACGAACCTGACCCCTACGATTTTTGCAAAAATGGGCTGGACTTTGTGTATCAAAAGACTATTCCAGAACTTGGTAGGAATAGCACACTTTTAAAAGATTTGTTAGACGACATCCATACTGCAGATATTGCCGAACGTAAACAAGGGCGTCTCACCAATGGTCAACAATCCGCAGGCAATTTATTCAAACGACCTGAAGCTTCATTTCGTACACTTTCTGAACTCATAAAAAAAGAATTTTTGAGCTATAAAAACAAATTTGCAGATGCAGATTGCGAACTCATAAAATCATTTCCTGTTGAGCTTGAATTCACAAGCTCATGGTATGTAAAAATGCAGCAAGGCGGCCATTTGAGCGCGCACATTCACGAGGTAGGCTGGATTAGCGGTGCGGTTTACCTTGCCATGCCAACTCCAAAGGCAGGCAGCAATGAGGGTGCTTTTGAATACGGTACGCACGGTGACGATTACCCGCAAAAACATCAAAACTTCCCAACTATGTATGTGATGCCAAATGTGGGGGATATCGTATTATTCCCTTCCTCACTATTTCATCGCACTATTCCTTTTAGCGCTAATGAAGAGCGTATCTGCATCGCGTTTGATCTTAAACCAACTATCAATATGGCACAAAAAAATAGTTATTAATTTTTGGCTCAAATGTGTCAAAATAAAGCACTTAGTTGACAAATTCGACCTCTCGAATTTCAATATTAGCAACAAAAAGGCTCAACTAAAAATTAAAGCTACACAATTTTGTTTTTATAAAAAAATCGCTTACCAATTGATTTTATTTAATAATTTTATTTTTGTACGCATTTAATTCCTAAATCTTGCCGGTTTTAATTTAAATTGGCTTAAACATTGCTTGATTTATTTACAATAAGCCAAAAGTGAGCTTATACCAGAGGAAAATATAATAATGATGAATGTACAACTTTTTGATGATTGCACGGTTTTAATAGTTGATGACCAATCAACTAGCCGTACTATACTTACCCACGTCGTCAAAAGTATCAACCCAAAAATCAAAGTAATTGAAAAAACCAATCCAGAACAGGCTTTGGAATGGGCGACCGAGCACACTGCAGATTTAGTATTTGTAGATTATGTAATGCCAGAAATGAACGGTACAGATTTTGTGCGTTTGCTTAAAACATTACCAAAATATGAACCTGTTCCTGTGATTATGATTACCATTAAAAAAGATGCTGAAACACGCTACGCGGCTCTAGACGCGGGTGTGGCTGATTTTTTAAGTAAGCCTGTCGATATATACGAATGCACAGCGCGCAGCAAAAACCTACTCACCATGCATCAGCAACACATTGCATTGCAAAACAGAAGCAATGTGTTTGAAAACTTGGTTAAAACAGCTACAGCTGAGATTAGAGCGCGTGAAAAAGAAACTTTGATGCGACTGGCACGCGCAGGTGAACACAAAGATTTCGATACGGCGATGCATTTGCAACGCATGTCGCTTTATAGCAGAGCAATTGCAGAAACCATTGGCTTAGGTGAGGAGGAGGCTGAAATCATAGAACTGTCTTCGCCCTTACACGACATAGGTAAAATTGGTATCCCGGATAGTATTTTGCTTAAAAAAGATGCGCTTGACGATCAAGAGCTTAAGCTGATGCGCAAACACCCAATAATTGGTTATGAAATTTTGCAGGATAGTCCTTCAAAATATCTGCAAAGAGGCAGCGAAATTGCATTAGCACACCACGAACGCTTTGATGGAACCGGCTATCCGTATTCCCTTAAAGGCAATGATATTCCGCTTTCAGCGCGCATAGTGGCAATTGCAGACGTATTTGATGCGCTTACTAGCGTTCGTCCCTACAAAGAAGCTTGGAGCATTGATAAAGCCCTTGAGTATGTGCGAGAAGAAAGTGGTAAGCATTTTGACCCTGAATTAGTTTCTGCCATGCTGTCCATGCGCAATTTGCTAGAAAAAATTTACTCCGAACATGCTACAGCTATCCACTAACATGATGACAACGATTAGCAACATAAGGAGCGCGCCAAAATTTAGGCAGACTGTCTTGCTGATTGACGATCAGCCAACTGTGTTGGATATACACGCTGCTATTTTAAAATCGCTCAAAATGAATCTTAAAATTGTTACGATGACCGACCCTGTGGAAGCATTGGCTTGGATGGAAAATAAGCAAGTGGATTTAATTATTACCGATTTTCGTATGCATAAAATGGATGGTATGCAATTTGTACAAGCACTCAAAAATGCTGACAATGTGCTAACCCATACCATTGTTGTCGTAACTGTATTGAAAGATAAGGCCACGCAACAAGAATTAATTGCTGCTGGCGCTTCTGCCTGCTTAACCAAACCGGTACAAACACAGGAATTAGCAAATGTTGTCAAAACTTTATTAGAACAAAGCAAAAAGTACTACGGCTTAGGACTTATTGAATAGGTGCATACATGATAGCGACACTTAAAAATTGGTATAAAA
>JADGRO010000037.1 GCA_017880905.1 Methylotenera sp.
AAATTTTTACCTAGCACTTCTTGCAGCGCTTTTGCCTCCTCAAGCTCATGCAACGCCTCCGAAAGACCGCGAGGTAACTGGTAATCATGTGCATAAGCACTTCCTGTCGTTACTTCCGTTGGATTGAGCTTTTCTATGATGCCTAGATAGCCGCAGGCCAGTGTTGCCGCCATGGCTAAATAAGGGTTAGCGTCTGCGCCCACCACACGGTTTTCGATACGACGCGCATCAGGGTCAGATATCGGTACACGAATTCCTACAGTACGATTGTCATAACCCCATTCAATGTTAATAGGCGCCGCGCCATCGCGCACTATGCGACGGTATGAGTTTACATAAGGTGCCAGTAAAGACATGCATGCTGGCAGATATTTTTGTAACCCAGCGATATAATGAAAAAACAGTGGCGCTGCTTCGCCATTAGCTTTACTGAATATGTTCTTGCCAGTTTTGGCATCAATCACGCTTTGGTGAATGTGCATGGCCGAACCAGGTTCATGCTCCATCGGTTTCGCCATAAATGTGGCGTACATATCATGCCGTAACGCCGCTTCCCGCAATACTCGCTTAAAGAAAAATGATTTGTCTGCCAGCAGCATGGGTTCATCATGCAAGAAGTTAACTTCCATTTGACCGGCACCAAATTCATGAATCAGCGTATCCAGCTCTAGTCCCATGATTTCGCAATAATCGTAAATATCTTCAAATAACGGGTCGAACTCATTCACCGCATCGATACTATATAACTGACGACTGGTCTCTTTACGGCCACTGCGGCCAATTGGCGGGGTAAGAGGCAAATCTGGGTCGGTATTACGCGCCAATAAATAAAACTCTAGCTCTGGCGCTACAATTGGCGCCCAGCCCAAATCTTTGTAAAGATTGGTCACGCGCCGTAACACATTGCGCGGCGCAAAATCAATGAGGCTACCGTCATGATTCACGCAATCCATAATCACTTGTGCGGTTGGGTCAACCGCCCAAGGTACTAATCTCAAGGTCGTCGGGTCGGGCAATAACACCATGTCTTTATCAGTAAAGCCCATCACATTGTCGTAGCCTTCGTGACCTTCTGGAGACTCGCCGGTTACCGTTACGCCCAACACAGCTTCAGGCAAACGCATGGCTCGCTCGGTCGAAAACTTTTCACGTGGCAATATTTTGCCGCGCGCAACGCCAGTTAAATCAGGCACCAGGCACTCAATTTCTGTGACGTTATTATCGGTCAGCCAACGATCCATATCGGCAAGATCGAAATTTTTTGGGTCAGACATTTTTTCTCCAGCACTTAACTTCTATATTATTTGTTTGATTGCTATATATTACCTAGCCTTGCATTCTCAGTTTGCAGGCAGCACCAAAGGCTTCAAAAATCGCCAAATAACGAGGGTTTTCCATCACTTTCCATTCTGGGTGCCATTGTACGCCTAAGGCAAAAGTTTGAGCAGCCTTCACGCTTAGCGCTTCTACCAAGCCATCCAGCGCATGCGCTTCAACGGTCAGCCCAGCCCCCAATTTATCTATGCCTTGGCCGTGAATGGAATTCACCATTATTTGATCTGTGCCTATAATTTTAGCTAATTGTCCGCCTTCATTTAGCTTAACTGCGTGCGCCACCGCGTATTGTGCATCTAATGTTAAGTCTTTTGCTTCGCGGTGATCATTCAATCCGGCCACTTCTTGCACCGCTTGATGTAAGCTCCCCCCAAACGCTACATTCAACTCTTGAAAGCCGCGACAAATGGCCAATAGCGGAATACCCGCCGCGATGGTTGCGCGAATTAATTTGAGCGTAAGCGCATCGCGTGCTGGGTCTAGCGGCAACGAATTATCGTGTACCTGTTGGCCAAAATGTGATGGGTGCAGATTAGAAACCGAACCTGTCAGCAGAACCCCATCTGCGATTGCCAGCAATTCCTCCAACTCAATATGACTACTAATCGCCGGTACAAGCAATGGCAGCGCATCAGCTGCCTCAACCACAGCCATGATATATTTTTGCCCCACCGCATGAAATGGATGTTCGCCAATCTGCTTAACGTCTGCGGGAATCAGCACCACCGGCTTTCTGTTCGCAGGTTTCTGTCTGTTTGTTTTCATTATGTGTCGTCGAACAGCCCTATTTACAGGCACTCATCAGCTGATATAGCACCATTTTCATGGATTGCAACAATTCAGTTACAAGTATACTATCTCTTTGATTGGTAATGCTACAAGAGCCATTTAGGTTAATTAGATAGAACACTTTTAAGCAATAGCACTCCGCGATGAAACAATTAGTGCTCTCAGAATGGCTACTCACGCAGCTAAGCCAAAGTAAGTTTCCTGCGCGTATGCCCAACCATAGGCGTTTGTACGAGGCCATTCGTCGCGCCATTTCCGAGCAAGTGTTACCTTCTGGCAGCCGCTTACCTTCTATACGCAGCTTGGCAACAGATTTAAACGTGTCACGCAACACCATTCTGGCGGCTTTTGACCAGTTGCTAGATGAAGGCTATGTCGCCGCTCAAACCGGTAGCGGCACTTATGTTGTCTATAAGCAATTGGATGAATTCTCAAAAAATCCGCGCGCTGTTAACCTTCCCAAAATCGATGGCAATATTGGGCTTTCAAAGCGAGGGCTGGCCGCCTCTATCTCGCCTAGCAGCCATGAAGTGCAACCATTTACGCCAGGCGAAGACGATTATTTGCGCTTTCCCATCGCGCTATGGCGGCGCTTACTTAATCGCCAATGGCGAGCGCTAAACCCTGCGCTACTTGATTCCAGCCACGATGGTGGCTATTTGCCTTTAAGGCTAGCCATTGCTGATTATTTGCGCGTCTCACGCGCGGTAAATCTTACGGTCGATCAAGTACTTATTACCTCTGGCACCCAGCAATCAATTGACTTATGCACACGTTTACTCACCGATCACAACGACCGAGCGTGGGTAGAAAATTTGCTATTGGGCGGCAAGGCGCGTGTTAGAAGTAAATGGTTTACAGTTACACTCGATTTCGGTTGATAGCGAAGGCATGGCACCTAGTCAGGCAGATTTTCACGTCAAACCGCGCCTCATTTACACCACACCCTCGCATCAATACCCCAAAGGCATGGTGATGAGTTATGGCCGACGGCGTTTGTTATTGGATTTTGCGCAAAGCAGCAATGCGTGGATTATTGAAGACGATTACGACAGCGAGTTTCGCTTTGAGGGGCGGCCGATATCCTCGCTGCAAGGCATGGATCAGCATAGTCGCGTGTTGTATTAAATTTCTCAGACTTAAAAAGTTTTCAGGCATTTGGAGCATTGCCTTATTCTGATAATAACGAAGTATGCTTACCAGCGCCATTTGGCTGGATAATTGATGGTACTCGCCGAGAAGGTGCAGTTGCCACCCTATACCAGAGAGGTTACGATTTAGATAAAGCTCAACAATCAAACGAATGGATGTACGTAAATTTTTTGGCGAAAAGTGCAGAAGTTACATATATTCAGGAGCTTATAACGCATCAAGAAGCTTATCTTCGCGCTGATTTTCCAAGCGCCAAAATAAACTATGAAGATGGGCCACAAAGAGAAAGTGGCAAAACAATAATTCGCTGTTTTATTGATAAAAGCTACCCAGTACCTGAATACACTGGGTTTGTAGAGTTTGAAGATTTTATATTTTTCTGTGTAATGTTCTCCCCTGTTGAGCTTAGCAATAGAAATAAAAGAAAACTTGAAGCTATACTTAGAAGAGTAATACCAATAAAGGTAAAACAAAGCAGTTCTTAACATAACTGCTTTACAATCAAGCCAACTAAAAAATCACCTCAATTTCCAATAACACGTTCAATGCGGCTATCTGGAATTAACCACATCAAGGCGACCGAGGCATAAATCAGGCCTGAGAGTATTGGCGAAAAGAACGCCGCTACAATAGCCGTTAAATAAAGCAATGACGATAATTTACTCTTGCAATCACGCCCAACCGCTTTGGCCAGCAAAGAGTTTTCACCTTGACTTGCAATAATCGCATTTTGCAGTACTAAATAAGCAATGGCAGCCATCAATAATACAAAACCATACAACGCTAGTGGCATCGCTGCAAAGTGATTCTCGCCCATCCAACCGGTGACAAAAGGAAACAATGACAACCAAAACAGCAAGTGTAAATTCGCCCACAATATGCCGCCTGTTACATGCTTGACTGTCTGCAACATGTGATGATGATTGTTCCAGTAAATACCCACATATACAAAACTCAGCACGTAACTCAGAAACACGGGAAGTAATGGTTGGAGTGCGGCAAAATCACTGCCATGCGGCACTTTCAACTCCAGCACCATAATGGTAATGATGATGGCGATTACACCGTCACTAAAGGCTTCCAGCCGGTTCTTTTCCATAGTGATCTTTTCTTAAAGCTCAAGCCAGCGAAGCAATGGCTTCAATTTCCACCAATACCTCACGCGGCAATTTAGCGACTTGCACGGTAGAACGTGCTGGCGTGTGGCTGCCAAAGGTATCGCCATACACTTTATTCATGGCAACAAAATCATCTAAGTTTTTCAAAAAAACGGTGGTTTTAACTACTTTATTTAAACTCGCGCCTGCGGCTTCAATCACGGCTTTTAAGTTCGCCAATACTTGTGTGGTTTGCACGGTAATATCGCCATCATTCAGCGTGCCATCTGCACGCAGCGGAATTTGCCCTGAGGTGAACAGAAAATCACCCACAGCAATCGCTTGTGAATAAGGGCCGATAGCGGCAGGTGCGTTGGGAGTTTGGATGACTTTCATTTGAAAAACCTTTTTAATTAATTATCTGAGTATTTAAATTGTACGCGTTTAACGTTGCAAAACAATTCATAGGCAATCGTCCCAGCAGTTTTTGCGACATTGTTCGCGGCCACTTGGTCGCCCCATAATTCAACAGTGCTGCCTATTTTAGCAATAGCAATATCAGTTAAATCCACAAACAACATATCCATTGAAACGCGGCCTATAATTTTAGTCATCATGCCGTCTACTGCCACGGGTGCACTAAGAGCCGCGCCGGTTGCAGACCTTGGATAGCCATCCGCATAGCCGCAAGCAACCACACCTACAGTGGTTTCTTTATCAGCAGTGAATATGCTGCCGTAGCCAATAGATTCGCCTTTAGCAATTTTACGAATCGAGATAACTTGAGAGGTAAGTTGCATAACTGGCCGTAAGACACTATCTGTGTACAATGGATTTGCACCATACAGCATAATACCCGGACGTGACCAGTTAGCGCGGGCTTGCGGCCAACCAAGAATCGCGGCTGAATTAGCAAGACTAATTTCTTCAACGCCTAAATTTTGCACAACATTTTGGAAAAGCGCAATTTGCTCTTTGGTATGCGAAGATATTAGATTATCCGCATTAGCAAAATGACTCATAAGCACGATTTTCGCCACATTTTTGTGCTGATTGAGTTGTGCATAGGCTTTTGAATATTCAATGGGTGACAAGCCCACACGATGCATACCGCTATCCATTTTAAGCCAAACATGTAATGGTTTAGCCAACTTAGCAGCAAGCAATATTTCCACCTGCCATTGTGCATGCACGACAATCCATAAGTCATTCGCAACAATTTCGGGCAGCTCGGCAGCTTCAAAAATACCTTCTAACAATAAAATAGGATTTTTTATGCCTGCTTCGCGCAGTTGTAACGCTTCTTCCAAGCACGCAACCGCAAAGCCATCCGCTTCGTTTTCTATTGCTTGAGCGCATTCTACCGCGCCGTGACCGTAGGCATTAGCTTTGATAACTGCTAACGCGCGTCCGCCATGCATTTGCTTGGCA
>JADGRO010000038.1 GCA_017880905.1 Methylotenera sp.
AAATTAGACAAGGTAATCAAATTATCGGCACTTACGATTTAAATCAAACCCGGGAGCTGCATATAAAAGGCCCAATTGGAGAATCGATTATCGTCATCAACCAAGGCAAAGTACGCTTCAAGCAATCCCCCTGCCATAACCAATATTGCGTACATCAAGGCTGGTTAAGCCGCGCAGGGCAGGTGGCTATTTGCTTACCAAATCAAATCAGCTTGCAATTAATAGGTGTGAAAAGCAACTATGACTCGCTCAATTATTAATATTCAAACTACGATTGAAGATCTTCACGTCGCCAAACTCACCGCATTGGCGATTGGTTTGCACATTTTAGAAGCAGTTGTTCCATCGCCATTGCCAGGCGTAAAACCTGGCATCGCCAACATAGTGACTTTGTTCGTGCTGTATGAATATGGCTTTATGACGGCGGCTTGGGTAAGCATATTACGCGTATTCGCCAGCAGCTTGTTGCTTGGGCAGTTTCTATCGCCTACATTTGTGTTAAGTTTAAGCGGCGCGGTATTTAGTTTGGCTGCTTTGTTTTTTGCACGACATCTGCCAAAAAAATACTTTAGCGCCATTACGCTTAGTATTTGCACGGCTTTTGCGCATATTGCCGGACAGTTAATAATTGTTCGACTGTGGCTTATTCCACATACTGGGGTTATTTATTTAATCCCGATTTTTGCATTGGCTGCCCTAATTTTTGGGTTAATCAATGGTTTAATAACGGCTAAACTTTTACAACAAAACGCATAAAAAAAGAGCGGCTTGGCCGCTCTTTTTTACCTCAAACTTACTATTGAATCAGCTCACGCCATAAGGTTCGTTTGCCCGTAAAGTTGCCTGCTGATGGTGGGAAATCCACATCAGGATCTATATGAGGAGTTGGATCCGTAGATGTTACAGTTTCTACCACAGGATTGCCGTCAATATATAAAATATTCACCCCAACAATGGTTGAATCATACTTCGTAGAAACTAGTCCGCTTGCAGTAACAGCACCCCCGGTTTTATAGTCAAGGAAGTTAAGCCAACCATGTCCACCAGGTGAACAAGCAGTATTCGAAGGTACTATGGTAGGTGCAATCAGCACGCCCTGCACCAATTGGCTATCAATGTTTACTCGCTCGCCACTCTCTGGGAAATCTACAAACCAGCCTCTCTGCGTAAAAAAGTTCACTGGCGCTGTAGTTGCAACGGAGCGTGTACCGTTAGTACTGTTAGTTGTCAGAGTCTGATTCACCATAAGCGTGGTTTGACTACGTGGATTAACAAAAGTAGCTCCAGTATTGTCATCTCTGATTGCATATTCAGTTTGCGTTTGGGTCGTGGTAAGGTCTCCTACCTCTAGATATTTCCCAGTACCTATGAAAATGACGCGACTTCCAGCAATCTTACCAAGTACTGGGGTAGTCATAATTGGCTGCGGGCTAGCACCTGCAACATCTGAGAACAATGTCGCAAACTTCATTACAGCACCTGTACCAATAGTAGCACTCGTAGTGGTGTCGTTAGGATCAAAACGCCAAACATTGCCTAACAAATCGCCCCCATAAACATAACTTACTGCATTACCCGGAGGTTCATTATTCCAGCCTGCAATTTTAGCTAGGCCACTAGGTGTAGCGGTAGTTCCCACACCAGTGTAAATTTTACTAATGATTGCACCTGTACCAGCGTTCAAGACATACAAATAACCTTTCCCGCTACCAGGGCTTACATTGTTGTAACCAGAAGTGACCATCACCACCCAAGTACCATCGGCTTTTTTGGTAATTATTGGTGCGCCAAAGCTAAAGCCAAGGTCGTCATCTTGCGTTTTACCTATACCTGCGGTTGTTGTGAACTCCCATAATAACGTTGGTGTAGTAGGAACAGTGATGTCTAAGGCGTAATAGCCGCGGCCACCACCGTTCAATCCAGCCACCAGAATTGTTTTCCAAGTGGGCGCAGTACCCCCAGCAGTAACGCATGCGGTATCGCAACTGCAATTGGCAGTACATACATCCGACGTAATCGGGCTACCATTTACAAAATTGCTATGTATAGACCCGTAATTAAAATCTGCCAACTTCCACATATTCGGTATTACCATACTAGGCACATAAGCCCAGCGCTCTATACCTGTATCTGCTGCAAACGCGTGCATCATACCATCGTTAGTGCCCATATACACTGTGCCAGCCCTACTAGCTTGCGCAGTTTTATATGTTGAGTAACCAGGGTAAGGGTAACTAAATACTGGGTTGGCAATAAAGGCTGGTTGAGATTCCAAGGCATCGCCCAATACTGCGTTACGGGCGCGGAATAACTCATTATCTACAATTGTAGCGCCTACGACCGTTACATTAGAGGTACGATTTTCAAAGCCGGATTGTCCACGCAGATAATTGAGCAAGTTAGCACCTACGGTTCTACTTTGTTGCCCGCTATCTAATGATGACCACTGAGTAAGGCCAGCCAATGTTGCAGCATTAAAGTAACTTGGATTAGCTGTCGCATACGAAGCATCAAAGTTGATGAGTGCTGTACCGGCACTGTTAGCAGTTTTAATGGTACGTGTATCAGTTGAAGCTGCCACTTTAGCATCCATAGTCCCGGTACATGCCGTCGCTACAGGCGTTTTACATACATTTGGGCCAGAAGTTAAGTCGCCAGAGAAATCCGTACAAGTACCAGCACTCGGTGTTTCACAATTATAAATAGTAGTGTCGCCAGAAGTTTGAGCGACAATCGTACCATTTGTACATGTACCAGGATCAGGAATATCTTCCACACACCATGTCGCATTTTCGTTAACTGTGCCGTCATCTGTGTTAATGCCGCGCGCCTCTAAGTTACCTGTCCACAGAACTGTGGTGTAGCTTGCCACGTAGGCAAAGTTATCGCCAGCTACCGGGTTTAACGTACTGGTAGCTGCCGCCGCTGCCGCGCCTTGTTTGGCTTTAATCCCTGCCAGGGCATTTTGCAGACCCGTAGTTAAAGTATCCGGATTGGTGGCGCTAAAATAAGCGCCACGCCCATTCACTGCGGCATGCCACAAATCGTCAATATTGGCGATAAAGCCATTACCACCCGAATCTACGCCTGGTGTTGGCCAGTTACAAGCAGTGCCAGCAGATTGCCAAGTGCAAACTGTAGAACTTGCAGTGAGCCCAAGCCGGACTGCATCGTAATCCGCATTGGTGCCACTTTTCGCGTAGCCAGACGAATAATTCATCCAGCCGCTGGCGCCCAACCCTAAGGTAAAGGTTGTCATATGTTGCTGCTGATTGGTATCTGTGCTGCTCTTAAACACATTGTTATAGGGGTCGGGATCACCAGCAACAGCAGGTGTTGAGCATAATATGTTGCCGGTGGTTGCAGGCGAAACAGGAGCACCGGTACAATTACCTAATGCAACAGTACGCAAGTCTGTTTTGTAATAATACATGGCAACGTCTGCCAAAGTGTCGGGGGTGCCGCCACTGGGAATAGTTGCCGAAGATGTACTTTGTAACACCGGTGTGCTAGGACTTGGTGCCGCTGTATTGTTACAAGACCCGGAAATTGTCGCAGCGCCATTGTTACTCCAACTACCAGGAGTACAACTAGCGCCTGAAACTGTTACCGTACAAGTGCCTATCTGTGGTTGGGTTTTAAGCTTTTTGCCACTGCTACAACCACTTGTAGATTTAGAATAAGAATCTCGTGTGTAAGTATTTGTATACTGAGTAACAGCCGTAGCGCCATCATTATAGGGCCTAATCTCTACCCCATCCTGATTGCCCACCGCAGTACTGCCATCTAGGCCATAGCCAGTGCTACTGCCGTTCCAGTAGCCATCGGTAGACATAATGCTAAAATTTTGTTGGCAAGAGTACTGCATGGGGTCAGTTACACCACTGAGTTGACCGGCAAAATAAAGCCCGGCATCAGATAATGCGACACGTAGTGGGGTACTACCGCCCGGGCTGACACCATAAAATGTGCTATACCAATTGGTTCGTTGCGTGCCGGTAAATGTGTCCAATGGCACTGCGGGCGAATTTGAACTACTTAGTCTCAACAAACCTACACGATAAGTTTGATCTAGAGCACTTATTGCCTGCCCGGCTGCAGTTTTCATCATCAATATGCGGGTACGGTAATAACTATACCAGTTAGCAAAATTGGTCAGATTGGCGGCAGTGGTATCTGGAAACACATCGGTGGTCAATGTTATCGAACCCACATTGCCAGTCATGGCGCCGATAACGGGAGTGTAATTGGCAGCCGAAGTTGGGCCCGTAATGGTAATCGTACCGCTAGAAGCAGTAGCACTGAAGCTATTCAAAGTGATTTTTGCTGCGATGTTGGTCGCCATAGTGCTACTACTAATATTGTTGGCTGTGGCAGAAGCGGCATTCATGATCTGTACACCATTCACTGTTATGCCGGGTACAGAAGCTGAAATAGTCGCTCCACCAGTTCCACTAACTACAATGGTGGTAGTTTCTGTGGTTGCAAACCTACGTTTGGTAAACACCGTCGTACCGCCAGGTGGTGTAGTAGAGCCTCTCCCAACGCTGCACTCCGTGTAAAAAGTGTTGGTAGTAGAGTTGTAGTTCTTTTGTAATTGGCTAGTCTGCGTGCCGGTATACTGATAATAATAGGCAGATTGTCCGGTTGAGTCCCCACTCAAACTTTGAGAAGCCTTGAAACCGGTATTAAGATTAACCGTACCTGCGCCAGTGCTAAATCCGTCCACCCAAGCGCCGGTAAAAGATGCATTAGCATAACTTACTTTGGCTGCATCTACAGGCGGCGTATAGGAGATATTGGGGTCATAATATATTTCGTTACATTGGCTACTACGCAAACCGTAATACCCGTATTGCCAAGTTACCGAACTACCGGCATCAGTAGTGTCGTCCGGCATATGATCCCAAGCCATGCTGCCTGAATCGTCCAGCACCAATAGCACATTAGGCTTTACCACCGTCGTAGTAGACGTTGCCAACGGTGACGTTGCCAAAGAAACCGTAGCGGCTTCAGCAGATAGCGGAGCAACAAGGCTAGCTAACCCCAGAAAGAGGGAATAAATTGCAAGAGTAAGATGGCGTTTCATGGATGTCTCCTAATAGACAAATGCTTGTACGTAGCTAATTGAATTTTTTGGCCCGGTGACCCTAGCCGTAACGCGAATTTGCGGGGTTTGGCCGGCGACAGGGCAACCAGGTCCATCACAGATATTTTGAGGTAGCTTGACTTGTTGTCCGTTTGTGTCTAGTAGTGCATTGCTAAATAAGCAGTCTGCATCTTTAATGGCCACATTAGGGGTACGACACATGCGCTCTACAATATACCGAATAGTATTGCCACTAGCGTCCGGCGTTGGCAACAAAACATTGTTAACATCATCCCAAGTTGCGGATGAGCTAAGGTTGAGTGTATTTGCACTAGAATAGTAGCCGTTGTGCGTTGCTGGGGTAATGTTGAAGGTGTGGGTAGCATCCAACAACACATTCAGCCCAGCGTTTGCAGGGTTATCGCGCATTGCTATCAGCATAGTAATAGCAGCTTCAACCCCGGCATCGGCCGAGGTAGTTGCAGCTTGCTTAAATGATATATTGCCTGCAATCAAGTTATTGGTATCAACCGAACGTATTAATGCTACCGCTGCAAGCGACATCACAACCAAAGCGATAAGGGCAAGAAACAGTACTAAACCTTGCTGCTGCTTCATACGCATGCTAGAAAATGTGGCTTTGAAATTAGATTCAAAATGGTGGTGTGATGTCATAGCGTATCCTTAGACCAGATCATATTGCGCAATGGCAAAATAGTCTCAAACACCCGATAATGGTAGCGTCCCCAGTTTGCATTGCCAGGACTTAAATCTATAACTGGCGCGGGTGAGGCTGTGGTAATTGCTCCACCCACAGGAACGCCTTGCCATGCACACAAGCCGGTGGGAGAGACAGTAGATGTTGAACTGCAAGCTGTAGTGACAGCAGAAGGTTCAATTTTTGTGTTGCGAGTAATAACCGCAACGCGAATGGCTTTGATAAGATTGCGATTAGCCACTACGGTTATAGGCGCTGCCCAAGCACCGGTAGGTTCTACCCATCGCACTATTTGATTAGAGCTGGGGGAGGCAGAGATACCATATTGCGCTTGTAGATTAACCACGCCAGCTACTACAGGGGCAGTAGTGGTAGCACCTCCTGTTAGCACGGTACGCTCTAAATTACCTGTAGCTGCATTTACAGCGTAAGTCACTTCAAGCCATTGTCCCAAGCATGCAAGATTGCCACCTATCGTAGCGCCTGTAGTATTTTGCAATGTAACGGACATTGGTGCCGCAGTCCCTGTCACCGCGGTTGCACTTGACAAGGCGCAAGTGATGCCACTATTTACTAGCGTAATATCCCCCAACGCGCAACCAAAATTGCTACTCACTGTCGCCGCATTACCCACTAAAGCGCCTATGGTGGTTGGAACGCCTCCCGATTGCGAATTGCCGTAACGTAAAGTAATTGTGTCACTTGCGGGATTAGCTCCAGCAACGCCATCAGTAATGCTGACTGGAGAAATACTGGTTATACCTGTGGCACCATAGGTAACCGTTGTGCACTCAAGCGGTGAATCAGGGGTTCCCGCCGTGCCAGAAGGCATGAGTGGATAACCTGCAATTTGTAATTCACGCCCGATGTTGTATAAAGCAATGGTACCGTTAGTTTGCGCATCGGCGGTGCCTGTAGTCGCACGTTTTTGACCTTCAAAAATCGACAGTACCTGCACGATAACCATTGCAACCAGCATACCAATTACCAGACCAACCATGATCTCAATCAAAGTGAAGCCAGCTTGATGAGAAAAATAGCGTTTAAAATTAAAATTCATTTATTCTAACCTCCGGCGATACTGGCAATGGTAGTGAAGCAATGTGCAACTGCCATAGCACATGGCGAAGTTGCAACCGTGAGTGCCGTCTCGCCTGGCGCTGTCCAGCCTACAGCTACTTGAAACTGACCTGGTACCGGTTGCGTGATGGTAAGCAAACCACCAGGTAAGGCCGGCGAAAGAGAAGAATTTGATGTAACGTAGGTAGCAGCATTGGCAGGGTCAGCCCATATTGTACCTATTCTCTGTTGAGCTATATAACTGGCGTCTGCTCGAAATTTTGAATCGGTCGTATTCTGTAGCATGGCGGCCTGTAAGCCCACTAGAGCAAGAATACCCATAGAAAATATCAAGATTGCAATAAGTGCCTCTAGCAATACTGCGCCTTGTTGCTTAGAAAAATTCTTACAGTAAGCAGAATATAATTTTTGTGTATGCATCATTTTCTCTCGCTTAACATCCACGTGGGTTTGAAGCCAAAAACAAGCTAGGGTCACACATTCTGGTGGCACCACCTGTTGGATTAATCGTAACCCGCAAAGGTCTATCACCGCCAACTGCAGTAAGGTCAATTTTTGCCACCGGGAGCAGGGGAGCAACCGCATTGGCTACCACTCCACCCCAGTTATTAAAAGTGACGGTTGTAGCTGCTGTTGCATCTGACGCTACAGCATTAAGAGTTACGATGGCAGAACCTTCGCTACTGTTTCTAGATTCGATTGTCGATGCGGGGTTAACCACACTGACTGTCCAAGAAGAGCCTGCCCCTAAAGTAAAAGAAACGTTTGTGTTACGTGCAACTGCTTCTGCACGTGCTTTTTGCAGTCCATTCACAACAGATTCAGTTGCATTGCGAATCTGTGAATTTATCAGCATTGTCCGAAAATAAGGGAATCCCACCGATGCCACAATACCTAATAGCACAACAACCATCATCAATTCAATCAGCGTAAATCCTGCAGATTTATGTTTTAAAACTAGCATGACCCACCTTTTCTAACTTGCCAACAAGGGTTAGCTGTGCTGCCCCAACCTGCCCTAGCAGCCGTAGTGGCTTTATTGTTGGCTTGATCAATGGTATAACTAAAATCGAAAATGCTACCTGTTCCGGTTGCAGTAATTAAGTAATTAGTCGTAGAAAGTCCACTACAAGCATAGGTGAAATTTGCTGTTGTAGCAGGACATGGGCCACCCACATAAGTACGGTTATCTTGAAAAAACCGTTCCATCCCTACACGACCATTTGCTAAGTTGGAGGTGCCTTCTTGCAACTTCGCACGTGTTACGTAATCTCCATACTGTGGTATCGCAATTGCCGCTAAAATGCCTATAACCACAACGGTGAGCATCAGCTCAATTAATGTAAAGCCTTTTTGTCCAACTTTTACTGTGTTCATTTTGTATGCCCTTTTCTGTTGATTGAATCATGCCAAAGCCATATAGGCGATGTCCACTAGTATCCGATATTCGGACAGTTTTGCAGAATAAGCGGTTAGATAGACTTCAATTCTGCCCTCGCAGCACATTCTCACGGCACATTAATGATAAAATATATTTTGATTGTTTAGCATATAGCGAGGAAGCAATGCCTAAGTTAAATTCTAAAATAAATATGAGCATTTTGCTCTGCTTTACTTATGCTGTTTTATCAGGTTGCGGAACCAAAGGGCCATTGTATATTCCAGAGCAACGCTACCCGCAAAAAGATACCTCGCACGAAACGCCTAAAGCAAAATCTCAAGCCGCCCCCGAAGTGTCACCACCTTCAAAAACATATTAAGAAAAATTTATTGTGAACGCGTTTAACCTGACTGCAGGATTTACTTTGAAAAATGGCGAGTTGCATGCCGAAAATATTGCGCTTAACCAAATTGCAAAAGAATTTGGCACGCCTTGTTATGTATATTCAAAAGCTGCGCTAACCCTTGCATTTAAAAGCTTTCAGGCCGGTTTGGTCAATACAAATCATCTAATTTGCTTTGCGGTAAAGGCTAACCCAAATATTGCAATTCTGAATCTGTTTGCCAAATTGGGAGCAGGCTTTGATATTGTGTCAGGTGGCGAATTGGCACGTGTGCTGGCTGCCGGGGGCGATCCACAAAAAATCGTGTTTTCTGGTGTAGGCAAAACTGCAGATGAAATGTATGCTGCTTTAAACGCCAACATTTTTTGCTTTAATGTGGAATCTGCCAGCGAATTAAAACGCCTGAACGAAGTGGCAAAAAGTATGGGTAAAATCGCCCCTGTGTCTTTACGCGTTAACCCAGACGTAGACGCAAAAACGCACCCGTATATTTCTACAGGTTTAAAAAGCAATAAATTTGGCGTTGCGTTCGAACATGCCATCAATGTTTACACGCAAGCTGCTGCTATGCCCAATATTGCTGTGCATGGCATCGATTGCCACATCGGATCACAAATTACCGAGCTAGCGCCCTTCATTGATGCGCTAGACCGCTTGCTAGACTTGGTAGATATGCTTGAAGCTAAGGGTATTCACATTTCACACATAGACGTGGGTGGCGGCATTGGCATTACATACTCTGACGAAACACCGCCAGAATTTGAGCGCTACGCAAAAGCCATTTTGGCCAAATTAGCCAAGAGTAAATTACCTAAGAAAAATGTAAAACTTCTATTCGAGCCAGGCCGAGCATTGGTAGGCAATGCGGGCGTATTACTGACAAAAGTTGAATATATCAAACACACTGAAACCAAAAACTTTGCCATTGTAGATGCAGCCATGAACGACCTGATGCGCCCTGCTTTGTATGATGCTTATCATGATATTGTGGCCGTGAAACCTCATGTTGGCGAAACCAATACTTATGAAATTGTTGGGCCGATATGTGAAAGCGGCGACTTTTTAGGTCATGATAGAAAATTAAACATACAAGAAGGTGATTTGCTCGCCATAAAATCCGTTGGCGCTTATGGCATGAGCATGGCCAGCAACTACAATACGCGCCCTAGGGCGGCCGAAATTATGGTGGATAGCGATCAAAACTATATCATTAGAAAACGTGAAAATATTGCTGATTTATTTTCTTTAGAATCCAAGCTTCCATAACGCCAAAAACCCACAAAAACTGTTGCAGAATTTTGTACTTAAGCGTAGATTATCGTCAAGAGAACTACTCTTACAATTATAAACGTCTAGGGAGAAGTATATGAAAAAACTTTTGTTCGTAGTTATTGCCGTGCTCGCCTTTAATGCTGTGCCAATTGCATTTGCAGATGATACCCTTCCTGAAATCGCTCCAGTAGATGACCCAGCGCCACCACCAATTGATGCGCCCGCTGCAGAATAATAGAGTTTAATTATAAATAGATTATCTTGGAGAGAAATAAAATGAATAAACTTGTAATTGCTCTATTGGCTTTAATGATGTTATTTATTGCAGGCTGCGCATCAACTGGAGGTGCATCTGCCAGTTCTGGTGCTAGCGATAACGGCGGTTTGCCAGAAATTGCTGCGTATGATGATTCGGAAATTCCGGCTTTGGACGCAGCACCTACTGAATAGTTGTCTCAATTCATAAAAAAAGCGAAGTTTCCACTTCGCTTTTTTTTGCTAAAAATTTCTAATTAATCAAAAATTACCGTTTTATTGGCGTAAAGCAAAATACGATTTTCAATATGCCAACGCACTGCTTTAGATAGCACTACTCGCTCCAAATCACGGCCTTTTTGAATCAAATCTTCCACTTGGTCGCGGTGCGAAATTCTGTCAATATCTTGCTCAATAATTGGTCCTTCGTCTAGCACTTCGGTCACGTAATGGCTAGTGGCCCCGATAAGCTTTACGCCACGCTCAAAAGCGCGATGATAAGGTTTTGCGCCAATAAAGGCGGGCAAGAACGAGTGGTGAATATTAATAATACGTTGTGGATAACGCGCCACAAAATCTGGTGATAATATCTGCATGTAGCGTGCCAGCACGATTAAATCAATGTTGTAATCATTAAACAATTTAAATTGCGCGGCCTCAGCCTGTGGCTTGCTGTCTTTAGTCACTTCAAGATGGTGAAAATCAATACCGTAAAACTTCACCAAAGCTTCGGTACCGCGATGGTTACTAATCACCAGCGGAATTCCACAAGCCAATTCACCACTTTTGTGACGGTGCAACAAATCCGCCAGGCAATGATCGTATTGCGAAACCATAATCGCTACGCGTGTTTCGTGTTGCGAAAGTTTTAATTGCCAATGCATATTAAATTTGTTGGCGATAGGTGCAAAAGCCTTGCTGAATGCGGCCTCATCCAAGTTAAAGTTGGCTAAATCCCACTCCACACGCATTAAAAACAAATTATTTTCTGCATCTTGGTGTTGGTCTGCGTGTAAAATATTGGCATCATGCTGGTACAAAAAATCGGCAATCGCGGCCACAATACCTTTGGCATCCGGGCAAGTAATTAATAAAGTTGCGGTATTTTTCATAAGCGTTTTAAATTAAAATTTGTGCCATTATACGCAACTATAAAGCATACCTAAATATAAACGAGATGACGATTCAAATATGTCTGAACAAACAAGCATGACTGAAAAACAGGGTGTCGTACTTGCTAACCCGCGCGGCTTCTGCGCTGGAGTTGATCGCGCCATCATCATTGTAGAACAAGCTTTAGAGAAATTTGGCCCGCCGATTTATGTGCGTAACGAAGTAGTACACAATAAATTTGTAGTGGATGAACTGCGCGCAAAAGGCGCCGTGTTTATACATAAGCTGGATGAAATCCCCACCGGTAGCACGGTAATTTTTAGTGCCCACGGCGTATCAAAAGCAATTCGGGCTGAGGCTGAAAGCCGCGGATTAACTGCGTTTGATGCAACATGCCCGCTCGTCACCAAGGTGCATATCGAAGTTGCCAAAATGCGCCAAGCTGGCATGGAAATTATCATGATAGGTCACAAAGGTCACCCTGAAGTAGAAGGGACTATGGGTCAGGTTGAAGGGGGGCAAAGTGGGCCAGGTATGTATTTGGTGGAAACACCCGAAGATGTTGCTAAATTAAACGTAAAAGATGCTGAAAAACTTGCGTTTGTGACGCAAACTACACTTTCAATGGACGATGCAGCGTTGGTGATTGATGCACTGCATCAACGCTTCCCCAATATCCGTGCGCCTAAGAGCGATGATATTTGCTACGCCACACAAAACCGACAAGATGCGGTAAAAATCATGGCGAAAGATTGTGATTTAGTGATTATTGTCGGCTCGCCAAATAGTTCAAACTCTAACCGGTTGCGCGAAGTCGCGCAAAATCAAGGTGTGGAGGCTTACATGGTGGATAACGCCAACCATTTAAAAGCTGAATGGTTAGTTGGCAAAAATAAGATTGGCGTGTCTGCTGGCGCTTCCGCACCTGAAATTTTAGTGAAAGAAGTGATTAGTAAATTGCAGCGACTTGGCGCAAATGAAGTACAGGAACTGCATGGCGTGGTAGAAAGTGTGGTGTTTCAATTGCCTAAAAATTTAACTTCCGCACCTAAAAAAATTTCCTAACATGCACATAGCCATTAAGTTTAGCCGGTGTAGCTCAGTTGGTAGAGCGGTTCATTCGTAATGAAAAGGTCGGGGGTTCGATTCCCTTCTCCGCACCATTTAATTTAATTAATGAAAAAATATAAAACGCCCATTTCAGCGCTGGTACTTATTCACACACCAGATTTACAAGTGCTGATTATGGAGCGTGCTGACAAAACAGGTTTTTGGCAATCGGTGACCGGCAGTTTAGAAAATGATGAAACTCCGCTGCAAGCAGCGATTCGTGAGGTGTTAGAAGAAACTGGGCTGAATGCAACTCAATATGATTTGCAAGATTGGCATGCTTCAAATGTGTACGAAATTTACCCGCATTGGCGCCACCGCTACGCGCCCGGCATAGTTGAAAATACAGAACATTTATTTGGTTTAGAACTTCCATCAAAACTACCTATCAAACTAGCCCCAAACGAGCATGTGCGCTACGAGTGGGTGGATTGGCGCGAGGCAGCACAGCGCGTATTTTCTTGGACAAATGTAGATGCATTAAAAAGATTAGGTGAATTGCACCAATTAACGTTATAAAATAGTATTTATGCAAACTGCTACGATTAAATTTGAAAAATTCCAGGCTACGGATGACGCCGATTGCCAGCGCCGCATTATTGCTGCACGTAATAAATTGGGTAAACGCTTGGTCATTTTGGGGCATCATTATCAACATGAAAGCGTTTATAGGCATGCTGATTTTACTGGTGATTCGCTAAAACTTTCTCGTTACAGTGAAGATTTGGATGCCGAATATATCGTGTTTTTGGGTGTGCATTTTATGGCAGAGGTCGCAGACATTTTAAGTCGTCCTGAGCAAACCGTAGTGCTGCCTGACTTGGCTGCAGGCTGCTCCATGGCAGATATGGCAAATTTAGCCAAAGTAGAGCGCAGTTATCGCGAGCTGAACAAAGTGTTGAATTTTGATGAAACTATTACACCAATTACTTACATCAATTCGGCCGCAGACCTGAAAGCTTTTTGTGGCGGGCATGGCGGCATTGTGTGTACGAGTACCAATGCGACGAAAATCATAGAATGGGGCTTTAAACAGCGCGAAAAAGTGTTATTTTTCCCTGACCAAAATTTAGGTCGCTGGAGCGGACATAAAATGGGCATTCCGTTGGAGCAAATGCCAGTGTGGGATCCAGACCAGCCATTGGGTGGCTTAACAGTTGAGCAAATCAAAAACGCTAAAATTTTGCTATGGAAAGGTCATTGCGCGGTACACCAAATGTTCCGCTCACAAAATATCGAAAATTTCAGAAAACAACATCCTGATGGCAAAGTAATTTCACATCCAGAATGTCCGTTTGAAGTGTGTTTAAACTCAGATTTTGTTGGCTCAACAGAATATATTTTACGCACCGTAACTGAGGCGCCAGCCAATACCAAATGGCTGGTAGGCACAGAACTCAACTTGGTGAACCGCTTAGCCGAACAAATGAAACCGCAAGGTAAACACGTGCAATTTATGAGCCATGTGGTTTGTGAATGCTCAACCATGGCACGCATCGACCCGCAACATTTAGCCTGGACTTTAGAAAACTTAGCTGATGGCAATGTAGTGAACCAAATCAAAGTGCCCAAGCACGAAGCGGAGTTGGCTAAACTGACGCTAGACCGCATGCTAGCTGCTTCTTAAAATTCTATGAGTTCCTGCGCACTTTGCTTGCCTACTGCGCACGAAATTTTGTGGCAAGATGAATTCTGCCGCGTGATCTTACTTAACGATATTGATTATCCTGCCTATTGTCGCGTTGAGCTAATTGAGCATATTAAAGAAATGACCGATTTGCTGCCGCCACAACGCGCTAGGATGATGAAATGCGTTTTTGCTGTAGAAATTGCCCTTCGAGAAGTCGCCAGGCCGGATAAAATTAATTTAGCCAGCCTAGGCAATAAAACGCCGCATGTACATTGGCATGTGATTCCGCGCTTTGAAAATGACAGGCATTTCCCCAATTCGCATTGGGGGGAAGTTATGCGGGAAATCAATAGCCATGCGCTTAGTGGGAATGACAAAAAATTGCTCGCTGAAAAAATAAGAGCACTTATTGAATGCGCTTTATCGACTTCTTAAACCACTAACCGTTGCACGACTTTGCCATTGATTAAATGGCTTTCGATAATCTCGTCTAAATCATCGGTATCTAAATACGTGTACCAAATTGCTTGCGGATACACCACCAAGACTGGGCCTTCTGCACATCTATCAAAACAGCCTGCACGATTAATGCGCACTTTATCTTTTCCACCTAAGCCTAATTTTTTTATACGCGCTTTCATGTGATCAAACGCCGCTTCTGCGCCTTTATCTTGGCAGCAAACCTCGCCATCCGGGCGTTGGTTCAAGCAAAAAAATACGTGGTATTGGTAATAGTTACTCATTCAGTAGATAACGCATCTTCCTGAGTAAATGTCCAAGTTCTTGTAATACTTAAAATATCGGTATCTTTCTTGATATCTTCCGGAAAAACTGCATAAGGTGCCGCCAATTCTACTATGCGCTTAGCTGCTTCATTCAATACTTCATGATTTGACCTTTGATCAATCACCACATTTTCCAAACTACCATCGGCATTTATTGACACTGTCATACGTAGCTGTCCATAGAGTTTTTGCGCTTTTGCTGCCTCTGGATAATTCATATTACCAATGCGTTCTACTTTTTGCCGCCAAGCTTCTACATACATGGCAAAGCGATATTCTTTTGTGCGTGCGCCAATAAACTTGCGCTTAGGGCGTTTTTGATATTCATCTTGCTGTTTTGCAATTTGTGCCTGCAATCTATCCATTTCTAGGCTTGCTGCAATCAATTCGGCACGATCCAGCGATTTTGCTTTGGCTTTTTGCTCGCCTTGCTCGGGCTCGGCTGCAGCTGCATTTTGTGTTGGGTTCGATTCAATTTTTTTGTTGGAATTTAATTGTGTAAGTAGCTCATGTGCCTGTTTTTGCAGATCATCCACACGCTTTTGCTCGCGAGCTTCTTGCGCTTTTAGTTTGGCCGATATAGCCGCACTGTGCGCTTCTGAATTTGGTTTTAATTTAACTTCCGCAGTTTTTTCTTTAGGTGCGGGTAAAGCCGTTTTCAACTTACGGCTTTCTTCGGTATTGCCGCCGCGATCCAAATTAGCTTGCGCCAACAATTCTGCTTTATCTGGCGCTTGTTTGGTTTTAGCGTTTACCAAAACTACATCCAGAGAAGGCAATCGGTCTGCAAGTTTCCTAAGTTCTGGCTGAAATTTAATCGTTAAAATTGTTGCATGAACCAGTATAGAAATCCAAATCGCGATGGTGAGTGCGCTGATATCGCTTACTTTATTAGCTAACGCCGACAAGCCTGCCATTTCTGTTGGTTTAAGGGTTGCACTCAAACTTAAGTTTTTCCTGATAAAGCATCAAGAATTTTTTGATGCACACCACCAAATCCACCATTACTCATCACCAAAATATGATCGTCAGGCTTGGCCACTTTGCAAATTTCTTTCACTAACATAGTTAAATCATCAAACGTTTTGGCTTTATTTGCAATAGGTTTTAATGCCTCACTCGCATCCCAGCCCAAATTTGCGCCATAACAAAACACTAAATCGGCTTCTTTTAAGCTAGCTGGCAACGCATTTTTCATCACACCCAGCTTCATGGTATTGCTTCTAGGCTCTAGCACAGCGAGTATTCGTGCTTTGCCTACTTTAGCACGCAAGCCGGCCACCGTGGTTTCGATTGCTGTTGGATGATGCGCAAAATCGTCATAGACGGTGATATTGTTTACTATGCCGCGTACTTCCATGCGGCGTTTGACGTTTTTAAATTTACCAAGCGCTTCAATACTCACTTCTATACTCACACCTACATGCCGTGCCGCAGCGATACTTGCAAGCGCGTTCATGCGGTTATGCTCGCCCAGCAAATCCCACATTACGCGGCCTTGTGGCTTGCCTTTGTAAAGTACATCAAAACTGCCATCGCCTTGCGCATTCGCCGCTTGCCAGTCAGTATCATTACCAAATTGTTCCACCGGTGTCCAACAGCCTTTATTGATGACCGTTTGCAAACTCGCCTCTTTACCGTTGCTCACAATCAAGCCATTTTGTGGCACCGTGCGTACCAAATGGTGAAACTGCTTTTCAATTGCAGCTAAATCTTCAAAAATGTCGGCATGGTCAAATTCAAGATTATTCAACACTGCGGTACGAGGGCGGTAATGTACAAATTTAGACCGTTTATCGAAAAAAGCCGTGTCGTATTCATCAGCTTCAATCACAAAAAATGGCGAAATACTTTTAGCATCTTGTTTCGGCGTCTGCGGTAATCTGGCTGAAACCGCAAAATTTTCAGGTACACCACCAATCAAAAATCCCGGCGCCAAACCTGCAAATTCCAATATCCACGCCAACATTGAGCTAGTTGTGGTTTTGCCATGCGTACCCGCAACAACGAGCACCCACTTACCTTGCAACACATTCTCCGCCAACCATTGTGGTCCGGAAATATAGGGTAAACCACGATTCAGAATTTCTTCCATTAGCGGATTTCCGCGCGTAACCACATTACCAATCACATAAATATCCGGATTTAGCTTAGTTTGTTCAGGCGAAAAGCCTTCAATTAACTCGATACCCTGCGCCTCAAGCTGCGTGCTCATAGGTGGATAAACATTCGCATCACACCCAGTTACTCGATGCCCTGCCTGCTTTGCCAGCACGGCAATACCGCCCATGAAAGTGCCGCAAATACCTAAAATGTGAATATGCATATAAATTCTTTAATCTTTAACTTACGAAGCTCTATCTATCAACCATCCTACAAGCCCATTGCGGACTACCAGTCCTGCCAATTGATCTACACCCCAAAATATAAACGAATCATTATCTTGTTCTGATGCTAATTTAGACAAGCTCAAGTCTGGTGAATGTGTAACAAAATAAAAGCGGGAAAAACCACGCATATCTGCAAATTTGTTTTTATAAACATCAAATGTTTTTACACTGGCTTTAGATTTTACTTGTACCGCGACTCTTTCAAGCGTAATTGGCGACAATAAATCCAAATCAATATCTTTCTCAACTTCTCCAGCCACGCCAGTACGCTGCCATCCAGACTGCCTAAAAATTAAATCTGTTAACGTCTCTAGGTCTTTTGGGTGTAAGTTTTTAATAATTGGTATTAAAGCAGACCGCAGTTTCATTACTACCTCTTCTGCTTCTGCTACATGAGGCTCTGATGTGCCGTTGATTTTATGTAGCAGATAATTAAGCTCATTAACTGAGCAAATTGTCCCACGAAAACTTTGAACCGCAAGTAATTTTCCGCTTAGGCAACCTTTTATTAAAGGTTTGCCCGTTATATCAGTATTACACCACTTGCATTTCACATAACGAATCTTTGACAAGTCGTCTGGTAGTTGCCTTATTTCCTCTTTCGCAAAACACCACCATAAACAATTCGAATGGAAAGTTATCCATATTGTATTTTCTGGCTCTTCGTAAAACTGACGAACTTGATTTATGTGTCTAGTAATACTACCTTGGTCAGAAGATGATGGAAAAGCAGTTCTTGCTTCTTCCCATTTACTGGAAACACAGAGTTCATGAGGTACCTCATCATACCCAAGACGTAAGGTATTATCATTTTTAATACAGCTTTCTTCCCATTTACCATTTTCTCCAAGCTTAATGAAAAAAGCTTTGTTTGAGCTAATCTTTTGCATTTTTTTGCCCCTAAAAAATTAACTCAAATTCGGCGCAAGCCAGCGCTCTAAATAATCTTTCGGCAGATTTCTGCGTTTCGCCATGTCTTCTAGCTGATCTGTACCTATTTTATCTACACTAAAATATTTTGCGTCTTTATGGGCAAAGTAGAAGCCTGATACCGCTGCTGCGGGCTGCATGGCGAATGATTCTGTGAGTTGCATGTCAATTTCATCGCATTGCAGTAGTTTGAACATGTCCGCTTTGACAGTATGGTCTGGGCAAGCAGGGTAGCCAGGCGCAGGGCGGATACCTTGGTATTGCTCTTTAATCAGCGCATCAATATCTAGTTTTTCACCTTGGTTTTCACCAACTATTTCTTGAGTCGCATAACCCCACAAATCGGTGCGGATGCGTTCGTGCATATACTCTGCAAAGGCTTCTGCCAAGCGATCAGCCAATGATTTAAACATAATGGCGTTGTAATCATCGTGATTTTTTTCAAATTCTGCTAAGCGTTTTTCCATGCCCAAACCAGCGGCAACAGCAAACAGGCCAATATAATCATCAGTCCCTTTTGGCGCAATAAAATCTGCCAAACACTGATTTGGTCTAGCCACGCCATCAATCACCGGTTTTACACTTTGCTGGCGCATGCCGTAATAGGTAAAGGCGATTTGGCTGCGGCTTTCATCAGTGTAGATTTCAATATCATCATCATTCACAGTATTGGCGGGTTGCAGCGTAATCACGCCGTTAGCGGTGAGCCAGCGGCCTTCAATGATTTTTTTCAACATCGCTTGCGCCTCGGCAAATACCTTTGTTGCTGCTTCACCCACCACTTTGTCGCTCAAAATCGCCGGGTAGCTACCTGCTAAATCCCAGGTTTGGAAAAACGGCGACCAATCAATATATTGCGCAATCAAGCTTAAATCAATATTTTTAAACTCGCGGCGACCAATAAACTTGGGCTTCACAGGCGAATTTTCACCTGTAAAATTAAGCTTGGCTTTATTTTTACGTGCGTCAGCAATCGTCAGCAATGGTACGCCTTTTTTATTGGCATGCTGGGCGCGAGCTTTTGCGTAATCTGCCTGAATCTCTGCCAAATAAGCGCCACGCGTTTCGGGTGTGAGCAGATTTTGCATCACTGACACCGAGCGCGATGCATCTGGTACATACACAATCGGCCCATCGTAATGCGGGGCGATTTTCACTGCCGTGTGCGCACGCGAAGTCGTCGCGCCGCCTATCAACAATGGCGTTTTTGCGTCGCTAAAATGCGGGTCACGTTGCATTTCTTTAGCAATATGCGTCATTTCTTCAAGTGACGGCGTGATAAGCCCTGAGAGACCGATAATATCGGCATTCTCCGCTTTGGCCATAGCTAAAATTTCCGCTGCTGGCACCATCACGCCCATATTCACCACTTCAAAGTTGTTACATTGCAGTACCACGCTCACAATATTTTTGCCAATATCGTGTACGTCCCCTTTAACCGTTGCAATGACGATTTTACCTTTAGGCTTAGCCACCACACCTGTACGCTCTTGTTCTAGCGCTTTTTCGGCCTCAATAAACGGGATTAAATGTGCAACAGCAGTTTTCATCACACGAGCCGATTTCACCACTTGCGGTAAAAACATCTTGCCTTGACCAAACAAATCACCGACAACGTTCATGCCGTCCATCAGCGGACCTTCAATCACATGAATCGGGCGCCCGCCACTAGCTTCAACCGCCGCGCGCGCTTCTTCGGTATCTTCCACAATAAAATCGGTAATGCCATGCACCATGGCGTGCTCCAAGCGTTTTTCTACCGAAACCGGCGCATCAGGCGTGCCACGCCATGCCAGCGTTGCTGCTTCTTTTTTGCCACCTGCTACAAGCGTACCGGCAATTTCAATCATGCGCTCGGTCGCGTCAGCTCTACGGTTCAGCACCACGTCTTCCACGCGCTGTTTTAACTCGGGAGCAAGTTCATCGTAAATGCCCATCATGCCTGCATTAACGATGCCCATAGTCATGCCCGCTTTGATAGCATGATACAAAAATACCGTGTGAATCGCCTCGCGCGCCGGGTCGTTACCACGGAAACTGAAACTTACATTAGAAACCCCACCGGAAATTTTCGCATGCGGCAGGTTTTGCTTAATCCAGCGTGTGGCTTCAATAAAGTCCACCGCATAATTATTATGTTCCTCAATGCCTGTGGCAATGGCAAAAATGTTCGGGTCAAAAATAATGTCTTCTGGCGGAAAGTCTTGCGCAACCAGCAAATCATAAGCGCGTTTGCAGATTTCTGTTTTGCGTGCAAAGGTATCGGCCTGGCCTTTTTCGTCAAACGCCATCACGATGACTGCCGCACCATAACGGCGACACAGCTTGGCTTGGCGCAGAAATTCGGCTTCACCTTCTTTCATGGAGATGGAATTGACAATTGATTTGCCTTGCACACATTTCAAGCCGGCCTCAATAACGCTCCATTTTGATGAATCGATCATCACGGGAACCCGTGCAATATCGGGCTCACTAGCGATCAAATTCAAAAAGTGCGTCATGGCTTTTACGGCGTCCAGCATACCTTCATCCATGTTGATGTCGATGACTTGCGCGCCGTTTTCCACCTGCTGCCTTGCCACGCTTAACGCTTCGTCGTATTGCTCATTGACAATCATGCGTGCAAAGGCTTTGCTGCCCGTCACATTAGTGCGCTCGCCCACGTTCACAAATAATGATTCATCGTTAATAATAAAAGGCTCTAAGCCTGAAAGGCGCATGGATATTGGTACTTTTGGCACTTGTCTTGGCGCAGTATTTTTAATTTGTTCATAAATCGCGTTAATATGTGGTGGTGTAGTGCCACAACAACCACCAGCGATATTCACAAAACCACTCTCAGCAAACTCTTTTATCAAGCTGGAAGTCACCTCTGGCGTTTCATCAAAACCCGTATCAGACATAGGATTCGGCAAGCCAGCGTTAGGGTAAATGCACACAAAGGTATCGGCGATTTTTGAAAGCTCTTCCGCATAAGGTCGCATTAAAGTTGCACCTAAGGCGCAATTTAAGCCAATAGTGAGCGGCTTAGCGTGGCGCACCGAATGCCAAAACGCAGCAACGGTTTGGCCCGACAAAATACGCCCAGAGGCATCTGTTATTGTGCCAGAAATCATAATTGGTAAGCGCAGGCCAGTTTCTTCAAAAAATGTATCAATGGCGAACAAAGCCGCTTTGCAGTTAAGCGTATCGAAGATGGTTTCCACCATTAAAATATCTGCACCACCTTCCGCCAAGCCGTGCGTTTGCTCTAAGTAAGCGTTCACTAACTGGTCAAAATTCACATTACGCGCGGCGGGATTATTCACATCAGGCGAAATGCTGGCAGTTTTGGGTGTAGGGCCAAGCGCGCCCGCCACAAAGCGCGGTTTATCCGACGTGCTGTATTTGGCACACGCCGCTTTAGCCAACTTGGCGGCTTGCATATTCATCTCATGCACCAAGTGCGCCATGTGATAATCATCTTGTGCAACAGATGTCGCCCCAAACGTGTTGGTTTCGATAATATCCGCGCCTGCAGCTAAATATTGTTCGTGAATTTCTTGAATGATTTGCGGCTGAGTAAGGTTTAAAAGCTCGTTATTGCCTTTAACAAACAGCTCGCGCTCACCCTCAGGCGCTTTAAAGTCGGCAAAACGCTCACCACGATAATCCGCCTCTGTCAGCTTGTAGCGCTGAATCATCGTGCCCATCGCACCATCCAAAATCAGGATGCGTTGGCCAAGTAATTCGCGCAGCTTTTGCTCAGCAGGATTCATTTTGTTGAAGGCATGTCATACATGTAAACATCGATTAAATCGTTATTTTATCACGATGCCAGTTTTTCAATGTTCCAAAGGAATGGTGAAAGTGGGCAATAAAAAAGCGATGCCCAAAGAAATATGGGCACCGCCTTTTTACTATTATTACTACTTACTTAGCTGTTTCTGGTGCTGCTGGTGCTGCTGGTGCTGGTGCTGGTGCTGGTGCTGGTGCTGGTGCTGCTACTTCAGCTTTTTCTTTTTTGTGTGATTTGTGTGCTTTTTTAGCTTTATGTTTCATTGGAGCTGGAGCAGCGTCAGCTGCTGGAGCTTTAGCTGCATCGCCTGCTGGTGCTGCGTCAGCTGCAAAAGCGCTAACACTTAAAGTTGCTGCAAAAACACCTGCCAATAATGCTGATAATAATTTATTCATGTTTTCTTCCTATTCAATATAAAATTAACTATGTTTAACTTCTAGGGCAGCCTAGTGAAAACTGCCTGTGGAATGCACTATACGCAGCCAAACTTACTGCAAACTTACAAGGTTTAATATTTTATATACTATAGTTTTTAACTTATGCGAATATTCATAGTAGAAGATGATTTAATACTAGCCGATGGCTTAAAAAACTCACTAATGCAATCTGGCTACGCGGTTGATTTAGCGACTACCGGCGCTGATGCGGATAATATTTTGACCTATCAAACATTCGATTTGGTGTTGCTGGATTTAGGTTTGCCTAAATTAAGCGGTTTTGAGGTATTAAAACGTTTGCGTTCGCGCGGCAGTAAAACACCGGTGTTAATTTTAACTGCCAACAATGATCTGGATGACCGCGTGAAAGGATTGGATTTAGGTGCAGACGATTATTTAAGCAAACCATTTATACTAGCAGAGCTTGAAGCCAGAGTACGCGCTCTGATTCGGCGCGGTCAAGCGGGTGGCAGCGCATTAATTACTGTGGGTAAGCTGCAATTAGATACGGCAAATCACGCTGCAACTTATGATGATCAGGGCTTAAATTTATCTGCCCGCGAGCTTGCCGTACTAGAAATTTTGATGCAGAAAGCTGGGAAAGTTGTAAATAAAGAGCAAATGCTAGAAAAATTATGTAACTTTGACGAAGACATCAGCGATAATGCACTTGAGGTATACTTGCATCGGTTGCGCAAAAAGCTAGATTACGGTGACATCAACATTCGCACCATTCGCGGCTTGGGGTATATGCTCGAAAACAATGTTTAAGCTCAGCCAATTGTCGCCACAAACCTCGCTCAGAAATCAACTTTTTAGTTGGTTATTGAGATTGCTGTTGCCACTTTTTTTTATTTCTGCTGCGGTAGGCTATTTTTTATCAAATCATTACGTTAATTTAGCCTATGATAAGTCATTGTATCGCAATGCGTTGGCATTGGCTGACCAAGTAAGCCTAGAAAAGTTGGGCGTGCAAATCAACATGCCACAAGTCGCTAAAGATTTGTTAGAGTTCGACGAAGACGATGACAGATATTTCCGCATTCGAGGGCCAGCGGGTGATTTGGTTGCCACATCCACAGATTTACCACTACCAAGAGTTTATCCTAAATCCGACAAATCACTCTATTACAACACCACATTGGAGGATGAAGAACTACGCGTGGTGGTGTATGCGCTGCCGATTTCGGCTGATTCAGAGCCTAATACCGCAGATGATAATGTTTATGTGATGGTTGGCGAAACACTTAAAAAACGCGAGCTAATGGCCAATGAAATTATATTAAGCATGCTATTTCCGCAGCTACTGATTATTTTGCTTGTAAGCGCCTTATTATTTTTTGGCATCAAGCGCGGGTTGCAACCATTAGATAAACTAAAAACCGACCTGAGTCAGCGCAATATCAACGATTTGAGCCCCGTGGACAACACCAAAGCACCCACAGAATTACGACCATTGTTAAACGCATTTAACGACTTACTGACAAGAGTTGGTGGTGCCATTACTAAAGAACAACGTTTTATATCCGACGCTGCCCACCAACTGAAAACACCATTGGCGGGACTGAAAACTCAAGCAGAGCTTGCCTTGCGTGAAAAAGAACCAAGCAAAATCGCACATGCGCTGGGCCAAATTAATCAAGCAAGCGGCAATTTATCGCATATGGTTAATCAATTGCTGGTATTAAGCAAAGCCGAACCGGATGGCGCTACGTTTTTAGCATTTAAACCGGTTGATTTGTGTTTGTTGGCACAAGAAGTAAGCGCTAGCTGGGTTGCTAGCGCGCTGGAAAAAAATATTGATTTGGGTTTTGAAGGCACTAGCTTTTCAACTGGTAAGCAAGCGGCTTTAATACAAGGTAACGATGTATTATTGCGTGAACTGATGGGTAATTTGATAGACAACGCTATTCGATATACCCCTGCCAATGGCAAGATTACGGTAGGAATTTTACATGAAGGGACTGACCTTGTGTTTTATGTGCAAGACAATGGAATTGGCATTTCAGAAAAAACCCAGGCTCACATATTTGAGCGATTTTATCGCGTATTAGGCACTCAGCAAGAAGGCTGCGGCTTGGGGCTTACCATCGTACAAGAAATTGCCGATAGACACAAAGCTACTGTGACGGTGGCGAGTGAAGGAGAGGGCTATGGCGCCTTGTTTCAGGTACACTTTCCAGCAATTTAATTAACCTCACCGCGCCTGTACTGTACTGCCTCAGCAATATGCGCAGGCTTAATCTTGGCTTCCCCAGCCACATCTGCAATGGTTCGCGCTACTTTTAATATGCGATGATAAGCGCGAGCCGATAAATTCAGACGTGAAATGGCAGTTTTTAATAGCGTTAAGCCTGCACCATCAGGTTGACAGTACTCGTCAATCTCAAGACTACCCAACGCAAAATTTGCTTTACCTTGGCGCTGTAGTTGCAATTCTCGCGCTTTTTTTACCCTAGCTCTAATGGCCTCGCTATTCTCAGCGACACTTGCCCCGGTTAACTCATCTTCATTTAAAGCAGGCACTTCAATATGCATATCGATTCTATCTAACAGTGGTCCAGAAATTTTGGCTTTATAACGTGCCACATTATCGGGCGTGCAACGGCATTTGTTATTGAAGTGTCCCAAGTAACCACATGGACAAGGGTTCATAGCTGCGAGCAATTGAAACGAAGCTGGGAAATCGGCCTGCCGTGCTGCGCGGGATATAGTGATATGACCACTTTCAAGCGGTTCGCGCAACACTTCTAACACTTTTCTTTCAAATTCTGGTAACTCATCCAAAAACAGTACACCATGATGCGCCAGGGAAATTTCACCCGGGCGCGGGATGCCACCACCGCCCACCAGAGCTACACCAGATGCGGTGTGATGCGGTGAGCGATATGGTCGGCGCTTCCAATTTTCTAGTTTGTAATTGCCATTCAGCGATTATATCGCGGCGCTTTCTAATGCCTCGCTCTCACTCATGCTGGGCAAAATGCCCGCAAAGCGGCTGGCAAGCATACTTTTCCCTGTGCCAGGCGGGCCACTCATTAGCAGACTGTGACCACCAGCAGCAGCAATCTCTAAGGCACGCTTGGCCTGCGATTGGCCTTTCACTTCGTTGAAATCTGCATAACTTAAACCTTGAATTTGCGCATCTGATTCAAATTGATTAAGTGTAGTATGACCACTTAAATGCGCGCAGACTTCTAATAAAGTATTCGCCGGATAAATAATGGCATCCTTCACCAAACTTGCTTCTTGTGCACTCAATTGGGGCAGAATAAATGCACGTTTGATTTTATTGGTTTTATGCACCATATGATACGTCATCGCCAGTGCGCCGCGAATTGGGCGCAACTCGCCCGTGAGAGCCAACTCACCGGCAATTTCATAACGACTTAGCGGCTCACTTGGGATTTGGCCGCTTGCAGCCAATATACCCAAGGCAATAGGCAAATCGTAACGACCACTTTCTTTGGGTAAATCGGCTGGTGCCAAGTTCACTGTGATGCGCCGCGCTGGAAACTCAAACTGCGCCGTTTGTATGGCAGCACGCACGCGGTCTTTACTTTCTTTCACTTCTGCCTCTGGAAGGCCAACAATGGTAAAACTAGGAAGGCCATTGGCTAGGTGCACTTCCACCACCACTTCTGGTGCATCCATACCACTTAGGGCGCGGCTGTATAGTACGGCTAAGCTCATTATTTTTGTTTAAGCTGATTTTCAAGTTCAATTAATTTAGCTTCTAGTATGCTAAGTTTTTCACGCGTGTTGCGCAGAACTTCTGCTTGCACATCAAATTCTTCGCGTGAAATAAGCTCCATTTTGGTGAATGTGCCCTGAATTAGTGCATGAATATTTTTGTCCAAATCTGTTAATGGAGATGAATTTAATATCTCCTTGATTTTATTAGATAAATCAATTAATGTTTGCTTGTTATTCATCATGATTCCTTAAAACTTATGCAATAGTTTATCAGTTTTTTAAGGTTTTAGCAGTGCTATTACTTAGTTAAATAATTAATAACTTATTGATTATATTAAATATATTAATGGCATGAGTATTGCTAGATAACAAGAGCTATATTTTTATTACATTTTAATATTTGTCTGGAGATAACTAAATGCGTAAATCCCTATTACTAACAGCTGTACTCGGTACGCTTGCGCTACCAACATTTTCGTATGCGGATGATGCTGCAGCACCAGCTGCCGAAGCCCCAGCTGCTGCGCCTGCGCCTGCTGCTGCCGCAGCACCAGCGCCTACATGGACATTCCCTAGCAGCATTTCTTTGGTGAGTGATTACATCTGGCGCGGTCAAACCCAAACTT
>JADGRO010000039.1 GCA_017880905.1 Methylotenera sp.
CCGAGTAATGTTTGGTCGTTCAAGATAGCATCTTGACCGAATAAACCTAAATCTTTACCGATTTTGATAGAACCCCATGATTTGTCGCCAAATGTCATGAATGCTTGACGGAACTCAGAAGCAGAACCACCTGATAATGCGTGTTTTGAAGAAGCGCCTGGTTGGAAGCTGGTAGTCCATGAAACGTCTAAATCATTTTCACGGGTTTTAGCACTGATACCTAACCATGATGGCAAAAGACCAGTATTGATTGAAGATGCACTGCTACCTTGTACGCCTTTTGTATTGGCTAAACCACCGGCAATTACATTGCTGTCGCTGCTGTTATTGTGGATGTAGTAAGCATTTACGTTACCGCCAATGTCTACTGTCCAATCGCCAGCTGGAATTGTGATCCCAGCGTTAGCGCTTGAAGCTACAGCTAATAACGCTGACGCTACTGCTAAACTTAATTTCGTTTTCATATAAATCTCCAGTTTTTTTGTTTCTATAAAGTTTACTGCTATTTACTACTAAAGTACCCTCATTCTTGAAACCTTATTATCGCTAATCTAGTACCAAAAACGAGAAAGTTCGCGAACTCTCCCAATAAGACAAATTTACATTTATTTACTAAGAAGGTAGGACAAGTATGCCAAAAGATAGCTTTTAAGGGCAAGTTATTTGTAGCTTTTTGCGACAGATTTAAGTGAATGTTGTAATAACGCAACATAATAACAACGTAATAATTTAGAATAAAGCCTTATAAGTACTCTTCTACCGCAAACAGCCTGCGATGCTCACGAATAGCAAATCTATCTGTCATGCCAGCAATATAATCCGCCACGGCGCGAGCTTTGTCATCTTTGGCATATTGTTGAAATTCTTGCGGCATTAAACCGATATCTGCCAAAAATACGGCGAATAATTCGCGAATAATGCGCTCGGCCTTAGCACTCATACGGTTAACTTTATAATGCTGATATAAATTTTTGCGGAGAAATTGTTTGAGCGCGTGGTTTTTAGCGGTCATATCCTCGCTGAAGCTCACCAAATAAGGCGCTTGGCGAATATCTTGACTGTTTTTTGGGTTGATTTTTGCAATGTTTTTTGCGCTTTGTGTGCATAAATCGACCACCAGCACATTAATCATGCGGCGTATGGTTTCGTGAATGAGCCGTTTTTGCTCAAGTTTTGGGTATTTTGTCTTAACCAAATCGAGCTGCGAGGCAAATAATTCAACGCTTTGCAGCTGTTCGATAGTAATTAAACCTGAACGCAAACCATCATCAACATCATGATTGTTATAGGCAATTTCGTCGGCAAAGTTGGTCACTTGCGCCTCTAAACTTGGGTTGGTTTTATTAATAAAACGCAAACCAACATCGCCCAACTGCTTGGCGTTCTTAATCGAGCAATGCTTCAAAATGCCTTCGCGCAGCTCAAAAGTAAGGTTTAAGCCATCAAATTCCGCATAGCGCTGCTCAAGCTTATCTACCACGCGTAGCGATTGCAAATTATGCTCAAAACCACCGTAATCGCGCATGCAGGAGTTCAAAGCATCTTGTCCAGCATGGCCAAATGGCGTATGGCCGAGGTCGTGTGCCAGCGCGATAGCTTCAGTTAAATCTTCATGCAGATAAAGCGTGCGGGCGATGCCGCGTGCGAGTTGCGCGACTTCTAAGCTGTGGGTTAAGCGGGTACGGAATAAATCACCCTCGTGATTCACAAATACTTGCGTTTTATATTCCAAACGGCGAAAGGCGGTAGAGTGAATAATACGATCGCGATCGCGTTGAAAAGCATTGCGGAAAGGCGAGGCAGGCTCATCAAAGTGGCGTCCTAGCGTGTTCTCAGGATTTGCGGCATAACTAGCTAGCATTGGCTAAGCAATCGCCTCAAGGGTTTGTTTTAGCTTGTCTGCATCATAATCACTAGTAATTAACGCGTTGCCTATACCTTGCTGCAACACGAGCCTAATTTTGCCGTCAATCACTTTTTTATCTAAGCCCATTAAATCAAGGTATTTTTCTACGCCCAGTTTTGGCGCATCGAGTGGCAAGTTGGCTGCAGTAAACACTGCGTAGATACGCTGAATATCTGCACTTGTTAGCCACCCCATGCGTTGCGATAAATCTGCGGCCAGCATAGTACCCGCGGCCACTGCCTCACCATGCAGCCACACGCCATATCCCATGGCGTTTTCTATTGCGTGGGCGAAAGTATGGCCCAGATTAAGCAGAGCACGTTCGCCCACTTCGTGTTCATCGGCTGCAACTACCTCAGCTTTATTTTTGCACGAGCGGTAAATCGCATAAGTAGTCACCGCTTCATCTAGCGCCATGAGTTTGCTCATATTGATTTCTAGCCAATCAAAAAAATCTGCATCGCGGATAAGACCATATTTAATGACTTCTGCCACACCTGCAGAGAGCTCACGCTGTGGCAAGGTTTGGAGTGTATCAATATCAGCCAACACAACTTTAGGCTGATAAAACGCACCAATCATGTTTTTGCCTAAAGGATGATTGATGCCGGTTTTACCGCCAACACTTGAATCTACTTGCGCAAGCAGCGTGGTGGGAATTTGGATAAACGGGACGCCACGCAAATATGTTGCTGCAGCGTAACCTGTTAAATCGCCAATAACCCCGCCGCCAAGTGCAATTATTGTAGTGCTACGCTCACAGCGATTTTCAAGTAAAGCATCATAAATTTGGTTTAGCGTTTCACTATTTTTACATGCTTCGCCGTCAGGTAAAATAATTTCAATCACGCTGAAGCCCGCATCGCGCAAAGGCTGAGCGAGATTTTCAAGGTACAAGGGTGCTACGGTAGTGTTAGTAATAATTGCTACCTGTTTGCGCTTTAAGTGCGGCAAAATTAAATTGGTCTGGCTAATCAAACCACTGCCAATGTGTATTGGGTAGGCGCGGTCACCAAGTGCGACTTGTAGAGTTTGTATCATAATTCGGCTAACGATTTTTCTATTTGGTCGAGTATATTGGCTACAGATTGATTGCCAGTATCAAAGATTAGCGTAGCGGTTTCTGTGTAGAGCGGGTTACGCTCAGCATAAAGCTGCTCTAGTTTTGCGCGAATATCCACGTTTTGCAGTAAAGGCCGGTGCTTATCATTGCGCGTTCTATGCCATAACTCATTCACATTAGCGCGCAGATAAATCACCGTGCCATTTGCCTGTAACAATTTCCTATTTTCTTCAGTAATCACTGCACCGCCACCAGTAGCCATTACAATATTTTTTAGCCTGGTGAGGTCTTGAACGACTGCCGTTTCACGTTTGCGAAAACCACTTTCACCTTCAAGATCGAAAATGACCGGTATTTTAACACCTGTGCGTTTTTCAATCTCGTGATCGGTATCATAAAATGTTTTGCCCAGCTGTTTGGCTAATATTTTTCCAATAGTGGTTTTACCAGCGCCCATCAAGCCAATAAAATAAATGTTATTTTTGCCATTTGTCATATTTTTGGCCACAATAAAAAATGCCTACCATGGTTAATGATAGGCATTTTAACGTAAAAGGTAAAGCGAGCGTTCTGTCAGAACGAATTAACGCAATTCTAAACTTTCATCCATAATTTTTGGTGTAATAAAGATGAGTAGTTCAGTTTTATCGTCTTGTTTGGTTCTATGCTTAAACACATTTCCAATAATGGGTAAGTCACCGAAGAAAGGCACTTTGTCTACATCATTACGCTCAGTTTGCTCGTAGATACCTCCAAGTACGGCGGTTTCACCATTTGTTACTAACACTTGTGTGTTTACACTCTGCGTATTAATCGCAGGCCCGGCTGGAGTAAGTACACCCTGGCTATCTTTCCTCACCTCTAAATCCATAATGATTTTTTCATCTGGGGTAATTTGTGGTGTTACTTCAAGACTTAGCTCTGCCTTTTTGAAAGCAACGTTAGCCGCACCACTACTAGAAGCTTGCAGATAAGGAATTTCGACGCCTTGTGCAATCCTCGCTTTTTGCTGATTGGCCGTGGTTACGCGTGGACTAGATACAATTTTGCCACGTTTATCACTTTCAAGTGCGGTAAGTTCTAAATTGAGTAACAACCCAGCAGGCAGCCTAAACAAACTAAAAGCAACAGTACCAAATGCATTAGCCACGGGTAAATTTGAGTTTAGGCCGCCTGTATTACCTAACGCTGAAGCGATTGTAGTTGAACCTGTAGCGCTACCTGTATTGTTTAACGTACCCCCAATACTAAGGGCATTATTCCCGCCATCGCTTTTTGCCGCATGTTGCACACCAAATCTAGCACCCAATTCTTTTGCAAACTTATCGTCCGCAATTACTATACGTGATTCGATCATCACTTGTTTCACAGGCACATCTGTTTTATTAATAATATCTTGAATTTCCTCTAGTTTTTTTGCCGTATCTTGAATAAATAGCGTATTGGTGCGAGGATCCCACACAGCACTACCACGTTTCGAGAGGATGCTCTTGTTTTGGCCACTGCCGCTAGAATTTGTGCCTGTAATAATATCTTTAAATGCCTCTGCTTTTTGATATTTCAGCGTAAATACTTCTGTTCGTAATGGCTCCAAATCTTGAATTGCGCTAGAAGCTTCTAGTTGGGCTTTTTCTTTGGCTGCAACTTCTTCTGCCGGAGCAACGGTAATTACATTACCAACTTTGCGCATGGCAAGCCCTTTATTTTGCATGATGATATCCATGGCCTGATCCCAAGGTACATCTTTTAATCTTAAGGTCAGGCTACCAGTAACCGTATCACTAGCAATGATATTTAGTCCTGTAAAGTCTGCAATCACTTGCAAAACAGAACGAACTTCAATGTTTTGGAAATTGAGTGATAATTTTTCGCCCGAATAACCTGGTTTTGAACCTTTAACTAGCTTATTAGGATCTTCAATTACTTGGCGCACATCGATAATAAATTTATTATCTGCCTGATAAGCAGACTGCTCCCACTCACCCTTAGGCTCAATCACCATGCGTCCATTTTTGCCTTGTTTCATTGTATCCACATATAAAACCGGCGTATTAAAATTTATCACATTTAGACGACGTTGCAATTCAGTTGGCACATCGGTATTCACAAAGTCAACGACTATGAGCTTGCCTTTTTGTTTAATATTAATACCAGTATTTGGGTCTGATAAATCAACAATGATGCGGCCTTCGCCATTTTTACCACGTGCAAAATCAACATTAGAAATTGAGTGCTCTTGATTGCTGCTAGCTGTGGATTCCGCAAATCGGGTTTCGTTAAGTGTGTTAGCGGTTGTTTCACTTCCTTGTAAGGTAATAATCACGTCATTTCCGTTCAAAACGGCGTTATAATTCACGTTTCTGGTCAAATTCAACACCATCCTTGTACGGCCTTTAGCTTGGGCCAAGGAAACACTTTTCAACGCGCCTTGCCCACTTGGAATGTTACTTTTCGCTAGGCCGTTTGCCGTTTGAGGGAAATCTAAAGCAATTCTTGCAGGATTATTAAGTGTAAAGCCTGCAGGAGGATTAGTAAGTGCCTCCGTCAAGTGAACTCGAATGCTGACACGTCCTCCCGGAAGTGCAGAAAAATCGATATTCTCAATTTTATTGCTCAACAAATCTTCGTCTGCCGCATAAGCATTACCAAATAGGCCTATACAGATTAGCAGCATCGTTGCAAATAGTTTAGTTATCATTTTAATCATATCCGTTCCCATCATTTATTCTTGCAGATTAATACTAGCAGTACGTTCTACCCAATCGCCGGATAGGTCATCTTGAATAATTTCTTTAAGTGATATTGCAGTTTCGTTAATTTGTGTCACTAGACCAAAATTAGGACCCATATAGTTTCCCACTTTCACTTGCTGCAAAGTGTTATCTGGCGTTTTAACTAAGGCATAAGTGAACTTATTTTTGCTCAGCAACCCAACATATTTCAAACTTTCTAGCGGATAAGCCTCTAGTGCTTCTTTAGGGCGGTTTGTATTGGGTTGCATGGCACTCGATTTACCAGTCGCCTTGCGTGCTTTGAAAGGATCCGACAAGGTGCCGTCGGCATTATATTGCATTGGGGTATATGGTAACACCTCTGGCAATGGCTCAACGCCTTTACTCATATCATTAGCTGCAGTAGCCATGAATTTATCCAGATCATCACCTTTATCACCACTGCAAGCCCCCAGCAAGCTACCTGTTAAGATAACAAGTACTAAGTTCAAAAAGGTGCGCGGTACTAATGTTATGTTTTTACGCATCATTTTTTAACTGTGGCCGCTTTTTTGGCCGCAACCTCAGAAGAATCTAAATAACGATAAGTTTTTGCCACCGCTTCCATTGTCAACACACTATCTTTGGCGTCCCTGTTTAAAGGAGCGATTGATAAATCGTTTAATGTAACAATTCTTGATAATTTAGAAATATCGGTCGCAAACGCCCCAATATCATGGTATGTACCTTTGATTTTGATCGAAATGGGCATCTCGGCATAAAAAGCCGCAACGGTTTCTTGGCCTGGTTTAAATAAATCAAACTCTAACCCTCGACCTAGGCCTGCCTGATTTATGTCGGTTAATAAACCATCCATCTGAGATTTATCTGGCAATTGTTTCAACAAAGCACCGAAGGTTTTTTCGATATCAACCATTTGTTGCCTATATGCATCTATTTTGATAGCTTGCGCTTTTTTGGTTAAAAACACTTTGCGCAATTCCTCCTCTTTAGCCTTTGCCTGATCAATCTCAGCAATTTGGTCACTCCATAAAAACCAATAACCAAGGCCAATCAAAATTATAAATAAAACACTAAGCAACACCAGCTTAGCGGGCACTGGCATATCACCTGCATTTTTGAAATTAATATTATTAAAATCTTCTAATTTCATTATTTTGCTCCCATCTTCTTGGGTGCTTCTTCTACTTTTTGTGCTTTTAAACTTACAATTAAAGTAAAATTATTCTGCTTAATGTTATTCACTGTAGCTGATTGAATTTCAATCAAATTAGGTGATTCCAGCCAATTGGAAACACTCAAATTTCTCACCAGTGTTGCAACACGCGCATTGGTGTCGGCCACGCCTTGCAAAGTAATCTGATTACCAACCTGTTTAATACTTTTTAGATACAAGCCTTCTGGCAATTGACGTGTCAACTCGTCTAATATCACCACTGCTTGACTGCGATTTGTTTGTAAATTCTCAACAACATGCTTACGTTCTAACACGTTATTAATTTGATCTTTTAGATTTTTAATATCTGCAATTTCTTTATCTAAACTGGTAATTGCTTTCTCTAATCGACCGTTTCTTTCCAGTTGCGAACTTTTTTGCGCTCCGAGAAATGTCCATCCAGAAAACACCACCGCGCCTGCCGCCACTGCTGCCATAAGTGCCATAAGACCAAATTGGCGTTGGCGTTCAGCACGCTTTATTTGACGATGTGGAAGTAAATTAATACGCATCATGCTAAGTCACCCCGCGCATCGCAAGGCCGCAAGCAATTAGCAGCGCCGGCGCATCAATTGCAATCTGTTGCTGCTTCAGTTTTGAACCTGATGACATTGATTGAAACGGATTAGCTACTATGGTATTGACTTGTGTGCGATCTTGCACCATCACGTCAATGGCCGGAATCGCGGCACAGCCTCCTGCCAACACGATATGGTCAACACGGTTATATTGCGTGGAGCTGGTAAAAAACTGTAATGCACGTGCCACTTCTGTCGATAGTGATTGCATGAAAGGCTGTAAAACTTCGTTCTCGTAACTCTCAGGCAAGCCACCTTTACGTTTTGCAATTTCCGCTTCTTCAACCGACAAGCCAAAACGACGCTGAATTTCTTGTGTTAATTGTGATCCCCCAAAAGCCTGTTCGCGTGTATATACTGATACGTTGTTGTGCAACACATTGATATGCATCATCACAGCACCAATATCCACAATCATCACGGTTTGATCTTTACCAGCATTGGGCAATTGATTCGCCACTAAGCTATAAGCGGCCTCCGTGGCGTAGGTGTCAACATCCATTACCGTTACTTTAAGACCTGCATCTTCTGCTGCTGCAACGCGGTCTTCAATTTTCTCTTTACGCGCTGCTGCAATCAACACTTCAACCTCTTCGGAATTGTTAGGTGCTGGACCAATCACCTGAAAATCGATATTTACCTCCTCTAACGGGAAAGGAATGTATTGATTGGCTTCGGCTTCGACTTGTGCTTCCATATCCGCTTCACGCAACTCGGACGACATCAATACCTTTTTTGTAATCACCGCTGCAGAAGGTAAAGCAAGTGCAGTGCGCTTTTCACGAGAACCCAATAATTTCCATGCCAACTTAACGGCATCGGATACCTGCTCCAGCCCAGAAACATTACCATCTACAATGGCATCTTTAGGAATCGCAGCGATTGAATAACCCTCAAGACGATACGTCCCCTTGCCAGAAGCCGACAGCTCTACCATTTTGACTGCTGAAGTACTAATATCAACCCCAATAAGAGGTAACGTACTTTCATTAAAAAAATCGAATTTCAAATTAAAATTCTCTTTCAATATTCGTTAGTTATGCACAATAGTGATAATTTACATTAAATCCTAGCAACAACTTTAAGGCCTGTAAAGCAATTTTTTATTTTAAATTTATTAAAAAGCTACATTTATCGCATATGTACCATTTTTAACACAGTCTATATAACTAATATAAATTTTTATTAAATTCTATATAATTATATTATATTCTTTGTTTTGGCTAATTAGTATTGGCTGATATTCTGTTAGAATAGTAGTGTCTGGCATGATCCAATCCGTTAAAGCTTCTTTATGACTCCAAAAAAGTGGTGGCACTTTCTCATAGCGTTTGTCATTGTTGGCTGTCTTACAGTAGCTGCACTGTCGGCGCTTGCCATCACACTTATTTACCCTACATTGCCGTCTTTAGAGGCACTCACTAACTATCAGCCTAAACTTCCCTTACGCATTTATTCGGCTGATGGCTATTTAATTAGCGAATTTGGTGAAGAGAGACGTGCGTTTATCAAAATCAATAAAGTACCAATTACTTTAAAGTATGCGGTTTTGGCAATTGAGGATAGGCGTTTTTATGAGCACCATGGCGTGGACATTACCGGTGTATTACGCGCCATTAAGACCAATCTTCTAGGAAAAGGCCACGAAGGTGCGAGCACGATTACTATGCAAGTGGCTAAAAACTTTTTCTCCGTTCCCGGCGGGAAGCGTACGTTTGTAACCAAAATTAAAGAAGCCTTACTGGCGATTAAGATTGAAAAAGCACTCAGTAAAGATCAAATATTTGAGCTTTATTTGAATCAAATTTATCTGGGTCAGCGCGCATATGGCTTTGCAGCTGCTTCGCAAGTATATTACGGCAAACCCATAGACAAGCTTACACTAGCGGAGTCAGCGCTTCTCGCTGGTTTGCCAAAGGCGCCTTCTGGCTACAATCCGTATATTAACCCTAAGCGTGCCATTGAGAGGCAACACGCTGTATTGTTCGACATGCATCGCTATAGAATGATTAGTGATGCTTATTATAAAGAAGCCTTACAACAAAAACTAATATTTAAAACCTCTAAACAATCACAGGACTTTGCCGCCGATTATGTTGCTGAAATTGTGCGTCAAATGCTATATGAGCGCTATCAAGATGCCATATACAGTAGCGGCTTAAAAGTGTATACCTCCATTAAAAAAACCAATCAAGAAGCTGCTAACAACGCAATCTTACAGGGTATTTTAGAATACCAACGCCGCCAAGGTTATCAAAAGCCTGAGAAAACCGTTGATTTGAACCAGCTGCAATCCACAAATCTTGAAGAAGGTATGCTGTTGGCCTTAGACGATATTGAGGAATACAACGGATTCGTGCCTGCGATTGTTACCAATGTTTCGCCAAAGCAAGTCAAAGTATTTACTAAAAATGGCGAAAGCCTTGAAATTAGTGGCATGGGCTTAAGTTTATTACAAAAAAACTTGGCCGATAAAGATCCTAAAAATCATAAAATTAAACCTGGTTCAGTCGTACGTGTGATTAAAATCCAAGACGAATGGAACATTGTACAGTTGCCGCAAGTTGAAGCTGCCCTAGTTGCGCTTAACCCTGAAGATGGTGCCGTTACTGCATTGGTAGGCGGTTTTGACTATACTAAAAACAAATTTAACCATGTCACACAAGCTTGGCGACAACCTGGTTCTAGCTTCAAACCTTTTGTATATTCGGCAGCATTAGAAAAAGGCTTTACACCTGCCACCATTGTAGAAGATGAGCCGCTCAGTATGACAGCCAGCGAATTGGGCGGTAAAAAAGATTGGGAGCCAAAAAATTTCGACAACCAGTATGACGGGCCGATTCGCTTACGTACAGCACTTACTAAATCCAAAAATATGGTGTCAATTCGCGTATTACAAAGAATTGGTCCGAGTTATGCACAAGATTACATCACCAAATTTGGCTTTTCTCGCAAAGATCACCCCGCCTATCTAACAATGGCGTTGGGAGCGGGTGCCGTCACGCCGTGGGGCATGGCAGGTGCTTATGCCGTATTTGCCAATGGCGGCTATCGCATCACGCCACATATTATTAGCAAAATTACAGATAGCGATGGCAAGGTGATTGAAGAAATGCGTTACCCTAAGGCGCGGGAAGGCGCACCTAGAGTGATTGATGGTCGCAACGCCTTTTTGATGACTTCCATCATGCAGGATGTTGTGACGAAAGGGACTGCCACCAAAGCAAAAGTACTGGGTCGCCAAGATCTGGCAGGTAAAACCGGCACTACCAATGATCTAGACGACGCTTGGTTTGCGGGCTTTAACCCAAAACAAGTGGCAATTGCGTGGATAGGCTATGACCAACCGCGTACGCTGGGCAAACTTGAAACCGGCGGCACTGCCGCCTTACCGATTTGGATTCGCTATATGGCAACTGCATTAAAAGGTGTGCCCGATGTGCCTTACAGCATGCCAGATGGTGTAATGCAAGTGAAAATTGACGCTTTATTAGGCACGCTTACGAATGAAGATGAAGATGGTATATATGAATACTTTTATCAGGAAAACCCACCTCCCACGGTAGAAACCATACTGCCACCAATGCAAGAACCTACCGAAGCAGATTTTCCTGATAGTATGATTGATAATCCGCTACAACCCAGGCATGAACAACCGGAGAACAACCCATCTGCCGAAAGAAAAGAAGAGCGCTCTAAGCCAGCCAATCCAAGCGCGAATAGTACGAGCGGAAACAAAAATGAAAAAAATAGCGACACTAGCAGTCGCATGTTGAACCCATCTGGATTTTAATTACTCTTTTTCTTGTTTTTACTGCATCATGACACGTGAAAATTTAGATCATATTCGGCAACTCGTCGCCCAACAAGCCGCGCGCATGATGGCCGAGGACGGCGTGCACGATTTTGCTTATGCCAAAAAGAAAGCAGGACGCCAGTTGGGCGTTACCGAACAAAGCGTGCTACCGACCAATGCAGAGATTGAAGACGAAATCAGGTTGTATCACGAAATTTTTAATGCCGACGAGCAACCGCTTGAATTGGCAAAACTTAGAAAAACCGCGCTTATCACCATGCAATTGTTCGAGCGGTTTAACCCGCACCTCACCGGCAGCGTTCTTGATGGCACAGCAGGCAAATTCTCACAAACAGATATTCACTTATTTGCCGATAGCGCGAAAGACGTGGAAATGTTTCTGCTCAATCTGCAAATTCCGTTTGAAAGTAGCGAAAAATCGTATCGAATATCCGATAAACCCAGCAAAGACAAAAAAGAAAAAGTCCGCAAAACCGTGCCTGTGTTTAAGCTGGAAACCGAATACGGCATACAAAAAATCAGCGTGTTCGATGTCGATGATATGCGCGTCACAACCAAAAAACCTAGCGATGGCAGCAATGCAGAACGCGCAGATATTAGCGATTTACAAGCAATTTTAAATTTATAAATAGATGCTCTGGAAGGCGCATGGATATTGGTCTGTAGGGCAGCTATTTTATAGCGAAATTCGTATGGTTTTGACTTTAAATCCCCTTTGCCGCGCCTTTGGCTTGAGCGGCAGATGGAAAGCGGCGAGGACTGTTTGAGTGCTGAAAGCACGAGTTCCGCAGCCGCCCAGATGCGGCGCTAAGACCGAAGGAGAAAAGCGGCAGCGGGGTGCTCTTTTATTTGGTTACTTTCTTCTGAGCAAGCAAAAGTAAAGTAACTCGCCTAGGGGCGAAAAGCTCAAAAAAACTTCACCGCCAATCCTGCTAAAGCAAATAAAATTCCAATAAACCACACCCAAAACTTGTTTTTATCGTACCAACTTTCATGCCAAGCTTTAGGTTTCCACATAGCCCGCTCTGCCTCTATATGTACCTTAATAAAATCAATCATGTTGGTGAGCTCAGAGTCAATAGACCGTAATACCAGCCTTTCAGGATACCCTCCGCCTCTAAGCCTTCTATCAACATCAGCCATAGAAGCAAATACTTTTCTGCATAGTGAGACCAAAAGACCTTCTAACTCTGATAATACTGATAAAGCATCTATTTGACGTTTTTGGCATGTCTCAATCACAAAAGCTAATTCTTTGAGAATTTCGTCTTCTAAAAATGGCTCAACGTAGCGACTCCAAAACACATCTTGAGGGGAACCTTCAAAAGCCAAACCTTCGTAAGCTATTTCACGCCCATCAAATCTTTTGATTCTAAAAGGTTTGCCTGATGTCATAAAAACCCACGGAATAACCTGAGAATTTATTATGGCTTGCATATTATCTGAGATACGTTTTTCAAGTAAAGGAAATAGTGGTGTACTCATTACTTAAAATTAACTTTCTTTCAACCATCTCGCCACATCCATCGCAAAATACGTCAGCACGCCATCTGCGCCTGCGCGTTTAAACGCCAGCAAACTCTCCATTACGCAATCTTTTTCATCCAGCCAGCCATTAAGTGCCGCGGCTTTCAGCATGGCGTATTCGCCGCTCACTTGGTAGGCATAAGTCGGCACGCCAAACTCCTCTTTCACGCGGCGCACAATATCCAAATACGGTAAGCCAGGCTTCACCATCACCATATCTGCGCCTTCTTCAATATCCAGCGCCACTTCTTTAATCGCTTCATCACTATTTGCAGGATCCATCTGGTAATTGTATTTATTGCCTTTGCCCAAATTAGCAGATGAACCCACCGCGTCGCGGAAAGGCCCGTAAAACGCCGAGGCGTACTTGGCGGAATACGCCAAAATTTTAGTGTGAATATGACCAGCTTCTTCCAGTGCATCTCTAATAGCCCCGATGCGGCCATCCATCATATCGCTCGGTGCGACAATATCTGCGCCCGCTTTGGCGTGGCACAGCGCTTGTTTTACCAACACAGCAACGGTTTCATCGTTCATCACATAGCCCGTTTCGTCTATCAGACCATCCTGTCCGTGCGTGGTGTAAGGGTCGAGCGCGACATCGGTAATAATGCCAAGCTCTGGAAAAGCTTTTTTTAGTGCTTTAACCGTGCGTGGCACAAGACCTTTGTCATTAAAGGCTTCCGCGGCATCCAGGCTTTTATGTTGTTGTTCAATTACGGGAAATAAAGCCAGCGCAGGAATACCGAGTTTGACGCATTCATCCGCCGTCTTTAAAAGCACATCAATGCTTTGGCGCTGCACATCGGGCATAGATTTCACGTCTTCGGTACGATTTTCACCATCTAAAACAAACACTGGGTAAATCAAATCATCGGTGGTCAACACATTTTCGCGCATTAAACGGCGCGAGAATTCGTCTTTACGCATACGACGCGGGCGCATTGCTAGAAATTGGTTTGTCATCGTTTAATCCTTTAGGCAAAAACTTTAGCTAATTCTAAACCTGGATCATCTTGGCGCATAAACGCTTCGCCCACCAAGAACGTATGCACATGGTTTTTGCGCATCAGCGCCACGTCATCGCGCGTAAAAATTCCACTCTCTGTGACTATAATTTTATCTTTTGCAATACGCGGCAGTAAATCCAGCGTGGTTTGCAGCGTGACATCAAACGTGCGCAAATTGCGGTTGTTAATACCCAAGAGTGGCGTTTTAAGTTGCAAAGCCAAGTCCAATTCCTCGCCATTATGCACCTCTACCAGTACCGCCATGCCTAGCTCGTGCGCAATGCTTTCCAAACTGTTCATCATCTCCAAATCAATCGCCGCGGCAATCAGCAAAATACAATCTGCCTCCATGGCACGTGCTTCATACACTTGATAAGCGTCGATCATAAAGTCTTTGCGCAGCACAGGCAGGTTACACGCTGCACGCGCTTGCTTGAGATATTCGGCTGAGCCCTGAAAATATTCTAAGTCAGTGAGTACTGACAAACACGCCGCACCACCAGCCTCATAGCTCTTGGCGATTTCTGCAGGTTTAAAATCCGCACGAATTATTCCCTTTGAAGGGCTGGCTTTTTTAATTTCGGCAATCACCGCGGCTTGACCAGCAGCAATTTTTTTGCGAATCGCACTTACAAAATTGCGTGCGCTGGGCTGATTGTTTGCGAGCAACTTCATTTCATCCAAGTTAAGCTTAGCCTTAGCCGCAGCCACCTCGTCGCGCTTGCTTGCTAAAATTTTAGTTAAAATGTCATCCATACTTACTCATAAGTTTTGCCGTTATGTTTTATCCAGCCCGCCACATGCTCACCACTTGGATCGCGGTGCGTCCAGTGAATCACCCCACCTTTGGGGTTAAAGATGTATTCACCCTTAAAGTCTAGCGTGTCACCAATTTTAAGATCGTTCACTCGCGGCGCCAAATCTATATTATGCGTAAAAAGCAATGTTTTTCCGCTAGCGATTTTTATCAAAAATCTTTGGTGACGTGAGCCCAGATTATCGTCCGCAAAAATTTTCACCACATCGCCATGACCTTCTACAGTGACATGCGAAGCATGCTTTTCATACACAGTATCAATGCTCGATTTGGCATTAACAGTTGGTTGCGATACCCAATTGGCAATATTTGTCGAACTGCTGCAAGCCGTTCCCAGCAAAGCGACCAACAGAATTAAAATTTTACTTAGCGCCATTGGTTGCACCTCCCTGCGGAAAAAAGTCACGAATATCAGCCATAATCGGCTCTACATTGCTAATAGTCATATGATACGCGTCAATCAATGGCTGGATAGTAGGGCGCGGAATTTCCGCCTCTGGCTTCTGCCAATTTTCGTGCAAGCACCAATAATTGTCCACGTCAAAATTCATGTGCATGCGGCAAGTGAGCGGCCTGTATTCATAAATCGAGCACTCACTATTCACTAAAAATGGACATGGCGTGTGGGTGGAAAACTCGCTTAGTTCATGCTTAATGCTTTGTTTAAGCTCTACTGGCTTGATGTTTAAATTGTCCCCCATGAAGCGCGCTTCGAATTGCGTAATCGGCACCGAAACATGGCAACAATGCCCACAACCTCTTGCACAGGCGGCAAATTTGCCGGCATGATCAAAAATCTGATCAGCGGTATTGAGCACTTCTTTTAGTCTAATCACTGGCCGCGCACTAATGTTGCTGATGCGCTTGGGTAACGAAACCACATGCGCTTTCAATTCAGGCGTAACGCTATTAAAAAATTCATCTAGCTTGATGTTGGCATATTGCCGTGTTTGCTCGGGCGTGCGATCAGCCATTACCTACCCTAAGCTTTTAGATAATTGAACAAGTTGATTCAGTCTTTCCCTTGCAGTGCCATTGTCTATCGCCTCAGATGCCATGTGGATACCAGCTTGCAAGCTTGTCGCCACACCAGCCACATAAATCGCTGCACCAGCGTTGAGCAACACGATGTCGCGCGTTGCGCTTTTTATTCCATTTAACACATTCAAAATCATGGTTTTCGATTGCTCGGCGTTTTCTACGCGTATGCTTTTTAAATCATACAAAGGCAAACCAAACTGCGTGGGGTTGAGCATATATTCGCTGATTTTTCCCTCTTTTAATTCCGCTACAAAAGTATCGCCCGTGAACGAAATTTCATCCATACCGTCCGCGCCGTGCACCACCAACACATGCTCAGCTCCCAAGTTTTGCAGCACTTTTGTAAGTTTTAATGTTAAGTCTTTACTGAATACACCCATCACCTGCCGCTTTGCATTGGCGGGGTTAGTCAGTGGGCCAAGCAGATTAAAAATTGTGCGCACACCAAGCTCGCGACGCACAGGTGCGGCGTATTTCATCGCACTGTGATGGTTAGGTGCAAACATAAAACCTATGCCGATTTCGTTGATACATTTGGCCACTTGTTCGGACGTTAAATTTACATTTACGCCCAATGCTTCAAGCACGTCTGCGCTGCCGCAAGTGGATGACACCGAACGTCCGCCATGCTTGGCAACTTTTGCGCCAGCTGCTGACGCAACAAATGCCGAAACGGTAGACACATTAAAGGTTTGTACGCCATCACCCCCTGTGCCGCAGGTATCGATTAAATGTGTTTTATCTGCAATTTCTACTTTGGTAGAAAGCTGGCGCATCACTGTTGCTGCAGCGGTAATTTCATCGACACTCTCACCTTTTTGCCGCAATGCAATCACAAATGCGGCAATTTGTGCAGGTGAGAGTTCGCCGCCCATCACTTGTTGCATGAGCGCCAGCATATCGGCATGGCTTAAATCTTGGCCAGCCAAAACCTGCTCAAGCGCTTGTTTAAATAACATTAATAAGCCTTGAGAAAGTTGTTCAGTAAGTCGTGCCCATGCTCAGTGAGAATGGATTCAGGATGAAACTGCACACCTTCTACTGCTAAGGTTTTATGCTTAACGCCCATAATCTCGCCATCATCTGTCCACGCAGTAATCTCCAAACAATCAGGAATCGTTTCGCGCTCTATCACCAATGAGTGATAACGCGTTGCGGTGTAAGGATTAGGCAAATCTTTGAACACGCCGATATTTTTATGGTGAATCAGCGAAGTCTTGCCGTGCATGAGTTGTTTGGCGTGAACAATCTTGCCGCCAAACGCTTGGCCTATGCTTTGGTGCCCCAAACAGACGCCCAGTAGCGGGATTTTACCCGCAAACTCATGAATCAAGGGCACGCTAATACCCGCCTCATTCGGCGTACAAGGACCTGGTGAAATCACTATATGACGTGGGTTTATTGATTTGATTTTAGCCAAATCAATTTCATCGTTACGATACACCACAACCTCTTGCCCCAACTCACCGAAATATTGCACAAGGTTATAGGTAAAAGAATCGTAATTATCTATCATAAGTAACATTTTATTGCCCTCCTTTACTGCCTAAGCCATTAGTATCAAGACCTGCCTGCACCAATTCTGCTGCGTGGAGCACCGCTTTCGCTTTATTCTGTGTCTCAATCCATTCGTTTTGTGGAACAGAATCAGCCACAATGCCTGCCCCTGCTTGCACGTAGAGCATATTATCTTTTATTACGCCCGTTCTAATCGCAATTGCCACATCCATATCACCATTAAATCCTAAATAACCTACCGCACCAGCGTAAATACCGCGTTTGCTAGGTTCTAGTTCGTCGATAATCTCCATCGCGCGCACTTTAGCAGCACCAGAAACTGTGCCTGCCGGGAATGTCGCTTTGAGCACATCTATTGCATCCAAGCCAGGTTTCAGTTTACCTTCTACATTGCTCACAATGTGCATAACATGCGAATAACGCTCAATAATCATCTTATCAGTGACAGTGACGGTACTTTTTACCGCGACACGTCCCACGTCATTGCGCCCCAAATCAATCAGCATCACGTGTTCGGCGCATTCTTTCGGGTCGGCTAATAATTCTGTGGCCAAGGCCAAATCTTGTTCACGTGTTTTGCCACGCGGCCGCGTGCCCGCAATGGGGCGCGAAGTTACTATACCATCATCTAACCGCACTAAAATCTCGGGCGATGCGCCAACCACGTGGTGATCGCCCATGTCGTAATAAAACATATAAGGCGATGGATTGAGGCTACGAAGCGCGCGGTATAAGGACAATGGCGATGCGGAAAACTCTTGTGACATGCGCTGTGAAAGCACGACCTGCATGATATCGCCATCAAAAATGTAGCGTTTGGCTTTTTCTACAGCAACCTTGAAGTTGGCTTCGCCGAACTCAGAGCTCGCTTGCGTTTTTGCTGTAGGCACCGATTCTGGTATCGCCACTGTTTTGCGTAATAGTTCCACCAAATTATTCAGGCGACGATGTGCATTTTCATAAGCATTCGCATCACTTGGATTCGCGTAAACAATGAAATACAACTTACCACTTAGGTTATCTACTACTGCAATTTCTTCTGATACCATAAGTAACACATCTGGCGTACCTATTGCGTCAGGCTTTTGTGATTTGGCAAGACGCTTTTCAATATAGCGTATGGTTTCATAACCAAAATAACCGGCTAAACCGCCGGTAAAGCGCGGCAGCCCTTCATGCGGCGGCGTTTTATAGCGTGCTTGAAATTGCTTGATAAAATCTAGTGGATTGATATTTTCGCGTGTTTCAACGACAGCATTGTCTTGTAACACTTGCACGGTAAAACCATGTGCGACAATGCGCGTTTTGGCGGGCAAACCAATAATGGAATAGCGCCCGAAACGTTCGCCACCTTGCACGCTTTCAAGCAAATACGAAAATGGCTGATTGGCGAGTTTAAGGTAAAGTGAAAGTGGCGTATCAAGATCTGCAAACGTCTCTAACACCAGCGGAATGCGGTTGTAGCCAAGGACTGCCAGCGCATCAAACTCAGTTTGGTTAATTGTAGTAAACATGATGTAAAAATATTCTTCCTAATAATTTTCTAATAAATTGCGGCCAATTTTTTAATTGCCGCCAGTATCGGCCCGCCTTACAGAGGCAAGCATGGTCTTAGCTTCGCCAAGAACGACGCCAACATAGAAAGTTATTATTTAGAAAAATCATATGTTTACTTAAAAATTAAAATACTTAAATTAATATATTTGTTAACTCGGTTAAATCATTAATCGTTGCATCTACTAAGGCGATATCTATCGGCCTGCCTTGATTGTAGCCATAAGGCACGGTCACAATAAAGCAACCGGCCGCTTGCGCGGCCGCAATATCGGTTGCAGAATCGCCCACCAACATCGCCTCGTACTCGGGCACATCGAATTTTGCACAAATGTGCTGCAATTGTATAGGGTCTGGCTTCTTTTTATGTAGGGTATCGCCAGAAACCACAATTTCAAAAAAATCCGCCAACCCGCTTTTTTGCAATAACGGTAACGTAAATTGCTCTGGCTTATTTGTCACACAAGCAAGCCTGAAGCCCTTATTGTATATGGATTGCAGGCCATCTATTACACCATCATAGGGCTTACTTTCTGCCGCAATTTGAGCATAGTGTGCAAAAAATAAAGCTTCCGCTTGCACAAACAACGCGTTATCTGGTTCTACATTTAATTGTCCAGTTAAACAGCGCTTAATCAATACAATCGCACCTTCGCCAATGTAACTCTCAACTTGGCTGTAAGGTAAAACTGGCAAATTTAATTCTGCCAACATCAAATTGGCTGCTGCTGCGATTTCTGGCGCGGTATGCACCAGCGTACCGTCAAGATCAATCATGACGGCTTTAACTTTAAATTTTAAGTCGTCAAATTGGCTCAATTACTTTGACTATATAATTAAACGCTAGCTAATGAAGCGCGCAATTCAGAGACAATAGAATTATAACGATTTTTATCAGTATCCTTACCCTGCGTAAATATCGCATTGCCCGCTACAAATGTATCCGCGCCTGCTTTGGCGATTTCTGCAATATTTTGTGTATTTACGCCACCATCTACCTCAAGCCAAATTTCGCGGCCAGTTGCTTTCATATAGGCATCAATTTTTGCGCGCGCGAGTTTAAGTTTATTTAAGGTTTCTGGAATGAATTTTTGCCCGCCAAATCCTGGGTTCACGCTCATTAACAGCACCATGTCCACTTTATCCATCACGTGGTCTAAATAGCTTAGAGAGGTGGCTGGGTTAAACACCAAGCCAGATTTACAACCCAAATCGCGCACCATGGCCAGGCTGCGGTCGATATGCTCAGAAGCCTCTGGGTGAAAGGTAATAATATTCGCGCCGGCCTTGGCAAAATCAGGAATGATGCGATCCACTGGCTTTACCATCAAATGCACGTCGATAATTCCACCCACGCGCTTGGCAGTTTCCTTAATGGCTTCGCACACCAAAGGGCCAATCGTTAGATTCGGCACATAGTGGTTATCCATCACGTCAAAATGCACCAGATCGGTTCCAGATGAAATCACATCATCAATCTCTTGGCCAAGCTTGGCAAAGTTGGCCGATAAAATGCTGGGGGCGATTCTATAAGTTTTACTCATGGCTATATTCCAATTCCGTCATATATATTAATAGCACTGTTTTAAGGTTACCAGGCGTTATTTTAACGCTATTTCTTGCTTAAGATAAGCCGATACATCAAAATTACACTATGCAACTTTATACGATTGGTGTAAATCACACCACTGCGCCAATTTCTATACGCGAACACATAGCATTTAGCGACGACAATTTGCGTCATGCACTCAGCGATTTAACCGCTCGAAATGCCGCTGAAGCGGCCATTTTATCCACATGTAATCGCACCGAGATTTATGTGCAATCGCAGCAACCAGAGCCTATTGTGCATTGGCTAGCCGATTATCATAAGTTGGATATTGGCAATGTTCAACCTTACACCTACACGCTTACCAATCAAGATGCGGTGAAACATGCTTTCCGCGTGGCTTCTGGCTTGGATAGCATGGTGCTGGGCGAGCCGCAAATTTTGGGGCAATTTAAGCAATCTGTCAAAATCGCGCAAGATGCAGGCACGCTGGGAACCTTATTGCATAAGCTTTTCCAACGTACTTTTGAAGTCGCCAAAGAAGTCCGCACCAATACTGACATTGGGGCAAACTCAATCTCAATGGCAGCCGCTGCAATTAAGTTAGCGCAGCGTATTTTTGGCAACATTAGTGAGCAAAAAGTATTGTTTATAGGCGCGGGCGAAATGATAGAACTGTGCGCCAACCATTTTGCGGCGCAAAAACCAAAATCAATGACGGTAGCCAACCGCACCATCGAACGCGGTGCCGATTTAGCCGAAAAAATCGGCGGGCAAGCTATTTTACTTAACGATTTAGCTTTTAGATTAAGTGAATTTGATATTGTGATTACCAGTACCGCCAGCCAGTTACCGATTGTCGGCTTAGGCATGGTAGAACGCGCCATTAAAGCACGTCGCCACCGCCCCATGTTTATGGTCGATTTAGCTGTTCCACGTGATATTGAGCCAGAAGTCGCGCAATTGGATGATGTATTTTTATACACGGTGGATGACCTTGCCCAAGTAGTGAACGATGGCATGGTGAACCGCCAAGAGGCCGCGATTAATGCGGAAATGATAGTCGCTGCGCGTGCCGAAAGCTTTATGCATTGGTTGAAAAAGCGTGACGCAGTGCCAACTATTAAGGCGCTACGCGACCAAGCGGAGGCTATGCGTCAAACTGAATTAGAAAAAGCACTCAAGCTCATTCAAAAAGGTGAAAGCCCAGAAAAAGCGCTGGAAGCCATGAGCCTTGCCCTTACCAACAAGTTTTTACACGCTCCCAGCCATGCACTCAACCTTGCACACGGCGACGAGCACGCAAAATTAGAAATTATCCTAAAACAGCTTTATCAGATTAAAAACTAAATGAAACCCAGCATGATAAAAAAACTCGCCACCTTAAGCGAGCGCTTAGAAGAATTGAATCGCTTAATGAGTAGCGAAAACGCCACAAATGACATGAATGCTTACCGTAAACTTACGCAAGAGCATGCTGAAATTACGCCTATAGTCGAGCAATATCACGTGTTTGAGCAGGTTGAGGCCGACATGAATGAAGCACAAAAAATGTTAAGCGACCCCGACATGAAAGAATTTGCACAGGAAGAGATTGAAACTGGGAAAGCCAAACTAGAAGCCGTTGAGCTTGAGTTACAAAGACTTTTACTGCCCAAAGACCCGAACGACGACAAGAACATTTTTTTAGAGATTCGCGCCGGTACTGGCGGAGATGAATCTGGCTTATTTGCAGGCGATTTATTTCGCATGTATTCGCGCTATGCAGAACGCCAAAAATGGAAAGTTGAAATCGTCTCCGCCAATGAATCTGAAATGGGTGGCTACAAGGAAATCATCGCCAAAATTGAAGGTTATGGCGCATATTCCAAACTCAAATTCGAATCTGGCGGCCATCGCGTGCAACGTGTGCCCGATACCGAAACGCAAGGCCGCATTCACACTAGCGCCTGTACTGTGGCGGTGTTGCCAGAGGCAGATGAAGTAAGTGATGTCACCATTAACCCCGCTGAAATCCGCATTGATACTTATCGTGCTAGCGGCGCAGGCGGCCAGCACATTAACAAAACCGATTCTGCTGTGCGCATTACACATTTACCCACGGGCATTGTCGTGGAATGTCAGGATGATCGCAGCCAGCACAAAAACAAAGCACAGGCCATGGGCGTGCTAGCCGCGCGCATTAAGGCCGCACAAGTGAATGAGCAACAATCTAAAATCGCCAGCGAGCGTAAAAGCCTGATTGGCTCTGGCGACCGCAGTGAGCGCATCCGCACCTACAACTACCCACAAGGCCGAATCACCGATCACCGCATTAACCTGACGCTGTATAAAATTGATGCGATTACCGAAGGTGATATGGACGAACTCATCGGCGCACTATCGGCTGAGCATCAGGCGGATTTACTGGCGAGTTTAGGTGAAGATAACTAAACATGAATATTCATGCGGTGTTGCATGAAGCACAAACTGCACTTGCTGAATTCCTAAGTCCTAGCGAAGCAAAACTTGAAGCGCAACTGCTTTTGCAACATGTGCTTAAAGTTAATCGTGCATGGTTAATTTCACATAAAGATGATTCTTTACAACCCAATATCTATAAGGCGTTTCAGGCATTTATTAATAGAAGACAGACTGGCGAGCCGATTGCTTATATTTTGGGTCATCGCGAATTTTATGGGCTCAATTTAAAAGTTACACCTGATACGTTGATTCCGCGACCTGATACTGAAACGTTAGTAGATGCGGCTTTAGCAAAAATTCCACAAAATCAACCGCGCAAAATTTTAGACCTCGGCACAGGCACAGGTGCGATTGCGCTGGCGATTGCCAAACATCGCCCGCAAGCCATTGTTACCGCGACAGATGCCTCGCAAGCCGCTTTGGATATAGCGATTGAGAATGCAAAAAATTTAGAAATACCCAATGTACGCTTTGTGCTTAGTGATTGGTTTAGTGCTTTAAGTAATGAAAAATTTGATGTGATTGTCAGCAATCCACCTTATATCGAGCAAAATGACACGCATTTAAAGCAAGGTGACTTGCGCTTTGAACCAGTATTTGCGCTTGCCTCTGGCAAGGATGGCTTAAGGGATATTTGCAAAATAGTTGCTCAAGCACCACAACACCTAAACCCACATGGATGGCTGATGCTGGAGCATGGTTATAATCAAGCTGAAAATGCTGCAACCTTATTGAAGCAAGCAGGTTTTAGCGAAATTAGCCACGAGCAAGATTTAGCGGGCATTAACAGAGTAACACTAGGGAAAAGCTGTAGCTAAATTTTCTAGTTACCCTTATCCATATAAAAATGTAATGCTAAATCCGCAAGGCCTTCTGCGCCATAATTCGCATCTCGTCGTCTATTCACCCATCCACTAACTTCATTACCTAACAATTCAAACGTAAATACTTCTGAGTGCATTTTGTGTGGTTCTTCATAAAACATTAGCCCTGGGAATGGGGGATGCCCTTTCCAAATTTCGATATCAAGATGCGCACCCTCAAGCGAGTTTGCGTAACAATATGTCCATTGAATTCGCAAACCTCTCTTCAAGCCCAAAACAATAGCAACTCTAGGCTGCCTTTTAATCACAAGTTTAATACCCGTTTCAGCAATTTCAACCACTTTAGTTTCTAGGGCATTGACCATAGCATCAAATGATTCATTAGATAAGCTAACACCTTGTTGACTTCCTAAAAAGTCTTTAATCCTTTGCTCAAAATCAAGGACTCGTTTCAACCTCGCGGCTCGGTCTACTGGGGTCTCTATCCTTGTTACTGCTCCTAATTCAGCTAAACGTGCCTCAATTATTGACGCTGCTCCTTTAGCGCCAAAACGCAAGGCGTTAATCCATAGCTGAATTTTTGGAAGATATTTTGGTGCTGTCTGTTTTTCATCAAGAGGAATAAATTTTACAAAATCGTAACCCTCTTCATATGCCCTACCACGTATAGCTTCTTCTTCCATTCGTGTCCACGGTGTTTCGCCCCAACCATTTCGATAAAGCACGACAACAAAGCGAGCTTCTTCAGCAAATACTGCCTTAAATCTTAGCTCACCATCAGTACCCGCAACTTCCTTTTGTTTTTCAGAATAAAGAAAAGTTTGATATCTATTGCAAAGCAAATCATTAATTTCACCTGCCAAACCTTCGTCTTGAGAAAGAAGCGAGAAAGCTACATCGTATTTAAACTTCTTAATTTCCATTATTAACTTATCACCTTAATAGTTAATTAAATATCTAAATATTTATTCTTTAACTTCACATGACCTTCAACTAAGGTCATGAAATACGCAATTCTTGTTTCGATTTAGATTTTTACAACACATAGTATAATCTCACTATGTCTGAAAATAATTCTATTGGCATTGTCGCCCCACAAACTGCGCATTTTAGCGAAGCACTTACGCTTAAAAGTGGCGAAGTGTTGCCGCAATTTGACTTGGTTTACGAGACTTATGGCACGTTAAACGCCGCGAAAAATAACGCGGTGCTAATTTGCCACGCACTTTCGGGTAATCACCACGTGGCGGGGAAATACAGCGCAGATGACAAATATCCCGGCTGGTGGGATAACTTAATTGGCCCCAATAAACCGTTGGATACCAATAAATTTTTTGTAATTGGGCTCAACAATTTGGGTGGTTGCCACGGCTCCAGCGGACCCAGCAGCATTAAACCGAAAAGCAAAAAACCTTATGGCGCCAGCTTTCCGCTAGTGACAGTGGAAGATTGGGTCAATTCGCAAGCGCGTTTGTTACACTATTTAGGTATTGAGTCGCTCACCGCGGTGATTGGCGGTAGCTTGGGCGGTATGCAAGCTTTGCAATGGACAATTGCCTTTCCAGAAAGAGTAAAACACGCGCTGATTATCGCTGCTGCACCCAACCTAACCGCACAGAATATGGCGTTTAATGAGGTGGCACGCCAAGCGATTATTACCGACCCGGAGTTTTACGATGGCGACTACTACGCGCACAAAACAGTGCCACGCAGAGGTTTGCGTATCGCGCGTATGCTAGGCCACATCACCTATTTAAGTGACGACGCGATGGGTGAAAAATTTGGCCGCAAGCTAAAAGACACCATCAAATATAGCTTTGATGTGGAATTTGAAATGGAATCGTACCTGCGCTACCAAGGCGATAAATTCGCAGGTGAATTCGATGCCAACACTTACTTGCGCATGACGCGCGCGCTGGATTACTACGACCCTGCATTAAATTTTGGTGGCGATTTAAGTAAGGCGCTAAGCCAAGTAAAAGCTCAATTTTTAGTGGTTTCGTTCACCAGCGATTGGCGCTTTTCGCCCGAGCGCTCGCGTGAGATTGTAAAAGCCTTGCTGGATAACGAGCTAACTGTGAGCTACGCCGAAGTCACCGCTTTGCATGGCCACGATGCATTCTTAATGCCAGACACGCATTATCACAATATTTTGCGCAATTATTTACAAAAAATCGAGTTCAGTGATGACAAATAATGTAAATATTACAAATTTAAACTATAAATTTCGTCAAGATTTTGCGATTATCGCAGGTTGGGTAGGTTTTGGCTCAAAAGTACTCGATTTAGGTTGTGGCGATGGTGAATTGCTCACCTATTTGCGCGACTCACTCGAAGTAAAAGGTTACGGTGTTGAAAAAGACGATGTCAATTGGCTGGCGTGTTTGAAAAATGGTACTAATGTTATCCAAATGGACTTAGAAGACGGTTTATCTGGCTTTGAGGATCAGTCTTTTGATACCGTAATCCTATCCCAAACCCTGCAAGCCATGCACAAAACCGAAGAAATTGTGCAAGAAATGCTGCGTGTGGGGCGCGAAATTATTGTCACTTTCCCCAATTTTGGCTATTGGCGCAATCGCATACAAATCACTGCTGGGCGCATGCCAGTATCAAAAACCTTACCGTATCAATGGTACGACACGCCAAACGTGCACCTCTGTACCATTAATGATTTTGACAAATTTTGTAAAAATCACAAAATTTCTGTAATCGAACGCAAAGTCATTACCGATGGTAATGAAGTAAGTTTTATGCCGAATTTATTAGGCAATTTAGCGATGTATCGCTTAAAAGCCAAATAGTGAGCGCACCCTCTATTTGGCAATCACTCTTGAGCAAAAAAATGCTCATCTGCATTTTCACCGGCTTTAGTTCTGGTTTGCCGCTCTACATCCTCATTAGTCTGCTACCCGCTTGGTTACGCTCTGAGGGCGTTAATCTTAAGGCCATCGGCTTATTCGCTTTAATTAATCTGCCGTTTACTTGGAAGTTTTTGTGGGCGCCGTTATTCGATCGCTACACGCCGCCGTTAGGTCGCAGACGTGGCTGGTTGCTGATTTCGCAGCTTTTATTGTTGGTTTCTATCCCTATTTTTGGTGCGTTTAACCCCAAGTTAGACATTTGGACGATTGCATATTTAGCTACGGTAGTGGCATTTTTTAGCGCATGCCAAGATGTTGTGTTAGACGCGTATCGGCGCGAATTGCTGATAGATAGCGAATTAGGCTTGGGCAACGCGGTGCATGTGAATGCCTATAAAATTGCGGGCTTGGTGCCAGGTTCGCTTTCGTTAATATTGGCCGACCACATGGCGTGGAGCAGCGTGTTTACCATCACCGCGTTGTTTATGTTGCCGGGCATATTGATGACGATTTTTGTAGCAGAACCCGCGCTAAAAAATGGTACACCAAAAACGCTGAAAGCCGCCGTGCTAGAACCTTTCAAAGAGTTTATTTCTCGTCACGGTTTGCAAAGTGCGCTCACCGTTTTGGCGTTTATTTTCTTTTATAAATTGGGCGACAGCATGGCCACCGCGTTAGCAACACCATTTTACCTCGACATGGGGTTTAGCAAAACCGAAATTGGCTTAATCGCTAAAAACGCTGGCTTGTGGCCCAGCGTGATAGGTGGTCTATTAGGTGGTGTTTGGATGTTCAAGCTCGGCATTAACCGTGCGCTATGGATATTTGGCACAGTGCAAATGATTGCAATTTTAGGTTTTGCATGGCTGGCCACCCTCGGGCACAGCCTGTTGTGGCTAGGCATTGTTATAGGCGTGGAAGCATTTGGCGTAGGCCTTGGAACAACGGCCTTTGTGGCCTATATCGCACATACCACACACCCACTTTACACCGCCACCCAATTTGCTTTATTTACCAGTTTAGCTGCTGTGCCAAGAACCTTTGCCAATGCGGCGACTGGTTTTATGGTAGAAAATTTAGGCTGGTTTAAATTCTTTATTTTGTGTTTTATTCTGGCGATTCCGGGCATGTTATTGCTATTTAAAGCAGCACCTTGGAATATTGTTAAAGAAAACGAAAAAACTTTGTAAGGCTTATGTAATTTGGGCGACTAACTTCTGGTCTTTAAGGAGGAATGTCATGATGTCTGCTCGCAAACTTTTAATCACATTCAGCTTAATTAATCTCGTCGCACAACCCGCAATTGCTGCCGAGTGCAGCGCCAAGAGCGGCGCACAAACCGTTCCATTACTCGAGCTTTACACCTCCGAAGGTTGTAGCAGCTGTCCACCAGCAGATAAATGGTTAAGCGAATTAAAGCCTGACCCAAGCAAAGTGATTCCGCTGGCTTTTCATGTAGATTATTGGGATTACATCGGCTGGAAAGACAAATTCTCCAAATCGGAATACTCGGACCGCCAACGCAAAACTGCGGCTTTTGAAGGCGCTAGTTATGTTTATACACCACAGTTTGTGTTAAATGGCCGAGACTTCAGGGACGCTGACGATTCGCGCTTAAATCAAGCAATATCCAGCAACCAAAAATTCGCCTCGCGCGCCAATTTAAGTTTAAATGCTGTAACCGAAACCAATGGTACATTCACGCTCAAAACCAACGCACAAGCGGTGAAGCCAATCGACGCTAAAAATAGCGATGTGTTTGTGGCGATTTATGAAAACAAATTAGTGAGTCAAGTGAAGGCGGGCGAAAACAGTGGGCGCGAACTAAAACATGATTATGTGGTGCGCGAGTTTTTTGGCGCTTACCAAATGAATAGCCAAATCAATAATCAAAATGAATTTAGCAAGAACTTTACGCTAAGCCCGGAGTGGAAAAAACGCAATGCGGGTGCAGTAATTTTTGTGCAAGACAGCCAAACCGGTGAGATTTTACAAAGCTTGGCGCTAAAGTTTTGCGACTCTTAAATCTTGGTAATTAGGCCTTCATTTAGCCAACTTGATAAGTATTGTGCGGCTTGCATGGTGGCGGCTTCTTCAGTGGTATTTTTTTGCAATTTTTCGCAAATCACGCCAAAATTGACGCCAGAAATGGCTAATTGAATAGCCGTATATTCTGTCGCTTCTAATGAGCGAAAATGTGAATTCATGTCACGTCGCCAAATAAGGTAAGGCTCAGAATTTTGCGCTACACCCGGCGGCGTTTCTTCATTGTTCAAAGCATGCCAAATTTGAAGCACATTCCACTCCAATGGCAATAATTGCACTGAGGGGTGAAACACAAACTTCAAATCAGCCCAAGTTTCTGGCGAAACCTCAGCTAAATCTTGTAAAGTGAGTATCGGCGCATCTTCTGCGTCAAAGGCCAAGCTTAGCGTCCACTCAAAAACCGCGAGCTCGGCAGCGATTGGGTGTTGTGGTAACATTTTAAGTAAATGTGTTTGCATCTTATCGCCAACCCAGCGCATATTGCGATAAGTCGAAGGATATTGGTCGATATAGCTACGCGCTGTGCTTTCAAACAGATCATCGCCCAACATACTATGTAGTTTAGGATACGCCGTTGCCAGCGCCTCAATGATGCGAAAACGATAAGCATCATAGTAGATTCCAAGGCGTTTATTTACACCTACTTTTATGTCATCAATAATGCGATTTTTAAACGCAACACCTTTGATATCATCGATTAAATACGCCTGAAAATCAGCCTGTAATTGCGCCAAATGACTCATGCCGCGGCCTTTAATATTTTGCCTGCGATATCGCGAGCAATTTGTAATTCTTGTACAAGCTCTTTTAACGGCGGAATATGATCATCGCGCTCAATCATAGTGGAAACCGCGCCAACCCGCGACAGTGTATATGCATACAAATCCCACACCGGATTGATGATTGGCGCATCGTGCGTATCGATAATGTAATCACCATGATTATGATGACCAGCTAAATGAATTTGCTGAATACGATTTTTTGGCACGCCGTCAATAAAGGCTTTGGCATCGAATTGATGGTTATAACTACTGACGTAAATATTGTTCACATCCAGTAGCAGTAAACAATCTGCTTTTTCGCTGATTAGCGAAATAAATTCCCACTCAGTCATGGTCGAATCCACATAACTGGCGTAGCTAGACACGTTTTCCAGCAATATACGACGCCCTAAATAATCTTGCACTTGCACCACGCGCTCAGCGACGTGTTTAGCAGTTTCTTCGGTATAGGGCAGTGGCAATAAATCGTGTATGTTTTGGCCATGCACGCCTGTCCAACATAAGTGGTCAGAAATCCAAGCAGGTTGTACCCGGTCTGCTAATTGTCGTAAATCACGCAAATAACCTTTATCTATTGGGCTTGCAGAGCCAATAGATAAAGACACTCCATGCATCGCAACAGGGTAATTTTCGCAAATTTTATCCAAAAAATGCAGCGGTTTACCACCTGGCACCATATAGTTTTCCGATAATACCTCAAACCAATCAATATTCGGTTTGGACTCTAGGATGTCGAGGTAATGATCTGTACGTAAACCAAGACCAAAGCCTAAACTAGGTAATTTCAATTTAGTCAGAGTGTGTTTAGACTTATCTATTAAATTCATAAAAAGCATACCATCTCACAGTTTAATTGAGAGACAGTATGCCATTTATTCTACTACATAACTTTGCCACCTTTAGCACTACACTCAGCCGCAGTCAATGATAAAAAACCATGGCCTTTGCACACATTTTGGCCTTTGCAAGCATTTTCCGCAGTTTTACAGTCACTAGTACCCTTGCATGAATTAACACCCGTACAGTGTACTTTAGCCTCTGTAGAATTATCAGCCGCGACTACAAAACCGGACTGAATAAGTGCTGCAGCACTAAGTGCGATCATTGCGCCTGTACGCATTTTATTTTGAATACCTGTCATCATGACAATTTTCCTTTACAATTAAATTGACTTTCATGTGAAATAGGCATGACGCGCATGCCTTTTATTTTTTACTAGATAATAGTGCCATTTTTAGCACTGCAATCCGAAGTGGACAGGCTTAAGAAGCCATGACCTTTGCATGCGTTTTGACCTTTACACGCATTTTCCGCAGTTTTACAATCACTAGTACCCTTGCACGAATTTACATCAGCGCAATGTACCATTTCTCTGCTTGAGGCACTTTTATTGATTGTTCCAGCACAGCCCGACAAAATAAGTGCTGCTGCTCCAACTGCCAACAATGCGCCTTTACCCATTTTAGATGATGTTTCAATGGACATTATAATTCCTCTCGATAATTTGATTTTAAATTAACAAACCTGCCAACCTGTCGCTAAAGTAAAAAATCAACCCTTTACTTTAGTTACCAGTGTTAGTCGTGATGAATTAAAAAGCCTTACATATATTGCAAAAAATATCGTGATTATCGAGCCTAAGCCCAAAATAAGCACTTATTGAGTAGGCGCTATTTGGGCAGACTCCACATTAGCAGCGTGCTTATTTACTTCAGCGGGCACGCCCTCTTCTTCGGCCATGGAATCGGCAGCAGCTTTATCAGTCGAGTCTTCTGCAAAGACTAAATCTGCATCCTCAAGCGGCAATATCGCCAAGGTTTCTTCCTCAACCATTTTTTGTAACTGGTTATCACTGGTTTGCAAATCTTCTGTCCAACCATTTTGGCTGGTTTCATCAAATTGCAAAATACAAGCGACTGAATACATCTCCCAATCTTGATGATTCATCAAATTAAGTGCAATTTCGTCTGATTCAGCCAATTGGCTGGGTTTCATTTTCGCCATAGCCACCTCAGAGCCCAGCATAGAAGTGGCAGTTGACGCTGCACTAGTAAGCAAGGTGGTGGCAGTTGTGGCCTGCGTAGCCGCTGACGAGGCGCCAATAATACCAGCGGCTGGGAACAATACCGCTGCTAAAGCTGAGATGATTAGTTTAGTGGAAGTATTTTTTACATGATGCTTGCCAATAACATGCCCCATCTCACGCGCCAAAATAAAACCTAGCGCATCATCTGTAAGTTCCATTTGTTGCAGACCGCGAAGAACTAAAATCTTTCCAGCGCCATTTGATGCAGTACCAGGATTTTTTTTATCGATCACGCTAAAAGAAAATTGCGGCACACGTTTTTTTAGCGTTGGATACAATGTATATGCAGTTGTAGATAATTGTGCGCCTAGCTGTTGTACGCGCGCATCAAATTCCTGATTAAAGCTACAATTTTCTGCTACACATGGCGCTGCATTTGGCTTAGCGGCAAGCCGCACGCGCATATCTACATCTGAGTATATGTCACTGATGCTATCAGGCACAATTTCGGGCGCAGGAGCGGCTTCATCTTCACCAGCATGTGCCACGGACACATTGAGCAATTGCGCAACAACGAGTATAGAAATGAGTTTTTTAATTGGCAAAATAAATTCTAAATTTAAGGAAAGATTATATTAGTCAACACGCTAATAATAATCAACAATTAGAGGTGCGTGATCACTAAAACGTTCATCCTTGTAAATAGTTGACCGAAAAGCTTTTTTTGCCAATTCTGGCGTGGCAATCTGGTAATCAATACGCCACCCCACATTTTTTTCGTAGGCCGCGCCACGATTGCTCCACCAGGTATAACATTCATCCGTGGCGGTAGAGTGTAACTTGCGGTACACATCCACCCAACCCACACGGTTAAGCAAATCGCCCAACCAAGCACGTTCTTCCGGCAAAAAACCTGAGTTTTTACGGTTACCCTTGTAATTTTTCAAATCAATTTCTTGATGCGCGATATTCCAATCGCCACAAATCACCACGTCGCGACCATTCTGTGCCAATGCCTCCAAATGCGGCATAATGCGGGACATCACACTAAACTTAAATACTTGTCGCTCTTCGCCACTCGAACCGGACGGCAAATAAAGTGAAACAACACTTAAATTACCAAATTGAACCTCAATATAACGACCTTCAAGGTCAATATCTGTAATGCCAAACCCTTCAATTACTGCATCTGGTTTAGTCTTGCAATATATACCAACACCGCTGTAACCTTTTTTTTCTGCATAATGAAAATAGCCATAATAACCTGCTGGTGCCAGCATCTCTGCCGTCATATCAGCTGCTTGCGCCTTAATCTCCTGCAAGCAAATTACATCCGCCTGCGTGTTTTGTAACCAAGCAAAAAAGCCCTTGTTAGCAGCAGAGCGTATTCCGTTCAAATTCGCAGTTATAATGCGCATTATTGACCTTCGATCGATTCATTATGACTAACTTAAGCCAAGAGTTTATCGCGTTTGCCATTAAAAAACAGGTATTAAAATTTGGCGAATTCAAAACTAAAGCGGGTCGCTCAAGCCCGTATTTCTTTAATGCTGGCCTGTTTAACGATGGGATTAGCTTATTAAAGCTAGGCGAATTCTACGCCAAAAGTATCGAAAAATCAGAAATTCAGTTCGACATGCTATTTGGCCCTGCATACAAAGGCATTACATTAGTGGCAAGTATTGCCATCGCACTTGCCAAAAATGGTCACAATGTGCCCTACGCGTACAATCGCAAAGAGGTCAAAGATCATGGCGAAGGTGGTGTCATTGTGGGTGCACCATTGCAGGGTCGGGTGCTTATCATTGATGACGTAATTTCGGCAGGCACTTCGGTGCGCGAATCGATCGACTTAATTCGGCAACATGGCGCCAAGCCTTGCGGTGTAGCCATTGCACTGGATAGGCAAGAAAAAGGTCAGGACAAACTCTCGGCCGTACAAGAAGTCCAGACAATGCATCATTTGCCTGTGTGCACCATCGCTAATTTAAGTGATTTACTCGAGTTTGTCACGACTCAACCTGGAATGGCACAGCATTTGCTTAACATTCAATCGTATCGTCAACAATATGGCGTAATTTGATTGAATGGTTAAGTTAAATGCAAAAAATTACTTTTATTTTAGCGGCAATAATATTTGCTTTATCTAGCACTGCTTACGCTGATGGCAATAAAATCGTCAAATGGGTTGATAGCAGCGGTGTAACACATTACGGCGACAAATTGCCGGCGCAAGAGGCTGGACGCAGCAACGCAGAAATGAATACACAAGGCATGGTGTTGAAACGAAACAATTTAGCCGACAAGAAAAGTGGGGCTTTAGACCAACAAGTACTTGACCAGCAGCGCAAAGATAACATCTTATTGGCTTCCTACACCAAGGCGGAAGAAATTGATTTGGCCCGCGATCGTAATTTGCAAATGGACCAAGCCTCTTTGCAAGCGCTAACTCAACAAAAAGAAAATTTAGCTGGCAGAACAGCACGCAATAACAACACTGCAGAAGGTTTTCATGCCCGCAACAAACCCGTTCCACCTTATCTAAGCGATGAACTGAAGCAATCGCAGGCAGAATCCAGCAGAATTGACAAACAAATTGCTGAACGCAAACTGAGCATTGAAGGCACTCGCAAGCGCTTTGCAGAAGAAAAGGCGCGCTTTATCGCATTAAAGCAACCAACTCAGGTTAATTCTGCAGCTGGCTCTTTTGAGGCTACACTTACTACTGCACCAACCGCTGCTGGCGCAACATCGCAAGCCAAGTACTAAAAAATAAGCCAGTTAATTAGCAAGCTTTTTCTTTAAGATTTCATTCACCTGTGCAGGGTTGGCTTTGCCTTTACTGGCTTTCATGCACTGACCTACCAGACCGTTGAAAGCTTTTTCCTTGCCAGATTTATATTCCGCCACCATGGCGGCGTTAGCGGCAAGCACTTCGTCAATAATCACTTCTATCGCGCCGCTGTCTGAAACTTGTTTTAAGCCTGCCTTTTCGATAAGTTTGTCCACTGAAAATTCTTGCTTTTCTTCAGGTATGTCTTGACCTTTGAGATGAGCTTCTCGTTTAGCATCTGCAACGGCGAGCATTCCTGGCCATATGGCTTTAGCCCCGCTACGCGAGATAGTCCCATCTAGTATTCGTATCAATAGACTAGCAAGCCATTTCGCGGATAAACCAAATTTAAGAATAGGAATATCACGTGAGTTAAGTGCAGTCGAAAATTCACCACTAATCCAACTATTAGCAATTTTTGCGCAATCTTTTGCGGAGTAATCTGAAGAATTACAAAGTTCATATAGCTCATCAGCTACCTCCTTGAAATATATAGCTTTAGCAATACTATTAGTCAAAGTTGATGAGTCGTAGCTTGACAAACCATATCTCTGCTCTAGCTCGGTTTTCATAGCTTCTGGCAACTGAGGCATGCCAGTCTTCACATTCGCAATGTAAGACTCAGTAATTTCCAGCGGCAGAAGGTCAGGGTCAGGGAAGTAACGATAGTCGTTCGCTTCTTCTTTACTACGCATGGCTTTTGTTTCGCCTGTGTCCGGGTTGAACAGCACGGTGGCTTGTTCGATTTTGCCGCCGTCTTCCAGTGTTTCAATTTGCCAGCGCGTTTCGTATTCAATCGCCTGTGTCATAAATTTAAACGAGTTGAGGTTCTTGATCTCGCGGCGCGTGCCCAGTTTTTCACTGCCTTTTGGACGCACGGAAACATTCACGTCGCAGCGGAAGCTGCCTTCCTGCATATTGCCATCGCAAATGTCTATCCACTGCACCAGCTCATGCAGTTTTTTGGCATAAGCCACCGCTTCGGCGGCAGAACGCATATCTGGCTCGGTGACGATTTCCAGCAACGGTGTACCAGCGCGGTTTAAATCAATACCGCTCATACCCTCAATAGCGCCATGTACAGATTTGCCTGCGTCTTCTTCCAAATGCGCACGGGTGATGTTGATGGTTTTTTCTTGCTCACCGATTTGTATCGTCAATTTGCCTTTGCCAACAATGGGCAACTCATACTGGCTAATTTGATAACCTTTAGGCAAATCGGGGTAAAAATAATTTTTACGGGCAAATACCGAACGTGGCGGGATTTCCGCATTAATCGCCAGCCCAAATTTAATCGCACACTCCACTGCTTTTTTGTTGAGCACAGGCAACACACCGGGCAAGGCAATGCTCACCTCATCGGCTTGGGTATTGGGTTCTGCTCCGTATTTAATTGACGCCCCACTAAAGATTTTAGTGTTAGTTTTTAATTGGGTGTGAGTTTCTAACCCAATCACGACTTCCCATTCCATTATGCAGCCACCTCTGGGATTTTTAGTTCTGGCATTCTCACATGCCAATCTGTCACTTGTTGATAGGCATGCGCTATATCTAACATGCGTGCTTCATCAAAATAATTACCCATGAGCTGCAGGCCAACAGGCAAGCCATTACTAAACCCCGCTGGAATACTCATGCCCGGCAAACCCGCCAAATTAGTGGCAATGGTGTAAACATCTTGCAAATACATGGCGACAGGGTCATCGGCTTTTTCGCCCGCTTTAAACGCGGTGCTTGGCGCAGTTGGCCCCATAATAATGTCGCATTTTTTAAACGCTTGAACGAAGTCATCTGCTATCAAACGCCGTATTTGCTGAGCTTTGAGATAGTAGGCATCGTAATAACCTGCGCTAAGTACATAGGTGCCAATTAAAATGCGGCGTTTCACTTCCGCGCCGAAACCTTCAGCGCGGCTCTTGCAATACATGTCCATTAAGTCTGTATATTTTTCGGCACGATGTCCATAGCGCACACCGTCATAGCGCGACAGGTTAGAGCTAGCCTCCGCCGGCGCAAGCACGTAATAAACGGGGATGGATAGCTTAGAATTAGGCAGTGAAATATCGATAATTTCTGCGCCTAATTTTTTATATTCGGCAATTGCGTCTTGCACTACTTTTGCTACGCCCGCATCCAGTCCCTCGGCAAAGTATTCTTTGGGCAAGCCAATGCGCAAGCCTTTCAGCGGCTTATCACCTTGCATACTCACCAGACCGCGTGTGTAGTCCTCTTTGGGTCGATTCAAACTGGTGGAATCACGCTCATCAAACCCCGCCATCACGTTGAGCATCATGGAGCAATCTTCGGCAGATTTAGCCATTGGCCCTGCTTGGTCGAGTGAAGACGCAAACGCAATCATGCCATAGCGCGAAACCAAACCATAAGTAGGTTTTAGGCCAGTAAAACCGCACAAACTAGCTGGTTGACGAATAGAACCGCCAGTGTCAGTGCCTGTAGCCGCCGCACACAGTCTAGCAGCCACTGCCGCCGCACTGCCGCCACTACTGCCCCCCGGCACACGCTCAAAATCCCACGGATTTTTCACGCCGCCAAAATAACTGGTCTCATTCGACGAGCCCATGGCGAATTCATCCATATTGGTTTTGCCCAAATTCACCGCGCCTGCCGCGTCAAACTGGCTAATCACATGCGCATCGTAAGGCGCAATAAAGTTAGCCAACATTTTAGAGCCACAAGTGGTTTGCCAACCTTTGGCGCAAAATATATCTTTTTGCGCGAATGGGATGCCTGTTAGAGCTTCTGCCTTACCAGCCGCGATGCGCACGTCGGCTGCTTTGGCTTGCGTCAGTGTTTTAGCTTCGTCTAAAGTAATAAAAGCATTGATGCTAGGATTAAATTGATTGATGCGACTTAAAAAAGTTTGCGTTAGCTCAACACTAGAAATCTCTTTTTTAGCCAGCATTTGGCTGAGCTGTTTTAAGCTACTGTTGATCATTATTAATTACTCAATGACCTGTGGCACAAGGTATAAGCCATCTTGTACAGCTGGTAAGCCCGAGCCATTACCAAGAATCGGCGCAATTTTCTGAAACTCTTCGCGCTGATTGGTTTGCGTTACCACATCTTCTCTAAGTCGTTGTACCACATTTTGTGAATGTGACATGGGCGTAATATCTTTGGTATCGACCGCTTGCATCTGTTCGATTAAGCCTAAAATACCAGAAAGTTTGGTGAGTGTTGTAGCGGCTTCTTGCTCGTTAATTTCTATGCGCGCAAGGTGCGCAATGCTTTTAATATCAGTTATATTGAGTGCCATGGCGAATTTTCAATTTTAATTTTTTAAGACTATTAAATTTGCTTTGTAACAATGTGCTTTTTTTGTAACATTATGTAAGCGCGACTTAAATTTAAGCGCAATATACGTTATTATACCTTGATTTTAAAGCATGCCTTTACTCGCTGGTTAGGACATGCAACGTTTGCACAAAGCATAGGATAAAACAATATGTTCGGTTTCATAAACAGTTATTTCTCAAATGATTTAGCCATTGATTTAGGCACAGCCAATACTCTCATTTATGCACGCGGCAGAGGCATTGTGTTAGATGAGCCTTCAGTCGTTGCCATTCGCTTAGAAGGTGGCCCTAATGGCAAAAAAGTGTTGCTGGCGGTAGGTACGGATGCCAAAGGTATGCTAGGCCGCGCCCCTGCCAATATTCAAGCAATTCGGCCCATGAAAGATGGTGTAATTGCTGACTTCACTATTACCGAGCAAATGCTCAAATATTTTATCCGTAAAGTGCATGATGCGCGTTGGTTTTCGCCTAGTCCGCGCATTATTATTTGCGTACCGGTTGGCTCAACTCAAGTAGAGCGTCGCGCGATTAAAGAATCAGCTGAGCGCGCCGGCGCAAAACAAGTGTATTTGATTGAAGAACCCATGGCTGCAGCCATTGGTGCCGATATGCCGGTAGCTGAAGCAACCGGATCAATGGTTGTAGATATTGGTGGTGGCACCACTGAAGTAGGCGTTATCTCACTCGGCGGCATTGTGTATGCCAAATCGGAGCGCGTGGGCGGCGACAAGTTCGACCAAGCAATTATTGATTACATTCGCCGCAACTACGGCATGCAGATTTCCGAACCAACCGCCGAGGCGATTAAAAAGAAAATTGGCTCGGCTTTCCCAGGTAGCGAAGTATTAGAAATGGAAGTGACCGGACGTAATTTGGCAGAAGGTTTGCCGCGTAAATTTACCATTTCGAGCAACGAGATTTTAGAAGCTTTGACGGAGCCGCTCAATGCGATTGTGGGCGCGGTAAAATCCGCACTCGAGCAAACCCCACCTGAGTTGGGCGCAGATATTGCCGAAAAAGGCATGGTACTTACAGGCGGTGGCGCACTTTTACGTGATTTAGACAGACTGCTAGTTGAAGAAACTGGCTTACCTGTAATTGTTGCCGAGGATCCGCTTACCTGCGTGGCTAGAGGCTGCGGTCGCGCCTTAGAGGAAATGGATAAGTTGGGCAACGTATTTGCAAGTGAATAAGTGCCAATTACTCAGTCAATCTAATCAATCGCGTTGGCATGCTTAAAGGTGTTCATCAAAAGCTAGAAGCACAACAAACCCCAGCTTTCTTCGTTCGCGGCCCCAGCCTGTTTTCTCGTATGGTATTGTTTTGTGCACTTTCTATCAGCATTATGGCGATAGATGCGCGCTTAAATTACCTTTCGCAAGTACGCCAAGCGTTCATTGCTGCATTGCATCCATTAGAAATCGTTGCAAACGCGCCCGGCGAGTGGTATCGCGATATAAAAAAGTATTTTTCAGTGCACAATCAATTGGTGCAAGAAAATTACGCGCTGAAACAACAAGCATTTGAACACCAAGTGATGCTACAGCGTTTAAGCACCATTCAAGCCGAAAATGAACATCTTCGTAGTTTATTAAATGGCAATATCCCCATTCAGCCCAAAGCGGTTTTAGGTGAAATTTCACATATGGGGCGCGACCCATTTACACATACAGTTGTGGTCAATCGTGGCAGTCAGCACAACATTAAAGCTGGGCAAGCTGTGGTTGATTCTAAAGGAGTTATCGGGCAAGTAACACGGGTGTATCCTTTCACCAGCGAAGTCACTCTTATCACCGATAAAGAGCTCTCCATTCCAATTCAAATCGAGCGCAACCAATTACGTGCAATCGCCTTTGGCGAGGGCAACAACACGTTAGATATTCCCTATTTACCTACCAATGTTGATATTAAAGTGGGCGATAAATTGGTAACTTCTGGTATCGATGGCGTCTACCCCGCTGGCTTGGCAGTTGCAACTGTTACAAAAATACAGCAAAACCCTGAATCCCCTTTTGCAAAAATCGTCAGTACCCCAATTGCTGAAGTCACCAATCATTTACAACTTTTATTGCTGAGACTACCCGATGCTAAAGAGAGTGTCGCCCCACAGCCGCAACCCGAGGCGATACCCGACCATAAAAAGGACTTTGTAAGCACCAAAAAACCTAAGGCTAAAACCAATGCGTCACACTAGCCTAGTTAGCGTTTATCTCTCGTTATTGCTTGCATTGTTATGCCAACTTTTTCCTTGGGTTGGACAAGGCATTATTTTTCGCCCAGACTTTATGCTAGTGGTCATACTGTATTGGCTTCTGCGTGCCCCCAGCCTCTGCAATGTAGGTACCGCTTGGTTTGCAGGCTTATTGGTGGATTTAGCGACTGGCAGTTTACTTGGCCAACATGCTTTAAGTTTTACCGTCACCGCATTTGTAGCCTTGAGCTATCAGCGCAGATTAGTATTGTTTAACACTTGGCAGCTCGCAGGCTACGTGTTTGTTTTACTGGTAATAGAACGTGTTGTGATATTGTTGCTTAAATTATTTGAAGGCAACGATAACCCTGGTTGGCATTACTTTTGGCCAATTTTGGCCAGTTTATTATTGTGGCAATTCATGATATTGATGTTTGGCGGACTAACGCGTCCAAAAACCAAGTAGCGCCATACAATCTTAAATAATAATGAAATCTAGCCGCGAACTTAAAAACTACCAAAACGAGCAGCACAACTTTAAATTAAGGCTAGGTGTACTTGGTTTATCAGTACTAATTGCGTTTAGTTTGTTGACCATTCGTTTTTATTATCTGCAAATTAAGCGCTACGATTACTATCAAACACTTGCAGAAAATAATCGCATCTCCATTGTGCCTATTACGCCTAATCGCGGCCTTATTTCAGATAGAAATGGTGTGGTGTTAGCACATAATTTTTTTGTGTATACGCTAGAAATTACACCTTCTAAGATAGAAAATTTAGATGCGACTATTGCGGAAATTGCAAAACTGGTAGAGGTAAGCCCCACCGACCTTAAGCGCTTTAACAAACAAATGGTTGAAAGCCATAACTTCGAGAGTATTCCGCTTCGCACACATTTAAATGAGACTGAAGCAGCAAAGTTTGCGGTAAATCGTTACCGTTTTCCTGGTGCTGAGCTAAAATCGCGCTTGTTCCGGCATTATCCCTTGGGTAAGCTGGGCTCACACATGGTGGGTTATATCGGTCGCATCAACGATAATGATATTGAAAATTTAGATAATGCTGATGTACTTTCAAACTACAAGGGGTCAGACCACATCGGTAAAAGTGGTATAGAACAATCCTATGAAGAGCAGTTACACGGTACCACAGGCTTTCAGCAGGTAGAAATTGATGCGGATGGCAGAGCCGTACGCGTACTTTCAAGTCAGGCGCCCACTTCGGGCAATAATCTCATTTTATCTGTAGATAGTAAGTTGCAAGAGATTGCCGAAACCGCTTTTGGCGAGCATCGCGGTGCATTAGTAGCCATTAAACCGAGCACTGGAGAAGTATTGGCCTTTGTTAGCATGCCAACTTTTGACCCAAATTTATTCGTCGATGGTATTGATTTTGATAGCTGGAATTCACTTAATAATTCACTAGATAAACCACTTATTAACCGTCCCTTGCGCGGTATTTATCCGCCTGGTTCCACATTTAAACCTTTTTCTGCGTTGGCAGGGCTTGAAGCTGGTATACGCAAACCTCCATTTAGCATCTATGATAATGGCTACTTTACGTTGCCAAATAGCACGCACCATTACCGCGATTGGAAGCCTGGTGGTCATGGCAATGTCGATATGCGTCGCGCCATCACTATTTCATGTGATACTTTTTTTTATGGCTTAGCCATGGAATTAGGTATCGAAAGACTCACCAATTTTGTGCGCCATTTTGGCTTTGGTCAAAAAAGTGGGGTGGATATTGCAGGCGAAATTCCTGGGTTGTTACCCACGCCAGAATGGAAAATGCGCCGCTACAAACAGCCTTGGTATATAGGTGAAACCGTGATTGCAGGCATCGGCCAAGGTTATACCTTAGTCACCCCTATGCAGTTAGCACAGGCTACTGCCATCTTGGCCAATAATGGCGTGGCGATGCGCCCACGATTAGTGACAGCCATTACCGATGCTAAAACAGGTGCGACTAGCCTCACCAAGGAAATTGTGAATGAAAAAATCCCCTTGGACGAAAAAAATCTAGAAATAGTGAGACTTGGCATGATTGATGTCACCTTGCCTGGTGGTACTGCTGCTAGTGTGGGTGCCAATGCGGGTTACAATATTGCAGCTAAAACTGGCACCGCGCAAGTAGTAGGCCTTAAACAAAATGAAAAATACAACGCTGACTTGATTGATGAACGCCACCGAGACCATGCTTTGTTTATCGCTTATGCGCCGGCTGAAGAACCTAAAATTGCATTAGCGGTCATTGTAGAAAATGGCGGCCATGGTGGCTCTGCTGCTGGGCCGATTGCACGTAAAGTGATGGATTATTATTTACTTCGTAAATTACCAGAAATTGAAGTGCCCAAAGGACCAGAAAAAGTTACCAAACCCAATGCAAATACGCCGATTGCACCAGCTAAGCCCATTAAAATTGCACCTGAGGAAGAGCATTATGACTAATTGCACTAGGTCAGTAACCCGCCATGTTTAGCCAACTTTTACAAAGATTTTTCAGGCATATCGACTCATTTTTAATGGGCTGTTTGTTATTTACTATGCTGGTTGGCCTGTTTATATTATATAGCGCCTCAGGGCACAATTTTGAAAGAGTGAGTTCACAATTGATCAATATCGCGGTGGCGCTAGTCGTTATGTGGTTAGTAGCCAATATTCAGCCGCAACAACTTGAAGGCATTGCTGTACCTGCTTATATTTTTGGTGTTATATTGTTGATTGGCGTGTTCTTGTTTGGTGACGTAAGCCATGGCGCAAAACGCTGGCTAAATCTGGGTATTACCAAAATTCAGCCTTCTGAGATTATGCGCATTGCAGTGCCCATGATGCTCGCTTGGTTTTTTGCCAAACGTGAATCCAGCCCACGGATTACTGATTTTTCTGTTGCCGCGTTGTTGCTAATAATACCCGTAGGTTTAGTCGCCAAACAACCCGATTTAGGCACAGCATTATTGATTAGCGCATCGGGCTTTTTTGTGATCTTTTTAGCTGGCTTAAGTTGGCGCTTTTTGATTGGCGGTGCGGTCATCACTGGCGCACTCATGCCTGTCTTCTGGTCTATGATGCACGATTACCAAAGAAAAAGAATCGAAATCATGCTAGACCCTTCGCAAGATCCTTTAGGTGCAGGCTACCACACCATTCAAGCAACCATCGCTTTGGGTTCAGGCGGTATGACAGGCAAAGGCTGGCTCAATGGCACGCAGGCACAGTTAGATTTTCTGCCCGAGCGCACAACTGATTTCATTTTTGCTGTATTTGGTGAAGAATTTGGCATGGCTGGCAATTTAATATTACTAGTACTATTTAGCTTGATAATCGCCCGAGGCCTAGTCATTGCAGTGCAAGCCAAAAGTACTTTTTCACGATTGCTTGCAGGTAGTATTACCCTCACATTTTTTACTTATGCTTTTGTAAATATGGGTATGGTCAGTGGCATACTACCGGTAGTTGGCGTTCCCCTGCCACTAATTAGCTATGGCGGTACGTCTATGGTAACCTTGTTGTTAGGTTTTGGTATTCTGATGAGCATTCAAACTCACAAAAAATTAGTGGCCTCGGGTTAGAAAACCTCAAAATGAAAATGATGAAATGAAAAAACAACATTTATTGATTTTGTTTTGCAGTATTGTCTTGGTAGCATGTGGTGGTGGAAGATCGGTTAAACCTACACCACCAGCAGCAGCCAACAAGCCAGCCCCAACGCAAGCGCCGTCAACAACTACTACAAAATCAGGTGGTTATTATCTTGACGATGGTCCTGGCAACAACCCACCTCAGGATATTGATAGTATCCCCAGCGCCATACCAAAAAAAGAACCTTTATTAGAGCGTGCCAATAAACCTTATAAAGCGCTTGGAGCAACTTATACACCCATGACCAGTTATCAGCCATATAAAGAGCGCGGCACCGCCTCTTGGTATGGCAAACGCTACCATGGCAAAAACACTTCTAGTGGCGAAGTCTACGATATGTATAGTATGTCGGCAGCTCACCCCATATTGCCATTGCCTAGCTATGTCAAAGTCACCAACCCTGCTAATAGCCGTTGGGTAATTGTACGTGTAAATGATAGAGGACCTTTCAAAAGTAGTCGCATTATTGATTTATCTTACGCGGCAGCCTATAAATTGCGCTTTTCAGCACAAGGGAGCAGCTTGGTGGAAGTAGAAGCAATTGATCCCAATAACATTCCTAGCTATGCACTGCAAGAGGCACCAATTAATGTGCCAGAAGCAACATCAATACCAGAAGCGTCTACTCCCACTACGCCGCCCGCAGCGACTCCTGTGGCAACTACAAAATCAATCAGCCCCCCCATACAAAATAGCAATCCCAATCCAGCCATCTCACAATTTTTTGTTCAAGTGGGCGCGTTTAAAAGTGAGGCTAATGCCGACTTGCTCGTTAAAAAAATTCAAGGTTTAGAATTGGCTCCAGATGCCGGAGTTAACAACGTGTATAATGGCGGCTTGTACCGTTTAAAACTTGGCCCTTACGATAATAAGCAAGAGGCTGATATAGCCGCAACCAACATTCGCAAAAAACTTAACCTCTCTACTATTATCACTAATCAATAATTATTCACATGCGCTTAACTTTTAGTTCCCCATTGTTTTTTTGTTTGCTTTTACTACCCTTTTTTGCCGTTGCAGCACAAATACCACCGTCGCCCGCATTGGCCGTGAAAGCCTATGTATTAGAGGACTTTAATAGTGGAAATATCATTGCTTCTTACAATAAAGATGAGCACATTGAGCCAGCATCACTTACTAAAATTATGACGGCTTATGTCACCTTCGATGCGCTTCATCACGGACATTTAAAACTAGACCAGGTCTTGCCAGTGAGTGAAAAAGCTTGGAGAACAGAAGGGTCTAAAATGTTTATCGACCCAAAAACGCCAGTCACAGTAGATGAGCTTTTGCATGGCATGATTATTCAATCGGGCAACGATGCCTCGATTACACTCGCCATTGGCGTTGCTGGCAGTGAAGAGCAATTTGCCGATATGATGAACAAGCAAGCTGCCAAGTTAGGTATGACAAGCACACATTTTATAAATGCGACTGGCTTACCTGACTCAAACCATTACACTACAGCAAATGATTTGGCTATATTAGCGAGTGCTTTGATACGCGACTTTCCGCAGGAATACAAGCGGCTCTATTCGGTAAAAGAATACACTTACAACAAAATTACGCAACCTAATCGTAATCGGCTATTGTGGCTTGACGCTGCTGTGGACGGCATGAAAACAGGGCACACGGACATTGCAGGTTATTGCTTAATCGCTTCTTCGAAACGTGATAATTTGCGTTTTGTTTCTGTAGTGTTAGGCGCAGCGACAGAAGCGATGCGCATCTCGGAGAGCCAAAAGTTGCTCAATTATGGTTTTCAATTTTACGAATCCACCTTGGTGTATAAGCAATCGCAAACAGTCAATACACTACGCATTTATAAAGGCCAAGATAAAACAGTGGCAGCTATACTAAACAATGATTTTTATTTAACCTTACCCAAAGGTGACTACGCGCGCGTTAAGGCCAACATGACCAGCCAGCAGCCACTGATTGCGCCAATAAAGGCTGGGCAAGAGATTGGAAAAATTAGCTTTGCATTGGACGGGAAAACAATCAACGAGCAAAAACTGTTAGCTGCCAAAACCATTCAACAAGCAGGATTTTTTGGCAGAGTACTCGATAGTATTAGGCTACTGCTCAATAAATGATTACAAAAAAACCTTCAAAAAACGATTTTCCTCAGGAAACCCTAATCGAGTTTCCTTGTGATTTCCCGATTAAAGCCATGGGCGAATTGCGCGATGATTTCAGTGCAGAGATTATCAAAACCATTCAGACAATTATCCCAAATTTTGACGCAAGCCGAATTGAAATGCGCGGCAGCTCAGGCGGCAAATATATCAGCCTCACTTGTACTGTACACGTCACATCTAAGCCTCAACTGGACGATATTTATCGCGCGCTCTCTGGCCACAAAATGGTAAAAGTAGTGCTTTAATATATTGTTTATGGCAATTATTAGCCGAGATTTAGGTCACTCCGATTACAGCGCTACATTGCAAGCAATGCAGCAATTTACTGCAAATCGAGCCGCCGAAACTCCTGATGAAATTTGGCTTACAGAGCATGATGCTGTTTATACGCTTGGCTTAAATCGCAAAAATGTACGCATGCCTTACAATGGTATTCCAGTCATTTTGGTGGATAGAGGAGGTAAAATCACCTATCACGGTTTGGGGCAAGTAATTATATATTTACTCCTCGACTTAAAACGTCGCAATTTAAATGTGCGGCAACTCGTTAACATAATAGAAGCGAGTATCATTGGATTGCTAGCCCATCACAAAGTTAACGCTGTAGCAAAAAATGGTGCACCGGGCGTTTATGTTGACGAAAAAAAAATCGCATCGCTTGGTTTGCGCTTAAAAAATAATTGCTGTTATCATGGTTTAAGTTTGAATGTGGATATGGATTTATCTCCCTTTGAAACCATTGATCCTTGCGGCTATGTAGGTTTAGAAGTGACTCAAGCCAAAGACTTGGGCATTACATGCTCACCTCAGGAAATAGGTGGACAATTATTGCAAACATTATTAAAAAATTTTAACAAATGATTGATTTAACTCCTACTAATCCACCTTTAAAAAAAGTTGCTGGGCAAAAGCAGATTGGTGCCGAAAAAATATCGCGCATCCCCATTAAAATCGTCCCACAACCCATGCTGCGTAAGCCAGAGTGGATACGCATGAAAGTGCCAGATTCTGCGCGCTTTCAAGAGATTAAGCATGTTTTACGTGCAAACAATTTGCATACCGTTTGTGAAGAAGCCTCGTGCCCCAACATAGGCGAGTGCTTTAGTAGTGGCACAGCAACATTCATGATTTTGGGCGATATTTGCACTCGTCGTTGCCCGTTTTGTGATGTCGCACATGGCAAACCATTACCACCCGATGCCAATGAGCCTACTAACTTAGCGCGTACAATTGCACAAATGCAGCTTAAATACGTGGTGATTACCAGCGTTGATCGCGATGACCTGAAAGACGGCGGCGCGCAACATTTTGTTGATTGTATTCATGCGATTAGAGAGGCTTCTCCCAACATTAAAATTGAAATTTTAGTTCCCGATTTTCGAGGTCGCCTAGAAGTAGCTTTGGCTATATTAAACAAGGCTCCACCAGATGTCATAAATCATAATCTGGAGACCGTACCGCGCTTATATAAGCAAGCACGGCCAGGTTCAGATTATCAAAACTCACTTAATTTACTTAAAATCTTCAGCGAAATGTATCCGCATATCCCCACAAAGTCTGGCCTCATGCTTGGTTTGGGCGAAACCGATGATGAGATTTTACAAGTCATGCAAGATTTACGCTCGCATCATGTCAGCATGCTTACGCTAGGACAATATTTACAGCCAAGTGTGCATCATTTGCCCGTGATGCGTTATGTAGAACCTGAGATTTTTGGGGATTTCAAACAAAAAGCTGATGCAATGGGCTTTAATAATGTGACCAGTGGCCCCATGGTGAGAAGTAGCTACCACGCTGACGCGCAAGCGCGACTGGTTGTATAGCCTTACAGACAAATCATATTGTTTAGGAATATTTAATGGTTCCACACTTAACCACCGCACTTAATGGCCCCTTATTAAGCCTAGAAAAGCGCATGCTTAGCGACATGCCGAAAATAGAGCATTGGTTTCGTAGCCAGTGGTTAGAATACGCGTCACCATTTTATGCATCGGTAGATTTACGTAACTCTGGTTTTAAACTTGCACCTGTCGATACCAATTTGTTTCCTGGTGGTTTTAACAACCTAAACCCTGAATTTATAAGCTTAGGCGTACAAGCCGCACAAATGGCCGTCGAAAAAATCTGCCCAGAGGCGCATCGCCTCATGATCATCCCAGAAAATCACACACGCAATACCTACTATTTGCGCAATGTGGTAGAGCTAGTCACCATCATGAAAGCCGCTGGCTTAGATGTGCGTGTTGGCAGCATTTCACCTGAAATCACTCAGCCAACCCGCCTTGAAACACACGATGGGAAAAGTTTACTGCTTGAACCCGTAGTGCGCACTGGCAATCGCATTAAACTCGTAAATAAAGAATTAGGTGACTTTGATAGCTGTGCCATTCTTTTGAACAATGATTTATCTGGTGGCATTCCAGATATACTCAAAAATCTGGAGCAAAACCTAATGCCTCCACTACATGCGGGCTGGCATGTTAGAAGAAAATCGAAGCATTTTACTGCTTATAACCGCGTTATTGATGATTTTTCACAACTTTTAAACATAGACCCGTGGTTACTAAATCCTTATTTTGAAACCTGCGGTGAAATTGATTTTCATGCTCGTTCAGGTGAAGAATGTCTGGCTGCAAAAGTTGAAATATTACTAAACAAAATAAAACTAAAATATGCAGAATACGGCATTACACAAGATCCATTCGTGATTGTAAAAGCCGATGCCGGCACCTACGGCATGGGTATTATGACGGTAAAATCGCCAGATGACGTGCGCGATTTAAACAGCAAAGCACGCAACAAAATGTCGGTAGTGAAAGAGGGCTTGCAAGTATCAGAAGTGATTATTCAAGAAGGCGTGTATACATTTGAGAGCATAAACGACGCAGTGGCTGAGCCGGTGGTGTATATGATGGATCACTTTGTCATCGGCGGCTTTTATCGTGTGCATACTGGGCGCGACGTGGATGAAAACTTAAACGCGCCAGGCTCACATTTTGTGCCATTGGCGTTTGAAAAGCCTTGTACCTTACCAGATTGCACAGACTTACCAGATACTGTGCCAAATCGCTTTTATGCTTATGGTGTAGTCGCTCGTTTAGCCTTGCTTGCCGCGGCGATTGAGCTACAGGAAAATGACCCGCTTAATCAATAACCCAAAGCTATGAAACTACTTTTTATTTTAGATCCGTTAGATAGCTTAAAAAGCTATAAAGATACTAGCCTGGCTATTATGCGTGAGGCCGTCGCGCGCGGACATACTTTGTTTATGTGCGAACAACATAATGTGTTTTTACGTAATGAGATAGTAAGAATTAAAGTGGCTTCCTTTGATTTTAATGAAGGCGCAAATTGGTACGCTCTTGGCGAAAGCAAAGAGGAGTTACCTAGAGACTTCGATGCCATTTTGATGCGTAAAGATCCACCGTTTGATAAAGAATACTTGTACAGTACCTATTTGCTTGAGTTAGCCGTTAATCAAGGCGCTCGAGTAATCAACAACCCGAGCTCGGTGCGTAGCTGGAATGAAAAATTATCAATCGCTAAATTTCCACAATTTGCCCCTGAATTTTTAGTCACAAACAATAATGATTTAATACGCGAATTTTTGATTACGCACCATGATATTGTTATTAAACCGTTAGATGGTATGGGCGGGAGCGGCATTTTTCGAATTACAGAATCCGATCCCAATATTGGTGTTATTTTAGAAACTGCCACCAATTTTGGCGCACAAACCATCATGGCACAACGCTATTTGCCGCAAATTCTGCAAGGCGATAAACGTATTATTGTAATCAATGGCGAGCCGCTATCCTTTGCACTCGCGCGCATCCCCAAAGCTGGTGAAACGCGTGGCAACTTAGCCGCAGGCGGCACTGGCGTTGCACAACCGTTGACTCAGCGCGATTTAGAAATCGCAACCACAATTGGCAAAACGCTTAAGCAAGAGGGCTTATTTTTAGTAGGCCTTGATGTGATTGGTGAATATTTAACCGAAATCAATGTCACTAGCCCAACGGGCATGGTAGAAATTGCTGCTCAAACGCCATGCAAACCCGCGCAAGTTTTTTCCAAAGCTCTAGAAGAAATTCGCTAGAAGGAAGCTCTAACTAGCGCTATAGTAGCGCCTATGCGCCTATTTCTCTTATTTGTCCTTAGTGTTTTTTTGGTTAGCTGCACTAAACCAGAACCGCTCTACAACACGCAAAGCTATGTCTTTGGCACTCTGGTAGATATTACGATTTATGGAGAACCAGAGACGCGAGCACAACAAATCTCTAACCAGATTATTCGCGAATTTCAAGAGCTGCATAATCGGCTACACGCCTGGCGCCCTAGTGAACTTAAGACAATAAACCACGCTTTTTCGCAAGGCAAAACAGCTGTCGCCATTCAGCCAGATGTTGCGGCGATGATTTCTGATGCTACCAAGCTATCACTCCAATCTAAAGGTGCCTTCAACCCCGCGATTGGCGGACTTATTGAGGCATGGGGGTTTCATCACGATGAGTTTAAACCCATAAAAGTGGATGAAAATAAAATAAGAAATTTAGTGCAAGCCAACCCACAAATGACGGATATCGTCATTCAAAATGACAAAGTTTTTAGCAATAATCCAGCAGTACAACTGGATTTTGGTGGCTATGCTAAAGGCTATGCGCTTGATGTAGCGCTGGCTTATTTGCGTAAACAAGGCGTTAAAAACGCGCTCATCAATATTGGCGGTAATATTATTGCGTTAGGAAAGCATGGCGAAAAACCTTGGCGCGTGGGTATACAACATCCGCGCAAGCCCAATGCAATTGCCACGCTTGATTTAGAAAGCGGCTGGGCAATTGGCACATCGGGCGATTATCAGCGCTATTTTGAATTGGATGGCAAACGTTATTGTCACATTATTGACCCCGCCACAGGCTACCCGGCACAAGGTGTGCAAGCGGTGACCGTTTTAATCCCGCCACAAATTAATGCCGGAACTTTGTCTGATGTGGCTTCTAAGCCAATTTTTATAGCCAAACCAGAAGCGCGTACGGGAGCTGCTAAAGCAATGGGAGTTGAAAATTTTCTTGTTATAGGATCAGCAGATAAAATTTTTGTGAGTGCGGCAATGACCAAACATATTACTTGGTTAGACAAAGATGCTGCAAAACATGTTGTTCAAATTCAACCATAATCCTAAGCCGTTAATTGGTGATTGGCTTGTTATCATTGCCAGCTTCGCACTGGTTATTTTGATGTTCCAAAATTTTTGGAGTTTTGAACAAGCGAGCAAACTCAAA
>JADGRO010000040.1 GCA_017880905.1 Methylotenera sp.
TAGTTGCAATCGCCACGCGAAAGCCCGATTGATTGAGTAGCGCAATCGCTTCCAAACTGCCTGGCAGCGGAATCCACTCATTCGGGTTTTTAATGAAATTGGCGGAATCTTGGTTAATTACGCCGTCACGATCAAGAATGACAAGTTTCACGTTAGCTCGCCAATTTGGATATATCCGCTACGCGGTTCATGGCCTGGTGCAAGGTGGCGAGCAAACCAAGACGGTTGGCTTTAAGCGCAGGGTCGTCCGCATTCACCATCACGTTGTCGAAAAAGTCATCCACGGGCGCTTTCAGCGCGGCGAGTGCTTTGAGAGACTTCGTATAATCGCCGCTTTCAAACAGTTTATCAGCTTCTGGTTTTACTTTGCTTAAAGTTGCGTTGAGCGCGATTTCAGCAGGTTCTTGCAATAAATTAGCCTTTACTTCAGTTTTCACTTCACCTTCCGCTTTTTTCAGAATATTACCTACGCGCTTGTTGGCCGCAGCGAGGGCAGGGGCTTCTGGAAGCAAAGCAAAAGTGCTTACCGCTTCAAGGCGTTTTGGTATGTCACCTAGGCGTTGCGGGTTGAGCGCAAGTGCTGCTTCAACTTGCTGTGAGCTATAGCCAAGACGCAAGCTAGCATCTTTTTGGTAAGGCCTAACATTGGTCTGGAAATGGGCTTTAGCTTCCTCATCAAATGACTCTATACTGAGGTAATACCTTAAACGCTCAAAAATAAATGTTCCTAGTCCATCAGGACTGGGCAAGTCCCCAAGCATTATTGTGCTCAATAGCAATGCCGCAAGCTCTAGGGGCAAGTCTTTTTCAATCAAAATCCGAACCACCCCCAATGCTTGACGGCGCAGGCCAAAAGGATCTTTTTCCCCGGTTGGTTTTTCTCCAATACCAAACATACCAACCAAAGTTTCCAACTTATCCGCCAATGCAACACATATACCCACTTGACTGCGTGGCAACTCATCTCCCGCAAAGCGTGGTTTGTAGTGGTCTTCAATCGCAAAAGCAATGTCATCATCCAGCTTTTCATGCTGCGCATAGTAGCGCCCCATAATGCCTTGTAGCTCGGGGAATTCACCCACCATGTCAGTCACTAAATCAGTTTTGGCCAGCTGCGCCGCTTTGTCTGCTTGTGCAGCTAATTTGTCACCGCCCAGCTGTTGTCCAATCGCTTTAGCAATAGCTCTAACACGCTCTGTACGCTCACCTTGCGAGCCTAATTTGTTGTGATAAACCATTTTATCCAAGCTAGCAATACGGCTTTCCAGCGTTTTTTTGCGGTCTTGGTCGAAGAAGAATTTCGCATCCGCCAAGCGTGGGCGCACCACGCGCTCGTTACCGCTAATCACTGCGCTTGGGTCTTTTGGTGTAATGTTAGAAACAATCAAAAATTTATTCGTGAGTTTGTTGTTGGTATCGAGTAACGGAAAGTATTTTTGATTCGCCTTCATGGTTAAAATCAAGCATTCTTGCGGCACTTCCAAAAACTCTTTTTCAAACTCGCCGACCAGCACATTCGGGCGCTCCACTAGTGCGGTGACTTCATCTAGCAAGGCATCATCATCAATTGGTTTAAGGTTTTGTTTGGCTGCAGCGGCATTTAATTGGCGTTCGATTTCTGCACGACGCTGAGCAAAGCTGGCAATGACCGCGCCTTCAGTTTTTAATTGTTCGGCGTAACTGTCGGCATCTTTAATTACAATTGGCGATACAGCAGCTTCAAAACGGTGACCTTGTGTGATACATCCAGGTTTTAGCCCTAAAATATTTTCATTAGATTGTGTTCGTACACCTTCAACAATATCGTTGCCATGAAGAATCAACATTGAGTGTGCTGGTCGCACAAACTGAACATTTGTCCAGCCATCACTCAGTTGATAAGTCATTACTTTTGGTATTGGTAGTTTTTCTAATGCTTTTTCAATAATGTCACCAAGAATCTGCGACAGGGAAAATCCGTTATCTGTCCATTGGGAAATCACCATTTCGGCATTTCCTTCCATACGGCGTTGCAGTCCAGCTTGCTCAGGTGTTTTGCCTTTTAGTCTTTTTGTTAACGCTTGTGTAGGATTACCCTCGGTGTCATAGGCAACAGATGCAGGCATAAGTTTTTCTGTGACTAATCTGGTTTTTTGATGATGCTCTACATTGTTTATCTTGACTGCGAGTCTTCTAGGAGTCGCAAACCATTCCCAATTTTCTTCTGGTGCGACGAGTAATTCGTCAATAAGCCCTTGACGAATCCACATGGCAAACGCTTCACCAAGCTTCTTTAATGCCTTGGGTGGCAGCTCTTCTACCAACAACTCTACTAATAAATTTTGACTTGCCATTACGCGGCTTTCTTTTCTTTTTCTAATTTCGCCAGCACTTCATCTGCCCAATCTTTTGGTGCAAGTGGAAAGCCAAGTCTGGCGCGGCTATCTAGGTAACTAGCGGCAACTGACCTTGCTAGATTGCGAATTTTGCCGATGTAAGCAGCGCGTTCGGTAACGCTGATGGCGCCACGCGCATCCAACAGGTTAAAGGTGTGCGCGGCTTTTAAAACTTGCTCGTAAGCAGGTAAGGCGAGTTTGTTATCGACCAAATGTTTCGCTTGTTTTTCATGTGCAATGAAAGCTTGCGATAAAAATTCCACGTCAGAATGTTCAAAGTTGTAGGCGGATTGTTCCACTTCATTTTGGTGGAACACGTCGCCGTATTTTACATTTTCTGAATACTGCAAATCGAACACGCTATCCACGCCTTGCAAATACATAGCGAGGCGTTCTAAACCATAAGTGATTTCTCCGGTAATCGGCTTGCAATCAATGCCGCCGACCTGTTGAAAATAAGTGAACTGTGTGACTTCCATGCCGTTTAGCCAAACCTCCCAGCCCAAGCCCCATGCGCCTAGGGTAGGGTTTTCCCAATCGTCTTCCACAAAGCGAATATCGTTCTGTTTTAAATCGAAACCCAGTGCTTCGAGTGAGCCTAAGTAAAGATCCAAAATATTGGCTGGTGCGGGTTTTAACACGACTTGATATTGGTAATAATGCTGTAAACGATTTGGGTTTTCGCCATAACGGCCATCTTTTGGGCGGCGGCTAGGTTGCACGTAAGCGGCTTTCCATGGCTCTGGACCGAGCGAGCGCAAAAATGTAGCAGTGTGGCTAGTGCCGGCGCCTACTTCCATATCGTAGGGCTGTAGCAAAGCGCAACCCTGTTTATCCCAATAGGACTGAAGGTTTAATATGATCTGTTGAAACGTTAAAGCCATTGTTTTTAATCCAAAAAATACGTTGTCGGCTTCGGCTTGACGTACTAAATTGTACTGTCTTCGCCTCGCCTTCTAGTCTTTTTCGTTTAAAAACAAAGTCCAGAAAAGGCGTTAAAGCATTATTGTAAAGCTTGATTTTACACGGCTTTGCGTCGCCAAACAAAGGCAATTGCAGCAAAACAAAAGATGACAAACGGCCAGTTACCCCAGCGCACATAGGGCGTGCTACCTGCATAACCCTGCACGGTCACATCCAGCGTGGTTCTTGTGTAATGCGACGCGTGGGCAAGTATATAGCCATGCTGGTCAATCGCAGCCGTGGCGCCGTTATTGGTCGCGCGTAACGCCATACGGCCAGTTTCCAATGCGCGAGCTTGGCTAAACTGCATATGTTGATCTGCCGCATAAGAGAGGCCATACCACGCGTCGTTGCTAATGTTGATGAGCAGCGTTGCCTCGGGTAATTGTCGAATAATTTCATTGCCAAACACGTCTTCATAACAAATATTCATAGCGACTTTTTGATTCACCAGCTGCATGGGTTTTTGTTGCGTGCCGCCACGCGTCAAGTCGCTTAAAGGCATGTGCAGATAATCGCGATAAACCCAGCCAAATACTTGTTTTAATGGAATAAATTCTCCAAATGGTACGAGATGATTTTTTTGATAAAATTGATTTGGCGAGACACCAAAGCTAATTGCGCTGTTAAAGTATTCATTAGTTATATCGTCATATTCCACCATGCCTACAATCAAGTCGCCATTATTTTGTTTGGCGTGGTCAGTTAGTGCATCTATTACGCTGGGGTCGATTTGCCTGGAAATAACCGGCAGCGCGGTTTCCGGCAACACAATCAATTGCGCTTTGCTGGCTTTTACCATCTCAATGTATTGGTTAATGATGCTTTGAGCGGTTTCGGGAGACCATTTTTCATCTTGTGCAATGTTGCCTTGCAACAACGCGACCGAAATTGGTTTGCCTATCGGCGTTGTCCATTCCACGGCTTTTAGAATAAATCCTGCCACTAAAATAAGCATAAAAGCGCTGATGCTGTTGCGTTTGTAGATATTTGTTGCTTGTGGATTCGCAATCCAGCTAGCGATTAAAGTTGCTACAAATACCGTAATCACCGAAACGCCATACACGCCTACAAGCGGCATGTAGCCAGCCAGCGGGCTATGCGGCACTTGGCTATAACCCATCGTCAACCATGGAAAGCCGGTAAAAATCCAGCTACGAATCCAGTCGCTTAAACCCCATAACACGGGAATGCTGATGACGGGAGTGTAACTAAAAGTTGAGCCAAGTTTTTTACTTAACCAACCGACCAAGCCGACAAACAGCGCCATAAACGCGCTTAAGCAAAAGGTGCAAAATCCTGCAAACCACCAAGGCATACCGCCAAAATCGTGCAGGCTGATGTAAATCCAATAAATACCTGCACCAAATAAGCCTAGACCAAATGCAAACCCTAACTTAAATGCGGCTTTTGGGGTACCTGCTTTAATCCATAAATAACATAGTCCAGCAAGCGAAAGTATGCTCACAGGAAAAATATAAAATGGCGCAAACCCCAATACAGCTAATGTGCCCAGCATAAATGCGATTAAAAACGGCGGGAGATTTTTTAACATAAATAGCAGTAAACAATTAATTAAGCGAGATTGTACGTGTTTGTAATTGATTTCTGCAAAAAGCAGATGGCTTTATTTTACGGTTATTGACAGATAGCTTACTAAAGTCCTATATTTCCTCTGTGGTATTGTACTTAATAACAGAATAACTTGAGGAGAGTAAGCAATGAGCATGGCATCGGAGTTTAAAGACTTTATTAGTAAGGGCAATGTGATGGACCTAGCAGTGGGCGTCATCATTGGTGCAGCATTTGGTAAAATTGTCGATTCATTAGTCAATGACATTATTATGCCAATTGTAGGCAAAATTTTTGGTGGATTAGACTTTAGCAATATGTTTGTACCATTAGCAGCAATCCCTGAAGGTAATGCAGGTACTTATGCAGCGTTGAAAACAGCTGGTGTGCCAATGCTAGCTTACGGTAACTTTATTACGATTGTGCTTAATTTCATTATTCTTGCCTTTGTCATATACCAAATGGTGAAAATGGTGAATAGAATGAAAAAAGATGCACCACCTCCGCCACCAGCAGCAACACCAGAAGATGTCATGTTGTTACGTGAAATCCGCGATAATTTGAAAAAGAAATAAACTTTAATTAATAAAAAAGGCGCCTTGGGCACCTTTTTTTAACTTACCAAATCACATATTAGGTTCAAATTGAATCGGCTCATCTTGATTAGATTCTGAGTTCGGCAAATCGTATGTTTTCCCATTTGCTACATCTTCTGAGCCATCGTTATTCAAAAACACCACCTGTACCACTTTGTCGTCAATAAAATCTAATTCCGTGGTCGGGTAATAACTGCCGTCCGACGCAGTATTAATATTGTGATATTGCCAAATTGAGGCTGCGATTTTGTCAGAACCCTTAATTTTTACATCATCCGCCTTGGCTGGATCGCCAAGCTGGGCAACAATTTTAGCTTTATCAAACTTGTTAATCGCATCCACAAAGGCTTTTTCTTCAGTGGGAATTCCTTTGATTAAAGGCTGAGTTTGGGCGCCACCTGCTAAGCAAGTGCCAGCAAACAAAGTATTTGTTGCAAGTAATACGGCTAGTGACCAGGTTTTCATCAAAATCTCCAATCTGTACAATTTGTAAGAGAATTGAAAATAAATTTAGTTCGCTTTATTTTACTTTTGGCTCAAGTTTAGGTCGATTCAATCGGAAACGGCTCGTCTGGAATCACCTCAACCAGTATAGAATGTAAGCGCCTACTATCAGCGCGGAGCACTCTAATATTGATGTTATCAATCATAACCATATCACCACGTTTGGGTAAATGACCAAACTTACTCACCACCAAGCCGCCGATAGTCGAGAACTCTTCATGACTAAAATTAGTGCCAACGGCTTCATTAAAATCGGTAATTTCGGTAAGTGCTTTGACGCGGAAATGGCCGTCAGCGTTTTGGATAATATTGTCTTCGTCCTCATCGTAATCGTATTCATCTTCAATATCACCAACAATTTGCTCTAACACGTCTTCAATTGTCACCATGCCCGCCACGCCGCCATATTCATCCACCACAATGGCAATGTGGTTGCGGTTGCTGCGGAATTCTTTTAGTAATACATTCAAGCGCTTAGCTTCTGGGATAAACACCGCAGGGCGCAACATATCGCGCACATTAAAATCCTCGCCGGCGTAATAACGCAATAAATCTTTGGCCAGCAAAATACCAATCACATCATTCTTGTCATCCTCAATCACCGGAAAGCGCGAGTGCGCAGTTTCAATCACATGCGGAATAAAAGTTTCGGGTAGAGCAGTGATGTCGATGACATCCATTTGTGAGCGCGGAATCATAATATCACGCACTTGCATTTCACTCACTTGCAGCACGCCTTCTATCATGGCGAGCGAGTCAGCATCCATCAGGTGATTTTCATACGCGCCGTGTAGCAGCTCAACCAGCTGCTCGCGGTCTTCGGGCTCGCGCAGTAAAAAATTGCTTAAGCGCTCTAATAAACTGACTTTATTGTTCGACTTTTCCGGTTCGGAGGCCATTAAGTGGCGTCCTATGTAATGAGATAAGGATTAGCATACCCTAAATTGTGTAAAGTTGTCACTTCAATAGACTCCATTAATGCCTCTTGTTCTTCAGTTTGGTGGTCATAACCGTGCAAATGCAAAATACCATGCACGGTTAAATGTGCGAAATGGGCTTCTAGTGGTTTATTCTGCGCTTTTGCTTCAGCAGCCACAATCGGCGCGCAAATCACAATATCGCCTATTAAATGCGGTGTTTCGGTGAGCGGAAAAGTCAGCACATTGGTGGCGTAATCTTTACCGCGATAAGTGCTATTTAAAATGCGCGCTTCATCTTCATCCACAATGCGTATCGTCACCTCAGCATCTACACGCAGTGCGGCTTTTACCCACTTTTTAAAAAGTGCACGGGTTGGAATATCGGCAAGGTGACTTGCAAATTGAACAGAAAATTTTAACTCTGGCATTAACTGATTATATAATTAAATTATCATGAACTAGCAAAGAATAGACCATGATTGATTTAAGTTTTACTTTCACCGATAAGTGTTGGCTATGGCAGGGTAAAGGCGCTTGGCACTTCATCACTTTGCCTGAAGACAAATCGGAAGAAATCAAATTTTTTAGCGAAAACATGCACGAAAAGCGGCGCGGTTGGGGTGCTGTGCGGGTGTTGGTAACCATTGGCAATACGGCTTGGGAAACCTCAATCTTCCCCGACTCCAAAAGAAGCGCGTACCTATTACCCATTAAAGCAGATGTACGGAAAAAAGAAAAAATTACGGCTGGGGATAAGGTGACAGTGAAGCTAAAAATTAATGTGTAATTTGTGTGTAAATTAAGCACAATATGACTATATAATCAACCCATGACGCAAAGAACCAGCTTTAAAAAGTTTCTGGCGCAACACCTTCAGGGTGAGCACAGCATTGCCTTGAGCGCGATGTTGGGCGACATTGTGAATGCTTGCAAACAAATTGCAATTGCAATTGATAGCGGTGCCTTGGCTGGTAATATGGGCAGTTTGGGTTCTGAAAACGTGCAAGGTGAAGTGCAAAAAGCGCTGGATGTGATTACCAATGATATTTTTATTGAATGTAATCAGCGTAGCGGTTATGTGGCAGGGATGGTTTCGGAAGAGATGGATTCTATTATTGAAGTCGCCAAAAAATATAAACAAAACGGCCAATATTTGTTGTTGTTTGATCCGCTGGATGGTTCATCCAATGTGAATGTGAATATCTCGGTCGGCACCATATTTTCTATTTTAAAATCACCAAACAATAAGCCAGAATTGGCAGATTTTTTGCAGCCTGGCACCGCGCAAGTCTGCGCCGGTTATGCCTTGTATGGCACATCGACCATGCTGGTATTGACAACGGGCAATGGTGTGAATGGCTTTACGCTAGACAACGAATCAGGAGAGTTTTATCTAACGCACGCTAATATGCAGCTTGTTAAAGATACAGAAGAGTTTGCGATTAACATGTCCAATTATCGTTTCTGGGAAGCACCCGTACAGCGCTATATTGATGAATGTTTGCAAGGCAAAGATGGTAAGCGTAAAAAAGATTTTAATATGCGCTGGGTGGCTTCTATGGTGGCGGAAGTACACAGAATTTTGGTACGTGGTGGCGTATTTATGTACCCAATAGATACCAAGTTACAAGTTAAAGGCGGTAAGCTAAGGTTGATGTATGAGGCTAACCCGATGAGTTTTATTGTAGAGCAGGCGGGTGGTGTGGCAACGACTGGCATGCAAAGGATTTTAGAGATTATTCCAACAGGCTTACACCAGCGTGTGTCAGTGATGATGGGTAGTGCCAACGAAGTGGATAGGCTCATTGCCTATCATCAAAATTAACATTTTTACTTAAAGACTGCGTTTAACTCGCCGCTCAAATAGCGCTCTGCCATTTGTTCGCAAGATATTGGTTTAATGTTAGCCGCTTGTCCGGCAGAACCAAAAGCCTCGTAACGTGCTTTGCAAATATCGCGCATAGCCGCTGTTGAGGCGTTCTGAAATTTTCTTGGGTCAAACTCTTTTCTTTCTTCGGTAAAAAATTTGCGTATAGAACCCGTGTAGGCCATACGTAAATCGGTGTCAATATTGACTTTTCGCACACCGTGCTTAATGCCTTCGACAATTTCCTCTACCGGTACACCATAGGTTTCGCCCATTTCGCCGCCAAATTCGTTAATAATGTTTAACCATTCTTGCGGCACTGAAGATGAGCCGTGCATGACCAAATGCGTGTTGGGAATGCGGTCATGAATGGCTTTAATACGGTCAATGGCTAATGTTTTTCCATTGGGAGGCCGAGTAAACTTGTAAGCGCCGTGCGAAGTGCCAATGGCAATCGCAAGCGCATCTACGCCGGTTTTACGTACAAAATCTGCAGCCTCGATTGGGTCGGTGAGCATTTGCTCGTGGCTTAATACCCCAACAGCTCCGGAGCCATCTTCTTCGCCAGCCAAACCAGTTTCTAAAGACCCTAGCACACCTAGTTCACCTTCAACTGAGACACCAATGGCGTGAGCAATTTCTACTATTTTTTTGGTAACGTCAACATTGTATTGATAGGTAGAAGGTGTTTTGGCGTCCTCCATCAGTGAGCCATCCATCATCACACTTGAGAAGCCTGAGCGTATTGCCTGTATACATATTGCTGGTGATTGGCCGTGGTCTTGATGCATAACAATCGGAATGTGTGGATAGGTTTCAATGGCAGCCAGCACCAAATGGCGCAAAAAAGCCTCTCCCGCATATTTGCGGGCGCCGGCAGAGCCTTGCAAAATCACTGGGCTATCTACTTCATTCGCCGCTTGCATAATGGCGTGGACTTGCTCCATGTTATTCACATTAAACGCCGCAAGTCCGTAGTCGTGTTCAGCGGCATGATCCAACAATTGACGCAATGAAACGAGTGCCATGGTGTACTCCTAATTAATCAATAATTAGCGTGTTTTTGCTTGCTAATTTCCCTAGTGTCACTATTTTAAGCTTAAGAAGCTATATTTTGTTACCGCAGAAGATGCAGAAAAAGCATTCAGTTCGGCAGATTGAGGCTATTTGTCTTGTTGTTTTGATTCGTACTCTTCGTAAGCGTTAATAATTTTTTGCACTAGCGGGTGGCGCACAACATCAGCCGACAAAAATTGCGTCATGGCGATGCCTTTCACATTTTTTAAGATTTTCTGCGCTTCTACCAAGCCGCTTTTTTGATGGCGTTGCAGATCAATTTGCGTCACATCACCCGTCACCACGGCCTTGGTGCCAAAACCGATGCGGGTTAAAAACATTTTCATTTGTTCAGGCGTGGTGTTTTGCGCTTCATCCAAAATAATAAAACTTTGGTTAAGCGTGCGTCCACGCATATAGGCTAAGGGAGCTACTTCTATCGCACCACGCTCAAACATTTTATTGACAGCGTCATAGCCTGCCAAGTCATATAGCGCATCGTAGAGCGGGCGTAAGTAGGGGTCAACTTTTTGGTTTAAATCACCCGGTAAAAAGCCTAATTTTTCGCCTGCTTCTACCGCTGGGCGTACCAAAACGATTCGCTTAACACGGTCGCGTGTCATGGCATCCACCGCGCTGGCAACTGCTAAATACGTCTTGCCTGTGCCGGCAGGGCCAATGCCAAAAGTGATGTCGTGGTCTTGAATCTGTTGTAAATATTCTACTTGTCTAGGTGTTCTGCCATGTAAATCGCCACGACGCGTCATTAGTACAGGCATGGTAGTCATCGTCACATCTTCTGGTTTTAATTTGTCGATTTCCACCAAGCCTAATTGCACGTCTTCAAGCTCGAGCGGTTTTTTAGCACGCACGTAAAAATTCTCAATTAACTGCGCTGCCAGGCGCATATTGTCTTGTTTTCCAGAGATGTTAAAGGTACTGCCACGGCGATTGATATTCACTTCAAGTGCGGTTTCTATCTGCTTGATATTTTCATCTAGCGCGCCACACAGATTGGCTAAGCGAGTGTTATCTTCAGGAGTTAAGGTGATTTCCATGTTAGATGATTTCGCCCTGCAAGCGGCGTGGATTGGACGCATCAGTAATTTTAACTTGCACAAATTGGTGGATTAAATTGGCATCACCCGCAATATCCACCACGCGGTTGTTATCGGTTTTCCCTGCTAACAAATTGCTGTCTTTCCAAGATGTGCCTTCAATCAATACGCGTTGTGTTGTGCCGAGCATGCTTTGAGAGATGATTTTGGCTTGTACTTCGTTAATGGCTTGTAATTTGGCTAGACGCGCTAATTTAATGGTTTGTGGTGTATCGTCTTTTATAAACGCGGCGGGGGTGCCTGGGCGCGGACTATACAAAAAGCTGAAGCTGGCATCAAAACCAACGTCTTGCATAAGTTTCACTGTTGCTCCAAAGTCGTTCTCTGTTTCGCCTGGAAAGCCAATAATAAAATCAGAAGTAAACGTTAAATTAGGGTTGGCAGCGCGCAATTTGCGGATAATCGATTTATATTGCAGTACCGTATAGTTGCGCTTCATTGCCATTAAAATTCGGTCAGAACCCGCTTGCACAGGCAAATGCAGCTGCATAGCTAGTTTTGGAATATTGGCAAAACAGGCTATTAAACGCTCGTTCATTTCATTGGGGTGGCTGGTGGTAAAACGGATGCGCTCGATTTGTGGAATCTCAGCAATGGTTTCAATCAACATCGCTAAATCGGCCTCAACGCCTTCAAATTCGGTGCGATACGCATTCACATTTTGCCCAAGCAAGGTGATTTCTTTTACGCCTTGTTCTGTTAGTTGCACCGCTTCCGTCAAAATATCTTCAAACGGGCGCGATACTTCCTCTCCGCGTGTGTATGGCACCACGCAAAAGCTGCAATACTTGCTGCAACCTTCCATGATGCTTAAAAACGCACTTGCGCCTTCCACTCGTGGTGGCGGTAAGTGGTCAAATTTTTCAATTTCTGGGAATGAAATATCGACTTGAGCTTGACCGCTTTTTTGCTTGGCAGAAATCAGTTCTGGCAAGCGGTGCAAAGTTTGCGGGCCAAATACCACATCCACATACGGTGCACGTTTGAGGATATTGTCGCCTTCCTGAGATGCCACGCAGCCGCCCACGCCAATGATTAAATTCGGATTTTTTTCTTTAAGTGGAATATAGCGGCCTAAGTGGCTAAATACCTTCTCTTCGGCTTTTTCGCGCACTGAACAGGTGTTGAGCAGAATCACATCTGCATCTTCTGGCGCTCTTGTTTCTACCATACCATCGCTGGATGCCAATAAGTCCGCCATACGTGATGAATCATACTCGTTCATCTGGCAGCCGAAAGTTTTAATAAAGACTTTTTTTGGTGTGTTCAACGTAAAGGTGAAAAGTTGCAAAGCATCATTTTAGCGTATTTGCTATCCACGGGGTAAAATAGGCTTAACTAAACTATCCATTTCATTATGCAAGCGCTTCCCATTTTTTTTAATATCAAAAATCGCCTTTGTGTAGTGATTGGCGGTGGGGATGTTGCGCTGCGAAAAATTACTTTGCTACTCAAAGCACAAGCAGATGTAACGGTGATTGCAACTGAAATTTGTCATGAGTTGCAAGATTTAGTTAGCGCGAAAAAAATAAAATATGTAAAAGAAAATTTTAAACAAAATCAGCTGCAAGGCTCATGTTTGATAGTTGCTGCAACGGATGATGCAAAAATAAATGAAGCGGTTTCGATTGCTGCCAAAGCGCAAAATATTCCTGTGAATGTAGTAGATGCGCCCGATTTATGTACGTTCACTATGGGTTCGATTATCGACCGTAGTCCGGTGGTGATTGCGGTGTCATCAGAAGGCAATGCGCCCATATTGGCGCGCTACATTCGTACCAAGATCGAAACCATGTTGCCTGCCAGTTATGGTCGCATTGCAGCGATTGCAGGCGAGTTTCGCGATGCGGTAAAAGTCAAGTTTCCCACAACCCAAGCTAGACGGCGCTTTTGGGAAGATGTTTTGCAGGGACCAATGGTGGAGCGTGTGCTGGCGGGGCAGGAACAAGCTGCACGCGAGTTGCTGCAAGATTTAATTGACGATAAAGATACCGCCGCCAGCAAAGGTGAGGTGTATTTGGTGGGTGGTGGTCCGGGAGACCCGGATTTATTGACATTTAGAGCATTACGTTTGATGCAGCAATGTGATGTTTGTGTGTATGACAAACTTGTTAGCCCAGAAGTAATGGAATTGGTGCGTCGCGATGCGGAGTTGATTTATGTGGGCAAGGAGCGTGACCAACATACCATGCCGCAAGAGGAAATTAACGAATTGCTCGCTAAACTTGCTCTGCAAGGCAAGCGGGTACTGCGTCTTAAAGGCGGTGACCCGTTTATTTTTGGCCGTGGTGGCGAGGAAATTGAAACACTGATGGAACGCGGTGTGCCGTTCCAGGTGGTGCCGGGCATTACCGCTGCCAACGGCGTTTCCAGTTATGCGGGTATCCCGCTGACACACCGCGATTATGCTCAAGCTTGCTTGTTTGTTACCGGACATCTAAAAGCTAAAGAAGATTCAAAAGAAGTCGTTATTGATTTAGATTGGGTCGCCATGTCGCGGCCAAATCAAACCGTAGTGATTTATATGGGTTTGGTGGGTTTGAAGGAAATTTGCGAAAAATTGATTGCACATGGTGTATCTGCTAACATGCCCGCAGCGGTGGTGCAGCAAGGAACCACCCAAAAACAAAAAGTAGTTGCTGCGACTTTAGCTGATTTAGCTGAAAAAGTAGTTGTTGCCGAAATGAAGCCACCATGTTTAACAATTATTGGTGAAGTGGTAAAACTGCGAGAAAAGCTAAATTGGTTTAACGTTAACTAGGCGGATTAATTAAGTTTAATTGGCTTTGTTTGGAGATACACGTGCAGCAATTACGTTTTAGAAAAACCGTTAGGCTTCACACAATGCCCACACAAGTTGATGTTTTGCTGCTAGAGGTTGATGCAGATTATACAGCTATACTTAAGCAAGTCATTGAAAGCCGCATACCGGCCAAAGTTACCATCGTAGAAAAAGCAAAAGCCGCACGCACGCTTTTGGAGAACAATTCTGACAAATTCTTTATAGGCATTACCAGCGTTTTAGATTTATCCACATTTGAAAAAGTGGATCTTTTGAGCGAGTTTGGCCTGCCCATTATCGCTGTCGTGGATCAGTTTGAAGAAGAAATGCGCGATCAGCTGATTAAACGCCATGTGATTGATTATGTGGTGAAGGGTAATAGATTTGATAGCGTTTATATCTGCGATTTAATCTCAAGAGTCATTAAAAATTGCTTTATTAAAGTGTTAGTAGTGGATGATTCTAAAGTTTCAAGATTTGTACTTGAAAGAGAATTGCTGCTGCAAAAATTTGAGGTGGTACACGCTTGTAACGGCGAAGAGGCATTAGAAAAGCTTAGTGAACAGCCTGACATTAAGTTGGTGTTGGTGGATAGTAAAATGCCAGTGATGGAAGGGTATGCTTTTGTACAGCAGGCGAGAAGGCTGTACAGTAAAGACGAGCTGATTATTATTGGTATTTCAGGTTCACTAGATTCTCGTACAGCAGTTCAATTTCTTAAAGCGGGCGCCAATGATTTTATTGCCAAGCCATTTAATTACGAGATGCTGCTGTGTCGAATTTCTAGAAATTTGGATATGCTGGATGCGATAGATTTAGCAAAAAGTTTATCTAATACAGATTTTTTAAGTAATTTATATAATCGTCGTTATTTCTTCGAGCAAGGCAATAAATTAATCCAAACGTCGATAAAAGACACGCTGCTAACAGTGATGATGATGGATATTGATAACTTCAAAAAAATCAACGATGGACATGGTCACGATGTGGGTGATTTGGTGATTAAAAACTTTGCCAATGCGTTAAAAACTTATTTTCCGAATGACATTGTGGCACGCATCGGTGGTGAGGAATTTGCCGTTATCAGCAAGTCACCACAATATTTAAGGAGCTATGATCACATCAACGCTTTTAGGCAAGCTGTGGAAAGAGAAAAAATCCATTTAAATGATCATACTTTGCACTACACGGTCAGTATTGGTGTTTGCAATGTGGCAGGTGAGGATTTGGATAAGATGGTGGTACAAGCAGATAAAAATTTATACAAAGCCAAACAAGCGGGGAAAAACCAAGTTTGTGGTGAAGTTACGAATTAATGCTAGTGCTGTATTGGTAAGATTAAGCGCGCTTCCAAACCGCCTTCAGGGCGGTTAATCAATTCTAAACTACCACGATGCAATTTAGCGATGCGGTTACAGATGGCCAAACCTAAGCCGCTACCGCCCTCGTTTTTATTGCGTGCGCTGTCCATGCGCTCAAATGGTCTTAGTAGCCGCTCAGCCTGTTCTGTGGGGATGCCAGGGCCATTATCCAATACGCTAATAATAATATTTTCAGCGGTAATTTTACTTTCTACCGCCACATTGCCCTTTGAGTAAGTATAAGCATTACCGACTAGGTTGTCCAAAAGGCGCTGCATGGCGAGAGGGCGTAGCGGAATAAAATAAGTAGAGCCCAGTTTAAGCTTTAACTCGCGTCCAGCGCGGGCTTGACGCTCGGCCAGTGCTTGTAATAGCGCATTAATATCCATCATTTTGGTAGGTTCACCTTCCACGCCACGCACAAAATCTAAAAATTGGTGAATGATATTGTCCATGTCAGCGATGTCTTCAATCATGCCCGATTTTAAACTTTCGCAACCCTCATCAGGCAATAATTCTACGGCGATACGTAGCCTTGCCAGCGGAGTACGGATATCGTGCGAAACACCCGCCAATAGTAAGGTGCGCTCGTTATCAAGCCGCACCAGCGATTCCGCCATTTCGTTAAATGTTTTGCTGACTTCCTGTAGTTCATCCATGCTGTCTTCCGGCAGGCGCGGCGCAGGTTCGCCATTACGCAATCTATCTGCCGCATATACCAGCAAATTAAGCGGTCGATTAATGCGCGAAGCAATTAAATAAGCACCTAGTAATGATAATAAGCCGACCAAAGCGCCCCACCAAAGCCAGTGCCAAGGAAACGGCCTATCCACTTGAATTTTAGGGATGACCACCCAAAAATCGTCTTGCCCCACGTTAAAGCTAATCCACAGGCCAGGAATGCCATAATGATTAACAGTGATAATGGTTTCTTCGCCTAAACGTTCACGAATTTTTTGTGCGATTAGCTGGATAAATGGATCATTTGGAAGTGGATCAATGTCTTCTAAAAAGTCGGCCACATACACTCGCACACCTTCTCGACCAGACAATTCGGATAATAAGGCCAAGCGTCTATCTTCGTGCGCAGCGATAAGTGAGGCACGCGTGTAATTGACGATGGTGACGGCTTGTAAGGCGGCTGTAGTGGCACGCGGTTCGCGATCAAAGTAATCGAAAATTTTGAGCGATGCGTATATGCTTATTGCCAATAGTGAGGCGATAAGCAGCATTAAACGAGAGAGTAGGGAGCGTGGTAAAAACTTCAAGGTTAGTTATCGATTGGTTTTAGTGTGTAGCTTCACCATCAGGAATAAACACGTAACCAAAGCCCCACATGGTTTGCAAATAACGTGGATGCGCTGGGTCCGGCTCGACAATACGGCGCAGGCGCGAAACTTGCACGTCAATACTGCGGTCGAACACATCCAGTTCACGGCCACGTGCCAGTTGCATCAATCGATCGCGTGAAAGCGGCTGGCGTGGATGCTCGGTAAATACTTTAAGCAACGCAAATTCACCGCTGGTAATGGTAATCTGCATGCCGTTGCGACTAAGGCTACGGGTGGAAGGATCGAACACAAATTCGCCAAAACTAAATGCTTCGGATTTGCCTGAGCTTTCCGATTCTGGGCTATATTCATGGCGACGCATCACTGCGTTAATCCGCGCCAGCAGCTCACGCGGGTTAAACGGTTTGGGTAAATAATCGTCTGCGCCCATTTCCAGGCCGATAATTCTATCCACTTCATCACCACGTGCAGTGAGCATAATAATCGGCGTGGTCACATTATTACCACGCAAACGACGGCAAATGCCTAAGCCGTCTTCGCCTGGTAACATTAAATCTAGCACCAATAAATCAAAGCTGTCAGTGCTTAAGGCAGCATCCATTTCTTTAGCGTCTGCAACGGTTCTAATGTCAAATCCTTGCTCAGTCAAATAGCGTTGCAGTAGCTCTCGTATGCGCGCATCGTCATCTACCATTAATATTTTTTTGCTGTTTTCAGTCATCGCTAAACTTTCTTATACGTCTGTAAGCAATATTGTAATAATTGCTGTTTAAGGTAGTATATGTTTTAAGAATTAATAAATCTAGAATTGAAAAAACTTTTATTCTGCGATTAGACTCAAAATTGCAAAAATAAACAGACGTTACAATTAGTTACAATTATAGGGCAATATGTAATACTACGTTTACAACCTTAATTCATAGTGCTCTATTCGGGTTGTTTTCGACTATTGACAATAATAAAGAGACATTTGTAAGCATAATGAGTTTAAAAACACAATCTTATTGGTTTGCGTCTTCCGTGCTTTTTTCATTTGGTATGGCTTTAGCGTTGCCAACACTGGCAGGCGGTAAAAATTACTTACTTACTGACGAAAAACCTATCACAGATAAACAGGCAATTGATAAACAACTAATAGAAGAAAATGATCAAAGTGGTTTAGAGCAAACCTTAGAACAAAATTTTAGCCCAGAAGATCGTGCCCGTTTGCGTAAGGCGCTTGCGGATTATGCTAAATCTACCGACCCAGAACACGATCAAATTGAACATAAGCGCAAAGCCATGAAAGAAAGCATCGAAGAACGCTTTAACTATTGTGATAAAGACAATGATGATTCGATAGACCGTGAAGAAGCAACGCTGTGTTTGCCACAAATTGCTCGACGTTTTAGCTCAGTGGATGTGGATGAAGACGGTGTGATTACGCTGGAAGAATTAGAGCTGGCGCAGGCAAAATCAATAGCGCGTCAAAAGGCGGAAGAAGCAAAAATAGAAGCACAGAAAATTCAAGAAGCTGAAGCAGAAATTAAAAATAAAAGTAAATCAAAAGCCAATAAACAAGCCCTCAATAGCCGTAAACACCCTAGTTAGTTTTTCAGTAACTCTTTCATTTTAGTCAAGTCTTGATTTTTTGGGCGTATAAGCTCAAAGTGTTTTTATGCCACAAAACACCTCAGTAGAACTCATTAGCAATATCAATGAAATACTAGCCGCCGATTGGAATGCACTGACAGACGGCACCCCCTTATTAAGCCATGCATTTTTAAGTGCGCTAGAAAATTCAGGTTGCGTGGGTCACGGCACAGGCTGGAACCCATATCCGCTCATAGTAAGAAAAGGCGTGCAATTAATTGGCGCAATGCCCTTGTACCTAAAAAGCCATTCATATGGCGAATACGTGTTTGATTGGGCGTGGGCAGATGCCTACGAGCGTAGCGGCCTTAGTTATTACCCAAAATTGCTGTCGGCGATTCCATTTTCGCCCGTTACCAGTGCACGCTTATTGAGTCGAAATAATGAGGCAAAGGTGTTGATGATAGAAGCGCTGGAAAGCACTATGCATCAGCATAAGCTTTCAAGCGCACACGTGTTGTTTCCGGATGATGTTTGCGCCAAATATTTTGAAGCCGCTGGTTGGATGAAACGAAGTGGCGTACAGTTTAGATGGCACAATAAAAATTATGCGGATTTTGAAGAATTTTTAGCTACGTTAAGTCACGACAAACGTAAAAAAATTCATCAAGAACGTAAAAAAATCCTAAGCGCTGGTGTTGTATGCAGATTTATTAAAGGCAGTGAAATCACAGAAAATGACTGGGATTTTTTCTACCGTTGTTACTGCAATACCTACGCTGAGCATCACTCCTCGCCGTATTTAACGCGCGTATTTTTTAGCGAAATCGGTAAAACTATGCCACAAAACATTTTGCTCATTGTGGCAGAAGTGAATGGTAAGGCGGTTGCCAGCACGCTGAATATTTACAATCAAACCACATTGTACGGTCGCTATTGGGGTGCCACACAGTTTGTGTCAGGTTTGCATTTTGAGCTTTGTTATTACCAAGCGCAGCAGTTTTGCATTGCAGAAAAAATAGAATATTTTGAAGGTGGCGCACAAGGTGAACACAAACTCGCACGCGGTTTTGAGCCGCGCCCAACTTATTCTTATCACAAAATTGCACATCCAGATTTTGAGGCGGCGATTAAACAGTTTTTAGCGCGTGAAGCGGAGGGAATTGCAGCCTACTCCAACGAGCTGGAAGAGCGCGCACCTTTTAAAGCAAGCTAGATGTCAGTTTTAAAGGTTTACCACGCAATTTCTTTGCCATCATAGGCAATAAATCTGCCCGTATTGTCCAAGTTTAAATTCTCAATCACATGGCGCAAGCCGGTTACGCTGGTATGTGTGTTAATTAAAGCATTGCTTCCGCCCATATCAGTTTGTACCCAGCCCGGGTGCAATGTGGCAACACTAATGCCATAGGGTTTAAGGTCTATAGATAGGCTTTTCATCACCATATTTACCGCTGCTTTGCTGGTGCGGTATATATAACTCTCGCCGCTACCATTGTCGTCCATGCTACCCATCTTACTGGTGAGAGTGACAATTTTTTTGAGTTCGCTTCTGGTCACTTGTTGCACAAAAGCCTCTGCCATTTTTAACGAAGCCATGCTGTTCACTTTAAAAGATTTTGCCCACTCGTCGTAATTGGTGTCGCTAAAGCTACTTGGCGAGTAAATACCGGCATTGTTAATCAGTACATCAATTTTTTCGTCTTTTAACTGTAAGGCAAGTGCGTCAATCTGTTCAAAATTGCCTACATCCAGGGTAAATATTCGCACATTGCTATTCGTATTTGCTAGCGCCTGCAAATCGCTTGCACGTTCAGGCGCACGGCAGCACGCAAGCACATTCCAGCCATCGGCGGCATATTGTTTGGCAAACTCCAAGCCAATGCCGCGGTTAGTGCCTGTGATAAGGACTTGGTAAACACTCATATCCATTCCCCCAAAAGAATACATAAAGCAATTATCCACTTAAAAAATAAAAAAGCCACACCTCAAGATGCAGCTTTTGCAAACTGTTGGAAAGCCTAGCTAGTTAACTAATTTTGATTACAACGATGCGCCAATCTCGAAAATATAGTCTATTTGACGATCTGTGAAATGTAGTTTTTTAGTAATCTCGTTTAAAAATTTGTCATCTCTTTGAATATCCTTTGTCGAGTACCAACTCTGCTGAGTTTCTTCGTTCTCATTAGCTATAGCCTCTTCAACTTGGGTAAGCACATCAAAATATATTAAAGCTCTACGCATTTGCAATTTGGATATTGATTGTATGGGTGTAACTTCAACCTCTAGGAATCTTTGCACGGGTATGCTTACATTTTCAACTTTCTCATACAATTGGGGTAGAGAACTTGTTAAATCCAGATTTTCAAAAGCATAACTACCAATAGGACGTACAGAGTGTTCCATAATTTCTAATCCATAAATAATTGATAAAATCATTTGTATTGCAACTTAACCTTATTTCGGCATAAGTAAATAAAACTTTAGGCATTTATCAAACTTTTTTAGAACACAAAAAAGCCACACCTAAAGGCGTGGCTTTTTATGGCGGAACAATTAGTAAAAACTATTTTTGATTCGTTTTTTGTTCCATATCATGCTGTTGACGCGAATCGTAACTGAATCAGCTGGCGATGAGTGTTCACAGTTAATACTTAGGCGGGATTGTGCAAAATCACTAGCCTATTGGAGTTGAGTCATTAGTAAGGTTTTTTGCCTACCCAGTTGCCGGCAGGATTGTATTGGCAGGCCCATACTTGCTCCAGAGTGTCATCGCATACAGCCACGCCACAGCCGACTTTAGTTGTAGCGCGCCATACTATCTGTGTATAGTGGCCGCACATTTTCCCCGACGCACATTGGTTGCTGGCGTAATCATAATCAGCCCTCTCGCTGCCCCAGTTTTCAACTACTTGCTTAGATGTCATCTTTTGCAACTCTTTGCGGCCGTCAGTCCACGAAACCGCGCTGCCCCAAAAAAGGTTTTCACCGTATTGTCCATCTGGCTTGCTATGGCTCATTTGGCAATGATTGGTTCGCTTTAAGTTTTCTGTCCAAGCTTGTGCACTTGCCGCCAGGGTTTGGGAGTAACTTAGTTTTTTTGATACACCAATTTCCGCACGCAATTTGTTATGCGCAGCGATAATGGCTGCGGGGTCTACTTTTGCCGCATATGCGGGCAATGCTAAAAACAAAGCGACGGAGAGGATAGGGAGACTTAGTTTCATAAGTAGGCATTCTCTGCCTTTAAGAAGAACAATTCAAGAAATAGCAGGCTACCAATTAGCAACGAATTTTAGTTCTCTTTATCTAAAATTATCTACTTCATCGTCCAATTTTGGTATGTCATCGTTTGCTCCGTCTCTAATTTCAAATCTACGATGGGATAGCCATGCATCCTTATAAGCTTGATAACGATCGATAGCCAATTCATCAATAGAATCTGTTGACTTCAACATGTTCTTGCGCTCGTCAATTCCGCGAACGACATAGGCTGAATTGCGAACCGGGATATTATCAACATATGAGATTGGGTCTGCCTGCCAATCTACCACCAGAGCCAAGGTGTCGCGAATAGTTGATGGGCCTAATATGGGAACTACAAAATACTCGCCTTCGCCAACGCCCCATTTGCCTAGCGTTTGCCCAAAATCTTCAGAATGCTTGGGTATAGTATCCATAGATGCAACGTCCAATATACCGAGTAAGCCAAATGTAGAGTTAATAACAAATCGACCAGCATCAGACATGCCCTCATTGGGTTTGCCTTGCAAAAATTGATTTACAGAAATCCAAGCATCTTCCAAATTGCCAAAAAAGTTCTTAACCCCGGTTTGAAGAGGTGGTGGAATAGTGGCCTTGTATGCTTTTGCAACCGGTTTGATGACAATTTGATCAAGACTGTCATTAATTTTAAACATGGTTTTGTTGTAAGACTCTAATAATGAAGCATCATCATCAGCAAAACAGGGCAGCTGGAAAAACATCATGACTAGAAATATAAAAATTTTGAGTTTCTTGGCCACGGTTTTCTCGCTTATTTGTGTAGAAGTTTATTCTTCAAGCGTTCAATAAGTGCGCCAATGCCATCTTGACTAACTATCTTATTAAATTGATTGAAAAAATTAGAAATCATAGAAACCCCCTCAATATGTACATCATTGACAATCCATCCTCGGGGAGCCGCCTTTTGCATGTAATAATCCACAGCTATGTCGTCATCGCCGTCCTGACTAATGATGGATCTGACGATTTCCTCGCCGTTGCTGGCAAGTACTGCAGGTTTTACTTTAATTGAGAGATTTTTAAACTCGGCTAATCCATACGAGTATGTGTTGATGATAATTTTCTTGCAAAGCCCCATGTATTCTTGTTGTTGCGTTTCATTTATAAGGCTAAAATTTTTGCCAAGTGATTTACCGCAAATGCCATTAAAATCAATAAAAGGTGTGACCTCTTGATCCACCATAACAGAAATTTTCTCTTTGTTTCCCTCAAGAGATTTGTCTGATCTAACATCATGGATAAGTTTTTCAGCTACATTTTTAACCAATTCATCGGGAGTTTGCGCGCTGGCTATTGTAGCCATACTAAGCAGCATAAGTGCGGACGAAAAATGCAAAAAATACTTATGTAAATACTTTAAATAGTCCATGTATAACTCTGAATTTAAATACATATTTTAAAAAAATATAGGATTAAGCTGCTTTATACTCCTTTCAATCTAAAATGTAAATACACCTGTACTCAGTCAGCTATTTGCATTTCAATCTATCCAAAGCTTTGTCGGAGCCTAGGTTCGTACAAGCCTTATAGTTCTTTGGGAGCTTAAACTCACGCTTTGATTTACTACTTGCATAATTACACACAAACCAATATTCATATTTCGAGGGGCCCATAAGCCAATATGGTGGATCTGTATCGTCCATATCCGCATTGTCTGGCTTTAATTGAGCCATTTCTGATGGCGGGCCGTTATAGAGATCAATGTAGCTTGCCCTTTGTGCGTGACCATTTGCCGCCGCTAACTTAGGGCACGCATATGTTTCCGCAGCATGCGCGCTAAATGAGGCACTTAAGGCATAGAAAATTATTAATATTAATGCTTTCATGTAGTAAAAAATCACTTTCTAATTGTTAATGTAGATACGCAAGTAGCGTTCGTTTCATTCTAGTTTATTACGAATATTGTTTTGAACAAAATGAAAATATAGGCATCATACTGTGTTGTTAAGTTCACCATGTGGCTGGTCGCTGGTCGCGTGACATGCCGCAAATAATATTCTTTAGTTAAGGAGCGCTAATGTCTTGTCAATGCTTCATTATTCCAGAAGATGTGTTAGAACGCTTCGCAAAAGATAAAAGCTTATCAGAAGCGCAACGTAAATCCTTTGCCGATGCTGCGCAGTTTGAGCGGAAGTGGCGCAAACTCAGGGCTACCTACGGAAAAGTATCCGCTGCCGCCAATACCATGCTGGCTAGCAGAGCCCAGACTGCTGCACCGCCTACCATAACTGTTTACAACTGTAACCATGGAACAACGCTACCGGGCATCCCCGTGCCCTATCCGGGAGACGCTACAGCTAAACGAGCATTTGTAGAAACCAAAGCTGTTGCAGACTTTTACCAAAAGTTATTTGGTCGCAACTCGGTAGATAACGCCGGAAAAACACTCATGTCTTCGATTCATTTCAGTGTTAATTACAACAACGCCTTCTGGAACGGAACTCAGATGACCTACGGTGATGGCGACGGGAATATCTTCGTCGATTTCACTAGATCTGACGACGTGATAGGGCACGAACTAACCCATGGCGTTACCCAGTTTAGCGCTCAGCTTGCCTATAGCAATGAAGCTGGTGGCTTAAACGAGAGCATATCGGATGTATTCGGCTCGATGTTTCGTCAATGGCGCGCCAAACAATCCGTGGATAAGGCCGATTGGTTAATCGGCAAAGACATCATGGGGCCAGGCGCTATAGCAAAGGGTTACAGATGCCTGCGCGATATGGCAGATCCGGCCGCTAAGCATTGTCTTTCCCAGCAGCCAACGCATTACTCGCAATATAAAAACGGCATGGATCCTCACTACAGCAGTGGCATACCCAATCTTGCTTTCTGCAAGGCAGCTAAGGCCATTGGCGGCAACAGCTGGGAGAAAGCCGGCAAGGTATGGTATAGCGCTTTGACGGGCTTTGCGCCCCAACCAAACATGAAGATGAAAACTTTTGCAAACCGCACTCGCACACTGGCAAAATCTATGTTTTCTAAAGATCCTGCTGTATTCACGGCTATAAACAACGCTTGGATAGCAGTTGGGCTTTAGTTGAATGCACGCACTAACATGCCAAACGAAATAGATTTACTCCTGGTCGAGCGTATTGGCGGATTAGCCGGATTTGGCGTCGCAGGCTCGCGCATTAGGTGTAGAGGTCAGCTCGCATTCAATAGTTTGCCGGATACAGATCAACGATTAGTGGAAGCGTTATTCAAGGGGCATGGTAAATCTAAGCCTTCAGCACAACGTGATACTTTCAGCTATAGAATCTCTTGCGCTAGAAAATTTGGTGCTAAAACTGTCGAAGTGCCAGAGGCGGCGCTACCCGCAACCATTATCGCCTGTGTAAAAGACGAGCTTATCTAAACTAAAGTTGGCATGTAAAAAGGTAAAAGCCACACCTGATAGCATGGCTTTTAATGGCGCTAACTAAATATTTTTATAAAGTTATACCAATCTCAAAAATAAAATCCAATTGCAAATCTGTCAGGTGCAGTTTTTTTGCAATGTGCTTTAAAAATTTATCTTCTCTATTAAACTTAGCAGCAAGTTGCCAAGTACTCTGGATTTCTGAGTCTGCTTTAGCAACCACAGCTTCAACCTGTGTGAGCAAATCAAAGTAGGTTAAGGCTTTGTGCAATTGTTTTTTAGTTATCGGATCAAACGGCGGCAGCTCGATAGGTGGAAAAAATTGCCAAACGTCGTCCGCATTCTCGTTGCCATCAAAGCGCGGCTGTAAACCATCGGTTAGGTTTAGGGTTTGAAAGCGATTTTCAGTTTTTGAGTTTGCTAAAAGTCTCATCATCGTAAATCCGTAACTGGTTGAAAGCATTATTATTAATGCTATTTGTCTATGTATCGGCACATTGAGAAAAAAACTTTAGCCCACTTGCTTTAAACATAAAAAAGCCACACCCAAGGGTGTGGCTTTAATTATTACTTTTTAAAAGTTACTTAGTGTCAGGCCCATGTTCCATATCATGCATTTTATGGTCTTTCCATTTTGCTTTCATGGCATCGCGTTCAGCTTGGTCAATCTTGCCATCATGATTAGTGTCCATCATATCAAACATTTTATTCATGCGTGCTTGGTGCGCAGCCATAAACTCATCACGGCTAATAACGCCGTCTTTATTGGTGTCTGCGTCTTGCAGCATGCCGTGCTTCATATGCTCACACTGTTTTCCATCAACATCATCGTTGGCATAAACCAATTGAGTTAAGCCCAAAGCTAAAGCCGCCATTGTTACTATATGTATAATCTTCATCAAAAAATCCTTTAAATAAAAAAATGTACTCCCATGCTACATAACGTAGACATGCTTTTTGTGTTGACGTTCACAGTAAAACAATCAGCCATTATTGGTTATTCACAGTTAATGCCTAGCAATCTTTACGTAAAATCATTAGGCACTATTACGCTAAGCGCATAGGGTGTAAATTAAACCAAAGCGTATAGTGGAACTCATACAAACACATCAATGTTGATGTGAATGAACCCAAAAGGAAACTATCATGTGGACTAAACCAGCTGCTACAGAAATGCGTTTTGGCTTTGAAGTAACCATGTACGTAATGAACAAATAAGTTTTAATTAACTAGGGTTAATTAATTTAGAAAAGCCCAGTGAGAAATCATTGGGCTTTTTTGTTTTTGTAATTAATGCATTTTAATGCGAAATGGACAGAATATAATCTAAAATACAGAAAACATGATCTAACCTATTACTCATGTTTGTCATAATCTGTTTGCGCCTATCTGTTTGTATGTGCCATACTTGATGACTAGCAATGTTTCATCAACACCCTAAACAATATATTGAGGATAGTAAAATGGCAGAAGCAAAAGGTTTAAGCACTCCGGTTAAAATGAAAAGTGAGCTAGCAGCTTTAGTAGGTGCAAGTTTACTACCACGTACTGAAATCACTAAAAAATTATGGGATTACATTAAAGCCAACAAATTACAGACTAAAACTGTAAACGGAGCAGCAATGGATGCAGGCAAATACATTGTATGCGACGCTAAATTGCACCCAATTTTCAAAAACACAAAATCAACCAGTAAAACAGGTAAATTGACTGACCTTACAGGCATTAAAGTAGGCGAAACCGTAGATATGATGCAAATGGCCGCTATTGTTGGCGCAAACATCGCTTAATTTGGTTTAGGCAACAAGCAAGTTTTGACAGATTAAAAGGCTCAGTGAGAAATCACTGGGCTTTTTTGTTTTTGTTATAAATGCATTTTTTAGTTAAAAACATATGCCCTGCAAGCCTCATGGATATTTCCTCTCAGGGCATGTTAAAAGTATTAAAAATTAAGATTTGTCTATAAAAGTTCTATATAGATTTTGTACATAACTAGTTGCATCTTCTCCATCAGCATCCATTTGTAACATGGCAATTAAATCTTCATCCGTTAAACAAATAATTACTTTACGTTCTTTATCTAGCCGTCTATATGCTCTTTGAATATCTAATCCGTCATTTTTTCTACTGACTAAAAAACCAAACATTCCTCTGATATACAATCTAATGTATATAATATGTAAGATATTGATTTTATTATATTATATATTTAATAATAGTTGATTTGGCACATTAATGGCACACTTGGAAGTGATTTCAACCAAAAGCACGTAGAATTCTTAACTAACTTTGCTTTCAAACTTCCCGATAGTAGATTTATATGAAAGACAAAAATCGACCCAAAGCAGACGTTTAAACATTACCATCGAATAAGGTATACATTTTTTCACTTTGAAGCAAGCTAGCAGGGGAAACAGTCTCTCTTTCCCAAGGTATATTACCAAAATACCAAATTTTCCAAAACTTAAGGTCTGTGTTTGGATTGTTTTTTAATAGTGTAGTGAAATTTTCAACCTCACCTATATTAATACCTGTAGCTTCATTTAAGACCTCACGGACATATCTTGAACAAAATTGACGATTAGAATGAAGATTAAAACCCGTGTCATAGAATATCCAAGCTCGCTTCTGTGCTGCTAATAGAACTTCATTTTTTTGCTGCTCATTAAGCGGTGTATTCAGTCTTTTCACTTCTACACGCCCCGCTTTTGAACGTCCAACAAATCGCGACAATGTTGTTGTGCCAGAAAAAGGTACTCTGCTCTCACCAATAATCGGTTCCTTGCCAGATACGTCAACCACTATGCCCACATGATTAACCCAACTTTCTGTTGTGCTAGATATTTTCTCAAATGGAAGTACAGATACATGTATAAAAACAACATCTCCCACTTCCAACTCGGAAGCTAACTGCTGTAAATTGACTGTTTCTTGGACTTTTGATTCACCTAAATTCTGTCCACGAGCCAATGAAGAAAGACTTAATAATAATATTGAAAATAAACATTTTCGAAAATAAAAAACAAGGCTTGGTGATGGGTTAAACATAATTAATCCTTTTATTAAGGTAAGTTAAAGCTACTGTTGTTTTGTAATCAAAGCTTTTGGTAACGCAACGGAAGTCTTGTGAACATCCGTATAACAGAGCATTTCAAGTAGCCGCCCTTCTTTGTCTGCATCAAATCCGCAGTTTGATTCGAAATTAGCTGGATTATCATAAGTTCCAAATAGCCAATCCCACCAGACAATATCGCCATAATTGTTACGATGCCTTCCATGCTCATGATGTATGCGATGCATTTCTGGGCGCTGAAAAAAGTAACCTACCCACTGAGGTGTTTTAATACTTGTATGATAGAAAAACTCACCTAATGCTGTACACATGGTATATATGCCACCTGCCTTTAGAGATAGACCTAATAAGGTGTAGACCAATAAACTGCCTAGTATTGAATTAACAATCATTTCTCCAGGGTGTTTATAAAAAGAAGTGATGACTTCTATCCTTTGTGGGCTGTGGTGAATCTGGTGAAAACTGCGCCAAAGGAAATCAGATTCATGGCGCCAGCGATGCCACCAGTAAAATATAAAGGTAGCTACAAAGTAAGCTAAGAGTCCACCTGAAATTGGATCAAAATGTGAAGATAAATGAAATACCGACATACCAGACAACCAGCGTTCCCAGCTAACACCCGCTAAAAGGACTACACATAGCTGTACCAGATTGAGTAAAACTACGCGCTTTGGCCAAGTCTGAACTTTAGGTAATTTCCAACCTGGAATAAGTCGCTCTATAAAAAAACAAAAGCAAAAGACAGTCAATATTAAAGTAAGCATAACGTGCTCCTAGCACTAAATTTGAGCTGACTTTACGCTTTCATATACAATAAATAAACCTTTATGTAATATAATGCAAAATACTATGCTATAAGTATCATTTAATAATACCTTTATTTTTTTATAAGTTATTTACGTCCAATAATTAGTTAACAGGAATTTAAATGTCACAGACCAATCAGCTAATCTCCGCTTTGAAGCGTCTTTTAAAAGCGCGTGGCATTACTTATAGCCAAGTCGGAAAGCATTTGCATCTGAGTGAAGTAAGTGTGAAGCGCCAGTTCTCTAAACAAAGTTTCAACATACAAACCCTTGAGTCCATATGTAACCTAATGCAATTAGAGTTTTCTGATTTAGTCAAAGCGGCTGAAGAAGTTGAGTCAGTTAGTCAGTTATCTGATAAGCAGGAGAAGGAGCTAGTTAGCGATGTAAAAAGCGTATTAATTGCTACCTGTGTACTCAATCACTGGACATTCCAAAAAATAATCGCGACTTACAACATAAGTGAAGCCGAGTGCATCTCACAATTACTGCGTTTAGACCGCATTGGCATGATTCAACTGTTACCAGAAAATCGAGTCAAATTGAAAATTTCCAGAGACTTTTCCTGGCTACCTGGAGGACCGATTCATCAATTTTTTAGGGAGCGTGCACAAACTGATTTCCTCAATACCAATTTTAATGAACCAGGGGAAATATTGCGCTTTCAGCATGCAATGATAAGTCCATCTTCAAATTTACGCTTTCAGCAACGACTGCAAAGATTAGTGCAGGAATTTACAGAGCTGCATGATGACGGAGTAAATACTCCTGTTGACTCACGTTTTGGCACTAGCCTTCTTCTAGCGATGCGACCATGGGAGCCTGAGGTTTTTCAATCTCTCAGACTTGAGCCAGATAAATGTACTTTTGGACAAAATGAGGCATGAATTGAAAGACCACTTTTGGCCGAACTTTGACCATTCGCCAACGGTCAGTAAGCGACCCATAGCGGACAGTCAATACTCTCTCTATTTAGAATTGCCTGCTAGCTCTAGCAATCGACTCACACCAACTGGCTCATCCTTTAGCATAGGCACAACTGCATAACGCTTCGAGTACTTTTCAGCAACAGCATTGATCTCACGTAATTCATTTTGGGCTCTCTGATGAAGCAAAGTTGAACTGGTAGTAGTCGCAGCAACACTATTGTTAATGACCCATGCCCAAGGCTCAATACCTGCACGGCGAAGATCGGATTGCAAATTAGCGGCTTCCAGCACGGGTGTCTTTTCTGCAAGCGTCACGATGAGTATTTTGGTTTGTTTTGGATCTTGTAATTGCATCATTGGTGTAGTGAAGTGTAAGTTGGCCTTATCCATTTGACGAACTACTTCACGATGGTAGGCACCCGTTGCATCTAACAATAACAACGTGTGCCCTGTCGGTGCAGTATCCATCACAACAAACTTCTTCCCAGCTTCACGGATGATGCGTGAGAATGCCTGAAATACAGCAATTTCTTCAGTACAAGGCGAGCGTAGGTCTTCTTCAAGTAAGGCGCGACCGTGTGCATCTAGCTTCGCACCTTTTGTTTCCAGAACCTGCTGACGATAACGTTCAGTTTCCTCATGCGGGTCAATGCGACTTACAGTTAAATTGTCTAGTGTGCCATTGAGAGTGTCTGATAAATGTGCGGCAGGGTCTGATGTGGTGAGGTGCACAGGCAGTCCGCGATGCGCCAGTTCGACAGCAACTGCTGCAGCTACAGTGGTTTTACCAACACCGCCTTTACCCATTGTCATGACCAGTCCATGACCATCTGCAGCAATGCTATCTACTAATCTAGACAAACTTGGTTTATTCAGCTCAATAGGTGAGTCGATAATTGTATATGCTTGGTATGGAATGTCTATCAGCAGTTGGCGTAAAGCTTCTAAACCAACCAAATCGAATGGTTTTAGAATGACCTGATCTTGCGGTAACTCTTTTAATACTTCAGGGATAGCATGCAGGGCGGCCTGTTCACGTTTATAGATAGCAGCAGCCAGTGGATCATTCTCCGCTTCAATCTTCGGCAGAATGCCGTTGATGACCAAATACTGTTGCTTGAGACCAATTCCAGCCAACTCTTCATGGGTGCGTGCAACTTCACGTAATGTAGATTGTTGTGCACGTGCGACTAGGATCAACCGAGTACGCCTGCTATCCGCAAGTGCATCTACCGCAGCCTTGTATTGCTCACGTTGCTTTTCAAGTCCTGCTAAAGGCCCTAGGCAAGAAGCATCGCCTTTACCTTCTTCTAAAAATCCACTCCAAGCACCAGGTAGTTGTAGCAGGCGTATCGTGTGTCCGGTAGGAGCAGTATCGAAGATGATGTGATCGTAGTCAGAAGTCAAGGGTGAATCAATTAAAAGTGATGTGAATTCATCAAATGCCGCGATTTCAGTCGTACAAGCACCCGAGAGCTGTTCTTCAATACCTTTGACGACATCTTCTGGCAATATGCCACGCACTGGCCCAACGATGCGGTCACGGTATACTTGTGCTGCCGCTTGAGGATCTATTTCCAGTGCAGCTAGTCGGGGAACAGCAGGAACGGCAGTAATATTGTTGCCAATACTGATACCAAATACTTGTCCGACATTGGACGCTGGGTCGGTACTCACCAGTAATACGCGTTTACCCGCTTCTGCTAACTGAATAGCAGTTGCACAGGCAATCGAAGTCTTGCCAACGCCACCCTTGCCTGTAAAAAAAAGAAAGCGTGGTGGTTGATCAAGAAATTTCATGAAAGTGCTTTTAGATTGATTAACAGCATTTACCACCGCTACAGCATCCCCCGGCTGGCATGATTTCAGTTACTGGGACAATCCCAGCCCAACGCGATAATTCAGTGCGGTTAGGATAACGACCCGCCAAGGCAAATTCACCATCAACTAGAATTAGCGGCAATGCTTCTTGACCTGAATGCTCTAGGAAGTCTCTAACAGCTTTGTTATTAGCAAAATCCATTGGTTGTTGTGCAAGATTAAAACGCTCAATTTGCGCACCATTTTGTTTAGCCCAATCTACATCCGCGCTAAAGCTAATTAACTGTTGGTCTACGTCTACTCCACATACCCCACTGCTACAGCACATGGCTGGGTCAAATACTTGTATCGTTTTCATAATTTCATCTCCTTATACAACAATGGTGGCAATCTTATCCATTTCAACTTTGAGTGCAGCCTTGTCATGCTGTAGCTTCTCTAATGGCAGTGCAAAAAAGGCTTCAATGCGAGCACGCAGGATGCTATACGCTTTCACAAAGGCTGCATCGATCACTTCATCTGAACCAGTAACATGAGCAGGGTCTTCTACACCCCAATGAGTGCGTAATACATTACCAAGATATGCAGGACAGGTTTCTCCCGCTGCACTGCCACAAACGGTAATTACGATATCGGGTGTGGCTGGCAAGTTATCCCAAGACTTACTATGATAGCCTTCGGTAGAGATTCCTTCTCTTGCCAGTAATACCAGTGAGCGTGGATGCACATAACCTGCTGGGTTGCTACCGGCACTCATGGCATGCCAACCTGCTGGAGCAAGATGATTAAAAGTAGCTTCGCCTAGAATGGAACGGCAGGAGTTACCAGTACAAAGAAAAAGAACGTTCATGATAAAGTTACACTAAAGAATTGAGAATTATGTTTCAAGTTAGACCTTGTTATCAGCCCTTGATTTGACCGATGGCGTCCACTTCACGTTTGATGGCAAATTTGTCTAGGCCTGCCAATGGAAGGTTTAGGAACAAATTGACGCGGTTAGTCATGTAGCGGAAGATTTTTTGAAACTCTCGACGCTTCTCTTCATCTGAACCTAAAAAGGCAGCAGGGTCTTCAAAGCCCCAATGGGCTGTAATTGGCTTTCCTAACCATACCGGGCAGACTTCGCCAGCCGCTTTATCACAGACGGTAAAAATAAAATCCATCTGTGGGGCATCTGGTGTTGCAACCTCATCCCAACTCTTACTTCTTAGGTCGTTGACTGGGTAACCAAGCAATGTAACGGTCTCAATAGCGATAGGATGCACCTTACCTGTGGGATGGCTACCCGCACTGTATGCCTTAAAACGACCTTTTCCCAATGTGTTGAAAAGTGCTTCTGCCATGATACTGCGGGCTGAATTGCCAGTGCATAGTACAAGGATATTGTAAGTTTTGTCGGTCATATCGTTTCCCTTCAGA
>JADGRO010000041.1 GCA_017880905.1 Methylotenera sp.
CAGCAGGCAAAGGCATTATTTTTCTCACGCCACATTTGGGCTGTTTTGAGATTACTTCGCTTTACTACGGCGCGCGTCACCCCATGGCGGTGCTTTACCGTCAGCCGCGCCAGCGCTGGTTGTTACCGTTGATTGAAGCTGGGCGACAACGTGGAAAAATCACACTCGCACCAACCAATAGTGCCGGCGTAAAACAACTATTGCAAGCACTCAAGCGTGGCGAAGCGATTGGCATACTGCCCGATCAAGCGCCATTCGAGGGTGAAGGTGAATGGGCGCCTTTCTTTGGTCGCCCTGCTTACACTATGACGCTCGTCTCAAAATTGGCACAAAAAACCGGCGCACAAGTGCTTATGGCCTTTGGTGAGCGTCTGCCATGTGGCAAAGGCTATCACATTCATATTCAGCCCATTGACACAGGTGGTATCGACACGCCAGCCATGCTGAACGCCGAAATTGAACGCACGATTCAACAATGCCCTGCACAATACTTGTGGAGTTATGATCGCTACAAAGCTCGCCACCAAGCGCTACCGCCCGACTACTACGGCTAAGTTTGTACACTACCAAAATCGTGCGCTGGGCAGATTTTTATACGGGCAAGCTCTTGAGATTTCACATTTAATCCCCATCACGACTGTTATGTTCAAAGAATTAAGGAAGCTTTATGACCAAAAATAAGCACGACAACCAACAAGCCAAAAAAACTGAACAAGATACTCAGGTTGAGGTAAACACTGAACAAACCGCAGAAGAACGTATTGCTGCGCTAGAAGCCGCACTGGAGGAGGCCAAAGCTGGTGTGTTGTACGTAAAAGCAGAAGGTGAAAATATCCGACGTCGTGCATTTGAAGATATAGATAAAGCACGTAAATTTGCGCTAGAAAAATTTAGTGGCGAGTTACTTGCAGTGAAAGATAGCCTGGATGCCGCGCTGGCAGTCGGTAATACAGACGTGGAAAGCTACAAAAATGGCGTGGAACTCACTGCCAAACAACTCGCCAGCGTATTCGAAAAATTCAATATCGCCGAAGTCAATCCAATCGGCGAAAAATTTGACCCAAATAAACATCAAGCCATAAGCATGCTAGAAAACAGCGGCGAACCCAATACCGTCACCAGCGTGCTGCAAAAAGGCTATACGCTGAATGACCGCGTGCTAAGGCCTGCGCTTGTGACGGTGGCAAAATAATTACCTTAAAAATTTAAGGCTATTGAAATGGTAAAAACACACCCCATTTAAGTCTCAAGTTAGTTTGAAACTTTAAAAGATTGAAAAGGAACAAAACATGGGAAAGATTATTGGTATTGATTTAGGTACAACAAACTCTTGCGTCGCCGTGATGGAAGGCGGCAAGCCACGCGTAATTGAAAATGCAGAGGGCACACGCACCACGCCTTCTATTATCGCGTATCAAGAAGATGGCGAAATTTTAGCGGGCGCACCAGCCAAGCGGCAAGCGGTGACTAATCCAAAAAATACGCTATTTGCAGTAAAGCGTTTGATTGGACGCCGTTTTGACGAAAAAGAAGTACAAAAAGACATTAAGCTCATGCCTTACACCATTGCCAAAGCGGATAACGGCGACGCATGGGTAGAAGTGCGTGGCGTAAAAATGGCGCCACCACAAATCTCGGCTGAAGTATTGCGTAAGATGAAAAAAACCGCCGAAGATTATTTGGGCGAAGAAGTAACCGAGGCCGTCATTACCGTACCTGCTTACTTTAACGATTCTCAGCGCCAAGCCACTAAAGACGCGGGTCGTATCGCGGGCTTAGACGTAAAACGTATTATTAACGAACCAACCGCTGCAGCACTGGCATTCGGCTTAGACAAACAAGAAGGTGACCGCAAAATTGCCGTGTACGACCTAGGCGGCGGTACTTTCGACGTTTCGATTATCGAAATCTCCACTATTGAAGGTGAGCATCAATTTGAAGTACTTTCGACCAACGGCGATACGTTCCTTGGTGGTGAAGACTTTGATAACCGTATCATCGACTTTTTAGCTGATGAGTTCAAAAAAGAAAACGGCTTGGATTTACGTAACGATTTATTGGCCAAACAACGCCTAAAAGAAGCGGCAGAAAAAGCGAAAATCGAGCTTTCTGGCGCGACACAAACAGAAGTGAACTTACCTTACATCACTGCAGACGCCACTGGACCAAAGCACTTGGTGGTAAAAATCACACGTGCGAAACTTGAAAGTTTAGTTGATGATTTAATCGAGCGCACGATGGCACCTTGTAAAACTGCGATTAAAGATGCAGGCGTTAAAATTGAAGATATTACCGACGTGATTTTGGTCGGCGGTCAAAGCCGCATGCCAAAAGTGCAAGAGAAAGTAAAAGAAATTTTTGGCAAAGAACCACGTAAAGACGTGAACCCTGACGAGGCTGTGGCTGTGGGCGCGGCAATTCAAGGTGGCGTGCTGCAAGGTGACGTGAAGGATGTGTTGTTGCTTGACGTAACGCCATTGTCACTTGGTATTGAAACGCTGGGTGGCGTGATGACTAAACTCATCAAGAAAAACACCACGATTCCTACCAAGGCTGCGCAAACTTTCTCAACGGCTGACGATAACCAAAACGCGGTGACCATTCAAGTGCTGCAAGGTGAGCGCGAAATGGCCAGTGGCAATAAATCGCTTGGTCAATTTAACTTAAGCGATATTCCACCTGCGCCACGCGGTATGCCGCAAATTGAGGTGACCTTTGACATCGATGCCAACGGTATTTTGCATGTTTCGGCAAAAGATAAAGCCACTGGCAAAGAAAACAAAATCACCATCAAGGCTAACTCTGGCTTGAGTGAAGAAGAAATTAAACGCATGGAAGAAGATGCCGCCACGCACGCAGAAGAAGACAAAGCATTACGTGAGCTAGTGGATGCACGCAACGCCGCAGATGGCATGATACACAGCGTGAAAAAATCTCTCACCGAGCACGGCGACAAGCTGGATGCGGCTGAAAAAGAAGTAATTGAAACCGCAATTAAAGACGTTGAAGACGTATTGAAAGAAGGCGACAAAGATACCATCGAAGCCAAAACGAATGCCTTGATGGAAGCCTCGCAAAAACTGGGTGAAAAGGTTTATGCGGCGCAACAGGCGGAACAGAACGCTCAAAACGCCCAGCCTAGTCCGGAAGGCGAAAAAACGGTAGATGCTGAAGTGGTGGATGCAGAGTTTGAAGAAGTGAAAAAAGACTAATGCTGGAAGTAAAAGCTTAGCTAGTAAGACCAGAGCCACGATCATCGTGGCTTTTGTCTATACTTCACTTAACATTCAACTCAAGTAATTGGATAAAAAATGGCTGCAAAAAGAGATTACTACGAAGTATTAGGCGTTAATAAAGACGCTTCGGAAGAAGACATCAAAAAAGCTTATCGCAAATTGGCGATGAAGCATCACCCTGACCGCAATCCCGATAATCCGAAATCAGAAGCACAATTTAAAGAAGCGAAAGAAGCCTATGAAATACTCTCTGACGACCAAAAACGTGCTGCTTACGACCAATATGGACATGCCGGCGTAGACCCTAGTATGGGCGCGGGTGCTGGCGCAGGCTTTGGCGGCGCGGGTTTCAGCGATGCATTTGGCGATATTTTTGGTGATATTTTTGGTGGTGGTGGCACGCGTAGCGGCCAACGCAACAACGTGTATCGCGGTGCCGATTTACGCTACAACATGGAAATCTCGCTTGAAGACGCGGCACGCGGCACAGAAACCAAAATCCGCATCCCCGTGCAAGCCACCTGCGAAACCTGCAAAGGCAGCGGTGCACGTCCTGGCACCGAACCCACTACCTGCACCACTTGCGGCGGACACGGTCAAGTGCGCATGCAGCAAGGCTTTTTCTCGGTACAGCAAACCTGCCCAAAATGTCACGGCAACGGCAAAATGGTGAAAGAGCCCTGCCCCACTTGTCACGCGGCTGGTCGAGTTAAACAGAACAAAACTTTATCTGTCAAAATCCCCGCTGGGGTGGATGAAGGCGATAGAATTCGCCTGACTGGTGAAGGTGAGGCGGGCGTAAATGGTGGGCCAACCGGCGATTTATATGTTGTGATTCATTTAAAACGGCACGAAATATTCCAACGTGATGGCGGCAATTTACATTGCGAAATGCCAATTAGCTTTAGCACAGCGGCTTTGGGCGGCGAGATTGAAGTGCCTACGCTGGGCGGCTCTGCCAAAATGAAGATACCCGCCGAGACACAAACCGGTGGCGTATTTAGGTTAAAAGGCAAAGGCATTAAACCTTTACGACAATCTGACCATGGCGATTTAATGGTGCATATGGTGGTAGAAACACCGGTAAAACTCACCGAGCATCAGAAAAAATTATTGCGTGAATTTGACACCAGCACACAGGCCGATTCAGGCAAACACAGCCCAAAAAACAAAAGTTGGGTAGATAAAGCCAAAGATTTTTTTGGGTAGCCTAAGCTAAATCGATGCTGACCCTTTTAATTTTTGGGAAAGCCGAAGGCCTTGGCAGGAGGCAGCTTTTTCTTTCCCCTATTTCTTTTGTCTGAGCAAAAGAAATAGGGTCGCCAAAAAGCGAAAAGAAAATTTAAAAGTACTGGATGACCGCTGCGCTACGTTTGCTCGAAACTTCGCCGCAAGCGGCTTGTTTTCCCTTCCTACGCGGGAATGATGGATGTGTGGATAGATGCCATACGAAGCAATATCCATGCGGTATTTATTTACATCCTTACACCAAACCTTACATTCCAGTTATATTCAGGTCATCAAACTGCAACATCAATTGACTAAAATACAATCTCTTTACAAAAGGAGAATAAAATCATGAATCAAAAGTTCATCAAAAACGTTTTTATTAATAGCTTGTTTGTTGCTGGCCTAGTTGCGTCTAGTGCTCAAGTAAATGCGGCAGGGTTTAATAAAGATAAAAACAACAATGGCAAAATCATGACATCCACCGAGTTTTACCAAGTGTTGGCCAAAACAAAAATGGACCAACTGGGTAAGAACTTTGGTATGCCTGATGATATTCAAACACTAAAAAATACTACCGGAGAAACCGAAGGTGTAGTGTGGGTTTATCGTGATGCCGTAAAGAAAGCTGACCATATGCTAGATGCACGCTTTGTCATTATTGATGGTGAAATGAAATACGTTACTTTATCTAATGCATCGTAACCTCTAGCATCAACATAATCGGATTATTTTAATCCCCCACTAACAGCCCGCAAGTGTGGGCTGTTTTAGTTTGTATGTATACATTAGTATGCAAAAAACCGTATAAACATATGCTCTGGGAAGCAATATCTACGCGGACTCTAGTTTTTAGGGCTGAGGTCAGTTAAACTTGAATGCTTCAATCTTGAAGTTTTGATACAAAAAAATGGCCCGTAACAAACTACCCACTAAGTTAGAGAAGTCTTACGAAAAAGATATCGGGCATCTCGATATTTACGAATGCTATAAAAAATCTCCTTATCGCTCGGCCAAACACTCTTCGTATTTTCAAGTTTATGCCGAACTGTTAGAACCCTATAGAAACAAGCCAATCACTTTTGTTGAAGTGGGGATTTTAGACGGAGGCTCGCTCTTCATGTGGCGTGAATATTTTGGCCCACAGGCGCGTATTATCGGGGTTGAGTTTAACCCGGGCGCCAAACGTTGGGAGCAAGATGGCTTTGAGATTCACATTGGTAGCCAATCTGACCCCGCATTTTGGCGAGATTTTTTTAAGCAAATAGGCGATGTTGATATTGTTTTGGACGACGGCGGACACACCTACGAGCAGCAGATAGTGACCGCTCACGAATGTATTCCCCACATTAAAAACGGCGGCCAGCTGATTGTGGAAGACACGCATACCAGCTATTTTAAAAGCTTTGGTTACCCCTCAAAATATTCTTTTATCGAGTGGACAAAGAAGCTTATCGACAATATTAATTCGCGCTTTCCCGCGGCGAACGTTTCTAACCTGCCCTACAAAAACAGTCTTTATTCAATTGGCATTTATGAATCGATTGTGAGCTTTAAAATTAACCGCGAGAAGTGCTTTGAAAGCGCGCCAACTGCAAACAACGGGGCTGCAATCAATGCCAAAGATTTTCGATACCATGAGATTGAAGCCAAGCTAAACATTTTTTCTGGCGAGGCTAAATGGCTAAAAAAACTTAAAAAATCGCTCGCTAAACGCATCGCGAAACTTAAAATATCACAACTTAAGAAGTATTTTTAACTTAAACTGTTTTGAATCGCAATTAACTCTTCTGTTGCGTCGCTAAAATCTTCGTACTTTTTTCCTGCTGTGCGTGCATACCAATATTTGCTGTTCCACACATCACCTTCAATTTTGTGCAACACAGCGTGAATCCAATTAGCGGTGTTATCAGAGTAATCTTGCGCGATTTTGTGCGATTTATCCCAATCGCCATCTAACGCAGCTTGCACGGCTAATTTTAACTGTTCAGTATTATCTGCCATTAGTGCGGATATTCACCTCGGTTTTCACCGAGGATATTCTATGGTTCCCTTTTGGATAAACTCAATTTTGTAGCCATCCGGGTCTTCAACAAACGCAATCACCAGCGTGCCGTGCTTCATCGGCCCGGCCTCGCGCACCACTTTACCACCCTTGGTTTTTACTTGCTCACAGGCTTTATAAGCGTCATCCACCTCAATCGCCAAGTGCCCAAACGCGCCGCCCATCTCGTAACTGACTTTGCCATAATTGTAAGTGAGCTCTAGCGCTGTGTTGTCGTACTCGTTGCCATAGCCTACAAAGGCCAGCGTAAATTCACCATCCGGGAAATCGTGCGTGCGTAACAGCTTCATGCCTAGCACTTCGGTATAAAACTTGATGGAACGCTGTAAATCGCCCACCCGCAGCATGGTGTGTAAAATTCTCATAAGATTTCCTTTATTGCTTTGTGATTGAATAGTATTTTTGCATTAATTGCTCGTGCGTTTCCACCACATCGGGGTTCAACGGAATGCAATCTACTGGGCACACTTCCACGCATTGCGGTTTATCAAAATGGCCGACACATTCGGTGCATAAATTGGGGTTAATTTCATAAATCTCCTGCCCTTGATAAATGGCATCGTTTGGGCATTCTGGTTCGCAAACATCGCAATTGATGCACTCATCGGTGATATAAAGCGCCATTTTATTTACCTAGTTTGCTCAAAATCGCCGCCTCAACCGTAGCCGAGACAAACTGATGCACATTGCCTCCCAAGGCGGCAACTTCGCGCACCAGTGTGGATGACACAAACATATATTGCTCGGCCGGGGTTAAGAATATGGTTTCTAGCTTAGGGTAAAGCTTGCGGTTCATGCCTGCAAGTTGAAATTCATATTCAAAATCAGATGCAGCACGCAAGCCGCGAATGACCATCTGCGCACCTTGATCTTGCACAAACTGCATCAGCAAACCGCTAAACCCTACCACTTTTATATTGCTTGCTTTAAACACGCCATGTGCCAGCGCAACACGTTCATCCAAGCTAAACAGCGTGTGCTTATTGGTGCTGCCTGCTACTGCTACAATCACTTCATCAAACAAATCTGCGGCGCGACGCACAATATCCTCGTGCCCCAAGGTGATAGGGTCGAAGGTGCCAGGGTAAACTGCAATGCGATTTTTACTCATATTTAATAGCCTAGATGTATTAGGTTGATTTTAGCAAATGATAATACACATTGCCCGCTTTGTTTTGTTTGATTATTTGCCAATTACTATCAGAGTTTATTGCAAACTCTGCTTCCACATACACCACACCATCCTGGTTAAGGTTTTGATTTAAAACAGGTAACAGCTTATCTAGCCAGTTTTTATTGTAAGGCGGGTCGCAAAAAATCACATCGAATTTTTGTGTATTATTTACTAAAAACTGCAAAGCATCTTGATGCAAAATTTGGCAATTTTGCACTTTTAGTAGCACTTGATTTTGAACGAGTGATTTATAGGCAAGCGTTGAGTTTTCTACCATTACTACATTTTTAGCATTTCTGGATAACGCCTCAAATCCAAACGCACCCGTACCCGCAAACAAATCCAGACAAATCAAACCAGTTAAATCTTGCCCTAACCAATTAAATACGGTTTGCCGCACGCGCTCCGGTGTGGGACGCAAGCCTTCAACATCGGGGAATTTCAACAAGCGCCTGCGCCAAACCCCAGCATTGATGCGGACTTGGTTGGTGGTGGCTTTAACAGATTTTGGCAAGGTTTTGCTCAAAAGACAAAACCTTATTTTAACCTTTTATTACTTACTGCGCGCCGACTGTCACTGTTACAAAATTTTCTGGCTTGATTCTACGCTGAAACGCATCTTTAATTTGTTTAGTAGTTACACTTGCAACTTTCTTATTAAAGTCATCCAAATAGGTCAAAGGTAGCTTATAAAAACCAATCACGCTTAGATAATCTAAAATATTGGCATTACTATCAATGCGCATGGGAAAACCGCCGATAATATTATCTTTAGCCGATTTCAGCTCTTTTTCAGTCACGCCATTCTGGATAAATTTTGCCACAGTTGCATTTACCAATTTAAGCGCATCTGCAGCCTGATCTTTTTTGGTTTGCAGACCAATTTGAAATGGGCCAAGCTCAGCCGTGGGTATAAAGTAGCTGTAAACGCTATATACAAGCCCACGTTTTTCGCGCACCTCTTGGGTCAAGCGCGAAACAAAGCCGCCTCCGCCCAAGATGTAGTTGCCTACATAGAGCGGAAAATAATCTACATCGCCACGCTTAATGCCTGGGTAACCAAGCAAAATGTGCGCTTGGCTGGCCGGATGATTAATGTTCTGAGTGTTTGCCGCTTGAGGGAAAGTCACTTCTGGCAGCTTGCCCACGGCTGGCGTTTGCGGCAATCCCGCAGAAGTAGTTTCGGCAATAACGCGTGCTTGCTGCTCTGTCATGTCGCCAATCAGCGCGATGACAGCGCTTTTGGAAGTGTAAAAAGTATTATAAAACTGTGTTAAGTCTTCTCGTTTCATGGCATTGATTGTTTCCACTTCGCCACTTCCATCTAAACTATAAGGATGCGCGCCATATAAAGCCCGCATAAACGCCTTGTTAGCAATACTTTCTGGCTGCGTTGCGGCCTCATTTATGCCAGCGATAATACGTGTTTTTTCACGATCCAATACGCTTTGTGGAAAGTCCGGCTTGTGCAAAATTTTATTAAATGTTTCAAGTGCTTTAGTTTGCTCGTCAGTGAGTGTACGTAACTTGAAAGCGGCGCGATCTGCATCTAACTCACCACCCAAAATCGCGCCAATATCGGCAAATTTGTTAGTAATCACTTCCTCGTTCATGCTGTCTGCGCCTAGCGTCATCATATAACGTGTCACACTTGCTACACCTGAGGTTTGTTTGGTGTCTCGTGAGTTGCCAGCAGGAAAATTCACGCTCATATCGATAATCGGCAAATCGTGATTCTCGACAAAATACACTTCTGAACCGCTAGTTGTTTGCCAGTGATTTATTTTGACTGTTGCATTTGCCGTAAAACTAAAAACAATAAGCAATAACGTAAGAACTGATTTAAAAAACATTTTTTATACTCTTAATTTTTTTAATGAATGTGGGGATGGCCTTGTGGCTTGGCGTTGGGATCAATCGGTTGTGGGTCTAATGTTGCTACGGTCATGTTATCTTTGACGAGATATTTTTTAGCCACTGCTTGAATCTGTTCAGATGTTACCGCTTTTAATTTTTCAGGATATTCTTTTAATAAATGCCAGCTGTAACCCATGGTTTCTAACTGACCGATTTGCATACCTTGGTAGAACATGGAATCGCGCTGATATACGTTCGTAGCAATGACTGCCGCCTTCACGCGATCTAGCTCTTGCTGTGTTACGCCACCCGTTTTGATTTTTTCTACCTCATTTATTAACGCAACTTCAAGCTCGGCCACAGTTTTGCCTTCACTTGGCGTACCGCTCAGTTCAAACATAGATTCTCTACCCCGCGAAGTACTATCGTAGCCAGCGCCTACATCCACTGCCAGCGCAGTCTCACGCACCAATTTTTGATTAAGCCTAGCTGAATCATTACCGCTTAGCACGCCGGCCAGCACTTCTAAGGCATAGGGTTCCCAGGCTTGCTCGGGTGTTTTTGGAGTATCCACTAAGGTAGGCGCGTGGAAACCCATCGCAAGATACGGCAATTTGCCCGGTGCCTTCACTATGACTCTTCTTTCGCCAATTTGCGATGGTTCGATTTGCGGTTTACGCACGGGCAAAACATGTGGCTTTATCGGGCCAAAATATTGCTTGGCGAGCTTCAACACATCCTGCGTCTTTACGTCACCTACCACCACTAGTGTCGCATTATTCGGGGTGTACCAAGTCTTATACCACTCGCGCGCATCGCCTGCAGTCATGTTTTCCAGGTCATTCATAAACCCAATAACTGGTCGTGCATAAGGATGCGCAACAAATGCTGTGGCTTGAAATTGTTCGTTCACTTTCGCTTGCGGTTTGTCATCGGTGCGCCAGCGACGCTCTTCCATTACCACTTTTATCTCTTTTGCAAATTCTGCATCTGTAATTTGCAAATTGGTCATACGATCGGCTTCTAGTTTAAATGCCAAGGGCAAATGCGACTTTTCTATTTCTTGAAAAAAACAAGTATAGTCGGTGCCGGTAAAGGCATTTTCTTTACCTCCAGCAGCAGCAATTAGCCTTGAAAACTGACCCACAGGCACTTGTTTTGTGCCTTTAAACATCATATGCTCCAGCGCATGCGCCACGCCTGTCTTGCCGTTGACTTCATCAATGCTCCCAGCGCGATACCAAACCTGCGAGACCACCACGGGCGAGCGATGATCCTCTTGAACGATTAATTTTAGACCATTATTCAGCTTAAACTCTTGAATATCGGCCAAAGCAATAGTGGGAATGAAACTGAATACGATTAAAGCAACATAAATTTTATTTGTTAGCACAAAATATTCTTTCCAACATAAATGATAATTTAGCTTCCTAATGACACGTGCCTATTTAGTTTAGTTCGTGCGCGGTATGAAGTTTACGACTAAAATAGCACTTATTCGAAATAATAGGTTTGCCATGTTCAATATTTTTAAGAAAAAACCTGAAGAAACCAGCGCGCCAGCCACAGAAATAGCGCCAGAAGCGCCTATAGAAACTACATCAGAACTCAGTTTTACACAGCGGCTCAAACAAGGCCTCTCCAAAACCCGTAACCTACTTGGCTCGCAGCTTAATAGCTTATTTAGTGGCGGCAAGATTGATGCTGAAACCTACGAAGAACTGGAAACCATTTTACTCACTTCTGACATCGGTGTTGCCGCGACACAGAAATTATTAGATAACTTAAAAAAACGTGTGAAGCGTGAAAACTTAGATGATACTGGTGCACTAAAACAAGCCTTAAAAGCCGAGCTTTTAACCGTTTTATTACCATTAGAAGTGCCTCTGCAGACCAATAACCATGTACCCTTTGTTATTATGCTTGCGGGTGTAAATGGTGCCGGAAAAACTACCACTATCGGCAAATTAGCAAAGTTATTTCAAACACAAGGCAACAGTGTACTCATCGCTGCGGGCGATACCTTTAGAGCTGCCGCACGCGAGCAATTGCAAGTATGGGGTGAGCGTAACAATGTACATGTCATCGCCTCTGAAGGCGGCGACCCGGCCGCAGTGATTTTTGACGCGGTGAATTCTGCCATCGCCAAAAAAATTGATATCATCATCGCCGACACTGCTGGGCGACTACCTACACAAATGCACTTGATGGACGAAATTAAAAAAGTGCAGCGCGTCATCGACAAAGCCTTGCCTGGCGCACCGCACGAGATTTTATTGGTAATAGACGCCAATACTGGCCAAAACGCGGTGAGCCAGGTAAAAGCGTTTGACGATGCGCTTGGCGTGACCGGCCTGGTGTTAAGTAAACTCGACGGCACCGCCAAAGGGGGCGTAATTGCTGCGATTGCTGAAGCGCGTCCGATTCCGATTCGCTACATTGGCATAGGCGAAGCGATTGACGATTTACGGCCCTTTAGCGCACAAGAATTTACTGACGCACTTTTTGATTAGTTATAATAGTTTATGATTACTTTCGACCAAGTCACCAAACGTTACCCAGGTAACCACGAGGCTTTAACTGATGTGAGCTTTGCAATTGAACGAGGTGAATTGGTTTATGTAACGGGACATTCCGGTGCAGGTAAAAGCACGCTACTCAAGCTGATGGCGGCGATTGAACGACCGACCAATGGCACTGTTTTAATTAATAATCAAAACGTGAGTAAGCTCAAAGCAGCCACATTGCCCTATGTGCGACGCAACTTTGGGTTGATTTTTCAAGACCACAAACTTTTGTACGACCGCAATTGCTATTATAACGTGGCGCTGCCACTGGCGATTAACGGCATTACAGGTGCCGAAGCAGGCAAACGCATACGCGCCGCGCTGGATAAAGTCGGGCTTTTAGACAAAGAAAAGGCCATGCCGATTACACTCTCCGGTGGTGAACAGCAACGCCTGGCAATCGCACGGGCAGTAGTATCCAGGCCATCGATACTCATCGCCGATGAGCCAACAGGTAATCTGGATCGCAACTATGCAGCCGATATTTTGGCTTTATTCAAGGCATTTCAACAGGTAGGGGTGACGGTGATTATTGCCACGCATGAAGTTCTTGGTAACCCTAATTACAAAAACAAAGTGTTGCACTTAAATCAGGGCAAACTGGTGAATGTTGAGGTCAACCCATGAAAAGTTGGCTGAACCAGCACGCGCAAGCACTTAAATTGGTGTTGCACCGCTTCAAAACCACTAAGTTCAGCACACTCCTGATTTGTTTGGCAATTGGCGTTACACTTGCCCTGCCTAGCGTTATGTATGCAGTGTTAGACAGTGTAAATAGCCTGACAAATAATGTAAAAAGCGAATCGAAAATCAGCGTTTTTTTGGCTTTGAATCACGATGCAGATGCTATAGAAACTATTAAGACGGCGCTTGAGAAGAATGCAGCGATTAAAAACTTTAAATTTGTCTCTAAAGAAGATGCGTTTAGCCAATTGCAAGCCACCGATGCCAATAAGGGTGTACTCAATGCGCTCGAAAAAAATCCGCTACCGGACGCCTTTTTTGTAGTGCCCATGCAACTTGATGCTGAATCCATCGAAAATCTCAAAAATAACTTAAGCAAAATGGACAATGTAGAGGATGTCATTATAGATGGCGCTTGGATTAAGCGCCTCAATTACTTGTTGCTGCTTGGCCAAAAGGCCATGCTCATCATTGCTGGCTTGCTGGCCTTTGCCTTAGTTGCCGTAATTGGCAACACCATCCGTATGCAAATTTTAA
>JADGRO010000042.1 GCA_017880905.1 Methylotenera sp.
GATTGGCAAAATCCCGATTTTTATAACGAAGATAGCTTGAACCACGAACTTGAGCGCATCTTTGATATTTGTCATGGCTGCCGTCGTTGCGTGAGCTTGTGCAATAGCTTCCCTACCTTGTTTGATTTGGTCGATAACAACCTGACTATGGAAGTAGAAGGCGTCGATAAAAAAGACTTCATGAAAGTGGTCGACCAATGCTATATGTGCGATTTGTGCTACATGACCAAATGCCCTTACACGCCGCCACACGAGTGGAATGTAGACTTTCCACACACCATGTTGCGTGCAAAAGCCATTAAATACAAAAATGGCGAAGTTGGATTTGGCGAGAAATTATTAGCGAGTACCGATGTGCACGGCCAATTTGCGGGCATCCCCATCGTCGTGCAAACCATTAACGCTATCAATAGCACCAAAATCATGCGCAATGTGATGGAGAAAACCCTAGGCGTAGATAAAGATGCGTGGTTGCCAAGCTTTGCGACTGAAAAGTTTAGGCACGGTGCAGCGAAGAGTGAAGATTTCACGGTGAAAGATGGTGCAAAAACGCCTGGCAAAGTAGCCATTTACAGCACTTGCTACGTCAATTATAACGAGCCGGGAATTGGCTACGATTTACTAAAAGTGCTCGATCACAATGAAATCCCTTACGTGCTAGTGGATAAAGAACAATGTTGCGGCATGCCAAAATTAGAACTTGGTGATTTGGATGCTGTGGCAAAAAGCAAAGAAGCGAATATTCCGCATTTAGTGAAATACGCCAAAGACGGTTTTGCAATTTTAAGCGCGATTCCAAGCTGCACTCTCATGTTCAAGCAAGAAATCCCGCTCATGTTTCCCGATTGCGCAGATACAAAATTGGTGCAAGAAGCGATGTGGGACCCCTTTGAATACTTGATTGCACGCAAAAAAGATGGTTTGCTGAAAACCGACTTCAAAAAACCGCTCGGCAAAATCAGCTACCACATCCCATGTCACGGTCGTGTGCAAAATATAGGCAAAAAGACCGAGGAATTTTTGAAGCTGATTCCTGAAACAACCATTAATACGGTTGAGCGATGCTCTGGCCACGCGGGCACTTATGGCGTAAAGAAAGAACATCACGATATGGCGATGAAAATTGGTAAGCCAGTCGCTAAACTGATGGCAATTGGCAAGCCTGATTACATTAGTTCCGATTGCCAATTAGCAGGCCACCACATTGAGCAAATGATGGATGAAAATAACTTACCTAAAGCCAAACTGGCGCACCCGTTGACATTAGCGCGCGTTGCCTATGGTATTGAATAGTAAATTTTAAGGGAAAATGAATGAGTATTACCCGTGAAAACATTATGACGCTTGAGGCGTACAGCAAATATCGCAAAGAAAACAAAGCCGACATTATGGCGCACCGCCAACTGCGCTCTGTGCGCTTGGGCGAACACATGAATATGCAGTTTGAAAGCGAGCTAACAATCCGCTACCAAATTCAAGAAATTTTGCGCGTCGAAAAACAGTTCGAGGAGCAAGGAATTCAAGATGAAATCGAATCTTACGCGCCGCTAGTGCCAGATGGCAGCAACTGGAAAGCCACCATGCTGATTGAATACACAGACGTGGAAGAACGCAAAATCGCGCTCACTAAGCTCATCGGCATTGAGGACAAAACCTACATCGAAGTTGAAGGCTTTAAGCGCGTATACGCGATTTCTGACGAAGATTTAGAGCGCGAAACCGATGTGAAAACCAGCGCCGTGCATTTTTGCCGCTTTGAATTTAACGAAGCCGCGAGAAAAGCCATTAAATACGGCGCCAAAGTGTTATTAGGCTGTGACCACCCGAACTACAATATGAGTGCCGTAATACCGCTTAATCAGTTGGAATCACTTAGAGAAGATTTGAATTAAGTTGTAGGGTGTCAATAAGCGAAGCGTCCTGCACCAAAGCCAGTTCTCACGCGGCGCAATGCCTTTCAGTTGTTGCGCTCTACGCGGGCTGTTCGTGTAGACCTATACACGCGACCAGCCATTAAAGCGCAATCGATTTCAAATTGAGTAGCCATGGTTTTATTCCTTTAATTGATCAATCAATTCAACTGGCTGAGCACCACCTAACTTACGTACCCTTTGCGGCTCTTTAAATCCTTCTGGTGTAGTCCACATATTGTATTCCCCATCCTTATATCTAACCATTACTTCACAACCAAGGATTTGGTCCCGCTTATCATCTATCGGTTTACGTAGGATGACATTAAACTCTGGTTTTCCGTTTAGCTCTTTCACTTTGTCTGCATTGATGTAACTTAATTTAACCAGTAGCTTTTCACCTTCATAGTCACCCTCATAAAAGTTGTTTTGTACTACATTAAAAGCTGTAAACTCATGAGGAAGCTCTTCCAGTTTTATACGTTGCCAAGTCTTTCTTACATATTTGAAAATCACGTAGGGTGGATTCGGGCGACCCCATTTATTGTACGAGAGGCACAAGTTAGGTTCGGCCACAATATACGGCGTACCTTTTAGAACATGAATGGCACGCAAATCAAAATTAGAACGTCCTACATCTTCACTGTATTCGCTTTTCCAAATGATAAGTTCATTTGAGTTAGGTAGTGTGAAGCTAACGGTTTGTTCCTTGATAGGCGATTGTCCGAGTTCGCCCCGTCCACCATGTACTTGTGAACGATTGATGATGATTTTACTACCATCATGCAGTAGCACTTCTTCTTTCCAACTTAATGTATCAGCACATCCGCTCATACTCATCCCTAAAGTGAATACCAACACGATTTTTTTAAATGATTTCATCCAATTCACATTATTCTTTCCAATATAAAATTAATTAAAACTTCAAATCTGCTTTCAAATCATCCACGTGCTCTAGCCCCACCGCAATGCGTACCAAATTGTCTTGAATGCCCGCCTCTGCCCGCGCCTCTGCCGTAATGCGGCTATGCGTGGTGGTAGCTGGATGGGTAATGGTGCTTTTTGCATCACCAAGATTAGCAGTAATCGAAATCAGTTCAGTCGCGTCAATCAGCGCCCAAGCGGCTTGCTGCTGCGTTTGATCAGCTTTTGGTCTCACTTCAAAACTGACTATACCACCGCCACTGCTTTGCTGTTTTAACGCCAGTGCATGTTGCGGATGCGACTTCAAGCCAGGGTAATACACACGAGCCACTTGCGGCTGTGCTTCTAGCCAAGTTGCGAGTTCAAGCGCGCGCTTGGTATGTGCTTCCATACGCACATGCAGCGTTTCTAATCCTTTTAAAAACACCCAAGCGTTAAATGCGCTCATAGTGACGCCTGCGGTGCGCAAAAAGCCGTACACTGGCTCCATTAACGCTTTTGAGCCTAATACCGCACCGCCCAAGCATCTGCCCTGCCCGTCAATATACTTAGTCGCCGAGTGAATAATAATATCTGCGCCTAAATCTAGCGGTTTTTGAAGCGCCGGTGTACAAAAACAGTTATCCACCACCAAATGTGCGCCTGCTTTATGCGCAATGCTCGCTAAAGCGGCAATATCACATACCTCGGTGAGCGGGTTTGACGGCGTTTCAACAAAAAACAACTTAGTTTTGGGCGTCACTGCAGCTTGCCATTCGGCAGGATTGGTAAGAGACACAAAGGTTACCTGCAACCCCCAGCGCGCCAGAATGTTGCTAAATAGCTGTACTGAAGTACCGAAAATGCTGCGCGAGGCCACCACGTGGTCGCCAGCGCTACACAAACCCATCACACAGGCCAATATGGCCGACATGCCAGTAGAAGTCGCCACGCATTGCTCTGCGCCTTCCAGTGCGGCCAGTTTGTTTTGAAACATAGTGACGGTTGGATTGGTAAAGCGCGAGTAAATATTGCCCGGCTCTGTGCCACCAAAGCGCGCTGCAGCTTGTGCAGCACTTTTAAAGCGGAAACTGGAATTTAAAAACAAAGCTTCCGAGTTCTCGCCGAATTCGGTCGCCTCACTGCCAGCACGCACGCCTAAGGTTTCAGCATGATATTGTTTTTTAGTCATTTCACTCTCAAATCTCAATTGTTCACAGGCAATAAAAAACCCGTGTTAGCAAATAATAGCTAAAACGGGTTTTAATCTCTCGCTTTAGCAGAATTTATTATGCGCTCGCAAGCTGAGTAAGGCTTTGTTTAATATTGGCCACTCAAATCAGCGCAATTAAATATTATGCTTAACGTATCCGAACGTCAAGCTATTATTTCTATACTTCTGTAACTTCTTCCGCGTTCTCTTGAGAATCAACCAAATTCAAATCCATTTGCGTACTGGCATTGGCGGATTTGTGTGCCCTATTGGCATCGCCACGTGCAGCTTCAATACGATTTAAATAGGCGGCATCTACATCTCCGGTTACATATTTACCATCAAAACAGGAACAATCAAAACTTTTAATGGTGGGATTGCTTAATTTAATATCATGTACCAGTGAATCTAGGTCTTGGTAAATCAGTGCATCGGCGCCAATTTCTTTGCAGATTTCATCATCGCTACGACCAGTGGCTAATAGTTCATCGCGGCTTGGCATATCGATGCCATACACATTGGGAAAGCGCACCGGCGGTGCGGCTGAGGCAAAATATACTTTATTAGCACCCGCATCGCGCGCCATTTGCACAATTTGTTGCGATGTGGTGCCGCGCACGATGGAATCATCTACTAACAGCACATTTTTGCCTTTAAACTCTATGCCAATCGGATTGAGTTTTTGTCGGACAGATTTTTTGCGCATGGCTTGACCTGGCATGATGAAGGTACGGCCGATGTAACGATTTTTAATAAAGCCTTCGCGATAATCTAAGCCCAGCGAGATGCCCACTTGCAGCGCGCTTGGACGGCTGGTGTCAGGGATGGGAATCACTACATCAATTTTGAGATGTGACCATTCGCGTTTGATTTTCTCAGCTAGGCTAATGCCCATGTCTAAACGTGTTTGGTACACCGAAACACCATCAATCACAGAATCTGGTCTAGCTAAATAAACATACTCAAAAATGCATGGATTTAATTTAGCGTTTTCGGCACATTGACGGCTAAAGAAATTGCCTTCCATATCAATAAAAATAGCTTCACCTGGCGCTACATCGCGGATTAATTTAAAACCCAGCACATCCAGCGCCACGCTCTCAGATGCCACGATATATTCAGTACCTTTATCGGTATCCAGCTTGCCAATCACCAAGGGGCGTATGCCATTAGGATCACGAAACGCCAACAAACCAAAATTGGCAATCATCGCGACCACCGCATATGCGCCTTTGCAGCGTCTATGCACGCCTGCAACCGCGTCAAATGCCATATCGGTATTCAATACTGCATTTTTTGAGGTTTTTTCTATTTCGTGCGCCAGTACGTTTAACAGCACTTCGGAATCTGAACTGGTATTAATGTGACGCAAATCTTGACGGAACATTTCCGACTTTAATTGCTCAGAATTGGTTAAATTACCGTTATGTCCAAGCACAATGCCAAACGGCGAATTAACGTAAAAAGGTTGCGCTTCAGCCGCGCTGGAAGAGCCTGCCGTGGGGTAGCGCACATGGCCAATGCCTACATTGCCAATCAAGCTGCGCATATGGCGAGTTTGGAATACATCTTTCACTAAGCCATTGTTTTTATGCATGAAAAACGTATTCCCATCGCATGTCACAATGCCCGCGGCATCTTGTCCGCGATGCTGCAGCACCAGCAAACCATCGTACAGTAGTTGGTTTACCGGGTTTTTACCAACGATGCCTAAAATTCCACACATAAATTAAGGTCCTTAAGCAGTTTCGCTATTCTATGCTAAGTTAATCATATTTAACATGTTTTGTGACAGTGGGCGGTAGCAATGGTAAAGCCGTTTTTACTAGCGCCTCTAACGGCGGGCTAAACATGGCGTCGGTCCAACGCGCATCTTTGGGAAAGCTGGTAAAGCCAGCCAAAAATACCAGTACACACACGATTAGCAAGCCGCGCGCAAAGCCAAACACTGCGCCAATTCCGCGATTCAGCCAATTCATGCCAATTTTTTTAATTAAACTCAAAAGTGCAATAGTCAGCAAACTTGCGACGACTAACACGCCAAAAAACACAATCACATGCGCGGCTAAAATTTTTAAAGATTCTGTTGGAATATTAGCTGGTAACAAGGGTACAAGCTCGATTGCATAGGTTTTTGCTACATAAATTGCCGCGAGCCAACCCGCAATCGCCAACACCTCGCGCACCGCGCCGCGCATCATACTCACGACAATCGAAATGCCAATAATGAGTAGCACGGTGTAATCAAAACTGGTCATTTAAGCGTAATTTTTATCCATCACTACTGGCTCACCACCATACCGGTCAAACCCGCGTCTTTAATATTCTCTAGCGCAATTGCGGCTTCATTTCTATCGCCCAGTATTTGGGTACGTAAACGAATTTTTTGGCCTTTATCTGTGGCAATTTTCTCGGTTTGCGATTTGTAACCCAAGTCACTAAGCTTAGCTTGCAATTGCTTTACGTTCGCCTCGTCAGAAAAAACGCCAATTTGTACATAAAATTTGTGATTAGCCTCATCCTTTGGCTTGGTTGTTGATTCTTCTTTACTTGGCTTTGCTGTTGTCGCTCCCAAGTCATGGGCTGGCACAGCCTCTGCTGCTGGCGCATCACCCTTTGGCGGTTCGGTCGGTACGATGTTGGAATCGAAATCTGATGGTGTATCGAGATTAGTGGTTTGATGTTCACCTGGCAGCGTAATGGTGATTTGTTCTTGCGGTTCGGTGATGGCGCGGTCTCTTAGTACCATTGGCAGCACAATCACCATCAATAACACCAATGCAATTGCGCCTACCAAGCGCCTTCGCGCACGCTTTTTAAAAATTAATTCTTGGTCGCCTGATGGTTCTCTTTGCATGTTAAATGCTTTCGAATATGCTAAATTCCATGTGCTATGCCAATGCATTACCTATTAGCAATGGCATCTGCTACAGTGTAAAACGAGCCGAATACGACTATTCTATCATTTTTAGTGGCATCTTTACAGGCAGAATCAATCGCAGCGCTGACATCTTCAAACAAATGAATAGCTGAATTTTTTGCTTGTTTTAGAAGATTATTCCGCAAATCACTTGCTTTAGCACCCCGCGCGCTATGGATATTAGCGACATACCATTGCGAAATTTGTGGCTCTACAGCACTTATAACGCCATCAATATCCTTATCTGCCAGCATAGCAAACACCGCCAAAGTGCGCCCAGAGCAAGGGGATGATTGTAAGTTTTGCGCCAACGATTTCGCTGCCTGCGGATTGTGCGCCACATCCACGATAATTTCTGGCTTTGATTGAATTTGTTGAAAACGACCCGTTAATCTCACTCCTCTGAGAGCCGCATGGATATTAACTTGTGAGACAGGGAAAATATGGTTTAAATGTTGCACCGTACATACCGCACAAGCTGCATTTGCTAGCTGAAAATCACCATAAAGTCCAAGTGGCGGTAATTGCAATTGCAGCCCTTCTGCCGAGTACTGCCAACCCAGTGCAGTTTTTTTTACCAGAAAATCACGTTGAATTAACTTTAAATTTGCGCCTATTTTTTCAGCGTAATTAATCAAACTTGCAGGGGGATTTTCATCGCCGCAAATGGCCAGTTTATGAGCGCGGAATATACCGGCTTTTTCAAAGCCAATTTTTTCGCGTGTTTCACCCAAATATTCCACGTGGTCTAAATCAATTGTTGTCACAATTGCACAAGTGGGTTCAAAGATATTTACCGCGTCCAGCCGGCCTCCCAGACCAACTTCTAAAATGACAATGTTTAAATTAGCACGGCAAAAATACCACATTGCAGCCAAAGTTCCCATCTCAAAATAGGTTAACTCAACGTCATTTCGCGCTGTTTCAACCGCTTCAAATGCAGCGCATAACTCATCATCAGAAATAGTTTGAAGATTAATGCACACGCGCTCATTATAGCGATTGATATGCGGCGAAGTGTAACAGCCCACACGATAACCCGCTTTATGGTAGATCTGGCTTAAAATGGCACAAACAGAACCTTTACCGTTGGTGCCAGCCACTGTAATAATAGGGAAATTTGGGTTTAATTGGAGCTTATTTGCAACAGCTTTTACTCTATCCAAACCCATGGCAATGGATTTTGGGTGTAAAGCCTCAATATAAACCAACCACTCATGCACTGTGTTTGGCTTAACTTTTATGTCTGTCACGCTAACAATAAATTTCTTAAAATTAAGTTTATGCGGCTTTAGGCGACCGCATCAAGCTTGATAAAATATTAGCCAATTTTTGACGCATTTCGCGGCGATCTACAATCAGATCTATCGCGCCATGTTCCAGCAAAAACTCTGCACGTTGAAAGCCTTCTGGCAAGGTTTCGCGCACGGTTTGCTCAATCACACGCGGGCCTGCAAAGCCAATTAGCGCGTTTGGTTCAGCAATAATAATATCACCTAACATGGCGAAACTGGCGGAAACGCCGCCCATCGTTGGGTCAGTCAGCACTGAAATATAAGGCAAACCTGCATGCGATAATTTGGTCAATGCCGCGCTGGTTTTGGCCATTTGCATGAGCGATAATAGACCTTCTTGCATACGCGCACCGCCACTGGCCGAGATGCAAATAAACGGTGTTTTGTGCTTAATGGCAGAATTAATGCCGCGCACAAAGCGCTCGCCCACCACTGAACCCATTGAACCGCCCATAAATTTAAATTCAAACGCCGCTACTACCACGCTTAAACCGTGAATTTTACCCTGCATGACAATGAGCGCATCTTTTTCCCCGCCCTCTTTTTGCGCAGCTTTCATGCGGTCTACATAGCTTTTGCTGTCCTTAAACTTCAGCGGGTCAATGGGCTCTACATTTGCACCAATTTCCACTTGATTTTCTGGGTCTAATAGTTGATTTAAACGATCGCGCGCACCAATGCGGTTGTGATGGCTGCATTTCGGGCAAACTTCTGCGTTAGTCTCTAAATCGGTTCTATAAAGCACTGTCATGCAAGACTCACACTTACTCCATAGACCTTCAGGCACATTTTTTCTTTGTGCTGCGCCAACAACGCGCTGAATTTTTTGTGGAATTTTATCTATCCAGCTCATTTTTACTCCTTAAGCATCAATTGCGGTGCGTAATTCCTGCATTAATTGGCTAATGTTCGATAACAAATTATCTTCGTTAGATTGCTCAATCGCAACCACCATGCGGCTTCCAACCACTACCGCATCGGCTATGGCAGCCACTTTTTTAGCCGTTGCAGCATCTTTAACGCCAAAGCCTACGCCAATCGGCAGGTCGGTTTTAGTGCGAATTCCTGCCACACGCGCTTTCACTTCGTCAATATCCAAATTGGCTGCGCCCGTCACACCTTTTAGCGAAACATAATACAAAAAACCGCTGGCTTGATTCACAATTAAATCAACGCGCGCAGCATCAGAAGTCGGCGATAGCAAGAAGATACTATCCATGCCATTTACTTGCAAGCCAGCAATAAAATCCTTACATTCCTCTGGCGGATAATCCACCGTTAACACACCATCCACGCCTGCTGCTTTGGCTGCTTGGGTAAATTTTTCCATACCCATCGCCTCAATTGGATTAGCATAACCCATTAATATAATGGGAGTTTTTGTGTCTTTTTGACGAAACTCTTGCACCATTTCCAGCACAATTTTCAAACCCACTTTATGTTTCAGCGCACGCTCACTTGCACGTTGTATCACTGGCCCATCCGCCATCGGGTCAGAAAACGGAATGCCCAATTCAATCATATCTGCGCCACTTGCTACTAAAGTGTGCAATATGCTTACAGTGTGTTTTGGATGCGGATCGCCCGCGGTAATGTAAGGAATCAGAGCTTTTTTGTTATTGGCTTTGAGGCTAGAAAATACTGTTTGGATACGGGACATAGATGTTTACAGCGTTATATTGGATAGTTTGGCGACAGTGTTAATGTCTTTATCGCCTCGACCAGATAAATTCACCAATATGATTTCGTCTTTGCGCATGGTTTTAGCCATTTTTTCTGCATGCGCCAACGCATGGCTAGATTCCAGCGCGGGGATAATACCTTCGGTGCGGCATAGGTTATGAAATGCTGCCATAGCCTCATCATCCGTAATGGCAACATATTCGGCCCGCTTAATATCTTTTAACCAAGCATGCTCTGGGCCTACGCCTGGGTAATCCAATCCAGCAGAAATTGAATGCGTTTCGATAATATTGCCATCCGCATCTTGCATTAAATAAGTACGGTTGCCATGCAGCACGCCTACTGGGCTGTTCGCTGTAAGCGGCGCAGCATGCATGCCTGTTTCTAAACCATGACCTGCTGCCTCAACGCCAATCAAGCGCACATTTGGCACATCGATATAAGGGTAAAAAATGCCCATAGCATTTGAGCCACCACCCACACAAGCGATGATGGCATCTGGCTGGCGCCCAATCATTTCCATCATCTGCTGTTTAGCCTCAGTACCAATCACCGATTGAAAATCACGCACCATCATTGGGTAAGGGTGTGGACCAGCCACCGTGCCAATAATATAAAAGGTGTTCGATACATTGGTCACCCAGTCGCGCATTGCCTCGTTAAGCGCATCTTTAAGCGTTTTGGAGCCACTTTCGACTGGTACGACTGTTGCGCCTAACAGTTTCATTCTAAACACGTTAGGCGCTTGGCGCTTCACGTCTTCAGAGCCCATATAAACCACGCATTCCAAGCCTAAACGCGCTGCAATCGTCGCCGTTGCGACGCCATGCTGACCAGCGCCTGTTTCAGCAATCACACGTGGTTTTCCCATGCGTTTGGCCAATAAAGCTTGGCCAATAGTGTTATTTATTTTATGTGCACCAGTATGATTTAAATCTTCACGTTTCAAGTAGATTTGTGCCCCGCCCACTTTATTTGTCCAACGCTCGGCAAAGTAAATCGGGCTGGGACGGCCGACGAAATGTTTTAAATCATAGGCAAATTCAGCCAAAAATTCAGGATCGTGACGATATTTCTCATACATCAGGCGCAGTTTTTCTAGCGCTTCCACCAGAGTTTCCGCGACAAAAGTACCGCCAAACTGGCCAAAATGCCCGCGCTCGTCAGGCATATCATACATCTGCATTGCTCACTCCTTGTATAAATGCAGCGATTTTTGCCGCATCCTTAATCCCTTTTGTTGATTCCACACCACCACTTACATCCACCGCGTAAGGCCGCACCTGCTTGATAGCTTGACCAACATTTTCTGAGTTTAATCCGCCTGCCAAAATAATGGGTTTGGCTAGATTAGCGGGGATTAAATTCCAATCAAAAGTCTGTCCGGTACCTCCCATCATATGCTCAGAATGGCCATCTAATAACAAAGCTTTTGCGCTGTTATATTCAGCTGCGTATTGTACCAAATTTGTGTCTGCTTTGACGCGGATTGCCTTGTAATATGGCAATTTTAATTGCTCACAATCATGCACCGACTCGTCGCCATGAAACTGCAAAATATCCAAACGCAACTTTGATAATACTTCCTCAATTTCCGCTTTTGACGCATTCACAAACAAGCCAACCACGCTCACAAAGGGCGGCATTGCAGTCATTATTTTTTGTGCATGCTCAACAGTCACAACGCGCGGGCTTTGCGCATAAAATACCAAGCCAATCGCATCAGCGCCAGCACTGACAGCAGCTATTGCGTCTTCCACACGCGTAATGCCACAAATTTTTACTCTGGTGCGCTTCATTTTTTCCATAATCCATAAGCGTAACTGAAACCTAACACTATGTCAGTTAAAACACACTGAGTTCACGTTGCGTATTCGGCAAATCCCATTTGTCATTGTACTGTACACCCACTAAATATAAGCCTTGTGGCGAAAAAGTCGGTGGCGAGAGCGTGCGGTCTTTTTGCACCAAAAGTTCTTTTATAAATTCTGGCGGATACTTGCCATTGCCGACATAAACTAGCGCGCCAACCATATTACGCACTTGATGTTGCAAAAAAGCATTAGCCGCGAATTCAAAAACCAACCATTTTGCATACTTTTTTACAGTTGCGATTTGCAAATTTTTAACGGGTGATTTTGCTTGGCATTCACTGGCGCGGAAGGCACTAAAATCATGTTCGCCTCGCAGATAGGCAATCGCTTTCTGCATTGCTCCTATATCGAGTGGCAAGTGATACCAACCTGCTTTATCTGTAAAAATAGCAGGCGCTGAAGGCTGATTAGCCAATAAATACTGGTATCTGCGTTGAATAGCCGAAAAGCGCGCATGAAACTCATCATCCACAATTTTCGCCCAAATCACGCGTATTGTTGCAGGCAAAAAAGTATTCACGCCGCGTACCCAAGCGCTATCTGGGCGAATGGTTTCCGAATCAAAATGCACCACTTGCATCAACGCATGAACTCCAGTATCGGTGCGCCCTGCAGCGTGGGTTCGCATGGGATATTCCGCAATTTTTGCGATAGCATTTTCTAAAAAATCTTGTACACCGCACTGTCTAGACTGGCTTTGCCAGCCACAATAAGGCGCACCATCGTACTCTATACCCAGGGCGATACGCATTTAAACAATAGCCCTAAAAACTTGCTTAAATAAAAAAATCAACAATAGCGTAATAACCAGGTAATCAATCAGGGTAAATTGCGGTACTTTAAACTGAATCGAAATATTCTCATTTACCGGATCAGATTTGAGCACCGTCATATTTTTTAGGCGACTAAAAAAATCTCGGCTAATATTATTTTCTTGCTGCATCTCAACATAGTGCAAGGTTAACCAAAGCCTTGCAGCAAAGCGTTCTACTTTTAGACCTAAAAACTTTAACGGAGAAAAAATAAAATAAAAGCCGGAAATAAGCTGCTGCCTTGTATTCATTGCCAAGATCAAAGATAAGGCTGCTAGCATTACTATGATTCTAAGCATCTGTGTTAAACCAGCAGTAACGCCCTCATAAGTTGGGCTGATAGAAAATGGCCACACCGCCAAGTGTTCACCCGGCGTATTAAACGCGAAAATACCCATCATCACGAAAAAAAACCATCTGAATCGCTTTATAGAGCGCAAAAACTGCTTTGTTTTATTTAGTGTCAAAATCACAATTAAAATAGCTAAAATTAATACCAACATCTTTAGATTCAATTGATTAACGATAATCGCAAGTATAAAAAAACTAAGTAGTTGCGTAATAATGTTTATTTTGAACATGCGCATATTTTATTAGTAATTGACCAGAAATTATTTTTTGCAGAAAATAAAAAACCGAGCAATAGCTCGGTTTTTTACGGGCTGCCAACCTAGGCCAGTTTAGCTAACAGATCTTCCGCACGCTTACGCTGGGCAGCACCGCCTTCTTTCATAATTTCATCCAATAGCTCTTTTGCGCCTTCCTTATCGTCCATCTCAATGTAAGCTTTAACCAAATCTAGCTTGGTTTCGACTTCAATCGGCTCATTTTCTGACAACGCTGGTTCGGTAGGTTTAACAGGTTCGGTCTCAGCACTCGAACTTGGCGCTGTTTTACTATCTAGACTCAAATCAATGGTACTTAAATCAAATGAATTGGCCTCGGCATGGCCTTCATCTTTAAGACTCAAAGCATCCGGCTGTATTGTATTGACACTAAAACTAAAATTATTTTCGTTGCCAAGCTCTTCCGTTGCAAGCTGAGTGTCTAGCCCACTAATATCAAGCACGCCAGCTTCTTGTGTCGCATCATCATCCTTAGGCAATGCAAATGCTTCATGTGCAAAATCAGCTGATGATCCCGCTTGCATATCAACTGTTTCATTAACTTCTGGCATAAATTGTGGTGCTTGGAATGTATCGATATTTAAGCTTGGCATGGTATTGCCAAACTCTTCTGCGGCAGTTTTAATCGTCTCTTCAACAACCGTGTTTGATTCAACAGAACCCAAATCGCCCATATCAAAATCCATGGTTGTAGCTTCGTTCGTCTCAGTAGGCGCTTCCAATTCCGGTTTTGGTTCCATTTCAAATGACATGACTGACGTACTTGCTAAATTTTGAGCTGGCGCTTCCATGGCAGCACCCTGCTGTACTGTATCTTCCGGGTTTTGTGAATCCATCGTAAGTTCGCTACCGGAAACCGTACCCGTTGGCGCGAAGCTTTGTGCTAATGCATTATTGTCCAATGAGAAATCTAAATCTTTTTCAGAGGCTAATGGCGTATCAGAAAAATCGTTGGCATCCAATTTATCTTCCGTTGTTGCCTGCTTGTCGCTGGCACCAGTAGAGCTGCTACCCGCTTGATATAGCGGGTTATTCGGTTCCAATTTAATACCGATTTCCGCTACTTTTGCCCAAGCGGGATCTGCAACACCCAACGTGGTATAAAGCTCACTAGAAATAGTCTCAAAGGCTGATATATTCTTGCTTGCAGCGTACATTTCCAACAATTTCAGGTGTAACTCATAGCGCTTTGGTTCTTTTGAAATTGCATCTTTCAAGATCTCCTCAGCCTGTGCGTCACGACCATAAGCCATATAAACCTCGGCCTCGGCTATCGGGTCAACATCGTTGGTGTCTATCATGCCGCCATTAGCGCTTTGCGAAAAGTCTGTCAAGAATGAAGTATCGCCAGTATCGACGCTAGCACTGGCGGTATTGCCAAATACCGTGTTGGCTTTCAAGCCACCAGAAGTCATGATGCCTTGCTCAAAATCTGCTAAACTTTTTTCGCGTTTTTTACGCAAATACATCCAGCCACCGCCCAATAAAGCCAGTAAACCACCCGCAGGCAACAATGTTGTTAAATCTAGTCCATTCAAAATTCCATCTAAGAAACCTTGCTCCGGAGCTGGTGCTGGCACAGGTTTCACAACGGGTTTTGTCATGTTTTTATCAGCAGGACTAGGCGCTGGGGCAGGCGTTGTCTGCTCAGCTGGCTTGGCCTCTTTTGCAGCTTCACCTGGTGGTTTGGTTTGGTTTGTTGGCGCGGCAGCTTCCACTGGTTTGTTTTTTTCGGCCGCGGCCTGCATTTCCGCTTGCTTCTGCATATCTGCCATCGCACCGTTTTTCATCGCTAACAATTTTTGCATATCGGCGATTTGCTTCTCAAGTGAAGCTGTTCTGTCTTGTGCCTCTTTTACACTTTTTTCGCGTGCTGTCGCCTCTTCTTGCAGTGCGGTAATTTTATCTTGTAACGATTTTATATTGTTTGCACTGGCTTTTGCGGCGGTTGCATCGCCTGCAGAAAGCTTAACCACGTCTTTTGGCCCCGTTGCCGCAGGCATCGATTTGTCTTCCGCTGCGCTTTTAATTTTACCACCGGCAGATTGCGTGCTAGCCTCAGTATTACTCGGCGCCGCGTCAGTCACGATTCCAGCTAATTTATTGCGGTATGAATTCCAATTGGCGGTCTGAACTTTAATTTCACTCGAAGCATCTTTGCGTGATATGGTATTAAGCGTTTCTTCTGAAGGCGGACGAATGATTTGCCCCACCTTAAGGCGATTCATATTTTTGCCCTGAAACGCATCTGGATTGGTTTGATACAAACCAACTAGCATTTGCTCGAGACTAACCCCTTCCGGCTTCATGTCACGGGCTATTTTCGCTAAAGTGTCACCGTGCTCGGTAACGTGGTCTTGGCCCGATGCAACTGGAGCAGGCGCCATTTCTTCGCTTGGGGCCTCGCTTGTAGTACTCGGTTTAGTTTTTTTTAAATGTTTACCGGTTTTTTTTGAGGCGGACGATGGACTAGTTACACCTCCATCGTTCATTGTGCCATTAGCCATTTGGCTTTTTTGACTTTTGCCGATAGGTCTCACCACGGGCGCTTGCGTAGTTTGATTGTCTTGGGCGCTGGTATCAGTTTCGCCAGTATAACCAGGTGGATCTAGCAAAACGGTATATTCACGCAACAATCTTCCAGAAGCCCAATCAACTTGGATGAGCATATCTAAAAACGGCTCACTGATAGGTTGCGACGAATTTAGTTTTAATACGGGAACGCCAGCGGTGTTTTTAGCAATACTGACTTTGATGCTATTGTGAGAAGCAGGCTTTTCGATGCCTTGCGTTGCATAAGCTTCTTCGGAGGCAATGGCCGCTGTAATGCTATTGAGCTCTTCTGGAGTAACTGATATCAGTTCAATATCTGCTTTCAGTGGTTCACCCAAGCCTGACATTACGTTGAGTTTGCCCAGCCCCGCAGCAAACACTGAAATTGGCATCAAAGCCATGCATAAGGCAACTGTTAATTGCTTTAATTTTGAGTTATGCACTATCCCACCCTTAATTTACTAAAATATTGCAATAACAAAAATAACATCAATTAGTTAGACATGCAAGCTCATAATGCACATTATGTTCGATAGCTATGTGATTGTAAGTGAATACTGTTGGTTTTTTTCAACGTTTATCACTAAATTGCTGCGTTTTAATGAGCAATCAGTATCCTCAGCATGCGGCGTAATGGCTCGGCAGCACCCCATAATAACTGATCGCCCACAGTAAAGGCAGATAAATAATCATTACCCATGTTCAGTTTACGTAAACGTCCCACTGGGGTAATTAGTTTACCAGTGACCGCAGTCGGGGTAAGTTCGCGCATACTGGCTTGGCGCTCATTCGGAATCACTTTCGCCCATTCATTCGCTTCAGCGAGCATTTGGCTGATTTCGTCGAGCGGTACATCTTTTTTAAGCTTGATGGTCAGCGCTTGAGAATGGCAGCGCATGGCGCCTATTCTCACGCACAAACCATCAATAGGAATTGGCTTGTCGCTGCGACCCAGTATTTTATTGGTCTCCGCGCCGCCTTTCCATTCTTCTTTGCTCTGCCCGTTACCCAAATCGCTGTCTATCCATGGAATCAAACTACCTGCAAGCGGCACACCAAAATGCGCTTTGGGGAATTTCTCATCGCGCAAAGTACCCGCCACTTCACGATCGATATCCAAAATTGCCGATGCCGGGTCTTTCAAAAACTCGCTGGCTACTCTGTGCGCTTCACCCATTTGGTTTAACAATTCGCGCATATTCTGTGCGCCCGCACCAGATGCTGCTTGGTATGTCATAGAAGTAACCCACTCTATCAAATCCGCTTTAAATAAGCCATTCAAGGCCATCAACATCAGCGAAACAGTGCAGTTGCCACCTATCCAGTTTTTGCCACCCTTATGCAGTGCGTCTTCAATCACATGCATGTTCACGGGGTCGAGAATAATCACCGCGTCTTTTTGCATGCGCAGGCTAGAAGCGGCATCTATCCAGTGCCCAGCCCAGTTTTCAGCTCGTAATTTTGGGAATATTTCATTGGTATACTCGCCACCTTGACAGGAAACAATGACGTCCATGGCTTTTAAATCCGCAATATTTTTAGCATCTTTTAACGGTGCAGAATCTTTACCCACATTCGGCGCTTTGCCATCTACTTGAGACGTAGTAAAGAATTGTGGCTCGATTTCGCCGAAGTCATTTTCTTCCATCATGCGCTGCATGAGCACTGAGCCCACCATGCCGCGCCAACCAACAAATCCAACACGTTTCATTTCTTTTTTCCTAGTTCTTTTACTTAATTAAGCGCGCTAGCTACAACGTCGCCCATTTCGTTACATCCCACTTTTTTGCAACCTTCCGTCCAAATATCCGCTGTCCTGCAGCCCAATACCAGTGCGGATTTCACGGCATGTTCTATTTTTTGCGCATTCGCTTCATCATTAAACGTATAATGCAACATCATAGCAACAGACAAAATCGTCGCCAACGGATTGGCCACATCTTTGCCCGCGATGTCAGGTGCAGAGCCGTGACTGGGCTCATACATACCTTTGTTATTGGCGTCTATCGAGGCCGACGGCAACATGCCGATAGAACCGGTAAGCATGGAGGCTTCGTCCGACAAAATATCGCCAAAAATGTTGCCTGTCACCATGACATCAAACTGCTTAGGCGCACGAATGAGCTGCATCGCGGCGTTATCCACGTACATGTGGCTCAACTCCACTTCTGGATATTCGCTTGATAATTTAATCATTACCTGACGCCATAACTCCGTGGTTTCTAGCACATTAGCCTTGTCCACGCTGCACACTCTCTTGTTGCGCTTCATGGCGATATCAAAGGCGACACGGCCAATACGACGAATCTCAGATTCGCTGTAACGCATGGTATTAATGCCTTCACGCTCACCGTTTTCTAAGGTAGAAATGCCACGTGGTTGACCGAAATAAATGTCACCAGTCAGTTCGCGTACAATCATAATATCCAGCCCAGACACCACTTCTGGCTTGAGTGTGGAAGCTGATGCCAATTCAGGATAAAGTAACGCGGGGCGCAAATTAGCGAATAAGTTCAACTCTTTGCGAATGCGCAACAAGCCGCGTTCTGGGCGCAAATGCCGTTCCAGTTTGTCGTATTTCCAATCACCCACTGCGCCTAACAACACGGCATCTGCTTCTTTCGCCAATTTAAGCGTCGCATCGGGTAATGGATCGCCTGCAGACTCATAGCCCGCGCCGCCAATCGGTGCTTCGGTCATGTCAATATTGAGCTTGAGTGCCTTTAGCACTTTCACCGCTTGCGCCACAATTTCTGGGCCAATACCATCGCCTGGCAAAACTGCAATTTTCATTTACTTACTTTCTAACTAAATAACCACGGCTGAGCTAGCTTGTGCTTCGTCTCAAACGCCTTGATTTTATTTTGTTGCTGCATGGTTAAACCAATGTCATCCAAACCGTTGAGCAAATTGTGCTTACGCACTTTGTCCACCTCGAATGTGTACGTTTTTCCATCTGGTGTCATCACGATTTGTTTTTCTAAATCAATATTTAGCTGGTAACCCACCTGCCCAGAAACCGCATCAAATAATGCGTCCACGGCATGTGCTGGCAACACAATTGGCAACATGCCGTTCTTGAAGCAATTGTTGTAAAAAATATCGGCAAAGCTAGACGCAACAATGACCTTAAAACCAAAATCTTCAAGCGCCCAAGGCGCGTGTTCGCGGCTAGACCCGCAGCCAAAGTTTTCGCGCGTAAGCAAAATGCTCGCACCCTGATAGCGTGGCTTATTCAGCACAAAATCTGGGTTTAACTTGCGTTTGCTGTTATCCATGCCGGGCTCGCCGTGGTCGAGATAACGCCATTCATCAAAGGCATTCGGGCCAAAGCCAGAGCGTTTAATTGACTTTAAAAACTGCTTTGGAATAATCGCGTCCGTATCCACGTTGGCGCGGTCTAACGGCGCTACTAAACCATTTAATCGTGTAAAAGCTTGCATTATGATGTCTTAAATTATTCTGATGATTTTTTTACAGCTTCGCCTGCTTTTTCAATATCTTGCCCCATGCCGTGAACGGTGTTGCAAGCTGTCAATACAAAGCTTAAAGCCAATAAAATAAATAATGTTCTCACTCGAAAAACTCCTTTTAATCTAACGTTTAGCTAAACGTTCTTACATCTACAAAATGCCCCGCAACAGCTGCCGCGGCGGCCATTTGTGGGCTGACCAAGTGCGTACGTCCACCTTGCCCTTGGCGGCCCTCAAAATTGCGGTTACTTGTCGATGCACAACGTTCGCCTGGCGCTAATTTATCCGCATTCATTGCCAAACACATGCTACAGCCTGGCTCGCGCCACTCAAAACCTGCTGCAATAAATATTTTGTCCAAACCTTCTTGTTCCGCTTGTGCTTTCACCAAGCCTGAGCCTGGTACTACTAACGCCAACTTCACGTTCGGCGCGATGTGCTTACCCTTAACAACTACTGAAGCAGCGCGTAAATCCTCAATACGCGAATTGGTGCAACTGCCAATAAACACTTTGTCTATGGTGATTTCACTCATCGGCGTATTGGCTTGCAAACCCATGTAAGTATAGGCACGCGTCCAGTCGGCGCGCTGCACCTCATTTTTGGCCATGTCCAAACTCGGCACTTTGCCATCCACACCCACCACCATTTCTGGGGAGGTCCCCCAAGTGACTTGCGGCTGAATGTCTTGTGCATTCAATTCAACTACCGCATCAAACTTGGCGCCCACATCGCTATGCAAAGTGCGCCAATACTTAACTGCTGCATCCCACTGCGCAGCTTTTGGCGCAAATGGGCGACCTTTAATATAGTTTATCGTCGTGTCATCCACCGCGATTATGCCAGCACGTGCGCCCGCCTCAATCGCCATATTGCACAAGGTCATGCGGCCTTCCATGCTCAAAGCGCGTATCGCCAAACCCGCAAATTCAATCGCGTAGCCGGTACCGCCTGCTGTACCTGTTTTGCCAATCACTGCAAGGGCAATATCCTTAGCAGTCACGCCCTTTTGCAAGGTGCCTTCAACCCTCACCAACATGGCTTTAGATTTTTTCTGTACCAAGCATTGGGTAGCTAATACATGTTCAACTTCCGAAGTGCCAATCCCATGTGCCAATGCCCCAAACGCTCCGTGGGTGCTAGTGTGTGAGTCGCCGCATACCACCGTCATACCTGGCAAAGTAGCGCCTTGTTCCGGGCCGATGACGTGTACGATACCTTGGCGCACATCATTCATCTTAAATTCTGTCACGCCATACTCGGCACAATTTTCGTCTAAAGTTTGCACTTGCAAGCGAGAGATTGAGTCAGCAATACCCGCCACACCAGTGCTTCTATTGGTCGTCGGTACATTGTGGTCCGGCACAGCAAGAATCGAATTCACGCGCCAAACCTTACGATTAGCCAGCTTCAAGCCCTCAAATGCTTGCGGACTGGTGACTTCGTGCACCAAATGACGGTCGATATAAATCAACGCCGTGCCGTTTTCCTCGGTGACGATATGCGAATCAAACAACTTGTCATATAAAGTTTTTGCTGCCATTTTTACCTAATACTAATCTCTAAAATTACCAAACTGCAACGGAAAATCCGTCACATTTTTTCTCACAAATGCAATCGCCTCCTGCAACACATCACGCTTGGCGCCGTTTACACGCACAGAATCACCTTGAATACTGGCTTGCACTTTCATACCAGAATCTTTAATCAACTTGGTGATACGCTTTGCAAGCTCCGCATCAATACCGGCGCGGATTTTTAACTCTTGTTTCACTTTGTTGCCACCAATTTTTTGCACATCTTTATGTTCTAGCCGCTTGGAAGAATCAGGTTCTTTCTTCTCCATAACCGGCAGCAAAATATCTTTCACCTGACTCAATTGAAAGTCGTTATCGCCAAAAATGGTAATCACGCTGTCTTTTTCGTTCAACTCCACTTTGGCCGAAGTGCCTTTAAAATCATAGCGATTAGTAATTTGCTTACCTGCAATATCAATCGCATTTTTTAACGCGACCATATCAACTTCCGAAGAAATATCAAAACTCGGCATCATAATCTCCTATTCGAAGTGACAGACGTAGTCCAACATCTCGGTCACTTCTATGTCAAAACTAGAGTTTCCTGGCACTGTAAATTTCTCACCCGCGCTGTAAGTTTTCCAAGCTTCTTCACCTTTTAAACGCACTTTGCAGCTACCTAAATTAATTTCCATCAGCTCCGGTGCGGCAGTGTTAAACGTGAGCGAACTCGGAAATATCACGCCAATTGTGCTGCGTGTACCATTGGGAAACATCACTGTGTGGCTCACACACTTGCCGTCAAAATACACATTGGCTTTTTTCTTCACACTTACATTATCAAACTGTGCCATATTATTTCTTCCTATTTTTTAAATTTGCTGCAATCCGCATTCTAAGTGCGTTAAGCTTAATAAATCCGCCTGCATCCTTCTGGTCATACGCGCCGGCATCATCTTCAAACGTTGCTATAGTTGAGTCGAATAACGAATCAGTTTTGCTATCACGTCCCGCGACGATTACATTGCCTTTGTAAAGTTTAAGGCGCACCCAGCCATTGACCGATTTTTGTGTATGGTCAATCAAAGTTTGCAGTGCCAATCTTTCCGGGCTCCACCAATAGCCGTTATAAATCATGCTGGCGTAACGTGGCATTAAATCATCCTTCAAATGCGCAACTTCTCTATCCAAAGTCAACGACTCAATCGCTCGATGCGCCTTAAGCATAATGGTTCCGCCCGGCGTTTCGTAGCAGCCACGCGATTTCATGCCCACGTAACGATTTTCCACTAAATCCAAACGGCCGATACCGTGTTTGCCACCCAGTTTATTGAGTTCGGCCAACAAATCATGCGGTTTCATTTTTTTGCCATTTAGCGAAACTGGGTCACCATTGGCGTATTCAATATCCACGTACTCCGCCTTATCTGGCGCGGCTTCTGGCGAAACCGTCCAGCGCCACATACTTTCTTCCGCCTCAGCAGCTGGGTTTTCCAAATGTCTGCCTTCATACGAAATATGCAACAAGTTGGCGTCCATGCTGTATGGGCTGCCGCCTTGTTTGTGCTTCATGTCGACTGGTATATTGTTTTTTTCAGCATACGCCATGAGCTTCTCGCGGCTAAGCAAATTCCACTCACGCCATGGCGCAACAATTTGGATGTTAGGATTAAGCGCGTACGCGCCAAGTTCAAACCGTACTTGGTCGTTGCCTTTGCCCGTCGCACCATGCGAAATGGCATCCGCTTTTGTTTCGCGAGCAATTTCAATTAAGCGTTTGGCGATTAAAGGCCGTGCAATTGATGTGCCAAGCAAATATTCACCCTCGTACACAGTGTTAGCACGGAACATCGGAAACACAAAATCACGCACGAATTCTTCGCGCAAATCGTCAATGTAAATTTCTTTTACGCCTGCGGCTTTGGCCTTGCTCCGCGCAGGTTCTAGCTCTTCACCCTGACCTAAATCAGCGGTAAAGGTTACCACTTCGCATTTATATTCGTCTTGTAGCCATTTCAAAATCACCGAGGTATCCAAACCGCCGGAATAGGCTAATACGACTTTTTTTATCTTGCTCATACTTTTCCTAAACTTAAATTTTCTCTAACAGCAGATATTCCATTAACGCTTTTTGCACATGCCAGCAATTTTGACTCCGGCCACCTCGCTTAACATCGCTGCGCGAGTTAGCCTACGCCGAAACAGACTACACTTTACCCATCTTACTTTTCTACACGCCCCAATAGTAAGTATTCCATAAGAGCTTTTTGTACGTGCAGTCTGTTTTCTGCTTCCTCCCACACCACGCTTTGCTTGCCGTCTATCACTTCCGCAGCCACTTCTTCGCCACGATGCGCAGGTAAACAATGCATAAACAGCGCATCTTTATTGGCTGCACGCATCATGTCATCATCCACTTGCCAATCAGCGAAATCACGTTTGCGCTCTTCATTTTCTGCCTCAAACCCCATGCTGGTCCACACATCGGTTGTCACCAAATCTGCACCCTTGGCGGCATCCATCGGATCAGCAAACTCTTCAAAGTGGTCGTGACCATACAAATTAGCGCGTTCCATCTCCACTTCATAGCCAGGCGGGGTTGAAACATGCACGTTAAAATCCAGCACTTCAGCTGCTTGCAGCCAAGTGTTACACACATTGTTACTATCGCCAATCCACGCCACAGTCTTACCTTTAATACTGCCTTTGTGCTCAATAAACGTATAGATATCCGCCAAAATTTGGCATGGATGATATTCGTTTGTTAGCCCATTAATGACCGGAACGCGCGAATTTTGCGCAAAACGCTCGATAATTTCTTGCTCGAAAGTACGAATCATTACGATATCACTCATGCGCGAAATCACTTGTGCCGCGTCTTCCACCGGCTCACCACGCCCCAATTGCGAATCACGCGTATTAAGGTAAATCGCGGCACCGCCCAATTGGTGCATGCCCGCCTCAAACGATAGCCGCGTACGCGTACTGGCTTTTTCAAAAATCATCACCAGTGTTCTATCTTGCAGCGGCCAATATTGCTTGTAGCTTTTAAACTGGCCTTTGATCCAAGTGGTACGTACAAAAATATGGTTCAACTCGTCTGTCGTCAAATCATTAAACTGTAAAAAATGTTTGATTGCCATAATTTTATTGGCTTAAAAACCGCTTAATTAAAGGCGCAAGGCGGCTTACCAGCTCTTTCACTTCTGTTTCGTTAATAATCAGTGGCGGCAGCAAACGCACCACATTTTCAGCTGTTACGTTAATCAAAATTTTAGCTTCCAGCCCCATTTTTACTAAGTCCGCGCACGGTCTATCCAACTCAATGCCTATCATCAAGCCCGCGTTGCGCATCGCTATTACGCCTCGAGTATTTGCAAGCTCTATCTTTAATAGTGTCACAATCAAATCGCCCATTTTTTGCGCATTTTCGCGCAGTTTTTCGTCCTGAATCGCATTTAAAGTAGTCAAGCCAGCAATCGTTGCCAATGGATTTCCACCAAATGTGGAACCGTGTTTGCCAGGCGTAAACACCTCAGCCGCCGCTCCCTTAGCTAAACATGCACCAATCGGCACGCCGGAGCCCAATCCTTTTGCCAGCGTCATCACATCTGGCATCATGCCTGTATGCTGAAACGCAAACCAAGTACCGGTGCGGCCTATACCGCTTTGTACTTCGTCTAACATCAATAACCAAGCATTATCGTCGCATACTTTGCGCAAGCCCTGTAAATAAGCGCGCATATCGGCGGGAATGTGAATACCGCCTTCGCCTTGCACCGGTTCGACCAAAATCGCTACTACGTTATTTTTACGCGATGCTATTAGTTTTACCGCCTCTAAATCATCGTATGGCACACGAATAAAACCGGAAACCAGTGGCTCAAATCCTGCTTGCGCTTTGCGATTGCCTGTGGCTGAGAGCGTTGCCATAGTACGTCCATGAAAAGCGCGCTCCATCACGATAATTTCGGGCGTTTCGATGCTCTTGTTATGTCCGTAAAGGCGAGCCAGCTTAATCGCAGCTTCGTTTGCCTCGCAGCCCGAGTTACAAAAGAACACCTTATCCATACCCGAAATTTCAGCTAATTTGTCTGCTAACTTTTCCTGCTCGGCAATGTGATAAATGTTGGAAGTGTGAATTAGCTTCGCTGCTTGCGCACTAATCGCTTTCACCATTTTTGGATGCGCGTGACCAAGCCCATTCACCGCCACGCCTGCAAGCGCATCCAGGTACTTGTTGCCTTGCTCGTCCCACAGCCATACACCTTCACCATGCGTGAAAGTTACAGGTTGACGATTATATGTATTCATTAAGTGTGACATAAATTCATTAAACCCAAAAAGAAAAACGGCGGCTAGGCCGCCGTTGTAGCCTTAAATTTTATTACAAGCCAAGTACGGCGCGATGGCTTAATCCGTTTGCCATAAAAAATAGCATTGGAATAGATAGCATCATATTGGTCCGTGACGCCAGCATCGCCACACGGCGCGCCTTCGCTTTAACGTCGTCTGCTGCCGGCACCAAGCCTAAAATCTTTTGTTGGTTTGGCCAAATTAGCACCCAAACGTTAAACAGCATAATAGTACCCAACCATGCGCCAATACCAATACCCTCAAATCCGTTTCGCAGCATAAACGCATCTGCTAAGTTTGGGCCCAATAAAGCCGCACCTGCCAGCCATGTCACCACGGCCGACCAACGGAACCATAACAATGCCCGTGGCGCCACATGCTTGGTAATACCCGCTGCTGTGCCATCTGCACCAGCGTCTTTAAGTGCGGCCATTTGCACCAAGTTAAAATAGTAAAGCAAGCCAATCCATGTAATGCCTGCCAAAAAGTGTATCCACCGTGCTAAAGCTGGTAATAATTCCATGCTACACCCCTAGCTTAAAAAATTTTTCAAAAAAAACACCAATATCAACGTAAGTATTAGTCCAGAAATGATGGTGCCTGCAACCGATTCTAATGGATTTTTCATTGCAATCGCTCCTTAATTAATTTTATTCGTTTATTTAGCTACGAGATTAGCGTAAAAGCCGTACTTTAGCAAGATATTGGAGCAAAATTTTGAAGGCAAACATTTACTTAGTCGCAATTTTGTTTTGCCTCCAAAAACGGCTTGATGCGTGCCAGTGTATCGGGGTGCGAAGATAATATTTCAGCCACATAATATGTGTTACGCTGCAGTTTAACTTTTCAATGCGGTGTCGTTGAGGCAAAATTCAGCCTTTCGTTATATTTCTAAAAATGATTTTTAATGAAGTTACCTAATTTTGGCAGCCTATGGATGCTAGTCGCCGCGCTGGGCTTTGCCGTTATGGGCACGCTGGTTAAAATTGGTGCGGCCAAATTCAGCAGTGCAGAGTTGGTATTTTACCGCTCTGCATTTGGCTTAGCAGTGATTTACGCTTATATATTCGCCAAAAAATTACCGTTTAAAACGCCAGTCATAGCGAAGCAAATGTCGCGCGCTTTAGTGGGCTTTGCATCATTGGTATTATTTTTCTACGCCATTGCGCACTTACCGCTGGCCACCGCCATTACGCTTAACTACACCTCGCCCTTATTTTTGGCACTTTTCATGCCATTTTTATTGCGCAAAGAACATAAAAAAAGTTTGACTAAAAAAAGCCTTTACCTCGCGGTTGTATTGGGATTTATAGGCGTTATATTACTGTTAAAACCCACGTTCAATGGCGAAGATAGTCTAGCAGGCGCTATGGGGTTACTTTCTGGCATCGGTGCTGCTCTAGCCTATGTGCACGTAAAGCAACTTGGCAACTTGAACGAACCAGATTGGCGCACGGTGTTTTACTTTACGTTAATATCCACCATTGGCGCAGGGGTTTGGATGTTATTACTGCACTTTACGCCAGTCAGTTTAAGCGATTTACCTTTACTCATGAGCCTAGGCGTATCCGCCACCATCGCCCAGCTCGCACTTACGCGCGCCTATCGCACCGGTAACACGCTTACTGTGGCGAGTTTAGCCTATGTCACTGTGGTGCTTGCCAGTTTAATTAGTGTTTTGTTGTGGCACGAGCATCTTTCAGCCTCAGAATGGCTAGCCATTGGCTTAATTATATTAAGCGGCATTATTAGCGTGCACGCAACACAAACCACAAAATAATGTGGTTAAGAAAATATATCTACACAAAGCACTAGACATTTCAATAAGTTAGCAGTAACCTGAACTTTCCGCGTTAAAAACGTAGGCTTAGTTTTAATGATTAAGTTTATTATAACTTTTAGATATATTGCTTTATTGGCGACGTTATTACTGCTTAGCGGCTGCTTAGGCGGTAGCATTGCTTCGTCAATCGCCAGCTCGATAGCCACCCGCGTGGCCGATAAAGCCGTGGCCAGAGCGCTGGACGTGGATGAAGACCAAGCCGTTAGCAATCGTGATCCCTACAAAAATGCCACGCCTCAAGCTACAGCGCCTCAAGCTACAACGCTTCAAGGAACTGCGCCACAAGTTACTAAGCCAATAAATACAGTGCCTACAGAGGTCGATGATTATACTTACGCCTTAGCTACGTTTGCTTTTGAGCCTGTTAAACCTGTTGCTGAGACGCTTCCGGAACAAACTGAAGCAATAGAAACCCAGACTCAAGTGGTGCAAAGTAGTCAGCTAGTACGAGTTGAGTTGTTTAACCTATTAATTGGTGATGAAAAAAATGCTATCTATGAGAAAGCGCGTCTGATGGGCGCAACCAGTCTGCCAAAACCACGCGAATGGCAAAGCTGGAACGTAGGTACCGGCGTGGTTCAGAAAGACAAAAAAATCATTACTTTTTTAATTCCGCCAGAGTTTGGCAAATTACCTAGCGGCACAGTTGCAGTTGTCGAGTTAGCAACCCAAGGCGAGCTAAACGTAGCTCGCTACAAAGCCAATTAATTTAAGGTTCTAACAAGCCGGCTTATGGCTCTAATAACCCACTACGCATGGCTATAAGCGCAATCTCTGCTGAATTATTAGCGTTTAGTTTCTGCTTGATATTGTACAAATGTGTGCCCACCGTGCGCGGGCTTAAAAATAAACTTTCAGCAATTTCGTTGGTAGTTTTGCCTTTTGCCAGCGACATAAATACTTCAAATTCACGCTCGCTCAATACATCTACCGGGCTTTGATCACCCGATAATTGTTGTATCGCCATTTGTTGCGCCACGCCAGCTTCGATATATTTTTTACCGCTCGCCACCATGCGAATCGCTTTAATCAACTCTTCAGCGGCTGATCGTTTAGTTAAATAGCCCATTGCGCCAGCATTCAATACCCGCTTAGGGTGCACCGAATCTTCATGTGCGGATAGCACCAAAATTTTAGCGTTGCTGTCTTTAGCCAAAATGCGCTCAATCGACTCTAAGCCACCCATTCCTGGCATGGTAATATCCATCACCACTACGTTTGGTTTATGCTCCATATAGGTTTTAATGGCTATTTCGCCATTTTCGGCCTCAGCAATTACTTTAATATCCGAAGCTGATTCTAATAATAGTTTAAAACCCATGCGCACCACAGCGTGGTCGTCGACTAACATTACATTTATTTGGCTCATTTTTACCCTTAACCGTCTATTTGAATTGCTTGCGGAATATTAATATAAATCGTCGTACCCATATTTGTAGCGCCCTGTTTACCATCAAGCTCGGAATCCACATTAAAACTACCCTTAAAGCCTTGCACACGCTCGCGCATACCGAGTAAACCAAAATGGCTGGATTGGTCTACATCATTAATATCCATGCCACGTCCATCGTCTTTTATAGTGAGCTGTAATGCACCCGTTTTGGTGGTCTCCAGCTTAATCTCGATATTTTTCGCCGCCGCATGTTTAATGGCATTGTTGATCGCTTCTTGCACGATGCGATAAATATTAATATTCAAGCTCTCACCCAGCGCATCGAGTTTACCCGCCAAATGCAGACTGATATTCAAGTCTGGATATTGGTTTTGCACACTATTAACAGTATCGCGCAGGGTCTCGCCTAATCCAAAATTATCCAGTGAGCCAGGCCTAAGCTGTCGAATAATATCGTGCATACCATCGTAGATATGATTTGCTGCGGCGACAATAGTTTGCGCATTAGCTGCAATTTCTGGTGATTTTTTCTTGGTTTTATTAGCAATTGCCACTGCAAAGGTTTTAACCGCCGTTACGTATTGACCAAGTTCATCATGCAGCTCGCGCGCCAAGCTTCTGCGCTCATCCTCAATATGGCTTTGTATTAGCGCCGTTAATTGACGATTTTCTTCCAACTGTCGCTCAGCCGCTAGAGATTCTGCCATGCGGTTCAAACTATGTCCAATTCGCTCGAATTCGGGTAAATCAAAACTGGGCAAACGTGGCGTTAAATCGCCCTGCTCCATCTTGTTGATAGCTTTTAATATCGGCTGCAAGGGTTGCAACCAATGACCTAGCATCCAATACACAGTCAGATTTAACAACACAAAAAATGCCGCACCGATAATCATCAAATGCTGCATTTTACCCCACGCCTCGCGGATTGCCCCTGAAGGATTAGGCTCTACCACCAACTTGCCATAATGAATAAAACGCGTCACTGATTTTTCGTGCGGATTCAGCGCGTCAGAAAACCACTGTGGGGGAATCTCATTAGTTTGGTACTTTGAAGGCGGTGAATGGAATATCAAATTGCCGCGAATATCGTACAAATAAATCTCGTTACCGCGCACATGGCCAAGCTGCACCAAAAAGCGGTGTATCACATCGTGTGTAAAACCCCCATCATAATTTTGGGTAGAACTTACAATCACTGTATCTAGCAACTGCACAGTGACGCGGGTAGCGGCTTCTACCCCTTCTTGGATAGAGGTTTTAGTACCGTTAAAATTCACATAGCCTACCGCCAGCATAAACAGCAGCAACAATGCGGTAATCAGTAAATTAAGACGTAGGCGTAGGCTCATTTATTTTAATCAGCAATTTTAATCGATTTAAATTCAGGTGGTACAGGTGGATAAGCCAGTTTCAAGCCCTTAAGTGCGTTTAAAAGCAACTTAGAGATCAACAGGTTACGATTGGTTTTAGAGTCAGCCGGCACCACGTACCAAGGCGCATAGGTGGTGCTGGTTGCACTTATGGCGTTCTCGTAAGCAATCATGTACTTAGGCCACAAATCCCGCTCTTTTAGGTCATTCGGGTTAAATTTCCAAGTTTTAGTCGGGTCGTTCAGCCTATCTTGCAGCCGTATTTTTTGTTCAGCTTTTGAAATATGCAAATAGCATTTTACAATCACCGTGCCTGTTTCTGTGAGCATACGCTCAAACTCGTTTATTTGCGCATAGCGGCGCTTACATTCTGCATCATCTATCCAATCGTGCACTTTCACAATCAGCACATCTTCATAATGGCTACGATTAAAAATCACAATCTCGCCCTTTTGCGGCACTTGTTGGTGCGCACGCCACAAATAATCGTGCGCTAACTCATCTTCGGTTGGACCTCTAAAATTGGCCAAACGAATACCCAGCGGATCGCACGCACTAAATACATGCCGCACTGTGCCATCCTTACCGCTGGCATCCATGCCTTGCAAAATCAGCAAAATTTTGTGCTTATTTTGCGCATATAAAATATCCTGCAAGGTGTTTATTTCAATCGCCAGCTTTTCAAGCTCTAGCGCATTTTGCTCTTTAGTACCAGAACGCTCAGACTTATCGCTAGACTTGATTGATTTGAATGAAAAACTGGATTTTGGCTTAACAAGGTATTGATCTAAATTGGCCATGATTCATCTTTCTAACAATAATGCTAATTTAACACATAAATTTACAGCGAGCATGCGGCTTGCGCCCTCACGTAATTCAATCTATTCTACGCATATCTTGTATTATTTCGATACTGACCCCTTTAATTTCAAAACTAGCTTTAGTGAATTAGACAAAGTGATAAGTGAATATGAGCCTGATAATCAACCCTAACCCATCATTCAAGCGGGACGCGCTAAAGCGCGCCCCTTCCTTCAGACGTTAGAGCTAAATCATGTCCAATACCACTGTCGTCCCTCCTCGACCAATTCAATTCCAAAAAGCGATGGTTTTCATTGACGGTACGAATCTTTTCCACCGGCTTGCCGGGGCAAAGTTACGACTAAATTCCATTCCTGGACTTTACCAACACGTTGCACAAGGCCGCCAAATAGTGCGAGCCTATCTATACACCTCGGCTCCCCACTACGAGAAAGCAGAGCAAGTCCACGGCAAAGATGTTTTCAAAGATGTCCGCGTTGTATTGGGAGATGCCATTCCGCGTTCTGGCGGCAACTTCAAAGAGAAGGGCGTGGATGCATTGCTTGTCGCAGACCTCATCTACCATGCAGCAGCGAAAAATTACGACTATGCTATTTTGATTAGTACCGACCAAGACTTCGCAAGAGCGCTAAAACGTGTAGAGGATTTTGGCTGTCGAACAGCCGATATCTCCATAGGCGCTCGAGCCCCTGACCTATTGCGCCAGTCCTGTGACGACCTGTTCGAAATTGATGACAAAACACTTATCGAAAAAGGTTGGGCGTCACAGCTCTAACATGGCAGGCGAGAGGATCGCCAAAAGCTGCGCTTTTGGTTCCCTCGCTACGCTCGGCGCCCCTCACTTCTACGTTAGGCGTATGCGGCACCGCCTTTAAATGCCACAACAAAAGGAGACCATCACATGAAAATGTTACTTACAGTCGAATTCCCACTTGAGCCTTTCAATTCGCTCGTCAGAAGCGGAAAGGCGGGTGAGATCATTGGGCGTATCCTCGAAACAATCAAGCCGGAGACGGCCTACTTCATGGAGCAAGACGGAAAACGCGGCGGAATCTTCGTGATTAACGTACAAACCTCGTCGGATGTGCCTTCCTTTGCAGAGCCCTTCTTTCTCAACTTTCAGGCCAGTTGTAAATTTCGCATTCTGATGAGCCCGGAGGACTTACAAAAGTCTGGCTTGGATGAACTCGGCAAAAAGTGGGGGTGAAATTCGCCTAACCCTGTGCTCAAGTGGGAATTGTGAGGAAGATCATGAATGAGTCAACCATTTGGAGGCCTGCAGTGGCCTCCACAGTCAAGAATCGGGGGATGCGGATCCCCATAGGAGTTCAATGCATAGCATTGTGTGCAGCGCTGGTGTTTGCAGTCCGTCCCGCCATCACCTTTGCCCAATCACCATGCCCCGGAATTCATGTGCAGGTTCTGGACATTAGAAACAGCACGGGAACCGTAGCTTGCGCGCTTTTCGAATCGCCGGAGGGGTTTCCTTATAACTATCTGCGCTTCGCAACCAATATTATGGTAATAAAAATTCGTGCTACGCAGGCACGTTGCGACTTTGAAGACATCCCGCCGGGCACGTATGCGCTTGCCATTATTCATGATGAAAATATGAACGGCAAACTTGACGCTAACTTGCTGGGGATTCCAAAGGAAGGCTACGGTTTTTCAAACGATGTAAAAGTGGTACTCGGCGCACCTTCGTTCCATGCCGCCAGCTTCCCATACGACGGGCAAAACCTGGATATGACGATCAGCTTGCATTACTGAGTGCTGGTTGCTTGTATGGTGCCGCTACTATTGGTAAAAAATCCTGTTTATTCAAGCCCTCCCCGCCGCGATTGGGCTTATTCTTTTGCTGATGTAAATTGCTTGAAATTTCAATTGGTTTTAAACTAGTAGCATGAAAACCACCTTTATTTTATCTTCCGCGCTCGCCATACACGCCGCCATTGTTGCACATGAGGCCGATATCGAATCGCTAGACCGCGCCATTGGCGATGGCGACCATTACATCAATATCAAACGTGCCAGTGAAGTAATCGCAGGCATGTATAACGAGCTTGTGCCTTTACCCCCAGATGAAGTGTTGCAAAAAATAGGTACCAAGCTGTTAAGCAGTATTGGCGGGGCTTCTGGCGTGCTATTTGCAAGTTTTTTTATGGAAATGGCAAAAGTAGCTAAAATAAATGGCACTAATAATAAGCTTGAAATCGCCGCTGCTTTTGCCGCAGGCGTGCAGGCTATTGTGCAGCGCGGCAAAGCAACTGTCGGCGAAAAAACCATGCTGGATGTGTTAATCCCGGTTTCAACGACATTTACACTCTCCGCCGCTGCTGGCAAAACTACAGCAGAAATCTGCCAGGCGCTTAAAGACGCTGCTGATATAGGTTTAGAATCTACCCGCGCCATGATTGCTACAAAAGGCCGTGCAGTGGGCTTGGGCGAGCGCGGCATTGGCCATTTAGACCCAGGTGCAAAAAGTTGCCAGGTGATGATTCACGCGGTATGTAACTTGATTTTGAAAGACTAATTTAAATTAAAGATAGGTCTGATGAAAAAATTTATCAACAAAGTGGATGATATTTTGACCGAGAGTCTTTCTGGTTTTGCATTAGCACACAATGATTTGGTCAGTTTACACCTCGACCCCAACTTTTTAACGCGTAAACAATTAGCCCAAAATAAAGTTGCCATTATCTCCGGCGGCGGCTCCGGGCATGAGCCTTTGCATGCAGGTTACATCGGCTACGGTATGCTCGATGCCGCCTGCCCGGGCCATGTATTCAGCTCGCCCACGCCAGACCAAATGCTGGCTGCAGCAGAGGCGGTACACACTAACAAAGGCATTTTGTTTATCGTCAAAAACTATGCCGGCGATGTAATGAATTTTGAAATGGCAGGTGAAATGTTGGCAGTTGGACATGCGACTGTACTCACCAGCGACGATTGCGCCGTGATTAACAGCACCTACACCACTGGCCGCCGCGGCGTAGCAGGGACAGTGATTGTAGAAAAATGTGTTGGCAGCTTGGCAGAAACGGGTGCCAGCTTACAAGCCTGCAAAGCATTAGGTGACAAGGTAAATAGCCGCACCGCCAGCATTGGCGTAGCTTTAACCAGCTGCACCGTGCCTGCCGCCGGCCGACCCACTTTTGATATTGGCGACAATGAGCTTGAAATGGGCGTGGGTATTCATGGGGAGCCGGGGCGTAGACGTGAAGCCATGCGCGAGGCAGATGCGATTGTAAAAGATATGATCGACGCCATTTTGGCCGACTTTACATCTAGAAATCTGGGGCCCACCAAGAATAGTGAAGTTTTATTGCTCGTGAATGGACTCGGTGCAACCCCGCTGATGGAGCTCTATCTCATCTACAATACCGCCGCGAAACTACTCGTCGATGCGGGCCTAAATGTCACCCGCAGTTTAGTAGGCAACTACACCACGGCTATTGATATGGCGGGCGCTTCAATTACCGCATGCCTGCTGGATGATGAAATCAAACAACATTGGGATAGCCCGGTGCATACACCTGCGTTACGCTGGGGTTGCTAAATCGTTACCAAAAACGTCTTTCCAAAGCGTTATTACTACATTTTGGTACTGTCTAACTTCAATTAATTTTACTTTTGCTGCTTGCTCTTGCAGCTTAGTTGCATGAATAAGCTTGCGATATTCACGATAAGCATCGGCCGCTTTTTTTGCTAATTTTTTATCAATAATTTTTAACTCACCTAACATACCCAACAAGCCAATATTACCAATATTTTCAGTAAGTTGCGGATATTTCCTTGCATGCGCTAGCACCAAATATTGCACGATAAATTCCACATCAATTATGCCGCCAACACTGTGCTTAATATCAAAAAGATCAACGCTTAAACGCTGTGCCGTGCGCATCTTTTCACGCATGGCTATCACTTCTGTTTTCAGTTTTTGAGCATCGCGCGGCTGTGCTATCACTTCAATGCGAATTGTGTCAAACACCTTGCCAATATTGGCATCACCCGCTACAAACCGTGCTCGCGTAATAGCTTGATGCTCCCACACCCAAGCTTTATGAAGCTGGTAATCTCTAAACGCAGCCACACTACTCACCAGCAAGCCACTGTTGCCATCCGGGCGCAATTGTAAATCGGTTTCATATAACAAACCTGCACTGGTAAGGCTGTTAAACCAGCCATTGATGCGCTGCGCAAAGCGTGCATAATTTTCTGCTGCATTTTCATGCTCGTCGTCGTACAGGAAAATAATATCCAAATCAGACACGTAGCCTAGCTCTTTGCCACCCAATTTGCCATAGCCAATCACTGCAAATTTTGGCGTTTCACGATGCTTAAATTTGAGCGATTGCCAAATCACTTGCAGACTCACCTGCAAAATCAAATCTGCCAATGCGCTTAAATAATCCGACAAAGTTTCTAATTTCAGCCTGCCGGCCACATCCTGCGCGGCAAAACGCAAAACGGCGGCGTGCTTAAAATGACGCATGGCATCCATTTGTGCCTCTGTGTCATTTTGCAAATCCTGCATTTTTTTGCTTAGCTCCGCCTGCAGTTTGGCAAAATCTGGCGCGGCGTATAGCGTTTGCGTGTCTAATAACTCATCTAGCAATACGGGGTGCGCTGTTAAATACTGCGCCAACCAAGGGCTGGCAGCGCATAGCTGAATGACCAAATGCAAGGCTTCGGGAAACTCAGCCAATAAAGCCAGATAACTGGCACGGCGACAAATATTTTCGAGCAGAATAATGGTTCTTAATAACGCGACATCTGCGTTTTTTGTCAGCGCGGATTGCCGAATCACCAGTGGCATTAAGCGATCAAAACGTTGACGACTCAACTCGGGTAATTGCTGATATCGGTTGCTGTTACGCAGCATATGTAGCCGCATAAAAGTTTGTTCAGCATCGCAAAACCCCGCTTTATATAAAGCTTTCAGAGCAGTTTCTTTTTCGAATGAACCTTGCCAAATAGCAGTTTCTGTCAGGTTTTCTGGTATGTCATCAAGTTGATTTTTGTCGTTAAAAGTCGCATCAAAATGTGCAGCAACACGTTGTCGATGCACATTTAGCTGACTTAAAAGCGCGTTCCACCCTTTGCTTTCATCTTGGGCAAAATTCATGGCCTTAGCAATACGCGCTTTTGCCTCATCCGACTTAGGTAAATCTTGCGTTTGCTGATCTTCCATATACATTAATCTGTGCTCTAAATTACGCAGAAAAATGTAAGCTTCTGTTAATTCTTTCACCACGTTTTCTTGCAATAAACCTTTTTTTTTCAATAGCCTAAGTACTTCTAAGGTTGGTTTGATTTGCAAACTTGCATCTTGACCGCCACGAATCAGCTGAAACACTTGTGCGATAAATTCAATCTCGCGTATGCCACCACGACCCAGTTTAATATTGTCTTGCTGCCCTTTTTGCGTCACATCGCGATGAATTTGCAATTTCAAATCACGCATGCTGGCAAGTGCATTAAAATCTAGATATTTTCTAAAAATAAACGGTTTTAAAAGTTTATTAATACTGGCCGCAGGTCCAGCAACCACGCGACCTTTAATCCAGGCATAACGCTCCCACTCGCGGCCGTTATTTTGATAATAGTCTTCAAGTGCATCCAGATTTGAAACCAAAACGCCCTCACTGCCAAACGGTCGCAAACGCATATCGACGCGGAAAACAAAACCATCTTCGGTCACTTCATCCAATGCAGAAATCACCTTTTTGCCCAGTTTGGTAAAAAAATCCTGGTTTGAAATTGCATTTTCGCCTAATATTCCTTGCGTCTCGCCCTCTTCTTCGTAAGCAAAAATCAAATCAATGTCAGACGACACATTCAACTCGCCACCGCCCAATTTCCCCATACCAATGATAATTAAATTCTGGTGCACGCCTTCTTCGCTTAAAGGCTTTCCGTATATGGCTTCCAGCCATTTTTGATGATGTTCTGCAGTTGTAATTAATGCGACTTCGGCCAAATTTGTAATTGTTGTTACCACTTCGTTTAAATCTGCCAGACCGTTCAAATCACGATACATCGTCCTTAAAATGATGCGTTGACGCAGTTGACGTAAGATTTTTTTTAAGGAATTCTCATCACTAATTTTTGCGCTGCCTAAAAATTGTTGCATGTCCGCAACTGCGTACAACTGCTGATGATTTTGTAGCAAATCGGCTAACAATGCTGCATCTTTTGATAACAACCGCGCAGCAAATAAACTGCATTCGGCCAAGCGTTTAATGCCTGCCGTAAAACTTACCGAGAAACTAGTGGTGGCGTGGTTTTCAGACAATAAATTATCCAGTGTAAGCATCAATTTTTTAAGGTAATATGGACGTTTAGTAATTTAATAACATCTTACATTAATCAAAACCACAAAAAATAGCTTTGGGAGTGCAGTCGCATGTCAATTGAATCAGTTCTTCATGAAAATCGCGTTTTTGAACCAAGCGAAACATTTAAACAGCAAGCAACCGTTTCTGGCATGGCAGCCTACGACGCTTTGTGTGCAGAGGCCGAGAAAGATTATGAAGGTTTTTGGGCAAAGCTCGCGCGCGAACTTTTAGTGTGGCATAAGCCTTTCACTAAAACACTCAATGATTCGCAAGCCCCATTCTACAAGTGGTTTGAAGATGGCGAGCTGAATGTTTCTGTCAATTGCCTTGATAAACACCTTAGCACACAACCTAACAAAACCGCGATTATTTTCGAAGCAGATAATGGTGACAGTAAAAAAGTTACTTACAAAGAGCTATACACCCAAGTCTGCCAATTTGCCAATGGCCTTAAAACGCTTAATTTGAAACTGGGTGACCGCGTCATTATTTATTTGCCAATGGGTATCGAGGCTGTGGTGGCCATGCAAGCCTGCGCACGCATTGGTCTCACTCATTCAGTCGTTTTTGGTGGCTTTTCAGCCAAAAGCTTGAACGAGCGTATCGTCGATGCTGGTGCAGTGGCGGTAATTACCGCAGATGGTCAATTCCGCGGCGGTAAAACCTTACCACTAAAAGCAGCTGTCGATGAAGGCATCGGCCAAGCAAAAAGTGAGCACGGTTATGAGGGCATTATAAAAGTAATTGTGCTGAAAAAAACTGGCCAAGAAGTGACATGGAACGCAAACGATATTTGGTGGAGCGACCTTGTTGCCGGCGTCGCAGACACTTGCGAGCCTGTAATGGTAAACGCAGAACACCCGTTATTTTTGCTTTATACCTCGGGCTCCACAGGCAAGCCAAAAGGCGTGCAGCATAGCTCAGCGGGCTATTTACTGCATGCATTAAACACCACGCGCTGGACATTCGACATCAAACCTAACGACGTATTTTGGTGTACGGCTGACGTGGGCTGGATTACCGGCCACACCTATGTGACCTACGGACCACTTGCAATGGGCGCGACACAAGTGGTGTTTGAGGGCGTTCCCACTTACCCTGATGCTGGGCGTTTTTGGCAAATGATAGAGAAGCATAAAGTTACCATTTTCTACACCGCTCCAACTGCTATTCGCTCGCTGATTAAGGCCGCTGAAACAAACCTTAGCACACACCCTAAAAATTATAATCTATCGAGCTTGCGCTTATTGGCCTCGGTGGGCGAACCGATTAACCCCGAAGCATGGATGTGGTATTACAAGAATGTAGGCGGCAGTCGCTGCCCAATTGCCGATACTTTCTGGCAAACCGAAACTGGCGGACATGTGATAACCCCGCTACCAGGCGCACATCCGCTTGTTCCTGGCTCATGCACGCTGCCGTTTCCTGGTATTGATATTGACGTAGTAGATGAAACTGGCAAAGACGTGCCATGGGGCACGGGCGGCCTGTTAGTGATTAAAAAACCGTGGCCATCCATGATCCGCAATATTTGGGGCGACCCTGAGCGCTATGTTAAAAGCTATTATCCTATCGATTTAGGTGGTAAAACCTATCTCGCGGGCGATGGTGCGGTGCGCGACGCCGTTACTGGCTACTTTACTATTATGGGGCGCATAGATGACGTGCTTAAGGTTTCCGGACATCGTCTAGGCACTATGGAAATTGAATCTACATTAGTAGCAAACCCATTAGTGGCGGAAGCCGCCGTGGTGGGCAAACCCCATGAAATTAAAGGTGAAGCCATCGTGGCCTATGTGGTGCTTAAGGGGGCCAGACCTACTGGTGAAGAAGCGAAGAAAATCGTGGCCGAACTGCGTGATTGGGTAGGTAAAAAAATTGGCCCAATCGCCAAACCAGATGAAATTCGCTTTGGTGACAATCTACCCAAAACCCGCTCTGGCAAGATTATGCGCCGGCTGTTACGCAGCTTGGCAAAAGGCGAAGAAATCACTTCGGATATCTCTACGCTTGATAACCCTGCGATTTTGGAGCAGTTAAGAGAGGTAGTGAAATAATCAACATGCGGTCGAATACTTGAATTAACACATCCTACGAGCTAATCACTAAATTTATAACTAAGGAGCTTATAATTAGCAACTTTTTTTAAGTTTAAGAATGAAGTTTTGCTATGGACATCGAGTCACTAAAATATGTAGCAGAAGATTTAAGTTTCTCATCAACATGGAATGGTGACATGGCTAGTGAAGAAATCAGACGTGGTTCTGCTACTTTAAGAAGATTACTTGTTGAAGAGACTTATAGTACGGCATTGAGAGCATGTGGTTTCGAAAAAGAACCCAAACTAATTGCTATTGCATGGGAAAACATGATGTCTAAGGAGGATACATCCCTTCTTGAAGTTGCACTTGCTGGAGGTGTAAATACTAACGGGATTGATATTGCGCTTCAGGTTATTTTTAAAAATGTATCTGCAGACTGGAGTCCACCTATAAGCCCAAATCCGCAAAGTCTAAGAGAAAATGGTTACCCCGGTGAAAAAATTTACAACCTATCAGAATATTTAAAATCACCTAGTGGCTTTGTTAACGGTATTCCTTTCAGCCGTAGAGATGTAATTAAATATATAGCTAATGTTAAAGGTGGCGTTCACCTTAATCCAAAACAAAGGAAGCAAGAAGAAAAATTAGTAGCTAGAATAGGAAAAATTGATAAAAGGATTTCTATTTTTGGCACTGATGGTTTGCTTGTTGAATTAGTAGCTATTGCAAAAAGCATTGGTGATTCTGATGATGCAAAACGTTTTATATCTTGCGGAAAATTTTAATTTCAAGTTTAGCACTTAAGGCGCAATAGCTTGAGTATTACTTCGTATTAAATCTCTCACACTCAACATATTTCTCTGCGTTAAGACGACCCAACTTAATTTATAAGCTATCATCTACACAGCTAAAACTTATCAAAAATACCGCTTTATTTTAAATACATCTTATTTCGACGCTCTGCAAGCGAGTCTGGATACCTTCCAGAGACATACTTTTCGCTCGGGCGAATTTCAGCTCAAAAATTGGTTTCGTTTTTAGCCAAATTGATGGGTTTGATTATATTTCGGGTAAAATGCAGCCTTTGTATTTTTAAGCACGTTTAACCTCATGTCATTGCAAGAAGAAATTAAACGCCGCCGTACCTTTGCCATTATTTCTCACCCCGATGCGGGCAAAACCACGCTTACTGAAAAACTGCTGTGGTTTGGCGGTGCTATCCAAGTGGCGGGTGAAGTACGCGGGCGTAAGGCCTCGCGCCATGCGACATCGGATTGGATGGAACTGGAAAAACAACGCGGTATTTCGGTGACTTCCTCAGTAATGCAGTTTCCTTATCGCGAACACATGATCAATCTGCTGGATACGCCAGGCCACGATGACTTTTCGGAAGATACGTATCGCACACTCACCGCGGTGGATTCTGCAGTAATGGTAATTGACGCAGTAAACGGCGTTGAAGCACAAACCATCAAGCTGTTAAACGTGTGCCGCATGCGCGATACGCCGATTATCACCTTTATTAACAAGCTAGACCGTGAAAGCCGCGCGCCGATTGAGTTGCTGGATGAAATTGAATCTACGCTTGGTATGGAATGTGCGCCTATGACGTGGCCGATTGGCATGGGCAAAAGCTTCCGTGGTGTTTATAACTTATACACAGATACCGTTTCGTTTTTTGATCCGCGCGCTGATAAGGGTACATCCGAAACCATTAAGGGTTTGGATAATCCGCGGTTAGATGAACTACTAGGTCATGTGGCTGGTGAATTGCGTATAGAAGTTGAGCTGGTACGTGGCGCATCGCACACGTATGATGCGGCGCGCTATTTAAGTGGCAAGCAAACACCTGTATATTTTGGCTCTGCTATTAACAATTTTGGCGTGCAGTCATTATTAGACGCAGTCGTTGACCTTTCCCCTGCGCCTCTTCCTAGAAATACTGCTTCACGCCCAGTTGCACCGGACGAGCCAAAATTTTCAGGATTTGTATTCAAAATTCAAGCCAATATGGACCCGAAACATCGCGATAGAATCGCCTTTTTACGCGTATGTTCCGGCCGCTTTGAGCGCGGCATGAAGATCAAACAAATCGCCACCGGTAAACTGATGGCAGTGAATAACGCCATTACTTTTATGGCGCAGGATCGCACTACCATGGATGAAGCGTACTCTGGAGACATTATTGGCATCCCTAATCACGGCACAATTAAAGTGGGTGATACGTTTAGCGAAGGCGAAAATCTAAAATTTACCGGCATCCCCTCGTTTGCACCAGAGCATTTCCGTCGTGCACGCATTAAAAATCCAATGAAAATGAAACAATTGCAAATCGGCCTAAAACAATTAGCAGAAGAAGGCGCATCCCAATTGTTCCGCCCATTATTAAGCAACGACCTCATTTTAGGCGCAGTGGGCCTACTGCAGTTTGACGTGGTGGCGCATCGCTTGGAGCATGAATATGGCGTAGATGTGTTGTTTGAACCCTATGACTGTTATACCGCGCGCTGGCTACGTGGCAAAGATGCGGATTTAAGCGCAATTGCAGATAAATATGGCTTTAACGTAGCATTGGATGGCAATGAAGAATATGTTTACCTTGCACCAAATCGCGTGAATTTGCAAATGGCGCAAGAGCGTTACCCAGAAATTGAGTTTTTAGAAACACGTGAGATTTTTTAAAAAACACTCAAGCCAAGATTTTTGCGTTCTTGAGCATCGTATCAACCTGCGCTAATGATGCATGTGCAGGGTCTTTATCCATCACGCCTTGTCGATATTGTAAACACTGAAGAAATTCCTCTTTGCTGGCACCATTGGTGAGAGATTTAGCTAAAATAAGCGCAGCGTTGCTGTTAATACTCAGGTTATTAGGAAGGCGTTTGGCCGCGGCCAGAATAAGTGTTACTGCCTCTTTATAATCACCTAGTTGCGCTTTACGCACGCCTTCATTATTAATTTGGATAATTTCGTTAGTGCTTGTCTCGATTAAAGTGGCGGTCTCTTCCATCGTTTTTCCTGCAATTGCACATACCATTTTTACCTTATTTTTCATGCGTATGTCTTCAGGATTGTTTTGTATAATCTGCTTCAATAAATCACTCGCAACGTCTTCTCGACCCATCACAAAACATGATTCGGCGAGTATTGCCATCACCGCAGGAGGTAGCAAACGTGCGTCACCTTCAAGTGCCCGATTAAGCGCTGCCTCAGATTCTTTTTGGTTGCCGGCCTTGAAATGTGTCAGGCTGCTGCTGGCAGAAAGCACAACAATACTGTGGCTATCTATGAAATAGTTACCCGCTTCATTTAAGGTAAAAAGCGCTTCTTTGATTTTGTTTTGCTCAGTCATGGCGCGGGACAATATGGCATAATCAGCCGCTTCTCGCACCGGTGAATGTTTATGTTTCGTAAGGGTCTCGGCCATATGCGACTCTGCCATTGCGTGTTGACCATTAACAAGTGCCAGCGTGCAAAGCTGACGTGTACGATTTAAATTACCAGGGAAAATAGCGACAGCTTTTTTAAGCACTTCCAGCGCTTCTTCATGTTTGTCCTCATGAATCAACGACTCGCTGGCAAAATCAAAATTGGCAATAAACTGTGGGTGAGTTGACATCAACTTAAGACTAATCTCATTGGATGCTTGCATGTTGCCAAGCTTAGATAAGGCGCGTGCAAGCCCCAATTGTGCCCACGGATAATTCCCCTGCTCTAGAATAGCTTTATATAACTCAGCGGCATCGTCGATATGCCCAATACGCATCAACGCAGCCGCTTTAATTTTTGTTACATCTACATAATATTTATTTTTAAGTGCCTGAATCTTGCTGCATTCAGCAATCACCTTATGCCAGTTTTTCTTGTCATAGGCTTGATCAATGGGCTCAAGTATCGCCTGCCGGGCCAACAATCGTTCAAGCCTCATCTGCAGTTGTTCGGCGCTAAAGGGTTTAAGCAAGTAATCGTCAGGCATGCATTCTGCGGCTGTAATTATGCTTTGATAAGAATTATTTGCGGTGATAATGATAAATATACAGTTGCGCGCCAACACATCGTGTGTACGCAAATATTCAAGAAATTGCTGGCCGTTAGTTGCATCGCCCAAGTCATACTCACACAAAATGATTTCATAGCGATTACTTACAACACGCTCCATTGCCTCTTTGATGCCAGAAACCACATCTAACAGCTCAAATCCCAATGAAGTTAGATGTGATTGCAACCGATTACGCATTTCTGGCTTATCGTCCACGATAAGCACCTTTTTATTTGATAATTTTGTCGTTCTTTTCATAATTTTGAACGTTAATAGTAGTTAACTACTATTAACGTTCAAAATTAGAAATACTTTACCCTTCCCTCATTCAGCCGCGACCTAGAGCTTAAATACTCTCAAACGCCTCACATAATTGACTAAGCATCTGCCCAAATATCGGCAACATTTCTTCTTTACTGTGCGGACTGTCGTCATCGGTGCCGGCAACCACAAAACTCACCGTGATTTTATCTAAATTCTCACGAAACTCGCTCCAGTGCTCGGCCTCAGCCTCACCAATCAGTTTAAATTTATTAAAACCTGATTCAAGAATTTCCATCAATTCCGCGTCTGGCAAGCCTGCGAATAGGGTTTTAGCGACGATAATTTGCGCGGCGTTTAAATCTGGCGTAATGTTTTCTTGCGCCAGTGGTTGAGTTAAAAATGCAAAACAAAGCAATGCATAGGCTTGATAAACACTTAGCATATCAAAGTTATTTTTACGCTCAAATGCAGGCTGCCTATCTGCCGCTTGAATCGCCTTAAAAGTAACGTAACTCGCCAAATAATGCGCGGAATCCAGCGCGTTATACTCACTCAAATTTATATTGGGTTTGGTGCCGTCGCCATCATCAAAGGTTTCCGCTAAGCATAAGGCGTGCAGCAAGGTTAAGCGTTTTGAATAGTCCATATTGTTCTCAAATAGTTAGTTAATTTCAGGCCTAATTAACCTCAGGTAAGTTTTCCAATTGTTCATGCAATGCCAGCCAGCGCATTTCAGCTTCATCTATCAAACTGGTAAGTTCAGTTTGGCGTTTTAGTGAGCTTTGTAATTCTGCTTTATTTTCAATATCATACAGGCTAGGCTCACTCGCGCGAGCATCTAAATGAGTTTTTTCTAGCTGCCATTTTTCAAGATGTTTTTCGATTTGTTCGGTTTCTTTCAGCAACGGCCGACGCGCCACAAGTCGCGCTTGTCGTTCGGCTTTATTTTGTGCACAAGTGTTTACATATGTATTTATTTGGCCTGTCCTAGAAGCCAATATCGGCGCGGAGGTAGCTTTTTCTGCTTTTTGAGAAGCAAGCCATAATTTATAGTCTTCCAAATCGCCATCAAACGCCTCTGCTTTGCCATCCGCAACCAGCACAAATTGGTCGCAAGTGGCGCGCAGCAAGGCTCTATCGTGCGAAACCAAAATCACGCCACCCTGATAATCTTGCAAGGCCAAGGTTAGTGCGTGGCGCATTTCCAAATCCAAATGGTTGGTTGGCTCATCAAGCAACAGCAAATTCGGTCGCGTCCAAATCAGCAACGCCAAGGCAAGCCGCGATTTTTCACCACCAGAAAAATTCTCGCATGAAGCGCGCGCCATATCGCCTTTAAAATCAAAACCTCCAAGAAAATTCAAATGCTCTTGCTCACGCGTGGCGCGATCTAAGCGCAGCATGTGTTGCAGCGGTGATTCATGTGAGCGAAGTTGCTCTAATTGATGTTGCGCAAAATAGCCAATTTGCAAATCTTTGCCTTCAACGCGTTTACCGCTTAAGGGCTTGAGTTCACCTGCTAAGACTTTAATCAGTGTCGATTTACCCGCGCCGTTCTTGCCTAACAAGCCTATACGCTCACCAGGTCGTATTGTTAACACAGTTTTCGTGAGTATAGCTTTATCTGTATAACCGGCACTCACCTCATCCAGCACCAGCAGTGGGTCTGGCGCACTAATAGGCGCGCGAAATTCAAAGTTAAATTGCGAATCCACATGCGCAGCGGAAATCATCTCCATCCGCTCAAGCGCTTTAATGCGGCTTTGCGCCTGACGCGCCTTGGTAGCTTGCACACGAAAACGATCAATATAACTATGCAAATGCGCAACTTTGCGCTGCTGCTTTTCATACATAGCTTTCTGCAAAGCCAGCTTTTCAGCGCGTTGCCGCTCAAAGTCTGAATAGCCACCGCGATACAGGGTAATGCGCTGCTGCTCGATGTGGAGCACGTTATCAATCACGTTATCTAAAAAATCTCTATCGTGTGAAATCAGCAAAAGCGTACCACAATATTCACGCAGCCAGCCTTCTAACCAAATTACCGCGTCCAAGTCTAAATGATTGGTTGGTTCATCCAATAATAGTAAATCTGAGCGGCACATCAATGCTCGCGCTAAATTCAAACGCACGCGCCAACCACCCGAAAAATCGCTCACTGATCGCGCAAAATCGGCTTGTGTAAACCCCAAGCCGTCTAACAAGGCTGATGCGCGCGCCTTGGCAGAATAACCTTCAACATCACTTAAACGATGATGCAGCTCAGCTATTTTTTCACCTTGATGATTGGTTTCAGCCGCAATTAAAGCGCTTTCAATCTCACGTAACTCTGCATCGCCATCTAACACAAACTCAAGCGCAGCTTGGCTAAGAGCGGGCGTTTCTTGCGCCACATGTGCAATCACCCAGTTGGGTGGCAATTCCAAATCGCCTTTTTCTGGCTGCAATTCGCCGCGCAACAAAGCAAACAAACTGGATTTACCTGCGCCATTGGCACCAATTAAGCCGACTTTATGCCCAGGATGTAACTGAAAAGTAGCACCTTCTAACAACACTTTTGCGCCACGTGCAAGCGTTAAATTTCTAAATTGAATCAATCTCTACCTGAACTTATCGGCCAAATGTCAGCCAAATTTGCCAAAAGGCGTTATTTTAAAGCAATCTAGCAACATTTCTTACATGTATGAGTTAAAATCATAAAAGTTATGTCTTATTAATAAGTTATTAGCTAAAATTAAAGTAAAATAATCAATGTTTTCTAATATCGGGCTACTTCAGAATCAAGTTAGCAATGACCTCTCTTAAAAAAATATCTCGCTGGGCGTTATATGCACTGCTTTCGCTGCTGACTATTATCATACTGGCAGCGCTCGCTGTGCGCTTTATCTTGTTCCCCAATATCGATCAATACAAAAATGATTTTGCCGCTTACGCCACTAAAAGAATAGGCCAAAAAGTCACCGTAGGTAATATTGAAACAGGCTGGGATGGCATTTCCCCGCATTTTGTACTTAAAAATATCAATTTGTTTGACGCAGAAAACCGCTCGACATTTCATTTAAATGACGCTGAGGCCAATATTTCTTGGTTGAGTATCCCCTTACTACATCCACACCTGTCTTATTTAGCTGTCAATCAACCTGAAATTACAATTCGACGCAAAACAGATGGAAATATTTATTTGGCTGGCATCAATTTATCGGGGCCAAGCAACCCCGACTTTACTAATTGGTTACTCAGCCAGCGTGAGGTGGTTATTAAGAATGCTCAAGTGGTTTGGATAGATGATATACGTAAGGCTCCGCCATTATCTCTTAAACAATTAAATTTAACACTTTCTAACCCCACTTGGCGAAGCTTATTCGGGCAACATCAATTCGAATTGTCTGCATTGCCCTCAACCGGTACCAGTCAAGCCATTACAGCCAATGGGCACTTTGTAGGACGAGACATCAGCAAGCTCAATACTTGGCATGGCGAACTATTTGCATACCTCAAGCAAACCGATTTGGCAGTATGGCGACCTTGGTTAGATTATCCGATAAACATACAAACTGGCACAGGTGAAACGCAAGTTTGGCTTGATTTTGCAGATGCTAAAATTGAAAAAGTTAAAACACATACTGCTTTAAACAATTTATCACTTATTATGAATAAACAGGCCGCCCCATTTATTGCAAAACAATTTACTGGGGATATTAGCTGGAGCGATTTTAAAGGCACTCAAACCATTAGTGCACAAAATATTAAGCTCAGCAGCAATACTGGTTTGAATATTAGCAATGGTAGTGGCTACTATGCGACTAGCATCAAAAAAGGCAAGCCTTGGATAAAAGCCGATTTTAAGTTAGATAAATTTAGTTTGGCTACAATCAAACAGCTATCACCTTATTTTCAACTACCAGAAAATGTTACTTCGAAATTAAATGGCCTCTCGCCCGTTGGTGAACTGCAAGCACTAGCATTTGGCTACGAGGGCGATACAAACAAAGTCGAAGCTTACAAAATCAGCGCTTCTTTTAAGCAATTAGGATTAACTGCCTATCAAAAAATACCTGGCTTCAGCAATCTTACTGGCCAGATCAAAGCCAATGAAGATGGTGGCGAAATCACCTTAAAATCCAAAAATGCTACGATAGATTTAAAGGACATATTACGCTGGCCGATTCCTGCAGACAAATTAGATGGCCAAATCAAGTGGGGCATAAATGGCGATAAGGCGCAAATAGATGCTAGAGATATTTTCATCACTAGCCCACACATTGAGGGCACCGTAAATGCCAGTTTGAACGTCAATAGCCTCAAAAGTGGTAACTTTAGAGATAGTTATTTAGATTTAACTGGAAAATTTGGCAAGGGGAACGCAAAATACGCGCCTTTTTACTATCCGATTATATTAGGTAAAACTACACTACATTGGTTGGATACCTCTATTTTAGCCGGCCGCGCCGAAGATGTGAATGTCATAGTTAAAGGCAACCTTGCCGATTTTCCTTACGTGGATAAAAAAAATCAGCCGGATAAAAAACTTGGCATTTTTAAAGTCACCACCAAAATTAGCGATGCGTTATTAGAGTACGGTACAGGTTGGCCAGTGATAGAAGGCATAGGGCTTGACATGCTGTTTGAGGGTAAGCGCATGGAGCTCAACGCCAATAAGGGCCATATTTATGGCAACAAAATCATCAAGAGTAAAGCCGAAATTGCTCAATTGGACGCAGATTCGCCCATGCTGCATGTCGTCGGTGAGGTAGAAGGTCCGGTTGCCGATGGCGTCAAATTTGTGAATGAAAGCCCAGTAAAATTGGTCACGCAAGGCTTTACTGATGGCTTAAAAGTAGCTGGCAATGGCAAGTTAAACTTAGAATTGATCATTCCCATGCAGAACCTAGAAGCCGCCAAATATAAGGGTAATTACAAAATTGCCGATGGAACCATTTTTGCCAACACAGATGTTGGCTTGCCAGAGCTTAGCAAACTCAACGGTGTACTGAGTTTTACTGAAAATAGTTTAACTGCGCAAAATATCAGCACAGAAATTTTAGGGGGCCCTGCACAATTTAGCTTACGCACCGGCTCAGATAAAATTTTGCATGTAAGTGCTGCTGGTCATGTTACAGATAATGGCATCAAAAAACTCGCCTCAAACGCGCTAACAGATAGCATCCAAGGTAGCGCCAATTGGACAGGTGAAATAACGATTAAAAAACCTTTAGTTGATTTAAACATACACTCAAACTTAATTGGTATGGCAATTGGTCTGCCGCCACCATTTAACAAGCCTGCCAGCCAAGAAATGGCTTTCAACTTGGATAAGAAACAACTTAGCCCAAGCAACGACAGTATCAATATCAATTACGGCAATGTTATTACTGCAAAACTTTTACGTACCGAACAAGCAGGGAAACTGGCTTTCGAGCGCGGTGACATTGGTGTCAATATGGCTGCAGAACAGCCTAACCAAACTGGTTTGTCGCTACATGGCAAGCTTGATTACCTAAATGCGGACGATTGGCTCGCATTGTTCAATAAACCCAATAGCAAAACTGATGCTGGCCGAATAACCATTAATAAAGCCAATATTGCAGTGCAGAGGTTAGATATCTTCGGTCGTAATTTAAATGCACTTAAACTTACTGCCCAACCTAGCACTACAGGACTACTGATGTCAATTGACAGTCAAGAAATCACTGGCGATGCCGAGTGGCAAAGTGGCGGTAATGGCAAAATTATTGCGCGGCTAAAAAATCTGACCATCCCAAATAGCAGTGACTCCACCGCCAAAACCACTGTGAAAAAAGACTATAAAAAATTAAGCAATGGTTACCCTGCACTTGACGTGATGGTGGACAATTTTCAATTAGGTAACAAAAAGCTAGGTAGTCTAGAGCTGAACGCATTTGAAAATAACGATGACTGGGTAATCCAAAAACTAAAAATTACGAACCCAGACAGTACATTATCAGCAGATGGTACTTGGCATAATTGGACGAGTAACCCCAATACCCGCCTCAAATTTGCGCTTAATGTAAGTAATATCGGCGCAACACTGGTACGCTTTGGGCAACTTGATGCAGTAAAAGGTGGCGAAGCTAATGTTGTAGGTCAACTTCAATGGTCCGGCAGTCCGCATGAGTTTAATACTGGCAGTCTTGATGGCAACTTTAAGCTGGATGCCAAAAAAGGACAATTTTTAAAAATGCAGCCAGGGGTCGGACGTTTATTTGGCTTATTGACCCTCCAGAGCTTGCCACGTCGTTTGAGTTTGGATTTTAGAGATTTATTCAGCGATGGTTTTGCGTTTGACCAAATAAGCGCTAATGCAAAAATTGACGACGGTATAATGCGTAGTGATGATTTTTTTATGACCGGCCCAGCTGCTGAAGCCAAAATTAAGGGTGAAACCAATCTCAAAACTGAAACACAAAAGCTAAGAGTAGCTGTCAAACCGCATGTGAGCGATAGCCTATCTCTAGCCGCACTGGCTGGTGGACCAATTGCCGGTGCTGCGGCTTTTGTTGCACAAAAATTACTAAAAGACCCATTTAATAAAATTGCCTCCAGTGAATACATCATTACAGGTACCTGGGATAAGCCGCAAGAGGTAGAATCAGAGAAAGACAAAGCACAAAAAACAAGTATTCAATCTCCGCATATGCAATAAAAAGATAAAGAATTATGCCAATTACATCCAGAAATAAAGCAACAAAACCCACCAAAACTGTGGCCGGTACAGTAAAAGTTGCAGCCATTCAAATGGCTTCTAGCCCACAGGTGGCTTCAAACCTTACTGAAGCCGAACGCCTGATTGCAATCGCCGCTGAACAAGGTGCAAAAATTGTAGTGTTACCAGAATATTTTTGCATGATGGGGGCAAAAGATAGCGACAAAGTTGCAGTGCGTGAAAAATCTGGCGATGGTCCAATTCAGCGGTTTTTATCCAAAATGGCGAAAGAGCATAAAATCTGGCTCATCGGCGGTACAATTCCGTTGGTTAGCAATTACCCAAACAAAGTGCGCAATAGCTGCTTGGTATATAACGACAAAGGCGAGCAAGTAGCGCGTTACGACAAAATTCATCTATTCGGGCTAGATTTAGGTACCGAACATTATCACGAAGAAAATACCATTGAATCTGGTAATAGCGTGGTTGCAGTTGAAACGCCTTATGGCAAAATCGGGCTTTCAGTTTGTTATGATTTGCGCTTTCCAGAGCTTTACCGCGCCATGGGCGAGGTTGACATCATCGTAGTGCCCTCGGCATTCACCGAAACCACGGGCAAGGCACATTGGGAGAGCTTAATTCGCGCCCGCGCTATTGAAAACTTGTGTTATGTGATAGCGCCCGCACAAGGCGGCTACCATTTATCTGGTCGCGAAACACACGGCGACAGCATGATTGTTGATCCGTGGGGTGTTGTGCTGGATAGGTTGCCACGCGGCTCTGGCGTCGTAATTGCTAATGTAAACCGCGGATATCAAACTAGCTTGCGCAACAGCTTGCCTGCGTTGAAACACCGTACAATCAAAGCAATTTAGCACTCCCAATTCAAGAATATACTTACGCTGTTTTTTGGCGGTGCTGGTATAGTATACGTATGAAAATTGAACAACCCAATTTAACCAAAGCCAATCATTTTGATACAGCAAATGACGTGTTACTTAAGCCTACAGGCCTTAATACAGGCGCCTTACAAAACGTGCTAGGCAATATCATGTCGCACCAAGTGGATTACGCTGATTTGTATTTTCAGTACAGCCGCAGTGAATCTTGGAGCTTGGAAGAAGGCCAAGTCAAATCGGGCAATTTTAGTATCGACCAAGGTGTAGGCGTGCGTGCTGTGAGCGGCGAAAAAACTGCCTTTGCCTATTCTGACGACATTAACCTACCCGCTTTGCAGCAAGCGGCCAATGCGACTAAATCGATTGCTGCTTTAGGCGCGGAGCAAACGGGCAAAAGCCAAACGGGTAAGAATATAGTAACGCGCAAAGCCACTCAACTCTATCTGCCGCAAGACCCTATTGCCAGCCTTTCTGCCGATGCAAAGGTAAAACTATTGGAACGATTGGAACAGTTCGCCCGCAAAATCGACCCGCGCGTCACACAAGTGATGGCCTCTATCGCCGGTGAATACGAAGTGGTGATGGTGGCACGTAGCGATGGCGTGATGGCGGCCGATGTACGGCCATTGGTACGCATTTCAGTGCAAGTGATTGCGGAACACAATGGTCGCCGTGAACAAGGCTCTAGCGGCGGCGGCGGACGCTTCGATTACAATTATTTTTCTGATGAAGTATTACAAAACTATGCTCAAAGGGCGGTACATCAAGCCTTGGTGAATTTAGACGCGCGCCCTGCCCCCGCAGGCAGTATGACAGTGGTGTTAGGCCCAGGCTGGCCTGGTATTTTGTTGCACGAGGCGATTGGGCATGGGCTAGAAGGCGATTTCAACCGCAAAGGCAGCTCAGCATTCGCCAACATGATAGGCAAACAAGTCGCTGCCAAAGGCATCACTATTGTGGATGACGGCACGCTTATTGACCGTAGAGGCTCACTCAGCGTGGATGACGAAGGCAATCCGACCAACAGAACTGTACTCATTGAAAACGGTATTTTGCGCGGCTACATTCAAGATAGCCTAAACGCGCGCTTAATGGGCATGGCCGTGACCGGCAATGCGCGCCGCGAGAGCTACGCGCACATCCCCATGCCGCGCATGACCAACACCTATATGATGAATGGCGATAAAGATCCTGCAGAGATTATTAAATCGGTTAAAAATGGTCTCTACGCCGCTAATTTTGGTGGTGGGCAAGTGGATATTACCAGCGGTAAGTTTGTATTTAGCGCGGCCGAAGCCTATATGATTGAAGACGGCAAAATTACCTATCCTGTGAAAGGCGCAACCTTAATTGGCAATGGGCCTGATGTATTGACGCGCGTAAGCATGATAGGCAACGATATGGCGCTTGACAGCGGTGTAGGCACCTGCGGCAAAGAAGGCCAAAGTGTGCCAGTAGGCGTTGGCCAACCTACACTTAAAATTGATGGCTTGACGGTAGGTGGTACAGTTTAATATCATAATGACTGTATCAATAGGCCAAAAACTTATTTATATACACCTAAGAACCTTCATGAAAGGAACTAAGCATGGCCTCCACTAAGACCTCAACAAAGAAAAAATCACCTGCCGTAAAAAAACCTGCCACTAAAAAAACCAAAGCTAAAGCAGCCTCTGCTAGCAAAGCTACAGTAGCTAAAAAGGTTGCCACAAAAAAAGCTCCGGCTAAAAAAGCCAGCAAATCTAAATCTGCCAAAGCTAATCCCGCTGAACGCTATAGAATGACTGAGGTGGCGGCTTACTTTATTGCTGAGCGTGATTGCTTCGCAGGAAACGCTTCAGATTACTGGATTGCGGCGGAGATACAGATTAGTAAAATGCTAAAAGTTTAATATGGATGGAACCACCTCTTAACTTAGTTTTTGTAGGTTGTATTATGCTTTGCAATTACGACCTACATTGACTGCGGGTGTTAAGACTTCTTAAATTAGTTTCTGCAACTCAGTGATATCTTTTGCATCTTTTTCTTTTGCATTCTTATCATTTCCTGACACTATCGATCGTTTTTTCATTTCAATAAGATCAGATAAATTTGGTATTCGTAACTCTAATTTTTCAAATTTAACTGGGATTGATTTCTCATAACACTTACCAAAGTTAATACCATCTATCGGTGTTAGAAGGTCGGCTTCCTTATTTTCATCGGCAGGATAAGCCAGTCTAATCCCTTGTTGAGTTAATACATCTACCCATTTCTTTCCATTCGGCGCTTGCCAATGATTAAGCTCGAAAGCAGTTGCTAGTTTTATTGCATTACCTTTTGAGCGAGACAACAAAATGTCTAAGTCAAAAGTAGTTCTATAGTTTGAATACTCAAGCACCGCATGTCCACCTATCACAAGAAATACAACCCTATGATTAATGAGCAGTCTTATTAAATCCGTTTGCATTTTATTTAACTGGAGTATTTTTATTCCCTAGCAATATTTAAATATACATTAAAAAAAAAAAGGCGCAGATTGCGCCTTTTTTAATTCAAATACTAACCTATTTTAGAACACGGTTACGATATTCGCCAGTACGTGTGTCTATTTCTATCTTATCGCCTTGCGCGCAAAACAATGGCACTGGCAACTCAAGGCCTGAGGCGAGCTTTGCCGGTTTCATTACCTTACCTGAGGTGTCACCCTTTACTGCCGGCTCTGTGTAGGTGATTTCACGCACCACAGTGGTTGGCAACTCAATCGAGATAGCCTTGCCGTCGTAAAATTTCACATCGCATTCCATGCCGTCTTCTAAAAATGGTAGTGCGTCCTCCATAAACTCGGCATCTACGTCATATTGGTTGTAATCTTTATCCATAAACACATAGCTTGGGTTGGCAAAGTATGAATAGGTGACTTCTTTTTTCTCTAATACTATCACGTCAAATTTATCACCTGCGCCGTAAATACTCTCGCTTGGCGCATCAGTAAGTAAGTTTTTAAATTTCATCTTCACCACAGCCGTGCTGCGGCCAGATTTATTGTATTCGGCCTTTACCACCACCAATGGCACACCGTCGATCATAATCACGTTACCGGCGCGAAGTTCTTGTGCTGTTTTCATAGCTAAATTCTTTAATTATTTGCGAAGCGCGCATTATACGCGAGTTAAATATTATTGCAAAAAATCACCAACTTAGAGGCTAAATCAGACTGCTTTGCCAGTTGTTTGGATTGCTGAAGTGTGTAGGTTTTGAGTGCAGGTAAATGTTCTAAATAGTTTTGCCAAATATCATTTGGCATATGCTCTGCAGACCAAGCGAAATGCGCCTTGCAGACCACCTCTTTTGCATCAAAATCTGCATAAAACAATTCTAAAAACGCATCTAGCTTTTTAATGTGTGCATTTTCATCTTGCAAATACGGTTGCCAAATAAACGGCTTGCCTGCCCAAATCGCGCGCACCCAGCTATCTTCACCGCGCACAAAATTGATGTCACAATCGCGAAGCAGCACGTCATAATCCGCCTGCGAGAGGAACGGCAGCACATGCACATGCAAATTCCCGCTGCTAAAATAATCACCCGCAGTTATTGTTTCTTCACCAAAAAAATCAGCGATTTGCGGCAAAATACTCGTCGCAAGCACATATACATTCACAACATGGTTATTGGCTTGCATGGCAGTGAATAAATCGTGAATTGAGGCATGCGGATAACAAAATAGCGATACTTTAAGTGCGTTTCCATCTCCGTCATTCCGACTTTCGTCGGAATGACGACCAAGAATATCGTACTCGCGAAGCAAACCACCTGTAGCTTCTGTAAAGCCAGGGAAGTAAAAATAGCGTGTTAAGCCATATTCTGGTTGCGGTGAAGGTTTACCGTGAAAATCTGCCACCCACGGCTCGGCGGATAAATATTCTAAATTAATCCATTTAGATTTTTGTCGCGACATCGCTGCTAAATAAGCAGGTGGCAGACCACAACTAAAAGCTTCGATCGCCACTTCTGCAGCATCACCAAAATCAGCAAACTCATCCCATTTTACGATGCTAATTTCATCGCAGATTTGCCGGTTTTCTAAGATATTTATACTGGGGATGATTGCTTGCGCAATCTCTAAACTATCTATCCGCAAACGCACCTGCAAGCCGTGCTCAACGTGCAACTGCCGCGCTAAGCGCCAGCAGACGCCGATATCGCCAAAGTTATCGACGATTTTGCAGAAAATATCCCAGCGCTTCAACTCGCTCATAACAAGTCAATACCGAAACCTTTTAGAACAAGCGCGTAGACATAAAAAATCACCAAAGTCACGACGACGCAGCTCGATAACGTTGGCCAAAAGCCTAACTTGGGCAACAAATAAGGGAACAACAAGAACATCGGCAACGTAGGAATCACATACCA